>JAFXQV010000001.1 GCA_017526785.1 Oscillibacter sp. | reverse complement strand
GTCCGAGACGACCGCGAACGTCACCGCGAACGAGTTAAACGTGCCGGCGCAGAGCTACAGCGGCGTCTATGACGGCAAAGCGCACAGTATCAGCGTCGACGTGCCGGAGGATGTTACCGTGACGTACAGCCAGACCGAAAGCGGCACGTACGGCGATAATCCGTCTTACAAGGACGCAGGAAGTTATACGGTCTACTACAAGGCAACGAAAATCGGCGCGAACGCTGTCACGGGTTCCGCGACTGTCACCATCAGCAAGAAGCCCGTGACGGTATCGGGAATCACGGCGGACGATAAGCCCTACGACGGCAACACCGACGCGACGTTAAATTATGATAACGTAACTTTTAACGGTATCATAGCGGGCGACACGCTGACAGTCACGGCGACAGGTACTTTTGACAGTGCAGATGTCGGCGACGGAAAAACAGTTACGATAAACGGCTTGACGCTTTCCGGCGCGGACGTTGCGAATTATGAACTTGCGGAGACCGGACAGCAGTCCGCAACGACCGCGAACATTACCGCCAACGAGTTAAACGTGACGGCGCAGGGCTACAGCGGCGTCTATGACGGCGAAGCGCACAGTATCAGCGTCGACGCGCCGGAGGATGTTACCGTGACGTACAGCGAGACCGAAAGCGGCACGTACGGCGATAATCCGTCTTACAAGGACGCAGGAAGTTATACGGTCTACTACAAGGCAACGAAAATCGGCGCGAACGCTGTCACGAGTTCCGCGACTGTCACTATCAGCAAGAAGCCCGTGACAGTATCGGGAATCACGGCGGCGAATAAGCCCTACGACGGCAACACCGACGCGACGTTAAATTATGATAACGTAACTTTTAACGGTATCATAGCGGGCGACACGCTGACGGTCACGGCGACAGGTACCTTTGACAGTGCGGATGTCAGCGACGGAAAAACGGTTACGATAAGCGGCTTGACGCTTTCCGGCGCGAACGTTGCGAATTATGAACTTGCGGAGACCGGACAGCAGTCCGCAACGACCGCGAACATTACCGCGAACGAGTTAAACGTAACGGCGCGGGGATACAGCGGCACTTATGACGGGCAGTCCCATAGCATTACTGTTACCGCGCCGGACGGGGCTGTTATCAATTACAGCGACAGCAAAGACGGGCTTTACAGTGAGGCCAGTCCCACCTACACAGACGCAGGAGAGTACGTCGTTTACTATCAAGTCACGCTGACGGGTGCCGCTCCCGTCAGCGGACAGGCGGCCGTCAGCATTGCCAAGAAAACGGTCAGCCTGACATGGGATGAAACCAGTTTTATTTATGACGGCGCGGAGAAGCTCCCCACGGTTACAGTAAGCGGACTGCTTGACGGCGATACCTGTGGCGTTACAGTCACGGGCGGACAAACCGACGCGGGAACGTATACCGCCACGGCCGAGAGTTTGTCAAACGATAATTATCAGTTGCCGGAACAAAACACGGTTTCCTTTACGATTTCGGAGGGAACATTGGAGGTTGTCGCGGAGGACTACAACGGCGTTTATGACGGCGAATCCCATAGTATCACGCTTACCACGCCGGACAAAGTGTTTGTCAGCTACAGCGAAAGCGCCGACGGAGACTATCAAGTAAAGAATCCCGCGTACCGAGACGCCGGAAGTTATACCGTTTATTATAAGGTGGAACGCGACGGCTACTCGACGGTTCGGGGGAGCGCGACAGTCACTATCACAAAGCGCGAAGTGACGGTTTCCGGAATCCGGGCGGGTGACAAGGCGTGGAACGGCGACACCGACGCGGCGTTAATTTTCACGGATGTTGTCTTTGATAACATTCTGGACGGCGACAAACTGACGCTTTCCGCAACGGGCGAATTTGAGGACGCGGAGACCGGCAACGGGAAAAACGTCGTTATCACAAATTTAGCGTTAGGCGGCGCGGACGCCGGAAATTATCAGCTTTCGGAGGCCGGACAGCAGGAAACGACGAAGGCCAGTATCACGCCGAACCCGCTGGACGTGACGGCGCAAGGCTATTCGGGCGTGTACGATGGCGACGCGCACGGCGTTATCGTAACCGCGCCGGACGGGGCGACCGTCATTTACAGTAAAACCGAGGACGGCGATTATTACGCCGACAGCCCCGAATATGCCGACGCCGGAAACTATGCCGTTTTTTACCGCGTGGAACAGGAAGGCTCCGAAATCGTGACCGGAAGCGTGTCCGTGAACATCGCGCGGAGAGAAGTCCGCGTCGACGGAATCACAGCCGAAAGCAAGCCCTATGACGGCAATACCAATGTAACATTCCATTATGATAACGTTACATTTGACGGACTTCTGACGGGAGACGAGTTAAGCGTCAGCGCGGCGGGCGCGTTCGAGGACGCCGAAACCGGGACGGAGAAAACCGTTACCATAACGGAGTTGACGCTGGGCGGATTCTCCGCCGGAAACTATGTGCTTGCCGAAGCCGGACAGCAGGCAACCACTACCGCCGACATTACCGCCCTGACGCTGGATATCAGCGCGGAGGACTGGAACGGCGTCTATGACGGACAATCGCACAGTATTGTCGTAACCGTGCCGGAGGACGCCGTTATCACGTACAGCGAGACCGAAAACGGCACCTATGGCGCGGAAAATCCGTCCTATACCGACGCCGGAAGTTATACGGTCTACTACAAGGCAACGAAAATCGGCGCGAATGCTGTCACGGGTTCCGCGACTGTCACTATCAGCAAGAAGCCCGTGACGGTATCGGGAATCACGGCGGACGATAAGCCGTACGACGGAACAACGGAAGCGGCACTGGATTACAGTAACGTTACGATTGACGGTATCATTGAAGGCGACGCGCTGACTGTGACGGCGGCGGGGCGCTTTGAGGACGCGGAACCCGGCGACGGAAAAACGGTTACGATAAGCGCCTTGACGCTTGACGGCGCGGACGCTGACAACTATCAACTTTCGGAGACCGGACAGCAGTCCGAAACGGCCGCGAATATTACCGCCAACGCCTTAAACGTGACGGCCAGAGGCTACAGCGGCGTCTACGACGGCGAGGCGCACAGTATCAGCGTAACCGCGCCGGACGGCGTTACCGTAACCTACAGCGAGACCGAAAACGGCACCTATGGCGCGGAAAATCCCGCCTATCGCAACGCCGGAAATTATACGGTATACTATCGCGTGACGCGGACGGGCGCGGAAACGGTAACCGGAACGCGAAGCGTTATCATAGAAAAGCGCGCCGTGACAGTTTCCGGAATCACGGCGGACGATAAGCCGTACGACGGCAATACCAGCGCGACACTGAATTATAACAACGTTACGTTTGACGGTATTATAACGGGTGACGCGCTGACAGTAACGGCGACGGGACGCTTTGAGGACGCGGAACCCGGCGACGGAAAAACGGTTACGATAAGCGGCCTCACACTGCGCGGCGCGGACGCGGAAAACTACCGTCTCGCCGACCGCGGACAGCAGTCCGAGACGGCCGCGAACATTACCGCCAGCGCGTTAAATGTAAGCGTGAAAGGCTACAGCGGTTCCTATGACGCCAAGCCGCACAGTATCACGGTGACCGCGCCGGAGGGTGCCGTTATCACGTACAGCGAAACCGAAAGCGGCGTGTACAGCACGGAAAAACCGTCCTATACCGACGCGGGCGAATATACGGTTTACTATAAAGTAACGTTAGCGAATCATGACGACGCGCTGGGACACGAGACAGTTTCCATAAGCCGGGCGTCCATTCGTCTGCGGCTGTCTTTAGTCGACAGAGCCGACCCCGGCCGTACCAAAGACAGTTGGGAATACGGAGGCATTCCCGCCGTTCCCATGCTGACGGTCGAGTTTTCCGAGACCGCCGAAACGCTCGCCGTCCTGCTGGGTGACGGAGACGCTATCCGTGACTATGGACTTACTTCCTATTCGTACAAAATCAGAGGTGCGGAAGCGTTTATTTCGTCCACGCCCGAAGAAATCGCCGTACTCCCGGCGGGAGCGTATACCATGCGCGTGGAAATCGCGGAGAGCCGCAATCTCCCGGCCGCAAGCGCGGACGCGGATTTCACGATTACCAAAGCCGCACATGAAAACGTCTTGACGGAGGCGGTCACGCTGGCGCACGGTTTGCAAAACGCCCATGTAGATTTGAGCGCGTATCTGGAGGACGGATTTTCTTGTGCAATTTCCGGCATAAGCGGTGACCTTATCGCGGGCGCGGCGACGCTGGACGGAAGCGCGGTTTTGTTTGACGTATCCGGCGAGGCGGGAACGCTGTCCGGTTCCGTCAGCGTCAGCGTGTCCAGCGTAAACTATCTGGATTATACGGTCACGGTTCCGCTGATGACGGGTACCGCGTTCAAACTTCGCTTCGACAGCAACGGCGGCAATCCCGTCACGGAAACAAGAACTTTGAACGCCGGAAGCGCGTACGGCGCGTTACCCGTACCCGCGCGGGAGGGGTATTTGTTCGACGGGTGGCACACGGTCAAAACGGGCGGGGAGGCGGTCACGCCGGAGACAATCTGCAATTCCGACGCGACGCTGTTCGCGCACTGGACGGCGGAACAGTATACCGTTACGCTTTTATTGGAAGGCGGGGATTTGCCCGACGCGTCGGGAATTTGGAGCGGTTCCGGCGACACCCGCGCCGCGACGTTCCCGAGCGACGGCGGCGCGGTCACGTTGCCCGAGGCGGTTCGGGACGGGTATGTTTTCACCGGCTGGACGGCCGACAACGCGCTTTCGAGACTGAAAGTGTCCATTCCCAACGGCAACACGGACAATCTGACCTACAAAGCGAACTGGGCGGAGGGAACCCGGAGCGGCTACGCCAGTTTCACGAAAGAGGAAGGCGGAGATTCCGGTTTTCTCGGCGTCCAAGGCTTGACGCAGGACACGAGTAAAAATAACACGCAGACGGGCGGCACGGACAACGGCGCGAAATCGGACATTGTAAAAGCGTTACAGGAACTGGCCTGCGACGACGACACGGCGCTGGCGTCGAACCAGAAAAAAGACGTTTCCTTGTCCATGGATGTGCGCGTGCTAACCGACGCGACCGCGAACGATAACGAAACAATAAGACAGGAGCGGCAGGACATCGCCGACGCCTCAAAAGAGATATACGGCGGAGACCCTACCGCAAAACTGGATTATCTTTCGATTGACATTGAAAAGACGGTTTCCCTCACCACGACGGAGGACGACGGAACGGAAAACGTAACTCCGGGCGTTCCCGTAAAGGTAACGGAAGCCCACCGCGTGATTGAAATTCCGTTACGTTACGACCTGACAGGCCGTTACAGTCCGGTCGTTATCCGCTGTCACGGCGGAGAGGCAACGACATTCCGGAGAATCGCGGAGCGTCCCGCCGTTTTTGACGGCCTCGACGGCACGTATTACGTATCCGGCGCGGGCAACGACACCGTGATTTATATCTACAGCAGCCGCTTTTCCTCCTACGCCGTCACGACATCCGGCCGGGAATCCTACACGGTATTTTTCGACGCGGACGGCGGCACAGAGATTGCCCCGCAAATCGTCTATATGGACGAAGGCGGGTACGCCCGAAAACCCGCTGACCCCGTAAAAGACGGTTATCTGTTCCGGGGCTGGCGCGCGGAGAAAAACGGCTCCCGGCGTGAATTTGACTTCGACGCGGATATAATCCGTATTGATACGATTCTTTACGCCGCTTGGGAAAAGATAACTGAACCGGAACCGGAACCCGTACCCCATATCAGTTCCGGCGGCAGTTCGACGCCCGGACTGAAAGAGTACGTCACGGCGGAAGGCTACCGGGGCGTCTACAACGGCGCGGCACACGGTATCCGGGTATCCGCGCCGCAGGAATCGACAATTCTTTACGGTCTTGAGAAAGACGGCGTTTACACGGAGGAAAATCCCGTATTCCGGGACGCCGGAACTTATACGGTATGGTATCAGGTGTCGGGCGGGACGTATCCCACGGTTCGGGATTCCAGACAGGTGGAGATTCAACGCCGGGAGGTCACGGTATCCGGTATCACGGCGAATCATAAGCCCTACGACGGCACGACCGTCGCCACACTGAACAACAGCCGCGTAAAGTTTAAGGGAATCGTAAGCGGCGACGAATTAACGATAACGGCGGCCGGAACTTTCGACAACGCGGAAGTTGGCGACAATAAAACCGTTACGATAAGCGGCTTGACACTGGGCGGCGCGGACGCCGGAAATTATCGCCTCGCGGAGACCGGACAGCAGTCCGAAACCAAAGCGAACATTACGCCGAACGACCTGCAGGTAACGGCAACGGGCTTTTCCGGCGCTTACGACGGGAACGCGCACGGGATTTCCGTGGACGCGCCCGACGGGGTTTCCGTGACCTACAGCGAAAGCGAAAACGGCGCTTATCATTCCGAAAATCCGGCATACGTGGACGCGGGCTACTATATCGTTTATTATAGCGCCCAACGCGCCGACGGCGTTACCGTAACGGGAAGCGCGGCCGTCGAGATTACGCGGCGTCCCGTCACGGTGTCGGGAATCCGGGCGAACAATAAGCCGTACGACGAAAGCGCGTACGCGGAACTGATTTATGATAACGTTATCATAAGCGGTGTCGTCACGGGCGACCGCCTGTCTGTTGTGGCCGACGGAACGTTTGAGGACGCCGAAATCGGAGACGAAAAGCCCGTGTTCATCACAAATCTGGCTTTGCGCGGCGAAAATGTCGGAAATTACAGATTGGCGTCAGAGGGACAGCAGACCGAAACAAAGGCGAACATTACGCCGAATATGCTGGAAGTGAAAGCGGAAGCGTATGTCGATGTCTACGACGGAGAGTTTCATAGTATCCGCGTGGAAGCGCCGGAAGGGGCGGCCGTCACTTACAGCGAACAGGAAAACGGGACATTCGGCGAGACCATGCCCGTCTACCGGGATGCCGGACAGTATACCGTTTACTATCGCGCCGAGAAGCGCGGCTACGAACCCGCCAGCGGTTCCGAAACGGTCATGATTTACAAGCGCCCCGTGACGCTCTCCGGGATTTCCGCCGCCGATAAGCCCTACGACGGAAACACAAATGTGTCCCTCATCCTCTCCGGGGCGGCCTTGCAGGGACAAATTCCCGGCGACGATATCACATTCACCGTCTCCGGCGCGTTCGAGAACCCGGAACCCGGAACCGATAAAACCGTGTTCATTACGGGTCTGACCCTGCGCGGCGCGGGCGCTCACAATTACTGGATTCCCACCGGGGAACAGCAGACGCAAACACAAGCCGATATCACGCCGAATCTGTTACAGGTCAGCGCGGAGGGCTACACGGGCGTCTATGACGGCCAGTCCCACGGTATCACGGTCGACGCCCCCGACGGCACACAAATTCAGTACGCGGAAAGCGAGGGCGGAACGTATCGTGCCACGGCTCCCGTTTACCGCGACGCCGGGGAGTATACGGTATATTATCGCGCGACAAAAGAAGGCGCTCCCGCCGTGACGGGAAGCGCGGCTGTGTCCATTGCGAAACGGGAAGTTACCGTGTCCGGAATCACGGCGGACGATAAGCTGTACGACCAAAACACAAGCGTGACACTCAATTATGATAACGCAATCATCATTGGTATCATCCCGGGCGATAAGCTGACTGTCACGGCAAAAGGCGCGTTTGAGAGCGCGGACGAGGGCGAAAATAAAACGGTACGCCTCACGGGTCTGACGCTGGGCGGCGCGGATGTCCGGAATTACCGTCTGGCCGCAGACGGACAGCAGTCAAGCGCGAAAGCCAGTATCATACGCAAAAGCTACGCTTTAACAGGTACTATCCGCCACGCGGACGCCGAGGGCGCGGTCACGCTGGAACTGCTGGACGGTGACACGGTTTCGGCTTCCGCTTCCACTACGATGACGCAAGGTGTCGGGACGTACAGTTTCCAGCATGTGAAAGCCGGGTCGTATACGCTGGTCGTCACGCGGGAGGACGGCGCGCAGACCGTAAAACTGACTATGCCGCTCAAAGTCGGCGGCTGACGGAATGCGGATAAGGTTCACTTGCCCCCACAGTTACAGTAACAGATACTGTAACTGTGGGGGCATGAATGTAAAAAGGCACGACAATTACACTAACCGAAAACAGTCGGTGAACCGGAGAATATATTTTTGATAGAATCCATGATTCCAGCCTGTTACCGACCGACTTTTTCAGGCCGCGAATAGAAATTTTGTTCTAATGTCGTCATTTGCCCATTCTCCGGCGGCAGACGGCCTTAAACGGCGCTTGCAAGGCGTGTAACACCTTTTGCCACGGCGTGACCGCGCCGCCGCACGGCTCCACCATCAGCGACAGCACCCCGGCGCGATTCGCCGCTAATACGTCCGTTAGCAGTTTGTCGCCCAACATGGCGGTGTGTTCGGGGGACGCGCCCACGCGGGACATTGCGGCGCGGATTCCGCGCCGCGACGGCTTGTTAGCGTGTCCCTGATACGGTACGCCGAGTTCCGCGCAGAACTCCCGGACGCGTTTCCCGGAACGGTTGTTGGAGACAATCATAAACGTGATTCCGTGGCGGTGCAAGGCGTCAATCCACGCCCGGAGGCTGTCGTCCGGACGCCGTACGCGTTTCGGGGCTAAGGTGAAGTCCAAGTCAGACAGTAACAGCGTCACGCCCATGTCCGAGAGCAGTTCGGGCGTGAGGTCGCTGTAGTGGCTGTAGAGGCGTCCGGGAATCAGGGAAAGCGACATAAGCGGCTCCTTTTACGCATAATCTCCAATGGCGGGCGAGAGCAACCGGAAAGGGGAATGTATCGTGCAACTTTACTACGCGGTGACGGCGGCGGATTTCCGGGAGGCGTCGGCGGACGGGCGGCGGTTCGTACATGTGGCGTACCGGATTGGGGAACAGTCGGAACTTTTGCGGCAGTCCACGCCGCTTCGTACGGACGGCGACTTGATGTCGGTCAGCGACCGCGACGCCGGGGCGGTGGAACGCCCGGAGACGCTGTGCGGGGCGGTTGTGCGGGAGTGTCTGCGGCGCGGCTACCGGGGTACGGTACTCGATTTCGAGGCCGAACCCCGCGACGACTTGCGCAAGTTCGCCGGACTGCTTCAAACACGCTTGCGCGAGAATCGGCGTACACTGTACGTCCCGGCGGCCTACATCGACGCCGCGCCGGACGCTGTGGAGTTAGTCTGTACGGCGGTGTCGGGCGGGAACTTTCAGGAGTATTTGTCGGAGGTGATACGGCGTCGCGGCGGCGGAAAGCGTGTCGCGCTGGACGTGCAACGGCTCCGGATGGACTTCCAGCTACCCGCGCCGACAGGCGAGGGCGTGCCGCTGGACGCCGACGCGTTCGAGACGCTCCGCGCCGGGAAAGCGGTGTACTTTTCGCCGGACTTGTGCGCCCGGTACTTCACCTGTACGCGGGACGGACAGGCGCATTTTGTGCTCTTCGACGACGCCGACACGATACGCCACAAGTTGCGAATCGGCGCGGCGTACGGCATTGAGACCGCGTTTCTGCAATGGCCGGAAGTCAAAGACATCGCCGGGGAACTGACATGATTTATTGCAATTCGTCCGGCTGTATGATATACTCATCTCCGTTAGGAGGTGTTCGCGTGAATGAGTTTGAAATTCCAAACGCGGAGACACTCGCCGCCTTCGCGGAACTCGATAACGGCGGCGGCGAATGGTTCGACGGGAGTACAAAAGACTACATTGCCAAACTGTTGGAAGATAAGCTGTGTGTACCACCAACGCACTCACGCACGGACTAATATCCGTTCAACAGATTGAGCAGTTTTTTGTCAAACGTTGCTACTTCCATACGCTCCACTTTGTGATAACCGTAAAGGACACAGTCCACAAAGTCCAGATTCTCATTGCCGTATGTTTCAAGGGCAATATTGACAGTCTCTCTGTCGCGGCACTGCACGAGTAGCAGAAAGTCTTTGAGCGTGTCGGCAATCGTCTTTCGGGTCATGTGATAAACGCCCTTTAAAACATAGACCACTTCCGCGATAACCTCAATGGTGACTGTCACGGTATCTTGATTCAGATAATTCTCGGCTTTTTCGGCCATTTCCGCGTTGTCGTTCAAAAGATAACGCAGAATCATATTTGCGTCAAAGATGACCATACTTTTCAATTACGGCGCGTTCCCACGCGCTTTTCTCCTGTTCGATGAGTGCGGGGTTCGCGTATTCGGACAGAATGCCCCGCAGATTTTTTTTACGCGTCCGCTGTACGGGTTCCACAAACTCGTCCACGATGGTAATGATGACTTTCTGATTCGGTTTCGCCGTGATTGCTTCCAAAAGCCTGATGTTTGTGCCGTCATAATAACCTTGTATCGTCAAGCAGACCACATCCTTTCGCCGCGCTTAGTCCCCGACACTGCTTCGGAGAACTTTTCCAATGTTCCACAGGTACGCCGCCTTTTGCGCGGCTTCCAGACGTTCGTCGGGTGTCCGGTAGTCAATGGTTCCCGTCTGCGAGCCGCAGTCCAGACACATCACATACCACCCGTTATCTTCTTCCAGCAGTCCCGCGCCGCCGCAGTAGGGGCAGTCCTGCAAGGTAATTTCTTCGTGAATGTCCAACACGTTCCCTCCGTTCCGAATTACAGCGCCCGCCAGCCCTCCGGGCGCAAGCGTGACATATCCTGTCCGGCGCGGGCGATTTCTGCTAACATCGCCTCTTTGTCGGCGTTGAGCGTCCCGCGCAACGATAAATAATTGCTTGCGTGGTTCATACGGAACACGCTCCCCGGACTGTCCAGCGCCTCTACAAGCAGACGCGTTTCTTCTAATACTTGCGCCCTGTCCAGCAGACGGAACGCCCCGGACTGTACCCAGTCATAAAGGGGCGTACCCGGCTCTACCATGAGCGTCAGAAGCCCTATATACTCCGGGTTCATGCCGTTGAACGCCTTCGCGGTCTCCACGGCGTGTTCCTCTAACAGTTCCGCGCCGCCTAAGCCTGTAATCGCCGTCACGGAAAGCGCGATACCGTTCCGGCGCACCTTGCGCCCCATGTCGACAATTTCCGCCGCCGTGTGACCCTTGCGCATGCGTTCGAGTACGGCGTCACTGCCGGATTCCAGCCCCATGTAGACCATAGTCAAACCCTTGTCGCGCAGTGTGCGCAGTTCGTCCTCGGTACGGAGACGGATGCTCGACGGCGATGCGTAACAGGTCACGCGTTCGCACTCCGGGAACAGTGTCCGTACGGTGTCCAGAATCGTGTAAAGGTCTGACGCCTTTCTCACAAGCGCGTCCCCGTCCGCGAGAAACACGCGTCCGACACGCTGATATACGTTCCGGGCAAGGCGGAAATCTTCCAGAACCTCTTCCAGCGGGCGGAGCGCAAAACGTTTGTCCTTGTACATACTGCAAAAGGCACAGGTATTATGACTGCACCCGTACGTCACTTGCACGATGAGACTGTAGGCCTCGGACGGCGGACGGTAAACGCTTCCATAGTAACGCATACGGGTTCCTTTCTGTCGCGGAGACGCCCCACCCGTCCGGATGGGGCGTTATTTCTTACTCCGGCTTGACAATCAGGTTTACAAGGCGGTTCTTGACAAGAATCGTCTTGACAAATTTCATACCCTCTGTGGCACGCTGTACTTTTTCCAGTTGCCGCGCCGCGTTGACAACGGTTTCCTGTTCGCTGTCGGGCGGGAGCGTGACAGTGCCTTTCAGTTTGCCGTTGACCTGTACCGCCATGTCGACGGTTTTCGCCACGGTCTTGCTCTCGTCGTACACAGGCCACGCCTCTTGACAGGCCATGTGGCCGGACTTTTCCGCGAAGCCCAAGCGTTCCCAGAGTTCCTCGACGATGTGCGGCGCGAACGGACTCAACAGTAACAGCAAAATCCGCATGTCGCCCCGCGTACAGCCGTTGGCGTTCAGCTCGTTGACAAGCGTCATCATCGCGGCAATGGCGGTGTTCATTTTCAGGTCGTTGATATCGTCCGTGACTTTCTTAATCGTACGGTGCAAGGCGGCCTCGTTGGCGGGGGTGACGGTATCGGAATCGGACGCCGCCTCGGCCAGATTCCAAACGCGGTCAAGGAAGCGTTTCGACCCCTTGACGGCCTCGGTAGACCAAATCGCGGCCTTCTCGAAGTCGCCCACGAACATGATATACAGCCGCATGGTGTCCGCGCCGTACTCTTTCACAATGTCGTTGGGGTTGACGACGTTGCCGCGTGACTTGGACATTTTCTCTCCGCCCTCGCCTAAAATCATGCCGTGACTGGTACGTTTCGCGTAGGGTTCGGGCGTCGGCACCGCGCCGATGTCGTACAGGAACTTATGCCAGAAGCGGCTATAGAGCAGGTGCAACGTGGTGTGTTCCATGCCGCCGTTGTACCAGTCGACGGGCGACCAGTATTCGAGCGCCTCTTTGGAAGCAAGGGCGTTGTCGTTGTGGGGGTCCATATAGCGGAGGAAGTACCAGCAGGAGCCAGCCCACTGCGGCATGGTGTCAGTTTCGCGCTTGGCCGCGCCGCCGCACTTCGGACACGTTACGTTTACCCAGTCCGTCATAGCGGAGAGGGGGCTTTCGCCGTCGTCGGTGAGTTCGTAGGATTCGACTTCCGGCAGGAGTAACGGCAACTCGGATTCGTCCAGCGGCACCCAGCCGCATTTCGGGCAGTTCACAAGCGGAATCGGCTCCCCCCAGTAGCGCTGGCGCGAAAACACCCAGTCGCGGAGTTTGAAATTTGTTTTCGGGACGCCAATCCCCTGTTCCGTGACCCACTTTGTCATGGCGGGGATTGCGTCCTTGACGGTCATGCCGTTCAGGAAACCGGAATTGACCATCGTCCCCGTGTCGTCTTTGAGGATAAACGCCTCTTTGGTGATGTCGCCGCCCTTGACGACTTCCACAATGGGGAGGCCGAATTTCGTTGCAAAGTCCCAGTCGCGCTGGTCGTGTCCGGGAACGCCCATAACCGCGCCCGTGCCGTAACTCATCAGCACGTAGTCGGAGACGAACACGGGAATTTCCGTGCCGTTGACGGGGTTTGTCGCCGTGACGCCCTGCAGACGCACGCCCGTTTTGTCTTTGTTCAGTTCACTGCGTTCAAAGTCGGACTTTCTGGCGGCCTCGTCCAGATAGGCCGCCACTTCGTCCCAGTTCCGGATTTTGTCGCGCCACTGCTTCAAATACGGGTGTTCGGGGGAAAGTACCATATACGTGACGCCGAAAAGGGTGTCCGAACGCGTGGTGTAGACCGTGAGAACGTCCCCGGCGGACGTGGGGAACCGGATTTCGGTACCCTCTGAGCGCCCAATCCAATTGCGTTGCTGGATTTTCACGCGGGGGATATAGTCCACGGTGTCAAGGTCGTCAATGAGCCTGTCGGCGTATTTGGTGATAGCAAGCATCCACTGGCTCTTTTCGCGGCGGATAACCGCGCTTCCGCAACGTTCACAGACGCCCTCTACTACTTCCTCGTTGGCAAGGACGCATTTGCAACTCGTACACCAGTTGACGGGCATGGAGGCCTTGTAGGCCAGACCGTGCTTGAAAAGCTGTAAGAAAATCCACTGTGTCCACTTGTAGTAACCCGGGTCGGTGGTGTCCACGACGCGGTCCCAGTCGAAGGAGTAGCCCAGCATGTGCAACTGTTGCGTGAAGTTGCGGATATTGTCGCGGGTGACTTTCGCGGGGTGGATGTGGTTTTTAATGGCGTAGTTCTCGGTGGGCAGTCCGAAGGCGTCAAAGCCAATCGGGAACAGGACATTGTAGCCCTCCATACGCTTTTTCCGGCAGATAATGTCCATGGCCGTGAAGGGGCGGGCGTGTCCGACGTGCAGTCCCTGCCCGGACGGGTACGGGAACTCAATCAGCCCGTAGAACTTTTCACGGGTCTTGTCGCCGTTGACGGCGGCAAAAGGTTTGACTTCCAGCCACTTTTTTTGCCATTTCGCTTCAATGGCGGTGAAATCGTATTTCATGCGCGTTTAACTCCTCATTCAGTTACGCCGTTGTTGTTACTGTTCGTTCAGGAAGGCCAAATCCATGCGCTTCCCGTCGCTCCAGAGGCGCTCAAGGGAGTAGAACTCCCGCGCCTCCCCGGAGAAAATATGCACGACCACACTGCCGTAGTCCAGCAGTACCCAAGTGCCGTCACGGTGTCCCTCGCGGTGCAGGAGCGGCTCCCCGCCCTGCTCCTCCATGGCCTTTTCGACAGCGCCGCTAAGGGCGTTAATCTGCGTGCTGGAATTGCCCGTCGCAATCACGAAGTAATCCGCCAGCGTGGTTTGGTCGGCAACCTCAATGACGGCCAGTTCCCGGCCTTTCTTGTCGTCGAGCGCTTTCGCCGCGATAATCGCAAGTTCTTTCGGGGTCATGAAAAGTCTCCTTTCCAGAATCAATCCTGACGGACTTTGGTTGCCTCCCTGTCCTCGACGTACCCGGTGGAGGAACGGAGTGTGCCGTTGCTCCGCACGGACATAATGTCCAAGTCCGACATCTCGAACTCGGCGACAAAGGGACTAAGTTTCGTGTTGACGACCTCCAGCAGTTTACTTCCCTGCGGGCAGACGTACGACAGATTCTGCTTGTAGGAACGGCTCCATACACTCGTTCCGTACCAAGGCATGGTGAAAAAGTCGATATCCTCCATGCCCAGACCGCCCATGAAGGCCTTTTGCGCGAACCATAGTATATTCTGGAATGTCAAATCAGTGTCCACGTTCTCCTCGCAGACTTTCGCGATTTTGTTGAGGTTGCGCACATTCTGAATGGTCAGCACCTGCCGGAACATGGCCTTGAGAAAGTCCTGCTGAAGTTTGATACGTCCATCATCGCCGATACCGCCGTTTTTCTTGCGGTAGCCGTAGGGGCTGTCATTGTCGTTGGCGCGCCAGCGGATAACCTGCATGGCGTCGTTTCCGGTCAGGAGACGATATCCCGGCTCCTGCTCAATGACAAGGTTCTGTTTGGGGTCGTGGTAGTCCATGGGATAGGGGTTGTCGAACCACACGCCGCCGATTGCGTCCACAATCTTCTCCACGGCGTCCCACTCCACAACGGCCTTGAAGTCCGGCTGGAATCCCACAAGCTGGGAGACCTCCTTGTAGACCTGCTGGATACCCTTTTCGCCGCCGCCGAAGTAGCTGTAGACGGAGTTGATTTTCTTCACGTCCCACGGGACATTAATCATCGTGTCGCGGGGAATCGACATGACGTTTGCTTTCTGGTTGGTCACGTCGTAGCTGACAAGTAACATGGTGTCCGTATTGCCGCCGCCTCCGGTGTCGCGCCCGAGTACCAGAACGGTGTAGAAGTCGTCGCTCTTGCGCTCGCCGCTCTGGCGGGGGCGGATACCCTCGCCGTAGTCAATGGTATCGCCGTCGGGGGGCAAGTCGCCGGACTGCACGGCGTCCATCTGGCTGTTGAACCCCGGGGACACGGCCTCGGCCTCGTCGTCGCGGCTCACGGGAAGCTCCGGACGCACAAAGACCTTTTGCCACATGGTGTGTCCGATGAGTACCAGCAGCATCAGGATTATCAGCAGCAACGGAATAATTCTGTTGTGCCGCCTCCGCCGTTGGGCGGAGGGGTACTGGGGATACACCGGGTTGTAGCGGCCGCCCATTCTCGTATACTGTTGGTTGTATTTCTTCATTTCGTTCCTTTCACATCCTTTAGAGCTTCCAGTGTGGCGTGGTGGAGGGACTCCCCGGTTTCCCGAACCGTCATTTCCAGCCCCATGATAAGGCCGCGGTCGATGTCCTCATAGCAGACGCGCCGCAGTTCCTCCACGCCGGGGAAATCGCGTGACGGCTCTATGTAGTCCGCCAGATACATGATTTTTTCCAGCAGGGACATGCCCGCCCGCCCGGTGGTGTGCCAGCGAATGGCGCTGACAATGTCTTCGCTCATGCCGTACACCTCGCGGGCGACGGCGGCTCCGGTCAGCGCGTGCAGGAGTTTGGGGTTGTCGCGTTCCACGGGGTCAGGCTCGATTCCGTAGCGGTCGCAGAGCGCGAACTGTTCGCCGGGGGTACAGCGCTTCGTGCAGTCGTGAAGCAGTGCGGCGCGGCGCGCCTGTTCCACGTCGCCGCCGTAGCGGATAGAAAGCCGTACGGCCTCCTGCTCGGTGCCTAAGACGTGCGGGACGCGGCGGGGGTGCAGACACGACAGCGCTACGGGGCGCAGTCGCGACAGCGGCAGGTGTTTCAGGTCGGCGTCGGTGGCGTAGAGGCCTTTCCGGAGAATGTAGCCGTATACGGCCGGGGAGAGCCAGCGCGCGCCGCCGCCGCAGGGCAGGGTCTCGCGGACTTCCGTGGACGACACGTCGACCACGTCCGGCACGGACAGCGTGAAGATACGCGCCCACGGGAATTTCCGGTAGAGGTTCTCGCACTGGGCGGAAAATTTCGCGTCCACGTCCTCGCCGGAACGCCCGAACGCCGCGATTCCGGCTAACGACAGTATCCGGTCGGCGCGGTGCCAAGTGTGCAGGGAAAGAAACATGTCCGTCCCCATTAAGAACCACAGTTCGGCGTCGGGGAAACGCTCCCGCAAGGCTTCCAAGGTTTCGACGGTGTAGCTTTTGCCGTCGCGGCGGAGTTCGATGTCAAGCGCGGACACGGGAAGCAAAGTTTTCAGCGCTTCCCCGGCGATACGGGTCATTTCAAGGCGCTGTTCCGGGGTGGGAGAACCGACGGGAAGCGTCTTATGTGGGGGCAGTCCGGCGGGAATCAGGTACAGCTCTTGCAGGCCTAACGTCTCGACCGCCGCCCGCGCCGCCGCGATATGTCCCAAATGCGGCGGGTTGAACGTGCCGCCGTAAATGCCGATTTTCATGGATTGCGTCCTCACTTCCGGGTTTTTGGGGTGTTCGCGGGACGGCCGCCCCGGGCAGGGGTTCCGGGTTGCCGCGCTTTGCGGCTTCCGGGTGTCTCCGCCTTGCGGACGCGTCCCGGACGGCTTCCGGGTGTCTCCGCCTTGCGGACGCGTCCCGGACGGCTTCCGGTGTTCTCCGCCTTGCGGACATGTTCCGGACGGCTTCCGGGTCTCTCCGCCTTGCGGACACGTTCCGGACGGCTTCCGGGTCTCTCCGCCTTGCGGACATGTTCCGGACGGCTTCCGGGTCTCTCCGCCTTGCGGACATGTCCCGGACGGCTGTCAGTTTTTTTCTTCCGCGCCGGACGCGAAAGCGGCTTTTTCTTTGCTTCTTCCTTCTTCTGACGGTACAGGACAAACTTGGAGCCGATAACTTGCACGACTTCACTATGTGTGGCGGCGGCCAACGCCTCCGCCGCCGTGCGCGGGGTGCAGTCCATGCAACTGTCCAGCACGCGCCCCTTGATGAGTTCCCGCGCCTCCAAGGTGATATCCGCCTGATGAATCAGCGTATCTCCGATTCCGTCCTTGCCGATTTGTAAAACGGTGTCGATACCGTTCGCAAGCCCCCGCAAGCGGGCGCGTTCTTTCGGTGTCATATTCCACCCCCCAATATGTCAGTGGTGTTTCTTGTGCTTCTTCTTTTTATGGTGGTGATGTGTCGGCGTCCGGGGCGTTTGCGGATTTTTGGCCGCTTCCGGCACGGGTTCGGATTTCTCCGGCGTCTCCGGTACAACTTCCGGCGCGTCCGGTACGGCTTCCGATACTTCCGGTACAGTCTGCGGCTCCGCGCTCTCCGGCGCGGCGTCTGCTTCTCCCGGCTGACGCTCTTTTTCCGCTTCCAACTCTTTCCACGCCCGTTCGCTCAGATACGCCCCTAACGCCTCCGCGAATGCCCGCAACGCCTTTCCACGGTGTGACACCTCCGACTTTTCCTCGGGCGTCATCTGCGCGAAAGTCTTGAGTTTCGGCGGGTAGTTGAAAATCGGGTCGTAGCCGAAGCCGCCCGTTCCCAGCGGGATATAGCTAATCACGCCGTGACAGTGTTCTTCGGCGGTGAGGGTGTCGCCGTCCGGGAACGCGCAAGCAATCGAGCATGTGAAATGCGCGTCACGGCGTCCCTGTCCTTTGACGCTCTCCAATAGCAAATTGTTCCGTTGCGCGTCGGTGATGTCCTCTCCGCCGTAACGCGCCGAATACACCCCGGGACCCCCGTTGAGTACGTCCACGCAAAGCCCGGAATCGTCCCCGATTGCGGGCAGTCCCGTCGCCGCGCAGAGTGCCTTAGCCTTTAACATGGCGTTTTCGGCGAACGTGGTGCCGGTCTCCTCCACGTCGACCGCCACCCCGGCCTCCTCGGGGGATATCACTTCCAGTCCCAGTTCCGACAGAATCTCGCGCATTTCGCGGAGTTTCGCCGGATTATGGGTAGCCAGCACAAACCGCTCCGACATTATAACCGCCCTCCCAGCGCTTCCCGCTGAATCGCTAACAGTTCCTTGTTCCCCTTGGCGCACAGCCGGAGTAACTCCTGCTGTTCGCTGACGCTGAAAGCGCGTCCCTCGCCAGTGCCTTGAATCTCGATAATTTCGCCTAACTCGTTCATGACACAATTCATGTCGACTTGGGCGCGGCTGTCCTCGCTGTATTGCAAGTCCAGCATGGCGTAGTCGTCGACAATGCCCGCGCTGATTCCGGTCACGTAGTGCAGGAGCGGGGACGTAAAAATCTCGCGTTCCTCCATGAGCCAGCGGCAGGCCAGCGCCAGCGCCACAAAGCCGCCCGTCACGGACGCCGTACGCGTGCCGCCGTCGCCCTGTATCACGTCGCAGTCCACGGTGATTGTATGCTCGCCCAGTCGTGTCAAGTCCACGGCGGAGCGCAGAGAGCGCCCGATTAAGCGCTGAATCTCGGCGGAGCGTGACGAAAGTTTCAGTTTGGAAATGTCGCGGTTCTCGCGTTCGCGGTTGGCGCGGGGGAGCATGGAGTATTCGGCCGTGACCCAGCCCTCGCCGCGCGGGACGTGGAACGGCACCCGGTAGCCGACGCTCGCGCAGCACAACACTTTCGTGTCCCCGCACTCGATAAGGCAACTGCCTTCGGCGAATTTGCTGTAGTCGGTCGTGATTTTGACCGGGCGCAGTTGGTTCAACTGCCGTCCGTCGTCTCGTAACATCACAAGCACTCCCTTCCGTCAAATGACCGCTTCCAGATAGGCGCGGGCGTCGAACGGCTGTAAGTCGCCGATGGCCTCGCCGACACCCGCCAGCTTCACGGGAACGCCTAACTCTTTTGTGACGGGTACGACAATTCCGCCCTTGGCGGTGCCGTCCAGCTTCGTGAGCACAAGCCCGGTCAGCCCGGCGGCGTCGCGGAACTGCCGCGCCTGAATCAAGCCGTTCTGTCCTGTGGTGGCGTCGAGTACCAGTAATGTTTCCCGGGCGGAATCGGGGCATTCGCGGTCGATGATTTTTCGCAGTTTGGAAAGTTCCGCCATGAGGTTGGCCTTGTTGTGGAGGCGTCCGGCGGTGTCGACGAGTACCACGTCCATTTTCCGCGCCTTGGCGGCCTGCAACGTGTCGAACAGAACCGCGCCGGGGTCTGTGCCTTCCTTCTGGCGGATGATGTCGCAAGAGGCGCGCCCCGCCCAGATTTCCAACTGTTCCCCGGCGGCGGCGCGGAACGTGTCGGCGGCGCACAGAAGCACCTTTTTCCGCTTGCGGCGGCGCAAATAATACGCCAGTTTCCCGATAGAGGTCGTTTTCCCCACGCCGTTGACGCCCACAAAGAGTACCACGGCCGGAGACGGCGTTAGATTCAGTTCCGGGTCGCCGACGCTCATTTGCCCCTCTAAAATGACACGCAGTGTCCAGCGGATTTCGTCGGGGTCGCGGAGGCTGTCGCGCTTGACAATCTTCCGGAGTTCCTCGACGGCTTCCGTGGCGGTGTCCATGCCGATATCGGCCAGAATGAGGCTCTCTTCCAGTTCGTCAAAGAAATTTTCGTCGGCTTCCGTGAAGCCCGAACCAAAGACGTTATTCGTGATTTTTTTCAGCTTGTCAAAGAAGCCCATGCTATCCCGTCCTTTGCGGCGTCAGTTGATTTTCAACTGCTTCGCCATGTCGTTTAGATTGATGGTCAAAATTTTGCTGATTCCCTGCTCCTGCATGGTCACGCCGTAGAGTACGTCGGCCTCCTCCATGGTGCCGCGCCGGTGCGTGATGACGATGAACTGCGTCTTGGCGGTCAGATTGCGCATGTAGCGGGCGTAGCGCGTGACGTTCACATCGTCCAGCGCGGCCTCTATCTCGTCCATGACGCAGAACGGCGTGGGGTGTACTTTCAGAATCGAGAAGTAGAGCGCGATAGCGACAAAAGCCTTTTCGCCGCCGGAAAGCAGGGAAATCGTTTTGAGTGTCTTTCCGGGGGGCTGGGCTTTGATTTCAATGCCGCAGTTGAGAATATCGTTCGGGTCTTCGAGTTCCAGACGCGCCGCGCCCCCGCCGAACAGCTCCACGAAAGTTGTCTGGAAGCTCTCCGAAAGCAACTGGAACTGGTGGCCGAAAATGACCGTCATTTGGTTGGTGATTTCGGCAATAATGCCCTCTAACTCGACACGCGCCTTGTCGATGTCGTCGCGCTGTCCGGTCAGATAGGTGTAACGCGTGTTGACGCGCTCGAACTCCTCGATAGCGCCCATGTTGATAGCGCCGAGGCCGTGAATTTCGCGTTTGAGTTCCCCGGCGCGGCGGGTGGCCTTCGGGACGCTTTCGAGTTCGATTCTTTGCGCGGCGGCGTCCGTGCGGGAGATTTCGTAACTCTCCCACATCTTGTCGACAATCTGCTTTTCCTCCAGCGCGGCCGCAGATAGCTTCTGTTCGAGTTTCGACACAAGCCGCTCCATGCGCAACAGGTTTTCGTTCATCTCCTGACTTTTCTTGTTTTGCGCGGTACGCTGTGCTTCGAGTTCCAGTCTGGCCTTGTTCAAGGCCTTGAGCGCGTCGCCGATTTCGGTTTCCTGCCGCCTGAACGCCTCGATTTCCCGCTGACGCGCTTCGATATCCGCTTCCGCGTTCCGGATTGCCTCCGCGTACGACTTCAGCGCGGCCTCCTTCTGTCCGGCACCCCCAGAGAGTTCGCCCGACAGCTTCCGCAAGTCCGCGGCGCGGTTCGCGGCGGCGTCACGCTCCGCAGACAGCGCCGCGCAAGCCTCCCGCTCCGCCGTGATTTGCTCGGCCAGCGTCCCCGACGCCGCCAAAAGCTCCGACTGCCCCGCGAACGCTTCCGCCGCCTGTCCGTGACACGCCGTCGCTTCCGTGTCGCGCTCCCCGATACGCCGTTTCAGTTCGTCCAGCCTCGCCCCGTTTTCGACGAAACGCCGTTCCAGTTCCGACAACTCCGCTTGCAGATTTTCGGCGTTGCGCCGGAATCCCGGTAACGATTCGTCGAAATGCTTCCGGGCTTCTTCCAGCCGTAAAAGCGTTTCCTGTGTCTGCCGCCGTTCGCCCTCGGCGGCCTCCAAGTCGTAACGCGCCGCCGACAGTTCCCGGTTGGCCTGTTCCTCTTTGCGCTTCGCGTCCTCCAGATTGCGCTTTAACGTCCCGGCGCGTTCGTTCAGGCGGTCTAATTCGGCCTTGCGGCTCAACACCCCCGCGTTCCGCGACACAGAGCCGCCCGTCATCGACCCGCCCCGGTTGATAACCTGCCCGTCTAACGTGACAATCCGGAACGCGTTCCGGAACTTCCGCGCCATTGCGATTCCGTAGTCAAGGTTTTCAACAACGACCGTACGCCCCAGCAGATTATAGAAAACGCTCTGGTAGCGGGCGTCGAACTTCACCAGACGCGACGCGATACCCACGAAACCCGGTTCCCGTGACGGCTCCGTGTCGCGGAGTTCGTCGCCGCGAATGGCCGTCAGCGGCAAAAATGTCGCGCGTCCGGCGTCCTGCCGTTTCAGAAACTCAATGGCGCGTTTGGCGTCCTCCTCGCGGTCGACCACAATATTTTGGAGTGCCGCGCCCAGCGCGATTTCAATGGCGACCGTGTAGGCCGCGTCCGTGGACATCAGCTCCGCCACGGGGCCATGAACGCCCGTAAGGCGTCCGCCCGCCCGCATAACCGCCTTGACCGCCCGGGAAAAGCCCTCGTATTCCCGCTCCATGTCGGTCAGAAGCCGGATACGGTTATCCAGCGCCCCCACGTCCATGGTCATCTGTATGCGCAGTTCCGACGCCCCAGCGGCTTTCTTCTGCCGCTCCTCGGCTCGCAACTGGTAGCCCGCAATCCGGTTCCCGGCGGCTTTGAGTTCCTCCCGCGCCGCCGACAGCTCCGACGCGTTCTCCGCCGACTGCCGTTCGGCCATGTCTAAACGCCGCTTGGCCTCGTCGTACTCCGTACCTGCCGCGTCGCGCCGCGCCTGAATCTGTCCGTTTTCGGCGTTGACGGCGGCGGCCTCGGTACGCAGTTCGGCGGCGGCCGCCAGCGCGTCGGCCTCCCGCGCCCGGAACGCCTCCATTTTCAAGCGCACGTCGTCGGCGCGCCCGGACGCCTCCCGCGCCTGTTCCAGCAGTCCGTTTAACGCCGTGTTTCGCGCCGCCAGCGCGTCGGAGAGTTCCACGCTTCGCGCTTCCAGTTCGGCGGCCTGCCTCGCCAGTTCCCCCGAACGGTGTTCGGTCTCGTCCAACTCCTCCCGCGCCCGCTGTATGTTCTCGCGCTGGTGCGTGATTCCGGTTTGCAAGACCGCTACCGCCGATTCCAGTTCATGGCGTTGCGCCTCCAACTCGGCGTTTTGGGCGCGTAACGCCTCCGATTCAATGTCCTTGTCGCGCATGGCCTCACCGAAGCGCTCCCCTTCGGCGTAGAGCGTATCCAGCGCCTCCCGCGCCTCGTCGCGCTCTTGCGACGCCGCCGCGTAGTCGACGCCCACTTTCTCCGCCGTCGCTCTCAGCGCGTCCAACTGCTCCAGCCATAGCGACAGTTCCAGCACGCGCAACTCGTCGCGCAAAATCAGAAAGCGCTTGGCCTTGTCGGCCTGCACGCGGAGAGGCTCTACCTGTAATTCCAGTTCGGAAATTTTGTCGTTGACGCGGGTCAAGTTCTCCTGTGTGCGCTCTAACTTGCGTTCGGTCTCCTCCTTGCGGTGGCGGTAGCGGGAGATTCCCGCCGCCTCCTCAAAGATTTCCCGGCGCTCTCCGCTCTTCGCCGACAGGATTTCGTCAATTTTGCCCTGCCCAATAATGGAATACCCCTCGCGGCCGAGACCCGTATCCATGAACAGTTCCATAACGTCCCGCAGACGCACAGACTGACGGTTAATATAGTATTCCGATTCCCCGCTCCGGTAATACCGACGCGTGACGGACACTTCGCTTTCCTCCATGCCCGGGAAAATGCGCCCGGTGTTGTCAAGGATAAGCGTCACCTGCGCGAACCCGACCTGACGGCGCTTCTGCGTGCCGCCGAAAATGACATCCTCCATTTTCGCGCCGCGCAAGCCCTTGGCGCTCTGCTCGCCCATAACCCAGCGTATGGCGTCCGAGATATTCGATTTTCCCGACCCGTTGGGGCCGACAATCGCGGTCAAGTCCTCGCCGAAATTCAGCACCGTTTTGTCCGGGAACGACTTGAACCCCTGTATTTCCAATGCTTTCAGATACACGCCCACACCTCGCACGTCACGCCGTTGTCGTTGAACGCGAACCCCCGCCGCGTTCCGTGGGGTACAGTTTACCAGAAGCAAAAGCCGATTGCAACGAAAATTCTAAAAATTCGTGAAAAATTTGTAATGGGCTTTTCCGCGCCCCGCCCGGTAAATCCGGCGAAATCCACAACTGCCGGAAAAAATCGGCGTCGGGACTTGTCAGCCGTGTAAAAGTCCGCTATAATGGGCGTATCAAAAGCGCGACGCGTCCCAGCGTCAGAGAAGGAGAGAATATCCATGAATGTACTGGTTATCAACGCGGGCAGTTCTTCCCTGAAGTACCAGCTCCTGAACCCCGAGACGGGCGTTCTGCTGGCGAAAGGCCTCTGTGAGCGAATCGGAATCGACGGCAAATTCACCTACAAGGCCGACGGCAAGGCCGCCAAAAACGCCGTTGACGTGTCCATGCCGACGCATGCCGAGGCGATACAGGCCGTTATGGACGCCCTCACCGACCCCGAAAACGGCGTCATTGCCTCCATGAAGGAAATTGACGCCGTTGGACACCGTGTCGTCCACGGCGGCGAGGCGTTCAATAAGTCCGTCTTGATTACCGACGACGTGTTACAGGCCATTGAGGACTGTATCCCGCTGGCACCGTTGCACAATCCCGCGAACCTGACCGGAATCCGCGCCTGTCAGAAGGTCATGCCGGGCGTCCCCATGGTCGCCGTGTTCGACACCGCTTTCCACCAGACCATGCCCGCCCGCGCCTACATGTACGCCCTGCCGTACGAGTATTACGAAAAGGACAAAGTCCGCCGCTACGGCTTCCACGGCACCTCTCACAAGTACGTCGCCGGACGCGCCGCCGCCATGTTAGGCAAGAAGCCCGAAGAACTCAAATTGATTTCCTGCCACTTGGGCAACGGCTCCTCCGTGACGGCCGTCGACGGCGGCAAGAGCGTCGACACCTCCATGGGCTTCACGCCGCTGGCGGGCGTCCCCATGGGAACCCGCTCCGGCGACTTGGACGCGGGTATTTTGCAGTACGTTATGAACAAGTACGGCCTCAGCATTGACGAAATGCTCAACGTGCTTAACAAAAAGTCCGGCGTACAGGGCGTGTCGGGCGTGAGTTCCGACTTCCGCGACCTGACCGACGCTTTCGAGAAGGGCAACGAACGCGCCGGACTGGCCGTCGATATGTTCAACTACGGCGTGAAAAAGTTAATCGGCGCGTACGCGGCGGCAATGGGCGGCGTGGACGCCGTGATTTTCACGGCGGGCGTCGGCGAGAACAGCGCCGCCCAGCGTATGGCGATTGCCTCCGGGCTGGAATTCATGGGCGTCAAGATGGACGCCGAAGCGAACAAAGTACGCGGCAAGGAAGCGGTGATTTCCGCGCCGGATTCCCGCGTCAAGGTTCTGCTGATTCCCACCAACGAGGAACTCATGATTGCCATGGACACGGCCGCGCTTGTGAAGTAACAACGCATGACGGGGGACGCGTAACGCGTCCCCTATTAGGAGGCAGAGTAATGGCTAACGCTGAAGATATCATTAAAACAATGACAGAAGCCTTTCAAAACGCGCAGAAACAGATGATAAAATCCGCTGTTCAAATGCAAAACCTTTTCCAAGACACTATGCCGGACATTGGACAATATGGAGAAGATTTGACGGAATTAGAATTGACGCGGGTAAAAGGAAAACGCCAGATTTTACGAAATCTGTATGTGCCTCACAAGGGAAATACGGCTGAAATAGACCTTGTGATGGTGCATGAAAAGGGAATTTTTGTATTTGAAAGCAAAAATTACAGCGGCTGGATTTTTGGCTCGGCTGAGCAAGAACAGTGGACACAAAGCCTGCCTAATGGGGAAAAGTACAGCTTTTATAATCCTGTCTGGCAAAACGCGACGCATATCGCCGCACTTGCGGAATATTTGAAAATACCTCCACAAAATTTCTTCTCCTGTATCGTTTTCAGTGAACGGTGTTCTTTGAAAAAAGTCCCGGTCGATATCCCCGCGGTTTTCATTGCCAAACGCGATGACTTACTTTGGAATTTGCATGATGTTTTATACAAACTGCCGCCTGTTTATAATGAGGCGGTCGTACAAAGCATTGCCAATATTCTTTCCCCGCTCGCCGTTCAGGACAAGGAAACGCAGGCAAAACACGCGGAGACTGTACAAGCCGCTAAAGAACGGGCGAAAAATTCCACTGTTTGTCCGCTATGCGGTAGACCGCTGGTAAAACGCAGAGGCAAATACGGTGAATTTTGGGGTTGTTCCTCTTATCCAAATTGCCGCTTTACGCGCAATATTGACAGAAATTGAGGCAAATTATGGAGTATTTCAAGCCGTGGTTGGAGGCACTCCAAAACGTCAAGCCGTGGTTCGAGACAATCCAAAACATAGTGGCGCGTAACTGGGGATTCCTGTTGCTGATTCCGGTTATTTACGCGCTCCGGAAAATTAAAGTCCGCCGTCCGCGCACATGGGATGTCGGGGAAACGCCGTGGGACGTTGCGGAGACAGTACCGGAGGAGGCGCTTTCCCGCGAACAGAAAAAGGGTCAGCGCGGAGAGGATTTGATAGAAAAAATTCTGTATGAAACCGTCCCCGGAGAGTTTCAGGTTTTCCGGAATGTCTACGTTCCCCACGGCGGCGCGACTTCGGAAATTGACCTTGTGATGGTTCACGAGACGGGCATTTTCGTCTTTGAGAGCAAGAACTACAACGGCGTGATTTCCGGCTCCATGGACGCGCGAAACTGGGTACATATCCACCCGAACCGGGAAAAGTATCTGTTCTACAATCCAGTCCGGCAGAACCGGAACCATATCCGGGCGCTGTCGCACTACTTGCAGATACCGGAAACAAACTTCTATTCGTACGTCGTATTCTCCAAGCAGTGCAAATTAGGCAACGTTCCAGAAAACACGCGTTCCATTATCATCACGCAAACCCCGGAACTGGGGGAACAGTTGGCGCGTACGCTTTCCGCACTCCCGGCACTTTACGGCGCGGAGGAAGTGCAAATTATCGCCGACCGGATTGCCCCCCTGACGGACGTTGACGCGGCGGTGAAGGCGAAACATATTCGGGACATACGGAGGCAGTGGCAATCGGACATTTGTCCGTTCTGCGGCGCGGAACTCGTTTTACGCCGTGGCAAGTACGGGGATTTCTGGGGCTGTTCCCGTTATCCGCGGTGCAAGTTCACAAGGCAAGTATGACGCAAGCGCGGACGCCTGTATCGGTGTCCGCGCTGTGCGTGTCACAGTGGGAAGCGGCGGTTATCCCGCCGACAGTCCAGCACCGCGTCAAGATAAACAGTCTGATTCTCCACCATGAAGACCGCTTTGTACCACTTGCAAAACAGGGCTTTACGGTACAGTCCTTCCGGCAAGTTGCCGTCTGTCTCCACGGGGAACTGATACGGATTTTCGCCCAGTTCGCGCAATACGGCCTCGAACCCGTCCGCGAGCCGCAGAGCGGCGGGCTTGCTGGCTTTGGCCAGAAACCGGGCATGGCTGACAAGCATTTTGTCGGCGCGCTCCGCCACGATTACGTTATACTTCGCCATTGTCCGTCTCCCGGGCAATCGCTTCGCGCATATCGGACAGCACGTCCCAGCCGTCGCGCCCCTGATAGCCGTTGAGCCGTGCCGTACGGGCTTCGAGCAGGTCGGCGTAAAGCGCGTTCGAGGAGTCCAGCGACAGCGACAGCGGCACGGCGCGTTCCCGGACAATCTGCTTTAAGAACATCGTAAACGCCCCCGTCATGGTCATTCCGAGTTCCGACAGCACTTCCTCCGCCTGTGTCTTTAAGGCGGAATCCACACGGATACTTAAATTCGCGTTTCCCGGCATTTCCTCACGTCCTTTCCACTTTGATTGTACTACATTGTATATGCTGTGTCAAGGCGGAAATGAAATGCGCGGACGCCTGTATCGGTGTCCGCGCCCTTTTGTCATGTATGCGCCTTTTCGTACCTGTCCAGAAACGCCACGAGTGCCTCGACGCCCTCTTTGGGCATGGCGTTGAAAATCGACGCCCGCAGGCCGCCCACACTCTTGTGTCCTTTCAGGTTCTCGAACCCGGCCGCCCTCGCCGCCGCGACAAATTCCGCGTCCTGTTCGGGCGACGGCGTGACAAACCGGACATTCATCAAAGAGCGGTCGTTCTTCGCCGCCGTACCGTGGAAAAACCGGCTGTTGTCCAGAAAATCGTACAGAAGCGCGGCCTTCTCGCGGTTGCGGCGTTCCATTTCGGGCAGTCCGCCGAGTTCGAGCAGGTACCGGAACACTTTCCCGCAACAGTACAGAGACCAGCAGTTTGGCGTGTTGTACATGGAATCATTATCGGCGTGGACTTTGTAGCGCAGGTAAACCGGGGTCTTGGGGGCGAGGTCGTCGCGGATGAGGTCGTCACGGATAATCACAATCGCCATCCCGGCGGGGCCTACGTTCTTCTGAACGCCCGCGAAAATCAGGCCGTACCGCGACACGTCGCACGGGCGCGACAGGAACATGGACGACTGGTCGGACACCAGCGGGACGCCGTTTGTCTCCGGGAGATTGTAGAACGTGGTGCCGTGGATAGTCTCGTTTTCGCAAATGTAGACATAATCGGTATTTTCGGGGAGTGTCAGCGCGGAGCAGTCGGGGACATAGGAAAATTCCCGGTCGGCCGACGACGCCCACGCAAGCGCGTTGCCGTAACGTTTCGCCTCCGCGAGCGCCTTATGCGACCACGCGCCGCTTTCGACATAACAGGCCGTGCCGCCGCGAAAAAGGTTCATGGGAACCATGGAAAATTGCAGTGTCCCGCCGCCCTGAATGAACAGCACGCGGTAACTGTCGGGAATGCGCATGAGTTCGCGCAAGTCGTTTTCGGCGTCGTCGCGGATTTTCTGGAACACGGCGGAACGGTGGCTCATCTCCATGACGCTCATGCCGCTTCCGCGGTAGTTCAGGACTTCCGCCGCGATTTCCTCCAGCACGGGTTCCGGCATCATTGCCGGTCCCGCCGAAAAATTGTAAATGCGTCCGTATTTCATGTTTGCTTGCTCCTTACGACAGAGGCGGAACGCGTCCGCCTCTCCGGTTCGCCTCACAGCCGGGTGACAACGGGAATCACCATCGGACTGCGGCGGGTGTTCTTGTAGAGATAGCCGCTGACAGCGGCCTTGACCGCGCCGCGTAACTCGCCGTCGTCGCGCGGGCGGCGCGGGGTGACGGATTCGGCGGCCTCCGTCGCCACGGACTGTAACTCGTGCATCATGTCGCCGGACTCCTTGACATAGATAAAGCCGCGCGTGATGATTTCGGGGGCGGCGAGCAGTCCGCCGTCGCGGGAGGAAATCGGCAGGACGACGACCACCATACCGTCTTCGGCGAGGCGTCGGCGGTCGCGCATGACCACCGCGCCCACGTCGCCGACGCCGGAGCCGTCGACGTAGACTTCCCCGGCCGGGACGGGCATACCAAATTTGATAGTCCGGGGCGTAATCTCGATAACGGAGCCATTTTCGCCGATTGCGATGTGATTTCGTTCCATGCCCATCTGCTGGGCGAGCTGACAGTGAATCTGTAACATTCTCTGCTCTCCGTGGAGTGGGACAAAGAAGTGCGGCTTTGTCAGCGCGTGAATAATTTTGAGTTCCTCCTGACAGGCGTGACCGGAGACATGGAGCATGTCGGCCTTGTTGTAGACCACTTTCACGCCCTTCTTGAAGAGTTCGTTAATCACGCGGCTGACGGTGACTTCGTTGCCGGGAATCGCCGACGCCGAAATAATGACCTTGTCGCCGGGGCCGAGTTCGACCTGCTTGTGAATCGAGAACGCCATGCGGTACAGGGCGCTCATCTCCTCGCCTTGGGAGCCTGTCGTGACAATCACCTGTTTGTCTTTCGGGAGCAGTCTCAGGCGGTTGATGTCGGTCAGCGTGTTGCGCGGGACTTTCATATAGCCCAACTCCATGGAAACGCGCATGATATTCTCCATGGAACGCCCGGTGACGGCGACCTTGCGCCCACAGGCGGCGGCGGCGTCCAAGACCTGCTGAATACGGTGGACGTTGGAGGCGAACGTCGTTACGAGTACGCGTTCCGAGCAGCCCTGAAACTGCCGGAAAAACGTCTCCCCGACGGCGCGCTCACTCATGGTGTAGCCGGGGCGTTCGACGTTGGTCGAGTCGGCGCAGAGGCACAGGACGCCCTCCCGGCCGAGTTCGCCGAATCGGGCAAGGTCAATCACTTCGCCGTCAATCGGGGTGGAGTCGATTTTGAAGTCCCCGGTATGAATGACGGTACCCATTTTTGTGTGGATTGCGAACGCCACGGAATCGGCGATGGAGTGATTGACGTGGATGAACTCGACGACAAATTTTCCGGTTCTCACGCTCTCCCCGGCGGACACGGTAATCAGTTTCGTGGTCTGCAAGAGGTCGTGTTCCTCTAACTTCAGCTTAATCAGTCCGGCCGTCAGGCGGGTGCAGTAAATCGGAATGTTAATCTGCTTCAGCACATGGGGAATCGCGCCCACATGGTCCTCATGGGCGTGGGTGATGAACAGTCCCCGGATGTGGGCGCGGTTCTTGACGAGCCATGTAATGTCGGGAATCACGCTGTCAATCCCGTACATGTCATCCTCCGGAAAGGCCATGCCGCAGTCGACGACGATGCTTTCCCCGCCGTACTCGTAGACGGTCATGTTCTTTCCGATTTCGTTAAGGCCGCCGAGGGGGATAATTTTCAATTTTTCTGCCATAAATTTTAGTGCTTCTCCTTTACAAATTCAGAATATGCGACAGCGACCCGGCGGGGAAGGGCGCAAAAATCCTGACGCTCCCTCTGCCGACGCGACCCCGTAACGCCGCGCGGAAAATGGTTTACGCCCCGTCAGTGTCCCACTGTCCTATTATTCAACCGCTGGAAAGCGCGTCCGGCGGTAAAATACGAAGTAATTCACAAACGACGGCACGGCCGCCGATGTACGAAAGTTTCAGAATCAGGGATAAGGGAACTATAGTATACCTGTTTCGGGAACGGATTGCAAGAGGGAATTTCGGAGTTTTTGTCGTTTGCCCCTCCGGCAGGACGTTTGGCGAAATTTCAAGTTTTGGGAGTTTTGCATGATTACCCCTGTACAAAACAAAAATTTTATGGTAGAATCTGTGAAAGAGGGAATCCGCCCTCACAGATACGAAAGGAGTGGTTGTGTCATGAAGTACACCTACACCTGCAAGAAGGTTCCGCTGAACGACTCCATCAAGGCCTACGCGGAAAAGAGAATCTCCAAACTCGAAAAGTACCTCCACAACGCGGACGACGCCCCCGTGTCGGTGACATTCTCCGTCCAGAAGAATCACCTCTGCACCGCAGAAATCACCATTCAGGACGGCTCCACCATCCTGCGCTCCCAGACCGAAGCGCCCGACGGCGACATGCGCGGCGCGATTGACGCCGCCGTACGCTATATCGAGCGGCAGATTCTCAAGAACAAGACGCGCCTCTCCAAGCGCATGCGCACCGAGAACATCCCGGCGCAGGTGTCGGCGGACGACTTCACGGTGAAGGAAGAAAAGGAGTTCGAGATTATCCGGACAAAGCGCTTTTCCGTCAAGCCCATGAGCCCCGAAGAGGCCATTTTGCAGATGAACCTCCTGAACCATGACTTTTTCGTGTTCCGCGACAGCGAGAACGAGAGCCTGTCCATTGTCTACCAGCGCAAGAACGGCGGCTACGGCCTGATTGTCGCCGACGACGCGACCTGAACCAGTCCGGCGCGGGGGTACCGTGGCCGTGACAAAACACCGGACACGGGGTAATCTGTGACCGTGGCAGGACGCCGGGCGCGGGATAACCCGTGACCGGGGCGGCGGGAAAGCCCCCGTCCGCGACAAAGCGGATGGGGCTTTTCCGTTTCCCGGAGAAATTCGACAGCGTTTGACAGACGATACAACTTTTACCGGGATTGCGAACCGCTCTACATACGCAAGCTACGCAAAACAGAAAGGCAAGGACATATCATGACGACGGAAGAAGAAAAGAGCATGAGCTATTTACTGGAAAACGTGTCGGCGCAATTCCGGGACGCGTTGAGCAACCTGTACCTGTCCGGACGCCGGCTGGCTCCGCCGAGTGTACGCAAGGTGTCGCCCACACTCGACAAGAACGCGGCCTATATCGACCAGAGCCGTATGCGTATGATGCGCGTGGTGCGGAATCTGGAGGAAAACGCGGTGCTGATGCGCGAGGAGGCGCTGACACAGGAAATTTACGACATTGTGGGGCTGGTGTCGGATATCTGCGAGGAGTCCACGGATTTGGTCGCGTATCTGGGCGTGAAGCTGACGTTTTTCTGCATGGAGGAGCAGCATACCTGCGCCATCAGCCCGGAACACATCCGGCAGTTGCTCTACCACCTGATGTCGAACGCGGTCAAGAACACGCCGAAGGGCGGATATGTGCGGGTGGTACTGCGCTTTGAGCGCCCCTGCAAAGACATACTCCTGTCCGTGGAGGACAACGGCAGCGGCATTCCGGAGGAGGAACTTCCCGGGCTGTTCGACTGGTCGTGCCGCCCGCGCCAGATAGGCGACTTTACGCGCGGCTCGGGGCTGGGGCTGTCCATTTGCAAGCGCGTCGCGGAGAAGCACGGCGGCACGCTGTCCGTAAAGTCGAAGCCGGGTCGTGGCAGTGTGTTCACCCTGCGCATTCCGGACAAGCCGGAAAAGACCATTGTATTCCATCAGCCCGGTTTCGCGGAGAAGAACGCGGGGATTCATCCGTCCCTGCTGATGTTGTCGGACGCCCTGCCGTTGGAGGCGTTTTTGATTAAAAACCAGCTATGACGCAAAAAGGGGCAGAAGGCCGGGCGGCGTTCTGCCCCTCTTTGATACGCGGCCTTATGTATCGGCTGTGAGCTTCCCGTCGGGGTCGAAGCGCACGGGGACGACCCGGTTTCCGGTTCTGCGGGCGATTTCGTCCATGCGGAGCCGGGAGGGGTAGTCGCCGACCAGCGAGAGCGCGACGCCCTGCCGCTTGGCGCGTCCGGTGCGCCCGATACGGTGGATGTAGTCGTGGGACTCGTCGGGAATGTCGGCGTTAAATACAATGTCCACGTCGTCGACGTCGATACCCCGCGCGGCCACGTCCGTGGACACGAACACGGGCAACTCTCCGCGCCGGAAGCGGTTCAAAATCTGTTCGCGGCGCTTCTGGGGGATATCGCCGTGGATGCACTCGGCGTCGACGCCGCGCATGCGCAGGAAGTACGCCACGCGCTCGGCCGACGACTTTGTATTGCAAAAGACCATACAGCGGTCGAAGCCCGTTTCCCGGAGTACGGCGGCAATGGCGGCGGCCTTGTCGTCGGTGTCCATGCGGAACTGCTTGATGTCGGGCTTGTTCTCCTCGTCCTCGCTGACGGTGACTTCCACGGCGTCGCGCTGGTACACCCACGCGATATCCAGCACTTCCCGCGAAATCGTCGCGGAGAACAGGCCAAGATTCTTTCTCTTTTTCATGCGGTCAAGAATCCGGGTCACGTCGTGGACAAAGCCCATGTCTAACATTCTGTCGGCCTCGTCCAGAATGACGGTCTGGGCGGTCTCAATCTTCACGCTGCGGCGCTTGATATGGTCGCTGAGGCGTCCGGGCGTCGCCACGACGATTTGGGGCTGTTTCCGCAGGCGCTCCAACTGCTTCCCAATCGGCGCGCCGCCGTACAGGCACACACTCCGCACGCCCGGGCGGCTCGCCGCCAGCGTCTCGAACTCCCCCTGAATCTGTAGCGCCAGTTCCCGCGTGGGCGCTAAAATCACGGCCTGCACGGCCGGGTCGGCGGGGTTCATATGCTCTACAATCGGGATTCCGTAGGCCAGCGTTTTCCCGGTACCCGTGGGGGCTTTGGCAATCACGTCGCGCCACTCCATCATGGGCGGAATGCACCCCGCCTGCACGGGGGTGCTGAAGTCCCGCCCCGATTGGCGCAGTACGTCCAGCATGGGCGCGGACAGGGAAAGCGTCTCAAAGGGTACGCCCTTCGTGTACTCCAAAATTCCATCTCCTTACGGCGTTGTTCCTCTATTATAGCCTCGCCGGGGCGGTTTGTAAAGGGAAACGGGGGAAAAAACGTGAAAACAGGTATTTTTGCGTGGAAAGTTCCGGAATTTAGTAAATTTTTTCGTAAAATGCCGATATGGTTTGTGGTTTTGTTAAAAAAAGCAGAAATTTTATAGTAAAATTATGTATCTTTCTCACAAAAAGTCCTCATCTTATGATAAATTCTTGCTACCTGAAATCGGGGACGGTCACATGGAGGTGTCAAGTATGGATACGATGGGCTATGTCAAGATTCTGCGCGATTTGCGGGAGGACGCCGATCTGACTCAAACACAGGTTGCGGAAATTCTGGGAACTTCTCAGACCATGTACGCCCGCTACGAGCGGGGAGCAAACGAACTTCCCATTCACCACCTGATTAAACTCAGCCAGTATTACGGTGTCACAACCGACTACCTTTTAGGGCTGAGCAGGGAACCGCATCCGCATGGTTAGGCCACCGCCGCCATAGTCAAGACCGGGTATCTTCTGGGGTTCACCAAGCGGCACAAGTCACATTTCAAAAGCCTGTCAGTCACCGCCGAATATGCGTCATGTGGCGTCATCGGACAATCCTGCTTGCGTCATCACGCCATCCCTGATGAAGGCCGCTGACCGCGTTACGCAGTGTCGGACCGGTTAGGACGTGAAGGGCATGAAATGTCCCCCAGAAAGAACCGCCTCCCCAATCCACGAAAGCGCCTCCCGGCCTCCGGGGGGCGCTTTGCATGGTGTATATTGCCCCACATAGGGCAAGAGGCGGCGTCAGAACTGGAACTTGTGGGGAACGTGCCAGATGTGGTCGGCGTACTCCGCAATAGAGCGGTCAGCGGCAAAAAGTCCGCTTCTGGCGATATTGTGCAGGCTCATGCGGTTCCACGCCGTGCGGTCGGCATAGGTCTTGACCATACGCGCCTCGGCGTCGCAGTAGGCCTCGAAATCGGCAAGAAGCAGGTACTCGTCGGCCATGCCGCCCGAACCGAACAGCAGGCGCTGGTACAGGTCTTCGTAGGCCACGCCGTCCCGGAATCCGGTACGGATAGCGTCCAGACAGCGGCGGAGTTTCGGGTCTGCGTGGTACAGGCGCTGGGAGATATAGCCCTCCCGTTTCATCTGCTCCACTTCGTCGGCACGCAGTCCGAACAGGAACATATTGTCGTCGCCGAGAAGCTCGTGCATTTCCACGTTAGCGCCGTCAAGGGTGCCGATGGTCAGCGCGCCGTTCATCATGAATTTCATGTTTCCGGTGCCGCTGGCCTCTTTTCCGGCCGTGGAAATCTGCTGGCTGACTTCGCTGGCGGGCATGAGACGCTCCGCAAGCGACACGCGGTAGTTTTCCAAGAAAACAACGTCGAGTTTCCCCTTGCAGATGGGGTCGTGCCGGATTTGGTCGGACAGGGAATTGATAAGCCGGATAATGCGCTTCGCCACGGCGTAACCCGGGGCGGCCTTCGCGCCGAACAGGAAAATATGCGGGTGCGTGACGGCGTTCGGGTTGTCCTGCAACTCCTGATAGAGCGCGATGATGTGCATGACGTTCAGGAGTTGCCGCTTGTACTCGTGGAGGCGCTTTACCTGCACGTCGAAAATGGCGTCCGGGTCGAGTGTTAAATTGCGCTTGCGGTTGGCGTGGGCGCAGAAATCCTCTTTGTTGGCGCGCTTAATCTGGGCGAGGCGTTCAAGCGCGGAGGCGTCGTTGGCGAACGCGTCCAGCTTTTTGAGCGCCGACGGGCGCAGGAGGTATTCGGGGCCGCCCGTCAGCTCCTGAATGAACGCGTCGAGGCGCGGGTTAATCTCGCTGAGCCAGCGGCGGTGGTCAATGCCGTTTGTGACGTTCTGGAACTTCTCCGGCTCCATGCCGTAGGCTTCCTTAAACACGTCCTTTTTGAGAATCTCGGAGTGCAGAGCCGAGACGCCGTTGACGGCCATGCCGCCAGCCAGACACAGATTCGCCATACGGACTTCGCCATCCCAGACAATCGCGACACGCGCCGTCTTGCTCTGGTCGTGGTAGAAGTCGTCGACTTTCTCCTGCCAGCGGTGGGCGATTTCAAGGATAATCTGCCAGACACGCGGCAAGAGGGTCTCCATAAGGCTCTGCGGCCAGCGTTCGAGGGCTTCGGCCAACACGGTGTGGTTGGTGTACGCCACGGACTGCCGCGTGATTTCCCAAGCCTCGTCCCACTCCATGCCCGCTTCGTCAATGAAAATGCGCATGAGTTCCGGGATAACGAGTGCCGGGTGTGTGTCGTTAATCTGAATGACGTTCTTCTCGTGGAAGTTGCGCAGGGTGCCGTACGTGTTCAGGTGGCGCGTGATAATCGACTGCACGGTGGCAGACACAAAGAAATACTGCTGTTTCAGGCGCAGAGACTTGCCCTCATAGTGGTTGTCTTCCGGGTAGAGGACGCGCGTAATCGTCTCGGCCATGGCCTCTTCCTCGGAGGCTTTGAGATACTCGCCGCGCGCGAACAAGTCCATGTCCACGCTCTTCATGGGGCGAGCGTCCCAGAGGCGGAGCGTGTTTACGTTCTTGGTGCCGTAGCCCGCCACAACCATGTCGCAAGGGACGGCCAGAACCTTGTTGCAGTTCTCTTGTACGATGTGCAGGCGGCCATTGTCCCAGAACTGCCGGATGTTGCCGCCGAAGAGGACTTCTTGCGCCTCGTCGGGCTTTGGCAACAGCCACGCGGAGCCCAAATCCATCCAGTTATCGGGGAGTTCGACCTGCTGACCCTCGACGATTTTCTGCTTGAAAATGCCCAGTTCGTAGCAGATAGAGTACCCGATAGCGGGAATGTCAAGCGTGGTCATGGAATCGAGATAGCAGGCGGCCAGACGGCCTAAGCCGCCGTTGCCGAGACCCGCGTCCGGCTCGACCTCGAAAATGTCGGAGGCCTTGAAGCCGAGATGTTCGAGCGCCTCTTTGAGTTCGCCCAGCACGCCCAGATTGTAGGCGTTCTTCATGAGGCTGCGGCCAATCAGGAATTCCAGAGACAGGTAATGCACCTGCTTCTTGCGGTAGCGGCGGACTTCCTTGACGGCCTCCACGCCGCGAATCGCCATCACGTCGCGGAGAACCAAGGCGCTTGCCTTCATCATCTCCTCGTCGGAGGCCTCGTCGGGAGCCTTGCCGAAGTTGAGCATTAGCTTGGCGGTCAGAGCCTGTTCCAAGGATTGCGCGGTAAACGGTGTCATGCTTGAAGTCATGCTTGTTCCTCCATCCGGCGATTACTTCCCGGAGTGTTTTTTCTTCGCGGATTTCTTTTTCTTCGCGCCGTCGTCGTCTTTCACGGGTACGGGTTCCGCGACGGGCGCGGCGTCTTCCACAGGGGCGGGTTCCGCCACGGGCGCGGCGTCTTCCGCGACGGGAGCAACTTCTTCCGCGGGCGCGGCTTCCTCTTCCGCGAGCGCCGGGTCAGGCCACACCTGCCCCCACAGACTGGCGTAAATGCCCAGATACGCGTTGGCACTGCGCTTCCAACTGAAGTCGGACTCCATCGCGCGCTGACGCAGGCGGGCGAACGTCTCCGGGTAGTCGGTGTACAGGTACACGGCGGAGCGGAGGACATAGAGCATGTCGCCGCTGGAATAGTTGGCGAAACTGTAACCGTTTCCGGCGTCGCGGAGGGCGTCGTAGGGCTGGACGGTGTCGCGGAGGCCGCCCGTTTCGCGGACGATAGGCACCGTGCCGTAGCGCATGGCTATCATCTGGCTTAACCCGCAGGGTTCGCTTCTGGACGGCATAAGGAACAGGTCCGCGCCGGAGTAAATCGCCATGGACAGGTCTTCGTTGTAATCGAGAACGACCGCCATCCGGCCTTGGTACTGCTGTCCCGCCCAGCGGAAGAACTCCTCGTATTTCTGGTCGCCCTTGCCCAGCATGACCAGTTGCATGGGCAGTCCCATCATGTCGTGGATGACCTCGCAGACAAGGTCAAGCCCCTTGTGCGACACAAGACGGCTGACAATGCCCACAATCGGCATATCGGGTTCCTCGCGCAGTCCGAGCATGCGCTGTAATTCGGCCTTGTCCTTGGCCTTGCCGGACATGTCGCCCACGGAATAGTTGTACGTGATACGCTTATCCGTGGCGGGGTCGAAAGCCTCCGTGTCAATGCCGTTCAGGACGCCGTGCAGTTTGTACTCGCACTGCCTCATAATGCTTTCGAGGCGGTGGGCGAAGTAGGCCATTTTCAGTTCGTTGGCGTACGTCGGGGAAACGGTCGTCACGGCGTCGGCGCTGATAATCGCGCCCTTTAAGAGGTTCAAGTCGCCGTCCATGAGCATGGTGCCGTCCTGCACCCAGCCCGGGTCGAGGCCGAACAGGTCGCCGAGGACGTACGGGTTAAAACGTCCCTGATACTCAATGTTGTGAATCGTGAAGACGGTTTTAATAGAGCGGTAGCGGTCTTCCCGCACGCCGTCGTCTTTCAGATAAATGGGGACAAGGGCGGTCTGCCAGTCGTTGGCGTTGATGACCTCCGGCCAGAACGCCAGACGGTCAAGCATGCGCACCACGGCGCGGGAGAAGAACGCGTAACGCTCGCCGTCGTCGAGGTAGCCGTAGAGTTCCGGGCGGTCGAAATACTGTTCATTGTCGAAGAAGTACCACGTCACGCCGTCTTTCTTCATGGAGAACAGGCCGCAGTAGATATGCCGCCACGCGAGGTCGACATAATCGTAGCACTCAAAAGTCAACTGGTCGCCGTAGCGGTCCCGAACTCTGCGGTAGAGGGGGAGTGCAACGGCCACTTCCGCCCCCTCACGGGCAAGCGCGGGGGGCAGAGACCCCGCCACATCGCCGAGACCGCCTGTCTTGGCGAAGGGGGCGGCCTCGCTGGTCACGTATAATATCTTCATTCGATATCACTGCTCCTTTTGATTCCTGTCCGTTTCCTGACACGCCCCGCTGAAAGAACGGGAAACTGCCACTAACAAACTCAAATCCCCGGCGGTGTCCGTTAGAACCGCCGCCGGAGATGATTCTACATCATTGCAAAGGAAAAATCAAGCCTTAGTTTCGTTTCGATTACACGCGGCGGTTTTTCTCCACGACAATCGGGTGTGTCGCGTAGCCCATCAGGCGGTGGTTCTCCTGAATCTCCACGTTCTTGTCGCCGATGATGCACTCCACGACCGCGCCCTTGCGCACAACGGCGTCACGGAACAGGATACAGCCGCGCACGACCGCGCCCTCTTCCACGACCACGCCGGAGAACAGGATAGAGTTCTCGACGGTACCGGCAATCAGGCAGCCGTCGTTCATCAGGGAGTTGGCGATATGGCCGCTGGGGGCGACGTAGGCGGAGGACTTGTCGACGGCCTTGCCGATAATCGGGCGGGCGGGCGTGAACAGGTCGGCGCGAATCGCCGGGTCAAGCAACTGCATACTCCGGTCGTAGTATTCCTGCACGGAGCGAATCTGGGCGGCGTAGCCGTTCCAGATGTAGGCCTGAATCTTGAGCTGGTCTTTGCGCGCCTGAAGCACGCTTCTGCGCCAACTGTATTCGTTCCGGGAGGTGCAGTCGTCGACGACCTGCTTCAACAGCGCCGTGGAGATGATGAACGTGTCAAGGCCGCGGTATCCGCGCGGGTGGGCGAGGTGTACGAGAACCTCTTTCACGCGGTTGTCGGCGTCGAGTTCAAAGTAGGTGCCGTCGTCAATCTCGAAGCAGTCGGAGGCCATGACCACGGTAATGTCGGCCTTGGTTTCAAGGTGCTTGGCAAAAATGTCGTTAATCGGCAGATTCGCCACAAGGTCGCCGTCGCTGAGCACGACGTAGTCCTGACGGATGGTGTCAAGGTAGGAGCGGATTCCGGCGAGCGCCTCCACGTTGCCGCGGTAGGGCATAAGGACGCGGCTCTGGTCGTAGTTGAACGGGGGCAGGAAGCGGAGGCCGCCGCGCTTGCGGGACAGGTCCCACGCCTTTCCGGTGCCGAGGTGGTCGAGCAGACTCTGGTACTGGCCGTGCGTGACCACGCCAACGTCCGTAATACCCGCGTTGACCATGTTCGAGAGCGCGAAGTCCACAGCGCGGTAACGTCCGCCGAAGGGGATGGACGCCGAACAGCGGGGGCCGACCAGTTCTTTCAGCCCGGCGCGCTCCTCGTTGGCAAAGATAATTCCATGCAGTCCATTCATTTTCTGGACACCTCCTCACCGTTCTGGCTGAGCATTTTGTTGGCGGCGACGGTGCGCCCCGCTTCCACTTCACAGCCGGGGGCAAGCACCGTCAGACCCCACGTCGCCGCGTCGCTGTTCTCCGGGCGCGCGCCGACACGGGCGTTTTTGCCGATGTGGCAGTCCTCGCCGAGAATGGCGTATTCGACGACCGCGCCCTCCTCGACTTTCGCGCCGGGGAGCAGTACGGAGTAGCTGACCTCCGCGCCCGCGCCCACTGTGACGTTGGGCGAGAGAACCGCGTTTTCGACCTTGCCGTAGATTTCGCATCCGCGGTTAATGGCGCTGTGCGTGACGGAGGCGGAGGCGTCGACGAACGTCGGCGGCGCGTTGACGGAGCGGGCGTAAATCGGCCACGTCGTGTCGATGAGGTCAAGGCCGGAGGCCGGGGAGAGCATATCCATGTTGGCGTCCCAGAGGGATTCCAGCGTGCCAACGTCCTTCCAGTAGCCCTTGAAGCGGTAGGCGATGAGTTTCTCCTTGTTGCCCAGCATGGCGGGGATGATGTTCTTGCCGAAGTCGTTTTCAGAATTGGGGTTGGCCTCGTCCTCGGTCAGATACTTTCTCATTTCCTTCCACGAGAACACGTAGATACCCATGGAGGCGAGATTGCTCTTGGGTTCCTTGGGCTTCTCGGCGAACTCGGTGATATTGTCCTCGGCGTCGACACTCATGATACCGAACCGGGGGGCTTCCGCCCACGGCACTTCCATAACGGAAATCGTGCAGACGGCGTTTTTCTCCTTGTGGAGGCGCACCATTTCGGAATAGTCCTGCTTGTAGATATGGTCGCCCGACAGGACTACCACGTAGTCGGGGTCGTACATGTCGATAAAGCCGATATTCTGATAGATGGCGTTGGCGGTTCCCTTGTACCAAGACGCGCCCGTGGCGGTCTGGTAGGGCGGGAGGATGTGGACGCCGCCGGAGGAGCCGTCGAGGTCCCACGGCTGACCGGAGCCAATGTAGCTGTTGAGTTCCAGAGGCCGATACTGCGTCAGGACGCCCACGGTGTCAATGCCGGAGTTGATGCAGTTGGAGAGAGGAAAATCGATGATGCGGTACTTGCCGCCGAAGGGGACGGCGGGCTTGGCCACGTTGCTGGTGAGGACGTACAGGCGGCTTCCCTGTCCGCCGGCCAGCAACATGGCGATACACTCTTTCTTCATGTTCGTTCCAGCTCCTTTGCCTTATAGTTATCAATTTATGCGCATGGGACACGCGCAGAAATTACGTGTTAGGATTGGCTGTCGTACTCCATTTTCCCGGCGATTCTGCGGCGGCCGCGGAGGGAGGGGTCGGTCTTGCGCTTCTTGGGGAGCTTGCCCACGCCGCGCAGGAACACCGCGCCGAACGGCGGAATCTTGATGTTCACAGAGGCGTCCTTGCCGTGCGCGGGGACTTCCTCCACGGGAACGGGTTCCTTGTCGTAGAAGTCGCCGCCGCCGTACTCGGGCAGGTCGGTTGTGAAGACGGGGACAAACTGCCTGTTGGACGGCACGCCCACGCGGTATCCGTCGTACTGGTTGGGGGAGAAGTTGACCGCGCAAAGGAGGTTGTGACCCTGTTTGTCCTTGCGCAGGAAGATGACGACATTGTTTTGGTTGTCGTCCGGCACCAGCCACTCAAAGCCCGTCCAGTCGAAGTCGACTTCCCAGAGTTCGCGGGTCTTTTTGTAGAACGCGTTCGCCTCTTTGAAGAAGCGGTGCAGTTCCTGATTCCCCTTGTTTTCGAGCAGGTACCAGTCAAGCTGTTGATTGGAGTGCCACTCGTTCCACTGGCCGATTTCCGCGCCCATGAAGAGGAGCTTCTTTCCGGGGTGCGCCAGCAGGTAGGCGTAGAAGCCGCGCGTACAACGGAGCTGATTTTCGTAGTCGCCGGGCATTTTGCCGACGATGGAGCCTTTCATGTGTACCACCTCGTCGTGGGAGATGGGCAACACATAGTTCTCCGAGAACGCGTACATGAAGGAGAAGGTAATGTCCTTGTGGTTGTCCTTGCGGAACCACGGGTCGAGCTTGAGGTAGTGGCACATGTCGTTCATCCAGCCCATGTTCCACTTGAGGTTGAAGCCGAGCGCCTCGTTGTTCTCGTCGCCGTCGACGGGCGGGTGCGTCACGTTCGGCCACGCCGTGGACTCCTCCGCAATCATCAGCGCGTCGGGGTTGCGGTCGAATACCACTTTATTGAGGTTTTGCAGGAACTTGATGGCTTCCAGATTGTGGTTGCCGCCGAACTTGTTGGGCGTCCACGCGCCGCCCTGACGGTCGTAGTCGAGATAGAGCATGGAGGCCACGGCGTCGACGCGCAGTCCGTCGACGTGGTACTCCTCCAGCCAGTAGCGCGCCGAGGAGTACAGGAAACTGCACACCTCCGGGCGGCCGTAGTCAAAGACGCGGGTTCCCCAACTGGCATGCTCCCATTTATTGGGGTCGGTGTACTCGTAGCAGGGCAGGCCGTCGAACTCGTAGAGGCCTTGGGCGTCCTTGCAGAAGTGGGACGGAACCCAGTCCAAGATGACCGTGATACCGTTCTCGTGCATGTGGTTGACGAACCACATAAAGTCTTTGGGCGTGCCGTAGCGGGAGGTGGGGGCGAAGTATCCGGTACACTGGTAGCCCCAAGAATCGTCAAGGGGGTGTTCGGTGACGGGGAGGAGTTCGATAGCCGTGTAGCCCATGTCGCGGACGTAGGCGGCCAACTGCTTGGCGATGTCGCGGTAGTCGATGAAGTCGCCGTTGTCGCGCAGACGCCACGAGCCCAAATGCACCTCGTAAATGTTCAGCGGGGATTCGTAGACGGGCTGTTTGGCGCGGCGGGCGCGGAAAGCGCTGTCAGACCACGGAAAGCCGGAAATGTCGTAGAGCTTGCTGGCGGTGGCGGGGCGGGTCTCGGTGTGGAAGCCGTAGGGGTCGGCCTTCAGGCGCACAACGCCGTCATTTCCGCGCACGGCAAGTTTGTAGGTGTCGAACTCCTTGAGGCCGGGGATGAAGCCCTCCCAGAGTTCGCCGTTGCGCGTAAGGGGGTTGGCGGTCTCGTCCCAGTTGTTGAACTCGCCCACAATGGACACGCCCTGCGCGCGCGGTGCCCACGTACGGAAGCGCCAGCCGCGTGTTCCGTTGCGCGTTTCGGGATGCGCGCCGAAGTAGCGCCACCCGTCGGTCAGAATGCCCTCGTGGAAACGCTGCTGCTCGTTTTTCTTGGCTACAGTATTTTCCATAAAGTTGCTTCTGCTACTCAAAATGTGGACAAATGTCCGCATTGAGAAAATTCCCGCTTCATCCTGTGTGCTTTTGCGCCGGGAAATGGTCGCTACTCACAAGTTCATGCACAGTCTGCGGGCGTAAATTCCGCGGTAGCCCCGCGTACTT
>JAFXQV010000009.1 GCA_017526785.1 Oscillibacter sp. | reverse complement strand
TAGACGCCGCTTTCGTCGGCGGTGTCCGCTACCGTGTATTTCTTCCCGTCCAGCGTCAGCACGTTGCCATGCGGCGGCAGAGGGCCGAAGTCCTCCGCGCTGACGTAAATCAGAACGCGCCTGACGTAGATGCCGTCCATGTGGGACTGCATTCTTTTTTCCCGCTCGATATTTTCCATATCGTCAAGCACGACAACCATGGTCTTTCCGTTTATCGTGTGTTCCTCCCCGAATACCTCCGGGTCAAGGAACGAGCGGGTTATGTCGGCGTGGCAGATGTCTTTGAAGCCGGGGATGTCCATGGCCTTTTCCCCCTTTGTCTTTGCGGCGTTATCGGTATCCTTCCCACAAGGTTATTTCCCGCGCATTCCCCGCCTACGGCGGTTCCCCATTGGCCGGGAATCGGCGGGAGCGTTCCGGCGCATTCGGGGCGTTCGCCGCCTTCAGGCATTGATTTTCACCAGAATTTCCGTGTCGGACGCGGCGGCGGGGGCGGCGGCGTATCCTGCGGCGATGGCGGTGTCTCCGGACGCTGTCCCTGTGATTCCCGTCCCGTCAAAATAGACGGTCTGCCCCATGTCAATGGCAGCGCTTCCGGTCTTTGCGATGCGGAACGCGCCGACCACATGGAGGCTTCCGACCTGACCGGGCGGAATCTCACATCCGGTTACGCCGATTCGGGTTCCGATGGCGACAACCGTGTTATGGGGGATAGTCTCATCGGTTGCGTTTGTGTAGTCCAGCGATTCCCCGCGCTGGACATACGTTGCGGTTGCCATATCTTTGTCACTTCCCTTCCGAAAATCACTCAATTACCGCGCCGTCGTTGCGGTAGATTCCGCGCCAGTCGCGGACGCTGATACCCCAGTCGAGGTAAATATCCCAGACGAAGCCGAGCTGACCGGGCGTTTCCATCCGGCGCACGGTAGGCGTTTCCTGTCCGTTCAGGTAGTCCACCTGAATGCCCTTTGCGCTCGCGGTGTCGGCGAACATGAACCACGGGGTTTTCGCGCCGCTTGCGGTCATGGCGTTCAAAAGCGGGGACTGCACAATCTCAAGGGGATAATTATACAGCGGGTTGATGTCGTTGTTGTTGGAGCCGACCACCTGCGCGGAATGGAAAATCACGGCGAGGTCAAACTCATACCCGACGCCTACCAAGATAAGCGAGGGCGTCATGTAGATGGCGTCGCCGAAGGGGTCCGTCTGCCTCTGCATCTGGAGAATCATTTTCTGGATGGCGGCGGCTGTGGGAGCGGCGTCCGTGGCGGCGAGGTTTTTGTGGTAGGTGTTTTTGTCAAACAGGGGCTTATCGTCAAAGATTTTCCGGGTCTTGCCGTCGAACAGGAGCTTGTACACCTGTTTGTCGATGGTCTTTTTGGCGGCGGTTGCGTAGAGGCCGGGAACCTCCGTTAAGAAGCCGATGTCGTCGTTGATGAACGCCTGACGGGTCATGCTGAATTGCTTCCCGTAGGTGTCCAGCTTGCGTTGCGGGAGCATTTCCGTCCGGGGGCTGTCCGGCTTGATTTCCCCGTTCTCCGGCACCAGTAGGAAATCTCCCACGCCGCCGATGACGTACTCATGGTCAGCCGTCTGTTTGAAATCCTTCAGACTGCCCTTGGTCGTGATTCTCTGGAACGTGGTAGGAACGCGGTTGTAAAGATGGACGATGCTCTTGCGGATGGTCTGGTCAAGAATCGCCGGGAACGCCGCCGTGGGGTTATAGAACTGACGGGTCAGCTCCACGTACAGGTCATCCGGGTTCATGCGCAGAAGGTCATTCGCGCTGCGCCCTTCCCGGCTCAGGCACTCAATGGCGAGGTCGCGGAGGCTCATGGACGAGAGCTGTCTTGCGCCGTCGCTGGGCTGTTCCACGGCAACGCGTCCGCTCCGAAGCGTGAGCGCGTCGGAAGCATCGCGTCGGAAGTCGTTTTCCCCGGTGTCCTCCACGCGGACGCCACTCCCGATGGGCGGATGTTCCCGCGCCAGCTTGTCCAGAATCAAGGCGCGGACTTGGTTCATGTCCCGGCCTTCCCGGATATGCTCGAACGGGTCAACCTCAAACTGGCGGCACAGGGCGGTAATATCGGCGACGCGGCGACGCTCCGCCTCAATCGCCCTTTGTACGCCGTCCGTCTGGGGTTCGTCGGGAGCGGCGGCGGGAGGCTGGGCATCCGGGACGGCGCTGTCCGGCTGTGTCCTCTGCGCGGACTGTCCCGCCGCGATTTCCGAAATCAGCGCGTCGATGTCCCGTTGCAGGGCGTCGTATTCGGCCTGTTCCCCGTAGGACATGGCGCGGTTTTCGTTCGCGGCGGTTTCGGTTAGCGTCTTTTGACGCGCCATGTTTTCCGCGAGCCGGGTTTGCTTATCGTTCATAGCGTTGTTTCCCCCTTTGTTTTTTTGCGTGACGGGCGGGGCGCTTCCGGGAAAATCAGCCGACCTCCCGACGCCGACCGTATCATCTGCGGGTACGGATACAATGGAAATTTCGTAGGGTTGCCATTTTCGCGCAATGACGCACGGGCCTGTAAAGCGTCCGTCCGTGCTTGCTTTTCCTTCCCGCACTTCTTCTATGGCGTCCACTTTGTATCCGATAGAAACGCCTTTCAGCGTCCCGCCCTTCACTTTCCGGTAAATGGTTTCGGACTGTTCGTCCGGGTCAAACTCGACCTCCGCGTGACCGCGATTCTCTTCAATCCAAGCCCTCAGAATCTTGCCGACCACGGCGTCCCGGTTATGGTTGAACAGGAGCGTCCCGATTGCGTTCAGGCGGGTCAAGTCCACGGCCTCCGGGGAATGGTCAAGAATTTCCCTCCCGAAGAACGGGCGGTCATACGGAGCTTCCGAAGAAAAAGAGAGCGTAAATTTCCGCTCGTTGCCGTCGCCCTCCATACGCTGAAGGTTGGCGTCGGCGAAGGTGCGCAGAAAGTCATTCTGTCCCGGCGTCGCCGCTCTTGTCATCGGGAGGCTCCCCGTTCCCGGCGTTGGCAGCACTGTCCTCATCGGAAGGAGGCTCCCCGCCGTACAGTCCGGTCGCTTGCGTTTGTCCAAGGATAACACCTCCCAAGTCCACGCCGAAGTTTTCTTTTGCATACATCAGCGATTCGCATATATCCGCGATTTGTTTTCTCCAATCGCTTCCATTTTCGGCGGCTATCTGTTTGAATGTCTTTTGCCCTGTCTGAAGCGCCAGCTTAGTTGCCGTCACTTCTTTCACGGGGTCTATCCAGTCTTTGGGCGGCTTCTCGAAGCGGTGCGGAAAATAGGCGTCCTTGTTTTCCCAGAAACCCGGTATGGAAACCTCCCCGGCAAGCACGGCGGAAATCAGGAACGTCTCGTAGATTTCGTCCATGACATCCGCCAGAAGCTCATCCTCTTCCGCGTATGTCATGCTGTCCTCAATCAATCCCTGCCTTGCGCTTGAGTAGTTGGCTTGGCTCATGTCTCTGGACGTGGCCTCGTAGCTGACGCCCTGTCCGGCTCCTATCATGCGTTGCAGGAGCTTGATAAAACTGGCGGCGTCGGTGGCCTGTCCCTGCGGGTTAATGGTAATGACATCATCCCCCGGATTCAGTTCCGAAATCATGCCGGGGGTTAGCATTTTCCCGTCGTAGGTTTTCTTGTGCGGGTCAGCGGTTCCCGCTCTGCCGAGGCCGCTTGTGGGATTCTGCTTCTTGACAAAAACGGACAAGCAAGCCTCTATTCGCTGTTTCAAACTGACGGCAGATATAAATTCGTTTGCGTCCCGGATACGGGTAATGGTTTGGGCAACGTCCGACATCTCCCGTAACTGGGACGGGCGGCGTTTGGAAAAGTAAAAAATGACATCCTGCGCCTTGCGGTATGTCGGCTCCATCACGCTCATGCCGTCAATTTCGTATTGCTTAATCCAATAGCCGACCGGGGTGTTCCAGCGGTTGTATTCGATTCCTCCCACGACGTGATTTCCCTTATGTTTTGGCGTTACCTGCGAGGCGTCCAGTTCGTCAACCTCTATCATCTGAAGTTTGAACGGAAGGACGCCGCCGCCGGTATAGCATTTTACAAAGAGAATGCCGCCGTCCACCTTTTTGCGCCGGACGGCCATCCTAAGAAGCTGGTTGAGGCTTTGCGTTCCGGTCACGTCGCAGTTCCGGGGCTTGCACCAGACCTTCCAGAGCTTTTCGATTTGTTCGTTCAGCTCATCGTTCCCGGTTTCCGCCTGAAGCACAAAGCCTTTGCCGACCACGTTCCGCACGAAGGGGCCGACCACGGAGTTCATCAAGTCGCTGTTGCGCTCCAAGTCCCGCGCACGGGCGCGGACGATGTCCCGATAGTAGCGGTCTGTGTATTCCGCGCTCTGGTTGACCGCTCTCCAGTTGCTGTTGATACGGCTATGGCTTCCGGCGTCGTAGTTGCGCTGTTCGTCCATGGCCTGACGCCACGCCTCCCGCCTGAACGCCGCCTCTGGGTTAAACCATCCGATGAATTTGTCTAACCAGTTCACGCGCTCTCACCTCCCGTCAAAGAAGGCCACGTAAGTGTCCGGCATAAGCGGGGAGGGCGTGGCGGCGGCGATTTGCGCCTCTAATTCGTCCCGCATGGCGCGAAGCTGTTTCAGGTCGGCTCTTGTTACTGTCCGGCTTCCGATTTTGACGGCCTGTCCTCCAAGGAGAACGGCTTCAATGGCCTTGTTGACTTCCAGAAGCCGCCGCGCCACGGTGTATTCGCTGTTATCGTTCGCCATTCGTCACTCCCCCTGTAGCCATCCTTCGTTCTGGCCTATCCAGTTTTCCTCCGGCGTCGGCGGCTCTTTGGCCTCTTTTCGCGGCTCTATCTCCACGGCGTCTAAATGGAATGTCCGCGCTCCGAGCATATCGGCGGCGCACATGGCGTAAACCTCGCAGTCCAGATAGTGGTTATCGGCGTGGGAAGTTTTCAAAACCCATTCCTGAACCGTGCGCGTTCCCGATTTGACATTAACTTTGTGTTCCGCTGTGACCTGTTCGGCGTACTCCCGGTCACATCCTTGGTATACCATCCAGCTCCCGTTTCCGTTTTTGCGCTTCATCCGGGCCGCTATCATGTCCTTGTATTTCCCAGTGTCAATTAGAATCAGCGGGATTCCGTAGGCTTTGCTGTCCGGCTTGTTGACCTTGGTCACTCTGTAGTGCGTGTCCATCGCGTGGGACGCGCCTTTGCTGGGGGCGGCCCAGTCGGAATTGTTGGCGCAGAAGTCATAAACGGAATCGGTATTGTCGCCGCTGTCTATCAAGGCCAGCGACACCACCAGCGGATTTCCTTCCCCGTCCCGGCTGTACTTAAGGTTCATAATATGTTCGATTTCCCGGAAAGAGAGGGCTTGTCCGTGCGCGATATTCTGCGAAGTCCAGTAGTCTCCCCATGCGCGGATTGTCCAGTAGACGCTTGTCTCCTGAACGTCCACGCCAGCCGTCAGGAGCTTCGCCCACGGCGGCACAAGGTATTGCGCGGTTTCCGTCTGCCTGTCCATCACAGTGTCGGCGTTGGTTTTGAGCTTGGTATCCTCCCACGGCTCCGCGAGCCATGAGTTGGTGAAATTCTGGAAAGCGTCGGGGTCATCCTTGCTTTTCAGAAATTCTTTGGCAATCTCCGAAAAGCGCACGAACGGAGAATAGAGCGTGTTAATCCAGAAGGCCACTTTCCGACTGTATTTCGTGTTTTCCTGAACCGTGCGCCATTCGCCGTAGCGCAACATTCGCGGCTTGTGCTGGTCGGTGATAATCGCTCCGCATTCCTGACAGACGTACACGGCAAATTCCGCCCTGTCCGCGTAGCTCATGCCCTCGTCGGGAAACTTCACCTGTGCCCACTTTAATTCTATAAACTTTCCGCAATGGGGGCAGGGGACGAAAAAATGCCGCACTTGGTCAGCTTCTTCAAGGGCTTTCCAAATGTGGCCTATCTTTAGCGTGGGTGTGCTGGTAACATAGATTTTGCGGTTGCGGAAGGTCTTGGTTCGTTCCCGCGCCAGCGATATGGGGTCAGCCTCTTTTTTGCTTGCGCCGGGGTACTTGTCCACCTCATCCAAAAACAGAAACCGGATGGGCTTGCTGGCAAGCTGGGAGGGGCTGTTGCTCCCCACGATGTTGATGTACATTCCGTCAAACTGAAGCTCCGATATGGAGCTTCCCATCTCATGGTAACGCTCCCGGAGAGTAGGGGCGGCGTAAATCATGGGGCGTATACGGTTCGCTACGACGCTTGCGCCGAGGATGTCCGAAGGGTAAACCGCCATGATAGGGGACGGGTCTTGCTGGATTGCGTAGCCCATCATATTGAGCAGGGCTTCCGTTCCGCCCACCTGCGCGGGTTTCACAAAGATGATTTCTTCCGTATCGGGACTGCACAGCTCATCCATGACGCCTACAAGATACGGCGTCTTATCGTTCCGCCACGGGCCGGGGGTGGCGGATGTCTTGGAATCCAGAACGCGGTATTTCTCCGCCCATTCGGATACCGTGATATTCTCCGGGGGTTTCAATAACGCGAGAGCTTCTTTCTGGTACGGCGTCACCAGAAATTTTCGGAATCTCCGCGCCTTACCCCTTGTTACCCTTGCCATGGGCGGCCTTGCCTTTCTTCAGGTCTTTTTCCGTGATTCCGGCCACAACGAAGGCGGTCAAGAGCTGGTTGACCTCCCCTTGAATTTCCCGCTCGGTACGCCGCGCTTCCAGCGGGTCCATATTCGCGCTGACCATGTCCGTCAGCCTTGCGGGGAGAGCCAGCGCGAATTTTTTGAAGGTCAGGAAGAATTTCTCGTAGTCTACCGTGACCTCCTCCACGGAAATGTACCGCCCCGACGCGATGTCCGTCTTGAGTCGGTGAAGCTCCCCCTGCGATTCCTTGAGGGCGATTTCCGCTCTCATTTTCTGTTCCTTCAATTCCAGTTCCTTTTCGGAATGGTTCTTTCCGTATGCTTTGTCGGAAAGATACTGAACGTATCGCTGGATAGTCGGCACAAGGTCGTACCGTCTCCCCTCCGGGGTTTCCACGGTAGGAAGAACGCCGTCCTGCGTGAGCTGTTGAATGCGGCGCACGGTCAGATTGAACAGTTTTGCGATAATTTCCACCCGGTAATACGCCGCGCTTCCAGCGATGCCGCCCTCGCTCATGGTGGTTTCCTCCCCTCTGATTTTATATACGGTTCCGCGCCGCAGTCTTTGTTGAACGGAACGATTTCCGAAAACAGCCGGATGTATTGCGCCGTCAATTCCCGGTCAACCGTGACCACGGTGTTTTCGCTCCGGGGGTTCGTGTTTACATTCGCGCTGGATTCAATCAGGCAGTCGAAGCGTTCGCCCTCTATCGCCATTACTTTCGAGTGGTTGCGGAAAATGACAAGGCGTCCGCCGCATTCCGCGATAAATTCCTTGACGGCGGCATATACGTCGGGATAACTGCCCTTAAAAATCTCGCCAAGGAAAAAGTCAACCCTGCCCACAAGACCGCGCTCGTGCCACTTTCTTAAATCCAGAACATCTTCCCCAGCCATGCACCACGTCGAGATTGCGGCGTACCGTATCGGCTGTTGCCGAAGCACCATCTTAAAGAAAGAGAAGCTGTCCACGTCCCCGAAGGAGAAGCAATGGTAACAGTCCCCCTCCCGGAAATGCCAGTTGATAGCGTCCTCCAGCGCCTTTTCGGAGGCGGCTTTGCGCCATAGCTGTCTCGCTCCCATGCGATGGGAAACCCGGATGCCGCCTTGGTCGGGTCTTGCTTCCGGTTCCGGCTGGACGCCGAGCGCGGCGCTGAGGTCGAGGCCGTCAAGGTTCAGGCTGTCACTCATCCAAACGCACCGCCTTTTGTTCCGTGAAGCTCTCCCAGCGCCGGATAATCACGTCGGCGTTGATGGGGTCGTATTCCGTGAGGTACGCCGTCCGTCCAAGCTGTTCCGCCGCTATCAGCGTGGAGCCGCTTCCGGCGAAGAAGTCTCCGACCGCCCATCCGGGCTTGCTGGAATTGGTCATCAGTTTCCCGATAAGCGGCACGGGCTTCATGGTGGGGTGGAGGGCGTTCCGGGAGGGTTTCTTTTCGTACAGCACGGAAGTCTGGTTTTCGTTGTCCCGGAAGAGCTTGTCGATGAAGGCCAGCAATTCCTGTTTCTTCATGGATTGGAAATCGGGAGGCTCTTCCAGAAGAACGGTGTCCTGCGTCCGGTCATTTATGAAATAGTGCGCCGCCCCTTCTTTCCAGCCGTACAAAATCGGCTCATGCCGCCATTGGTAGTCGCTCCGTCCGAGGACAAGGGCGTTTTTCTCCCATATCAGGCATTGCGCCAGCTTTAACCCTGCCTCCGCGTAAGCCTGACGGAAAATGGAGCCTGTGCTTTCGGCGTGGAAAACGTAGGCGGCGGCTCCGGGCCGCATGGCCTCGTTCATGTTGCGGAAGGCCGAGAGCAGAAATTCATGGAACGCCTGACCGCTCATCTTATCGTTCCGAATGTCGCTGTTGCGGCGGCTTCCGGCGTGGCCTGTGTAGGCTTCCAGAAACTTTGTCTTTTCGCCGTAGTCCACATTATAGGGCGGGTCTGTGATTGAGAGGTCGAGCTTTGCGCCGCCCATCAGACGGGCGATGTCGGCGGGGTTCGTGGCGTCCCCGCACAGAAGGCGATGCCGTCCGAGACGCCAGATGTCTCCGGGGCGGCTTTCCGGGGTTTCGATTTGTTCCGCTTCTTTGTCCGGGTCGTAGTCATCGTCCTTTGCTTCCGGGGGAATGTCGGAAAGCTGTATCAAATCCTCCAAGTCCTGACGCTGGAATCCGGTCACGCTGAAGTCGTACCCTTCGAGGTCAAGGGAAATCAAAACCTCTTTGAGTTTGGTTTCGTCCCATTGCCCGGTGATTTTGTTCAGGGCGATGTTGAGGGCTTTTTCCTTGGCCTTGTCCGGGATATCCAAGACCACGACCGGGGCTTCCGTGCGTCCCATGTCCATCATGATATAACAGCGTTGGTGTCCCTTGATGATGGTTCCGTCGCTGTTTATCACAATGGGGTCTGAATAGTCCAGCGTTTCAAGGCTACGGCGCAGTTCCTGATATTCCGTATCGTCGGGGGTCAGCCGTTTTCGGGGGTTGTACTCCGCTGGCTTTAAGTCTGCCAGCTTTCTTGTTTCCATCCTCATCTCGCTCATTGGCTTCCCTCCGTTGCCCTTTTTGGGGCTTGCGTAACGAAATCTGAAAGAATTTTTCAGTCTTATGCGGAAAAATATCGCGCCTTCCCCGCCCCGTACCCCTCATATGTGTGGGTAGTACCTACTCGAAAAGTTGCAAATTTTGAACTTTTTGAAACTCAAAAAGCGAGGAAAAATCGTGAGAAATACGGATTTTTGAGGCATTCAAAACAAAAGGACGCCCCCGCCGATTGTGCGGACGCGCCTTTTCCTCTGTCCGGGTTCATACCCATGCTATCATTATAGCCCCTTGACAGGTTTTTGCAAGTCCTTTTTAGTCCTTTTTAGTCCTGCTAAGTCCTTTTTAGTCCTTTTTTTCGCGGGGCGTCCGTCGCCCCGCGACCGAAAGGGGCTTCACGCGGCTCACAGGGGGCGCACAGCGGGCTTTTTCGTCCGGGGGTAAACTTACCCGCCGTTCCCCGAAAAAGCGAACACAGGCGAAGTTTTTTCCAGAAGAAAAAACCGCCGTTTTCCCTCCCGCCGCCGTCTTACTGTTCGCCCCGGTTGCGCCTCGCCTCAAAATCCGCTAAAACGTCCCGGACGCGCTGAAAGGTTAGAAGCTGGTCAAGCCCCCGCTTATAGCACTGGAAGCAGGGGGAGCGGCTCATCCTCATGCGTTCCCCTATCTCACGCCAGCGCATACCGTCCATATGTCTGTACTCCAGCACTTCCCGTTCGTCCGAATCGGGAAGCAAAGAGATGATGTCCATGACTTCCGTCATAATCCGTGCGCGCTCATCTCTCATCCGCATAAGTCGCTCGGAGAGCGATTCTTCTTTCAGGATAGGAGCGGCGGCTCCGGCGCTGACGCCTCCCCCGCACGGCGTCATGCCGTTCGACAGGCCGCTCCGAATGGAGGCGCAGGAGAGCGCGTCCCTTGCCGCCTTCAGACGCCATTCCAGCGCTTCCACGCGGCGTCCCATTCTTCCGTATTGGTCAAGATACGCTTTGAGCAAGTCTCTTTGTTTGGTTTGGTTGTCCGTCATGAATGTCGCCTCCATGGTTCGCGCTGGTTGCTCCGTCCGTTGGCCTTGGTCTTGCCCTGCCTGTCATGCGTTGCCCGTGGGTTTTTGTCCGTCGCTCTCTCCCCGCCGTCCGGCAGGGAGAGAGCCTGTTTCCGTCAGCCCGTGTCCGCGTCCTTGTCTCCCGCCTGACCGCCTTTGGCGTGTTGGATGTACGCGCTAATAAAGGCCGTCATTCCCGCCTCCGCCTCAGCAGGGGAAGCTCCCGCTCCAATCATCCCCGTATAAAAAACATGGGACATTTCCGCTAAAGCTCCTAACGCCGCCAGTATTTCCGCGACTTGGGGCGAATTTTCAGGGGGCGTTTTACCGGGGTTATTTCCGGCCTCATTCCCGGCGTCCTGACCGGGGGTTATTTCGCGGCCTCTTTTTTCCATGTCTCGATTGCCTCCCGTGCCTGTTCGACGGTTGTCACGACAAGAGCTGTGCCGCCAGCGGCGTTAATTCGCCGTATGGTTTCCTCTTGTAGCGGCGTGGGCTTTCCTCCGGGGCGCTTCACCTCGAATCCGAAGAAATGCCCGTCAATCACGCCGCAAATATCCGGGATTCCTCTTTTGGCGTAGGGGCCGGCCTGTACTTTCCAGAAAAAACCGGAGCCGGGATAATTCGCCTTGAGCCACTCCATGATTTTTGTCTGGTAGTACGATTCCTTATGCTCGCGCAGTCCGCTTGCTTTTCCCGGCATGGTCAGCCCTCCCCGTACCAGACGCTCCACTTTTTCTTGGCGGCGATTTCGTCAAGGTCGCGCTGGGCTTCTGGGAAGCTCTTTCTCCATGGCAGGAAACTCACGCCTCTCCAGCCCATTTCGCCGTGTTTGTCCGCCGCCTGAACGCGAGCCTTGAACGTGTCCGGGCCGATGCCGCCCATGACGCGGTATTTCCGTCCCTGTTTGTCAACGTACATCCGCTTTTTCACGGCGTCATTCCCCCGCTCTGTAAAACAGGTTTCCGATTACCGTAATGTTCCGGCGCGGAATCTCCGAAAGATAGCCGTCATAATTGTCATACGGCTTTTCGCTGTACATCCAGCCGAGGTTTTCCGTACTCCATTCCACCAGCCGTTCCCCTTTTCCGGTAATCTGGATAAGGTCATTTTCAAAAATCGGCGTTCCGTTCCGGTCTTTCATGTCGGCGTGGCGGCAGAGCGTGGTGGGGTCAATCTCAAGCTCCAGCGTACAGTCGGACTTATCGTCGCATAAAAAGCTGGAAATGCAAGGCGTTTTCTTCCCGTCAAGGTAGAAGTATCCCTCTACCCAGCCGCCTCCGTCCCGCCGCATCGCCTTGTAGATTCCCTCCATGTCACGCATCGCCGCCGCCCTCGCTTTCCTGCGCCGGAATCGGGGGCGCGTTTTCAAATTCCGGCTCCGCGCTGGCGTCGGACGGGTTTCCTCAGTCATCCTCCCCGCTTTCCAGCCGCTCTCCCCACTCTCCCGCTGTGGCCTGCGAGGGTTCCCGGAAGAGCGACTTGTTTTCCCGCTCGTCCTCCATGAAGCTGGACGCCATCATGTCCGCCGTGTGGGTTGCCCAAATCAGGGGATAATCCTCTACGGCTTTACGGAACGTCAAATCATCCGCGCCGCCCGTGAAGCCCATATGATGCCATATCGCGTACAATTCAATATTCGTCAGGGCAACGTACTGCTTGATAATCATGGCGCTCTTGGGGCCGTGTCCGAGCGGCATACGGTCATTGACCGTGTAGAAAGGCATTTCCTCCCATTTCCCGGTCTGCTTGTTTTTGACGTTCCGCGTGGATTCGCTGTAGAAGTACGTCTTGCAAAGGTCATGAAGCAGGGCGATAATCGTGACGCTCTCATCCGGGATATCGGTCTGCAAAATCTTCCCGGCGACGATGTACTCCCAGCATTTCCCCGTGGGGTTGTAACGCAAAACCGAGCGCATGGCGTCCAGCACGTTCAAGCTGTGCTGAAGAAGTCCTCCCCGACAGGAAAGATGAAAGCGGGTGCTTGCCGGAGCCGTGTAGAAGTCGCTCTGTTTGACGTAGGCCATCAGTTTGTCCGTGCCGGGGCGCGTGACCTTGCCCATTTCGGCCTCAAACCGGGCAATCAGGCGCATTCTCTTTTCTTCGTTCATCATGACGTTGTCCTCCCGTTAATTTTTCTTGAAGTCTCGCCAGTTAGGGCAGGTCGCCCAGTGCGGGACGTATCCGATTCCGCTTTCCGTTCCGGGGGTGCCAGCGAAGTCACAGCTTGCAAGCCGACCGCGTTCGCTGTATTGCGTCCACGCCGTCAGGACTTTTCCTGTCGCTCCCGGACGTTCCCAGTACGCTACTGGGTCGGGGTCGCACGGCATGAGCTTCCCCGCCGCCGTTTTGTGCCAGAGGATGGGAGCGCCACAGCCCTTGCAACGGGGCATTTCCGCGATTGCCGCGTTTTCCCACGGGGCGGCTTCTTTCGGCGGAAAATTGAACGCGTGGAAATGCCGTCCGTTGTGCGTTACGTCATAGAGGGTTCCGTCCTCGTTCGTCCAGCGTTCGCTTCCGTCGCTCTGTACCGGACGCCACCACTTGTCGATGATGTCATTGTAAACGCGTCCGTTTCGCCGGAAGCAATGCCTCATCCAATAGGGGTAGAAGGCTTCCTGTTCTATCCGCTCATAAATCCGATAGACCAGCTCCCAGCATTTTTCCATGTCCAAGCCGTCAATGAGGGCGGCTTTAGCCTGTTCCAGAAGTCGTCCGGGGGCGGTTTCCTCCCGGATGATTCCGTTCGTCCGCTTTACGAACCGTTCCAGCCCATCCCGGTCGAGCGGGTGCGTGGGTAAGCCGTTCACAACGAACGTCTGAATATGGTAATCCAGAAGCGTGTCCACTCCCGCCTTCAGGTCGGTTATCAGGCGGTTATAGCTCTTGGCGTATTTGGTCTGGAGCGTTTCAACGGACAGCTTCTCCCGGTTCCGCTGGAGGCTTCCGAAATCCGCTTCAAACTTTTCGTACCACGCCTTTTTTTCCTCTCTGGTCATGACGGGGGCTTTCGTCACGCCCTCCGCATACCACGGCGCAATGTAAAAATGCGCCTTCCTGACCATGCTTTCCACATTCGCCATAATCGGTATCCCTTCTTTCGGGCGGTTTTCCACATTGGATTCGCACTTTGTGGAAAAATAGTGCGAATGGCTACAACCCGCATGGCTTCAAGCGTTGAGGGCTTTCATTCCACATTCGCACTTCTTTCGGAATGTACCCTACGCTTTTTGAAAATTTGAAATTTCGCATTAGCTTCTTGCAAAATTTTGATTTTGTAAGATGTGCTTTCTTGAATACAGTGCGAATAGTGCGAATGAAATCTTTGAAACCCGCATGGTTACGGGGTTTTGAGGCATTCGCACTCCCCTTCTCACTTCATTCGCACTGTGCCTTGTGCGAATTTTCAAAACGGTAAATCGCTGTCATCTTCAGGAATCCCGGCGAAAGTTTGCTGATGCCATTCTTGCGGGGCAGGGGTATTGTTACGGTACATGGTCGCATCGTTGGTCTGGTCTACCTGTTCAGCGAACTTGCCGATGTGAAATTCTATAAAATCGGTAGAACGTCCCTTGTGCCATTGCTTTACCGTGAAGCGTTTTTTCCGTTTCCCGGCTACCTCCATTGTGCTTGTGGCGATTAGCCCTTGTTCCGCCATATAGCTTCTGACTTTTCGCGGGGATGAGAATCCGGCTTTTTCTAACGCCTGATTAAACAGGGATGGCAAAATATAGACCGTGTTGCCGCTTGCGTCGAAGTGTCCATATTCCATGCCGATGTCGCCGCCCGAAAAAAACGGCTTATTGGACAATACCCAGTCAACGATAAACTGTACGGCATTTTCATTTACATCTGTGGCGTTTACCTCTACTTGGTTGACCAGAATGCTTTCCGCCATGCGTTGCGCCGCCGCCCATGAATCCTGCCATTCTCCCCCGAAAAACCAGTTGTCTATCATGGCGTCGGCAAGGGCTACCAGCGCAATCCCGGCGATGTGGGAGCCGTTCTTGCCGCTACTGATTCCCTGCACATACTCCCGCATGGATTCGTAAGCCTTGACGATTCCGCTTTCCGGCGTCTGGAGAATTTTCCGAATAAAAGCGGGGCCAGCGTGACCGTACACTTCCGCCGCCCGTTGGTGCATAATGGAAGCGTCCGTTTCATTGTCAAATGGCCCGCCGTAAATTTCGAGCGTCCGGGTGCTGATACCAGTCTGTGTTGTTTCCGTGGAGAGCGGTTCTTCTCCCGTGGCAAGAGCTACCGTGCGCCATTGCCGAGTGACCTGTAATCCTCCCGTCTTGTTTCCTCGTGTCTTGCCTTTGCCGCTGGCAATCATATAAATCTGTTGGGCAAGGTCTTGATTTTTTCCTACAAGCTGACGCTCGTCAATGCCAAGAGGCAAATCGCAGAAAAATTCCGCTGTGCGTTCAAGGCCGACCGTCGTGGCATTGAAACTGACCATAAGCCGTTCCGGGTCGCCCCACGCCGACAATGCCGCTTTAAGAGCGGCGGTCTTGCCGCCCTTGGAATCCCCCCAGTTATACACAAAGAATATCCGCTGTCTGACAATCCGCAGGAGCGGAGCGGCGAAACTGGCGGCAAGGATGAAGCGGAATTTGTCACGCGCTCTGTGCGGACGCATTAGCTCTGTCCATTCTTCTATCGTTCCGGCTTGATGGTATCCCGCCGCAATTCCTGCCATAGATGGGTCAATGTCCAGCGTGATACCCTCGTCGTATCCGGGAATGAAGCGGTTCCCCGGCTGCCATCCGAATACGCTTGTGGCCTCGACCTTTGGTATCAGGTCGATGTTTTCCGCTTCCAGCTCCCCCAGAAAGGCCACGACCTTTTTCGCGTTTTCGCTGGTAATCGTACAGCCCAGCTTTGAAAGAATCGTGATATTCTGGCTCTTGAAGATGGTATCGCGCTCATAGGTAGCGGGTGTCCAGCGTCCATCCCGTTTGAAGGCCACCTCGATTTTTTCTTCCCGCGTGACGATGTTTTCCAGTCGCCGGGTCAGGATGATGGGCGTCCGGCAAATCATGACATCGTCGCGTTCCGTTATCTTGAAAATGCCGTCATCCGAATAAAACCATTTTGGGGGAATCCGCAGGTTCAGCGGCGCTCCGGGAATGGCTTCCGGGAGTATGATTTTCTCAATGTCGGCGGGGGGCAACGCTTGCAGGGCGTCGTAAATCAATTTCCGGGCTTGGTCCCGCCCATGCTTCAGGAACAGGTCGGACGGGTCTTTTTCTCCGAGGGCTTTGCATTCCCAGATGTAAACCTCCCCGGCGTAGCCCTTTTCCTTGAGGCAACGGCAGACTTTCTCCACGAATTTCGAGCCGCCGCCGTCCGGCTCTTGGTGGATGTAAATCTTTGTGATTCCGTGAAGCTGTCCCACGTATTCCGGCTTGAAGTTGACCGCTCCCGCCACGCCGATTCCGGGCAGTCCCATGTACCAGAGGCTTTGCGTGTCGCTTTCGCCTTCCACAAGGAGAATCCATCCCTGTTCCCGAAATTCCGGCAGACGCCATTCCCCGTACAGGCGGATTGCGCCTTTCGCGCCGTAGCCCCAGCGAAACTCTTTGTTCGCGTACCGTTGCCGATAAAGCGGCGGCTGTCCGTCCTCCCCCAGATAGGCGATTTTCAGGTAGGCCGTCCCGTCTTTCCGCTCCCCGGTCGTGACCTTGCACACGTCCGTCAGGAAATCGGCGGGAAGCCCCTTGTCCCGGCTGTACTGTTCCAGCGTGTACGGCTCCAAGTTCCCACCGGAATCGCTTTTCTTTTTGGCGCTCTTGGCCTTGGACGGCGGCTCCCGGCTGACGCCGTATTTCTCCAGAATCTCCCGGTAGGCCGTCTTGGTATCGTCGTTGTCATGGTGGTATTTCGCCCAGAATTTCAGGAAGTTGCCGCCGATGTCCTCCGTGAAGCAGTGCCACTTCCCGTTCTCAAGGTCTGCGGAGAAGCTGTTTTTGGCGTCTTGGTGGAAAGGACAGCGTCCGACCAGATTGCTTCCGTATATTTGGGCGTGTTCAATGACGGCGGTATACTCCGCCTTGTAATCTACGAGCCTGTCGAGGTCTATCTTTTCCGCCATCCGTCATCACCGTCCGTCTTACGCAGATTTTCCATAGCGTTGGCTCCTATGCCCTATGGCAGCCGCGCTCAGGCATGAACCGGAGTCCATGCCTGAGCTGAGAGAATCAGAAGGGAAGGTCGCCGTCCTCATCGTCCCCGGACGCGGACGGGGCGTCCTCGAAAGCGGGGGCGTCGGCATCATCCGGCGCGGGGGCCGAATTAGGAGCGGGAGGAATCGCCGGGGGCGTTCCGGGCGTCCCGGAGCCGACCTGTTTCGGCGCGTTGTACTCATCGACCGTGATTGCCATTTCTTTGTACTGGCGGCTGATTTCGGCGCGGAGCGTCTTGCTGGTGGCGGCGGCTTCCGGGGACAGGAATCCGCAGGGCGTCAGAACAACCTTGCTGTAGTTCGTCCCCGCCCGATTCTGTACCCGTTCCAGCGTGAAGCGCACGACCTGTTTCCAGAGCGGCTGACGCGCCTTGCTTAACGCCTTGTCAAGCTGTTCTTTGACATCCTTCAGGGACGTGGGCGGAACCGTGAGCAGGTACAGATTGGGGTCGCCGGACATCATCAGGTAAACGCGGCGCATATTCTTGCAAGCCTTGCCGGAAGCGGGAGCGCCGCTGGCGTCCGTGGCGGTTCCGAATTTGTTATGGGGGCAGTAGTCGCACTGAATGATTTCCCCGGTTTCCGTGTTCAGGCCGCTCTTTCCGTCGAGGCTGGAGCAGAGCGGAATTTTCCCCTGTTCGTCTTTCCCGGCCCCGTAGGGGTTTTCCCAGTAGGCGTTCATCAGGTGGTTGTAAAGAATGACCGCGTCGATTTCCTTCTTGTACTCGACATCATCCTTGTCCTCGCCTTCGACCTCGTAGGCCAGACCGCCGCCGCTGGGAACCTTGATTTTCCGGCAGGTGATTCCGGCGCTGTCGCCGAGGCTTTCCAATTCCTCCGCGATTTCCGCCATCGTTTCCTCGTCCACGCCGTCCCAGCGGGAACGGAAACGGAAGTCCTCTACCGTCGCCAGTTCGTTTTTCTTCTTGGTTGCCATCTGTCATTCCTCCGATTCTTCGCCGCCGTTGTCGGCGGGGTCATCCTGCGCATCGTCGGGGCGTTCCCCGGCCTCTTGAAAATCCGCGCCGCCGTCCATGAAATCGTCCATTGGCGTCCGTTCCGGTTCCAATTCCTCCGAAGCGTACAAGTCGCTCATCACGCGCTTCATCTCTGCGGCGGCGCGGTTCAGAACGCCAGCGGCGTCCATGAAGCTGTTCATAATGGAGCTGACCGCCTCCATGGGGCTTTGTTCCGGGCGTCCCAAATTCAGGAGCAGTTCCGAAACGTCCTTTTTGACCATCCCCACGGCGTGAGCGGATTTGCCGAGCCATTCGGCGGCGTGTCCATAGGCTTCGTGGCGGTTGCGCACCATCGGCGGAGCCTCCCGGCACCGGGCGATAAGCTCTTGCGCCTCTCCGACCGTTTCCACGGTCAGCAAGTCAAGGGCGCGGTTGAGTTCGTCGCGGGTGTCCAGTTCCATCTGTTCCCATTTGCTTTCCATTACTTTTTCGCGCCTCCCTTCTTTTTCGGCTTCGCCTCTTTCGTCCGGGAGAGGTCTGTGTACTCGTAGGCGTTTACGATGCTCTCAAGGCCGGGGCTGAGTCCGTCGTGTTCCTCCGCGTAATTCGCCACGGCGGATTGGAGCGTCTTGCTGTCCACGCGCTCCACGATAATGTCTCCCAGACCTTCTTCCCGGAGAACCGCGAAATAGTCCACCTTCGCCGCTTGCAGGTCGGCGTCGGATTTCTTGCTGTAGGCGGTCTTGAAGCTGAGGCTGTAGTTGAAGCCGCCCGTGGTAATGGCGGGAATGTCGGCCTGACGCATGGCCTCCATAATCTCATCCTTCTTGGCCTTGATAGCGGCGCTGTTATCCTCCGCCTGTTTCTTCAGGAACGCCTTGTCCTCAAGGAGAAGGCTGTAATCCTGAAGGAGTTCCAGAAGGGGGCGTTCGCTCTGTCCGGCGTCCGGGGCTTTCATGCGTTCGTCCATACTGTTACCTCCGTGCGTTATATCCGGCGTTGCCCGGATTCGTGCGGTCTTTGGGGACGTACTTCAGTTCAACGGAAATCACAGTCCCGTCCTCCATTGTGTGAAACTTGGTTTCCGCCAGTTCCATGTCCTGAAGCGCGTCTTGCAGGGGGCGGCTTGTCAGTTCGCTCAGTTTCATGCTCATCATGCCTTCTTTCCGTTTTCGCGGGGCGCGTGTCAGCTCATGGACTCAATCCGCATACAGTAGGGCGGGATTCCGGCGTCGGCGTCGCCCTCGCAGTACGCCATGCACCGTTCCCCGGCGCAGGGTTCAAAGAGTTCGTGCGTGACGGTCTTGGTTTTCTCTTTCGTGGGGTCGCTATAGTCGGTCAGCGCGTCCGTCATCTTCTTGAACGGGCAGAGGCGCTCAGGTTTCTTTTCCTTGCTCATGGTATCAATCCGTCCTTTCATAACTGTCCGCGATTGCGCGGAAAATCGGATAAAATTGAGCGGGTACGACGGCGTTACCAAGGGCTTTCAGGCGGCTTACTCTGTTCGGGACGCCTTTTGCGATTCGGGGGATTCCGTTTTCCCAGCTTCCGTCCCGCCATCCGGCTCTAACGCTGTCCATCCAGCCGGAAAGCCCATCAGGGCTTCTACCCAGTCCGGGTTGAGCTGTCCTCCGCTCCCCGACGCCATATTCCGTCTTTCCTCCGGGGTAATCTCCCCGCTGGCCTCCAATTCCTGTAATTGGCGAAAGTTCCCGCTCCCGCCGCACAGCCCCGCTCCCGTCGTAGGCGTCGGGTACATCACCGCTTGCTCCAGCGTCGGGCTGAAGTCTGGACTGCTGTACCCGCCGATTTTGTTCGCTCTGGGGGTGGGCCACATTGCCGCCGCCGAGGAAAGTTTCATGCTTCCCAATCTGGCATTCGGGCCGCCGTGCGTCGCTTCCGACGCTGTCGGCGTAGGCCACATCCTCATGGTATCTTCCGATACCTGCTCCCGAAGGTTCGAGGGTCTTGTCCTCCCCTTTCGGCTTGTCGTGGCTTGCCTCAGCAATGCTTCCGGCGACCTCTGAGGCAGATAGTCCATTGTGTTCGGCGTAGCCCAGAATTGCGCATCGCATTCGCTGGTGCGGGGCGTCGACGGCGCAAGCTGGAAGAAGCAGGACTTCAACGGCGTAACCCGAATTTTCCAAGCCAGCAATACAATCGTCGAGTGCCATGCTGACGATTCCAGCAACGTTTTCACCACATACCCAAGCGGGTCGGAGTTCCTGTACCACTCTAAGCATTTCCGGCCAGAGGAAACGGTCATCGTCACGGCCTCTGCGCTTCCCGGCGACAGATACGGGCTGGCAGGGAAACCCGCCTGAGATAAGGTCAACTGTCCGTCTACCTGTTTTTTCATAAAAGCTCTCCCGCGTCAGCTCCCGGATGTCCCGCCAGCGCGGAACATCCGGCCAGTGCTTTTCGAGTATCTTGGTGGGGAAGTCCGCCTGTTCGCACTGTCCGATTGTGACAAAGCCAGCCGCCTCCGCCGCAAGGTCAAGACCGCCGATTCCGCTGAACAGGGAAAGGTGCGTCAGGCGTCCCATGTCATCCCCTCCCGATTGCGGCGTAGGCTTTCTCCGTCTCCGTCGCGGCGGCGATTTCCTCCGCGCTGGGCGTGGGGCCGTCGAGGTCATCCCATTCGTAGAGCTTGCCTGTCTCCGATTCGTAGACGGCTTTATAGCACTTCCGGCAAAAACAAAACCCATGACGCCAGCGCATTTCCGCCCAGTATTCAAACCGATTGCAATGGCGGCAACGGACAAGCATCTTTTCTACGTCTTTCGGGTCCATCAGAAAAAATCCCTCCATTTGTCAACGACCGCTTTGGCGAGGTCTTGCTTCCGGCGCAGGGCGTCAAGAATCATCCCGTCCACGGTGTTTTCCGCTATCAGGTGGATGTAGGTACAGCGGTTGCGCTGGCCTATCCTGTGAATGCGGCTCTTGCTTTGGTCGTAGGTGGCGAAATTGAAGTTGACGCTGTAATAAACGCAGGTGTCCGCCGCCGTCAGCGTGATTCCGGTTCCCGCCGTGTCAATCTGACCTATAAAAACCGTCGTGTCCGGGTCTGTCTGGAAACGCCGGACGATGCCGCCTCTGTCCTCTTTGCGGATTTCGCCGTAAATGGCGACGGCGTTCATTCCGGCCTTGGCCAGCGTCTTTTCGCACAGGCTTTCGATTTCGTGAATCTCCGAAATGAACCGGGCGAAAATGACCAGCTTCTTTTTGCCCTCTACTACGTAATCCTGCAAAATGTCCGCGAGGGCGTCGAGCTTCCCCCGGCTGACAAGTCTGCCTTTTACGGCGTCATCCTCCACCAGAAAGCCCCCTGTCAGTTGCTGTAAGCGCAGGAGCTTTGTCAGAACCGTTGTCGCGGTCACTTTGCCGCCGTCCTCCAGTTCCGCGTAGCTGTCCCGGCGCAGACGGTCGTATAAGGCGCGTTCCGTCCGGTTCAGGGCGACGTAGCGGTTTACAAACGTCTGCTCCGGCAGGTCGAGGGCTTCTTCTTTCGTGACGCGATAGGCCACGGAATGCTCTTTCCGTATCAGCTCATCCATGTTCTTGTAGCCGACCACCTTCTTGTTCCCAAAGCCGCCCATGTTGCAGTAGCGGTTTCGGAAGGCGTAGAAGTTGTCTCCGAATACGCGCATACTCAAGAATCGGTATTGGCTCCAAATGTCCACGGCCTCATTCTGTATCGGCGTCCCGGAGAGAATCATCTTGTATCTGGCCTTGTCGCCCAGACGGTGAATCGCTTTGCTTTGCGAGGCGTCCGGCGTCTTGATACGCTGGCTTTCGTCGGCGATAATCAAATCGGCGTCGTAGTCCTCCAAGGCTTCAAAGATTCCCTCCCGCCATGTGCTTTCGTAGTTGATGACCGCTACCTTCAGGTGGGGGTAGGGGAATCTGACAAGGTCGCGCAATTCCTTGAGGCGCTTTTCCTTGGTTCCCAGCAGGGTACGGATGGTGTACGGGAACGCGGCGTATTCCTCAAACTCTTTAGGCCAGACGGCTACGACCGAAGTCGGCGCGATAATCAGAACGCGCTTGACGTGTCCCATCTGGTATCCGGCTCCCGTCACGGCGATTGCCGTCAGCGTCTTTCCACAGCCTGTTTTCTGCCCATCTCAAACAGAAAACCGAAACCTTTTCCACTTTGAGATGTCATATTAAACCACCTTCTTTCCACATACGACGCCGGGGTAAACCCGGCGTCGCGGTCAGTCCGCGCTTTCGCCGGACTTTTCCGGCTTCCGCATTTTGGCTACCTGATAAATCAGAACCGCCAGCAGAAATCCGTTTGCGACCGTCGCCACGAAAATGCCGCGCAAAATGTCAATCACGACCTCACCCCCTTCCCATCAATATCCGCAGTACCCCCCCCCGACCAGCGGCGGGGCGTCCTCCCATTGCGCGGAACCGTCAAGCTCTGGCGTTTCCTCCGGTTCAAGGTCATAATAGCGTTCCGTTCCGGGGTCGTTGTACCGTGCGCCGAGGGCGTCCAGTTCCGCCATTGCCCTGCGCACGGCCTCCCGGATGTGCGCGTCATCGTCATAGGTATAAATGCAATCGTCCGGCGCGAATACGGAAAACTGAATTTGCATTGCGCAGAATTTCCACATCTGTCCGCGACGAAAGCCGTTAGCCCTTGCCGCCGCCGCAATGCTCGGATAGGCGTCAATGACCAAAAGGTTACGGTCAATCTTTACGACGGGCGTCCGGTTTTGCTTTGTGAAATTATTCCGCGCATACATACGAAATTGCGTTAAACTGTCCCGGATTTCAAGATTCCACAGGCAGTCATTCGCAGTGTCGCCGTCTTTGTGACAGGCCACCGTACCGGGCGGAAGCTCCCCGAAAAAGGCCGACGCCACGGCTTGTCCCACCGTCATGGGCGTCCGGACGCCGTTCCGCTTCAGAACGACATAGGCCTGACCTATTTTTCCGTGAGCTTTGGTAAACGTCCGTTTCAGAAAATGCGGCCTGTCCGCTCTTGTCGGGATGTTGCCGTTGCCGCCATTATTGCGGTAAAACGACCGTATCCGCCCCCAGTCGCTTGCCTGATAGAATCCGTCAAAGCCGGGAATGTCCCGCCATTCCTCTACTTTCCTGCACATCCTGTCCTGCCTCCCCTGACCGGGGACGGCTTACGGTTCCGTCCCCGGCTGAATCATCCGGTTTCGGAGATTCGCTTCCATCTGAAAGAGCGGTCATCGGGGTTTAATTGTCCGGCCTCCTCCATGCTGAATCTCCGCTCGTAATCGTGGACGCTGTGTCCGTCCGGCCTGAAGTGACGCTTACTGTCTACGTCCCACTTCAACATCAAAGCCCAGTATTCAGGGTAGGTCTTTCTCAACCGTCGCAATGCGTCAACGCGTTGGTTCTGGCAGAACCAGCAACCGCTACGCATTTCGGTTTCATAAATCGGAGAAAGAAGGTCATGCTCTTTACACCATCTCAGGCAATCCGATTCCGTCCATCCAGCCGCTACAAGCGGAGACTTCTTTGTGTCCGACAGATTATGGAACCGGGCGGGTTCGTCTGCGGCGATTCCAATATAGACAATGCGGCCTTTTTGCGCTTTCTTCAATGCGCTGACTTTCAATCGTGAATTGCACCATGCGCCGAAGTTATGTCCATGGCAAACCATAGGCCAGCCGTAAATTTGACCATACCTCACGCCGTCCGGCTTGGAATATTTCGTATAAAACTGTTCCTCATAGGTCTTTTCCGGTCTGACGCGCTCTACCGTCAATCCTGTCATGGCCTTTATGATTTCGTCCGCTTTCGCTTTAAACGACATCATGGGCGGAAGGTCTGCCGGGATAGTTTGCGTGGCATAAATTTCAACGTGGATGATATGCTCCAGAGGCCAGCCGAGTTCCTGAATGGCTCCGATGGCGGCTATGCTGTCTTTCCCGTAGCTCAGGGATAAAATGTGTTCTTTCATGGCGGCGTTCCCTTATCCGTCCCCGGCTGAATCCATCCGAAGTTCAGGAGCGCCATGTTCGCGCCTCTGACCTGATGGGCGTACAGCTTCATCTTGACCGGGAACGGGTAGAAGGCTTCCGGCTCGTCGTTCGCCCGTTCCCGGTTGATTGCGTCTTGCACTCGCTGGAGTTCCACGCGCCGCCGCTCCACGCTCGGCGGGAGTTGCGCTATCCCGCGAACCTTGTTCAAAAGGTCAAGGTCGGCGTACCCCTCCAGCCATTTCTTTGCGCGGTTCCAGCGCATCTTTCTCCAGCCGATGATGAGCCTGTACTGTTGCTCGGTCGTGTCGATGATTTGCAGGTAGGGGCCTGTATGCCGCTCATCATCTATGAGACGCATTTTCACGGCTTAGTCCTCCGCATCGGGGGCGTCCTCTACCTGAAGGATTTCAACGTCCCCCATGCGGATGACCTTGAACGCGCAGTCCAGAGTTTCCCCGGCGTCATTCGTGAACGTGAACGGTTCCGTTTCGACCGGAAGGCCGAGCTTCGCCGCGAGGCTGTCAATGCCGCTATTCAGAAGAATGCTTCCTTTGGCCATAATGTCAGCCTGTAACAGTTCTCCGTTCGACGCCATCTCCATCAGGTCTTTTGTCAGACGGAGCAGACAGAGCGTTTTCTGAATGCTCATAAATTTTGCTTCCCTGTTCGTCATGTTCATTTTCCTCCTTGGTGTTTATCAAGCGGAACAGCCGGACGCCGTCCACATAAAATTCTTCCTCCGCGTCCCATGTCTCATGGTCACGCGGTACGCGGGTCGGTTTCGCGTGGAAGAGGGAAGTAGCGCGGAAAAAATAATCATCACCGCAGAAATGGATTTCCGGGAAGCTATTACCGCGATACAACGACAACCCGCTCTCGAGGTAGATGTGAATACATTCCACATCGTCCGGTAACCGCTCCACTACGGACTGGACTTGCGCCAGCCGTTCCAATACTTCTTGCTTATCCATTGTCGTGCCTCCATTCGTTCGCGGCGGCGGTAAGCGGAGCCTCCCCGCCGCCGTCCTGTTTGCCTCTGCCAATCTCCACGCCGATGGAGAATGCCAGAAGCAGAATGACCGCTATCAATCCGGCGACCGTCAGCCGCTGGAGAATCCGCTGGAACATTCGCCGCCGTCGCTCCATGCGCCTTATGCGGCGGTTCGTTTTTGCCGCTTCCGGGGCAATCTCTCCCGGAAGGCAAATCCTGACCTGTCCGCCCTGAAGCGTGACCTCCCGGAGAGCCGCCTCCAGACGCAGGGCTTGTTCCGCCCGTTTGCGCGTGACCAGTCTCACAAAAAGGAGAGGGTCATCCGCTACGTTTGCGCGTTCGTTCATTCCCGCATTCCTTCCTTGCCATGAAATCAGGCGCTACGCCATGCTGTCCGCCATGCGGGGGCCGTTCTTGAACAGGTGGTTATACTTGCCGTCCAGAATGTCCCGGACGAGCTGGTTTTCCGTGCGTCCCGAAAAGGCCACGCATTGACTGTCTCCGGGCGGCGGGTCGTTCCACACGACCATCTCGAACCTGCCCTGTCTGGCATAGAATTTCGCCTCTTTGGGCTTTTGTCCGTACATACTAAATTCCTCTTTTTGCTTGCCTCTCTCCCCGCCGCTGTGGTAGAATTACGGCGGCGAAAGGAGGCGGTTGCCTATGGCGTCTGTGAAATTCGCGGGGAAAGGGGGTGAAATGTGTGTATATTCGTTTCCATAGTCCTCGAACGAACCAGATTGAATTGCGGGACGTTCGGCACTTTGCGATACGCTCCGCAGGAAATGTGCGCATGGAAAACGGCTCGACGATTGAGTGCTTTTCCCTCTGCGACGCCACATTTGAGATTCTGGAAATGTACGGAAACGAAGTGATTCAGTCCTTGTCGAGTTTTCTGCTTGGAGGCGAACAAAAGGTTGATTCCGCGCTTGAATCAAAGCGGGTCATCCAAGTCGGAGATAACGAAGGGAGTTCCGTTTCTGACTTTTCCGAATTGGGCATCTTCGATTCTTACGAGATAGCCTGTGGACTCCTGAACGAAATCTGCGAAGCCATGAAAGCAGGAAAAACCTATTTTGACCTTGCTTCCTATGGCTCTAATGGCAAGCCGCTATAGTCATCCTTCAGCCGCGCTCCGCAAAGGTCGGCGAAGCGTCAGGGTCGTTGGCGGGAGTGGCGTCAGGAGGGGCGTTCAGCCTCTTCAAGAAGTCAGCGTAATTGCCGCCGATACCCTCATCGAAGCAGTGCCATTTCCCGGTCGCTAAATCCGCAGAGAAGTTGTTGCGGGCGCTTTTGCAGAACGGACAACATCCGGTCAGGTAGTCGCCGTGGATTGCGGAATTGCGAACGGCGGCGGCGTAAACTTCACGCATGGAGTCGGGGGTTTCGGCCTCCGCCTCCGTTTTGCGTACCTTCTGGCGCTGGGAGGCTTTCTGGTATTCGTCCACCAGCGTGAGCAGAACGGCCCGCACCTCGCCGTAGGTGCATTCGCTTTCGTCGATAGAACCGCGAAGCTGTGCGGAAAGGCTTTGCCTCCGCAAATAATCGACTGGCATAGCCCTCCGGGGCATGGTATCCATGCGCTTCTCAGTCTGCTGATTGTCTTTGCTGTCCTGCATAGGGCATTCCATCCTTTCTGTTCGTTGGCTCCGGCCTCCCCTTGCGAGGAAACTTCTTAATGTTGTTTTCAGCTCATATACCGGGCAAGCGCGGCGACGCTGATGGCGTACTTCCCGCCTATCATCTGCGCGGGGAACGTCCGGTCTTTGAGCAACGTGCGGCGGTCGCGGCGAAGGAATCCAGCAGCCTCCCGCATGGAAAGCGCCGCTTTGTCCGGGAACGTCTCCCGGATGATTTCCAGATTGGCGCGGTAGTCCCGCTTTTCTCCTGCCATGTCGATTACCCCCCTTCGAGACTTGCGGCGGCATTCCATTCCTGTTCTCGCTGGACAATGGACGCAATCGGGGATTTGAAATGCGCCGCCAGCATAGCCGCGAGGGAAATGTCCATCCGCTTCTGTCGGGAGCCGTCCTCAATGAGGGAATAATACTGCCGACTGACGCCGATGCCGTCCGCAACGTCTTGTTGCGATTCATTTCGTTGCGCTCTCATGTCGATGAGGTACTGCCTTTTCATATTTTCACCCCTTTCCGCAACAAAATGTTTACACAAATATAACGCTTGCCTGAAAATTTGTCAACTACTCGTTGCACTTTTCTCCATGTTACACAAATGTAATGTTTCAATTTGTTGACAAGTATTGCAAAAGCAACAAATAGTTGCTACAATGCAACAAGGGAGATGGCAACAACGGGGAAAGGAAGGGAGGAAACGCAATGGAGCCGCTGAACTACCTGAAAATGTTGCGTAAAAAGAAGGGCGTCCCTCAACAATCCGTCGCGGATTATCTGGGGATTACCCGTCAGGCGTACAGCAACTACGAAATCGGCAACCGTGAGCCGGACAACGAAACTGTCTTGAAACTCGCGGAGTATTTCGGCGTTTCCGCTGAAACCATCCTGCGGGGACAAGAAACGCCCGTCCCCATGTTTGAGGACGGGCAGACGGACGAGGATGATGAGCTTATTGCTCAGTTTCAGGCGTTTCAGGAGACGCTTTCTGTTCCGCAGAAACGGCTTCTTGCGCGTATTCTGGAGACATCACTCCGGCGAATGCAAGCAGAGAGCGTTTCTGTTCGGTCGGAAGCAGACTGAAAAGCTCAGTCAAGTAGGCGTCAAGGTCAGACATGGCGTCTGTTACCCCTTTCCGCCTTGGCCAAGGTCATTACTACGCGCAACGGGATTATAGCATAATTTGTCGCAAGAGACAAAATCATGCAAGCTCACGCCCTCGCAGGCAGGAATACGAAAGAGGTGTCAAAATGCGTAAAAAGAATGGGGTCTTTCTGTTGCTTTTATATGTAACTCTGATTCTTCTTTCCGGGTGCGGCGGGAAGAAGAATCAGGAAACGGAAAATCCCGTGACAGATACCACGCCGCCTGTCGAGAAAGCGTCCACGGTTGAATCCGCTACCGCCTCTCTTGATGACATTATCGCGGCATTGCAATCCTCAATGGAAGACAATTTTGGAGAAAATTTTTCTCTGTCGCAGGAGGGAGAGTTTCTTCGCGTAAACGTATGGCGTGACGGCTTGGGGGCAAACGCAAACGCGATTGTAGCCGCTGGTGCTGGGGTTCCTGAACAGTGGATGACTATCGTTAATTCGTTCCAGTCTATGGCGGCCTCCATTCAAACCGCCCTTGACGCTAACGGCTACCAGAATATTTCCGTGGTATTCAATGTTCTGAGCGAGTTGGACAAAAGCGTCGTGTTGCTCTCCATTGTCCGTGATACGGTTATTTATGATTTTTTACAAGACAATGAGGGTACGGCTTCCCCCGCCACCTATGACTATGACGCATTGCAAGAGATATTCCTTGGATTGCATTCCGGTCTGAAAACTGTTGAAATGGACGCAATCATCGAAAACCGTGCGCTTTCTTATACAAAAAGCGATTCGTCTTCAAACGAAAACATTGCCTATAAAATCGCCTATTCTCCGGGCGTCACGTTTGAACGCCATGCAGATTCTGGGGATTATTTGGAAGCGACGTTTGACGGCGACGGCGAAATTATAGGAGCTCGGTATGTGAACGTCAAAAGTTGGCTTTCCGCTATTTTTTACGACCACGGCTCTTTTTGGGAATTTAACTCGCAGTCCGTGGGTGACTACTCCGGTTTTTACGTCTATGATTTCATGGGGCGCGAAAAGGGCATTGTAATTGTCCATCCGAATGGAGCTGAAAGCAAAACCAATTATTTCTTGTGTGATTCCGCGCAGGACGCGATAAACCGTGTTTTGGACGCAGTAAAATAAAAAAACCGCCCCGGCGCTACCAACACCGGAGGCGGCAGGCTCAGACCGTTGCAAGCGGTCGGAGCCATACAGGAATCATGAAAACCCAAGTGTCAGCCGAGGTATCAATCACCCTGCCCTTCCATTGTATCACGGAATGGGCCGGGACGCAATGGAAAGGAGAAAAAAATTTTATGTCAAAACTGAAAAAACGCGCTAACGGCCTCTACCAGATTTCCGTTTCGGTGACGGAAGGAGGGGAGAAGAAGCGCAGGTACTTCTACGGGCATACCCAGCAGGAGGCCAAGCGGAAGATGATGGACTGGCAGGAGAAACGCGCCGCTGGACGCTCTTTCGCGGAAGTGGCGGAGGAATGGCGCGGGAAGCACTGGGAGGAAATTTCGGCGGGTACGCAGACCTGTTACGCTCCGGCCTTGAAGCGGGCGTTGTCGGATTTCTCCGGCGTTGGCGTCCGGGATATTGCGCCGCTGGATGTCAAACGCGCCGTGGACGCGATGGCCTCCCAAGGGTACGCGCATCACAGCGTGGGAATTTATCTTTCCCTCTTGCGCCAGATTTTTGACTATGCCATACTGGTGCAAGATGTGGCGGCAAATCCCGCCGAAACGGTGCGCCTCCCGAAGGGACTTGCTTCCGCTACCCGCGAATGCCCGAAAGATGACGAATTGGAAATCATTCGTCAGAACGCCAGTCTGCACAAATTCGGCCTGTTCCCCTATATGCTCTTGTACACGGGCTTGCGGCGTGGGGAGCTTCTCGCGCTCCAGTGGAAAGACGTGGACTTTGAGAACCGCATTATCCGCGTGACGAAATCGGCCAGCTTTTCCGAAACCGGAAATCAAGCCGTCATCAAGTCCACGAAAACGAAGGCCGGGGAACGCGAAGCGCTTCTCTTGGAGCGTCTTGCGGAAAAGCTCTTACCGATTCAGGGAAATCCGGAGGACTACATTTTCGGCGGCTCCAAGCCCCTGAGCAAGAGCGTGTTTCGGCGTCGGTGGCGGGGGTACTGTCTGGATGTCGGCCTGTGGCGATGGAAGGACGCTCCCCGCATGAAAGGCCGGAAGAAGAAATTGGTAAAGGTGAAGGAGCCGTCCGTAACGCCGCACCAGCTCCGCCACGCCTTTGCGACCGTGTGTTTTGAAATGGGCGTGTCCCCGAAAGACGCCCAGCAGCTTTTAGGCCACAGCAAAATTGACGTGACGCTGGATACCTACACGCATATCCGGGCGAAGCGTCGGGACGATGTGGCGGAGAAGCTGAACAATGCGGAATGATGTAAAAATGATGTAAACCGCGCTGAAAGCGGCGTCGTGTCGGTTTTTTGGTTCGACTGGGGGTCAAGGGGTCGTGAGTTCAAGTCTCGCCACTCGGACCATACGAACCGCCGCGAAAGTTTGAACTTTCGCGGCGACTTGCTTTGTTCCCGTACTTTTTGCGCGTCAAAAGTTGCCGGGTCAGATTTGCCCCTTGCCAAAAACCAGCACGGAACAGCAAGGGTTAGCAAGATAAATGATGTAAAAATGATGTAGACTTTCCCGGCGAACGTGGTATGATAGGCCTGTCCGGCATTTCGGCGAATTTCAGGCCGACGGAAAGTGTACCTCAAACACTGTGCCGCCGTCTCCGCTCTTAGCCGTGATTTCCCCGTGATACGTGTCGGCGACCGTCCGGGCGATGGAAAGCCCGATACCGTGCTTCCCGCCCGCGCCCTTGTAGAAGCGCTCAAAGATGTGCGGCAAGTCCTCCGGGGCGATGCCCGCGCCGTCGTCCCGCACCGCGACATACACCCCGGATTCCCGGGCGTGGCAGGAGAGCCGAACCGTGTTCGCGGCGTAGCGAATCGCGTTGGAAATCAGATTTCCGAAGAGCTGGCGGGCGTCGCGCTCCCGGATGGGGAACATCACGGGCGCGTCGTCGAAGTCGAATTCAAACGAGAGCTTCCCGGCGTTCACGCGCTGTTCGGACACGCACAGCGAGAGAAGGTCGCGCAAGTCGAGGGGCAGTGCGCTGCCCTCCGGCGCGGCGCGCCCCATGCGGGAGAGGTACAGGATATCCTCCACGAAGCCTGTCAGGCGGTCGGCCTCCGTCAGAATGGTCTTGGCGGATTCCGTTGGATTCATCAGGCCGTAGACAATGCCCTCCGCGTTGCCGCGAATGGATGTCAGCGGGGTGCGCAGTTCGTGGGAGACGTTCTGGAAGAAGGTTTCCTGTTTGCGGTTGGCCTCTTTCAGGGCGTCGGCCATGTGGTTCATGGCCTCCGCCAGCGCGTGGAATTCCTCGTCACGGAAGCGGAACTCACGCCGCCGGAAATCGCCGCGCCCGATTTCCTCCGCGAAGGCGGACAGGCGCTGTACCGGGTCGGCGAAGGCGCGGGAAATCCGGCGGCTCAGGAACGCCGACAGCACCAGCGCCGCGCAGATAATCCCAAGCAACACAAGGTTCACCTGCCCGGAAAAGGCCTGAATCGCCGTCACGTCGACGTAGCAGACCAGAAACACGCCCTCCCGCGAGCCGTCCCGGAGAACGGACACAATATAAGCCCCGTTGTCCCAACGGACGTACTCCCGGCGTACGCGCCTGCTCAGCTCATGCCCCGAAGAGAAGTAGGCGGACAGCGCCTCCGCGCTCTCCGTTTCCTCCTCTGCGGCGTCCACAATCGCCCCGTTGGCGTCCAGCGCGACCACGTTGCCGCGGACGCCCGTCACGCGGTCCTGTCCGCCGTCGAACTTACGCCTTGTGCGCGGCGGCGTGGCGACGTTCGGCGGACGCGTGGGGGTGACACTTTTCGCTATGGCGTCCAACTGCGCCGAGGCGCGGTTCCAGACGTAGGCGCGGATGAACAGGTGAAACGTCAGCGCCACCGCCAGCAAAATGGCCGCCGTGAGTATGACCAGCGTCACGAGGATTCTGTCCCGAATGCGCCAGCGCTTTATAACGGGGATTCTGTCCCGGACAAGCCAGCGTTTCATGACGGGCTGTCCTCCGCCTTCAGCCGGAAGCCGTAGCCCCAGACCGCCTCAATGGTCGCGTGACTGCCGTCGATTTTCTGCCGCAGACGCCGTACGGTGTCGTCCGTGGCGCGGGTCTCTACCGCACTTCCAAAGCCCCAGACTTGGTTAAGCAGTTCTTCTCTGGAGACGGCCTTGCCCGCGCGCAACATCAGATATTTGAGCACTTCGTATTCCGTGGGGCTGAGCGGCATGGGAACGCCGTCCCGCAGGATATGGCGGCCGGGTTCGTCCAGCGTCAGCGCCCCGACGGCCGTTTCCGCCTGTTCGGGCGTCGCGTTCTTTTTGCTCTCGAACTCAATCCGCCGGAAAATGGCGCGTATCCGCATGAGCAGGGACATGGCCGAAAACGGCTTTGTGATGTAGTCGTCACTGCCCAGTCCCAGCCCCATGACATAGTCGTTTTCGGAATCGCGGGCGGTCAGCATGATAATGGGGACGGCGCTGGATTTCCGCAGTTCGGTGCAGATGTCAAAGCCGCTGCTCCCCGGCATCATCACGTCCAAAATGACCAAATCGCACGGCTTTTCCAGAAACCGCGCCAGTAAGAGGTCTCCCGTGGGGAAGTCCTCCACGGCGTATCCGTCGCTCTCCAGAAACGTACGGATAATCTGACGGATGTTTCCGTCGTCGTCCGCCACGTAAATGCTCTTTTGCGCGTCCATATATCGCGCCCCCTTTCGCTTGTGTACGGATTCTACCACAGACTTTCGGGAAACGCCATAGGCAAAAGCCGCTTTCGTGAGTTTTGCGTATAATTTGCGGGGCTTTTTCGGGGATTTCCGTCCCCGGTTCTGGTAAGCTAATCCACGTCAACGGGAAAAGAAACCAGAAAGGGGGTAGCGCCCGATGATTCAATGCAGTTTCGAGCGTTACGAGAAAAAGTACCTGCTCACCCCGGCGCAGTATGAGGTCGTACGGGAGGGCATGGAGGCGTATGTCACGCCCGATAAGTACAGCCACTACGCGATTTTCAATATCTACTACGATACCGACGACTTCCGCCTGATTCGCGCGTCACTGGAAAAGCCCGTCTACAAGGAGAAGTTGCGCGTCCGGAGTTACGGCGCGGCGCGAGACGACAGCCGCGTGTTCGTGGAACTCAAAAAGAAGTATGACGGCGTGGTGTACAAGCGGCGCGTGGTCATGAGTGCCGCCGACGCGGCCGCGTACCTCGACGGCGACGAACCCGGCGGAGATTCCCAGATTCACCGCGAAATCGACTGGTTCGCGCAGATGTACCGCCCGACGCCCAAGGTCTTTATCGCCTACGACCGCGAAGCGTACGCCGGGCGCGACAACCCGGAGTTCCGCGTCACGTTCGACACGAACTTGAGAGGGCGTACCGAACGCGTCGACCTGCGGCGCGGCGGCGACGGCCAGCCGATTTTGGACGGGAACCAAGTCCTGATGGAAGTCAAAATACCGGGCGCGGCTCCGCTATGGCTCTCGCGCCTGTTGAGTGAAAACGGCGTTTTTCCCACGTCCTTTTCCAAGTACGGCGCGTACTATCGGCGGTATATCGCCCGTCCGGCCGCGCCCGTCCTCGAACTGGTGCCGGAAATTCAGAAAGGGGTTCTTTGCGTTGCTTAACTCTATCATTACGGGAACCGAAATCACCGCCCCCGCGTTCCTGCTTTGCACGGCCGTTTCCATGCTCTTAGGCCTCGGCGCGGCGGGGCTGTGCATGTACAAGAATAACAAATACTCCCAGAGTTTCGCGCTGACGCTGGCGCTCCTCCCCGCTATGGTGCAGGTGGTCATTATGCTGGTCAACGGCAACATTGGCGCGGGCGTGGCGGTCGCGGGCGCGTTCGGACTGGTGCGTTTCCGTTCGGCTCCCGGAAGCGCCCGCGAAATCGGGCTGATTTTCCTTGCCGTCACGCTCGGTATCGCCACGGGCATGGGTTACGTTGTGCTGGCGGGCGTGTTCTTCCTGATTATCGCGGCCTACGCCGCCGCGCTGACCACGTTTGGCTTCGGCACCGGGAACGCGTGCGAACGGCAGTTGAAAATCACGATTGCCGAAAACCTCGACTACGACGGCCTCTTTGACGACTTGCTGAACCAGTACGCGTCGCGCTGGGAACTCGAACGCGTCAAGACAAGCAACATGGGGACGCTCTACGAATTGACATACCATATTGTCCTGAAAACGGCGCGGGTGCCGAAAGAGTTTCTGGACGCTCTGCGGGTTCGTAACGGGAACCTCAACATTGTGTGCGGGCGGGTTGCCGAAAAGGAGGCGCTCTAATGCGTATGGCACGGGTATTGACGGCGATACTGCTACTTTTGACGGGTTGCGGCGCGGCGTCCGGCGATTCCGCCGTCACAACGTCCGGCGCGGATTCCGCCGCCGCCACAACGTCCGGCACGGATTCCGCCGCCGGAACGGTTTCCGGCACCGCGACGGATTCCAGTACCGCAACGTCCGGCGCGGACTTGGAAATCATCTGCTTTCAGGCCGGGAAGGCCGACGCGTTCCTGTTACTCACGCCCGAAAGCGCCGTCCTGATTGACTGCGGGGAAAAGGGCTTCGGCCGCACAATTCTGGCCGAACTGGAAGCGCGCGGAATCGGACAGCTTGACATGATGGTAATTACGCACTTCGACAAAGACCACGTCGGCGGCGCGGCGCGGATTCTCAACAACTTCCCCGTGGCGCGGGTTCTGCAGAGCAATTCCCCGAAAGACAGCGAGGAATACGAAAAGTACGTCAAAGCCCTGAAAAACGCCGGAATGGAACCGGAAACCGTACGCGAAAATCTGTCCTTCACGCTGGACGGCGTGGCCTACACCGTCAACCCGCCCAAGCGCGCGAACTACAACAGCGATTCGAGCAACAATTCTTCGCTGATAGTCTCCGTTGAGAACGGCGCGAACCGCCTTTTGTTCACGGGCGACGCGCAGGACGAACGTATAGAGGAATTTGTGGCGCTGGACTGGGGGACGTACGATTTCTTGAAAGTCCCGTACCACGGACACTGGCAGGAAAGCCTCATGTTGCTGGCGGGCGCTGTCGCGCCGCGCTACGCCGTGGTCACGTCCTCGGACGACGAACCGGAGGACGCCGAAACGCTGGAACTGCTGGAGAGTTTCGGCGCGGAAACGTTCCTCACCCGTAACGGCAACATCCGCGTGACCTCCGACGGCGTAACGTTGCGCGTCGAGTACGCGTGATTTTATATAAACTTATGAAAAAGTCCGCCCCGTCAACGTTGGGGCGGACTTTATGGAGCCTCACAGGGAGAAAAACACCGTCATCAGCCACGCCACCGCCACGAAGCCCCCGCCGATAAACGCCGTTATCCACGGCAGACAGCGGCTGAAAAGACTGTCCCGCGCCCGTTCCCCGGCGCAGTTCCGGGCGACGCGCCGCGCCTCCTGCACCAGCGCCCGCGCCGTGACGCCCTCCCGGAAGGCGTCGTTCCGTACGATGAAAATCGCCTTTTCAAAGAGTTTCTGGTCGGGGGAATCAATCACGACGATTTGTCTGGAAATGCCTTTTACCATGCTCTGTCCTCCAATCCGCGAAAACGCCTCTGTCATGATTCCACGCGCGCGGAAAATTATACCTGCTTTTCTTGAAATTCCACAAAAGCGCGTCCGTTTTGCGCGGCGGATTCTGTGAAAACCGCTTGACCGGAAAAATTTGTGGTGTATAATAGAGCTATCACTACACAGGAGGGACACCGCATGTTTGAATTTCTCATCAAGAAACTGAAAGCCCACCCCCGCCGCATCGTCTTTACGGAAGGCACAGACCCCCGCATTCTGGAAGCCACGGCGCGTCTGCTGTCGGGAACATTCCTGACGCCCGTGCTTGTCGGCAACCCGGACGAGATTTTCGCCGCCGCGGAGGAGGCCGGTTTCAACATCCGGGGCTGTGACATCCGCGACCCCCAGAACTACGACCATATGGAAGAAATGGTCAAGATGATGTTCGAGCTCCGCAAGGGCAAGATGAGTGAGGAAGAGTGCCGCCAGCATTTGACCCACGCCAACTACTTTGGCACCATGCTTGTGAAAATGGGCTGCGCGGACGCCCTCCTCGGCGGCGCGACCTACTCCACCGCCGACACCGTGCGCCCCGCCCTGCAACTCGTCAAGACGAAGCCCGGCAACCGCCTTGTGTCGTCCTGCTTCATTCTGGTACGTAACGCCGTTTCGGGCGAGCGCGACGTGCTGGCTATGGCGGATTGTGCGATTCAGATTAAGCCGTCAGAGGAAGACCTTGCTGACATCGCAATCCAGACCGCCCAGACCGCGAAACTTTTCGGCGTTGACCCGCGTGTGGCGTTCCTGAGCTACTCCACACTCGGCTCCGGCTCCGGCGAGGACGTGGACAAAATGCGCCACGCCTGCGAACTGGCCAAGGCCAAAGCGCCCGACATCCCCATGGACGGCGAATTACAGTTTGACGCGGCGGTGTCCCCGCGCGTGGCGCGGACAAAGTGCCAAGGCTCCCCCGTCGCCGGACACGCGAACACGTTCATTTTCCCGGACATCAACGCCGGGAACATCGGCTACAAGATTGCCCAGCGCTTGGGCGGCTTCGACGCCTACGGCCCCATTCTGCAAGGCCTCAACGCGCCGATTAACGACCTTAGCCGCGGCTGTAACGGTCAAGAGGTCTATTCCATGGCGCTTATCACCGCCGGACTTGCCGACTGAAACACGCGCCCTCCCGATTCTCCGGGAGGGCGTTTCGTCAGCCAATCAGGGACAGAAGATAGCGTTTCAGGGTGTCCACGAACGTTTCCGCGTTTTCGACCTGCACGGAGACTTTCTCTTTTGTCAACACGTAAAAGTCCCGGTAATCGCTCTGTGTGCGGAGGTTAAACGCGCTTTGCAACTGCTTTCCCATTTCGACGGGAAAGAGGCCTGTCTTGATATAGTCTTTCTGGAATCCGGCGATAACGCCGGAATGCTTGCGGAAATCCCGCGCTTCCAGCGCGAACAGGGCGCGGACGGCGTGGAAAAAAGCGTAATAGGAACGGTTCGCGGCGTTGGCGTATTTGCCCTGCCGCAACGCGTCGCGGGCGTCTGTCAGCGCCTCCTCCGCCTTGTCCATACGGTATTTCGCAAGGTCAACATGTTCTTGGTCATACAAGGCTGATTCCCTCCCGGAGAACGTTCACGAAAAAGGGCATGACCCGATTGTATTTCCGGAACGTGTCGGCGTCCTGAAGCAACACGGAAAAGAGCGCGTCATAGCGCAGTCCCAACTCAAAAGACAAATCCAAAACCGCGTTTTCGTACCCGTCCAGCGTTTCGGCGGGGAGATTCACGACCGCCAGAATGTCAACATCCGATTCGGCGTCCTGTTCGCCCCGGGCGTACGAGCCGTACAAGAGGACGCTTTCGAGACTGTCCCCGAATATCACGCGCAAGCCGTCCCGCACTTCGTCCAGCGCACCCGACAACGTATCCATGTCACCACCGCCTTTCCCAGAGAGTATACCAGACGAGAGCGGAAAAGACAAGCCCCCCGGACAGCCGGAGGGCGTTTCGCGTGGCTTATTGTTGGGCTTTGATTTCTTCCAGCGTCTTGCGGACTTCGGCCTTTTCCTCTTCGGTCTTGGCCTGCTTCATCATGTGTTCGGCGAAAATGTCCATAGGCATGTCGTTCGTTTTGGCGTACTCGGCGAGTGCCTGCGTAATCTCGGCGCGGAACGCCTGCGGGAAAGACGCGTCGGCCGCCAGCGCCGCCAGATACGCCACCGCCGCCGCCTCGACTTTCTCCGTCAACGCGTTCTGCTTGTCGGTGTCGGTCTCCTTGCTCTTGGCGCTGTCAAGGTTCGCGTACTCCTGATAGAGCTGTTCCTGTTCGGGCTTGACAAGGTTCTTGCACTCGTCCCGCGAACGCTTGACAAGCTCTTCGAGTTTCTCCGACGCCTTGAACGCCGCGATTCCGCCCTTGACCAAGTCCGCCGCGAGTTTCAGACCGTCAAACAGTCCCATAGCAATCCGCCCTTTCGACAGTGAATTGAGAGTTTCGCAAGGTTCATTATAGCGTGGGCGCGGCGTTTGTCAACGCCGGATTTCTACTAACGCGGCAACACGTAAAGCAACACCTCCTCCGGCGCAATGCGTTTCAGGAAGTCGCGGTCGGAAGATTCACTGGTCACAAGGTCTACCGACACGCGCAGAGCGTCCTCGACGGCCAGCCGGAAACCGCATAATTGATATAACGAACGTAACGCGCCCTTTTCGATTTTCAAGTCCACGTCACTGTCGGGGCGTGCGGTTCCTCTGGCGTAGGAGCCGAACAGCGACACACTCTTGACGCCGTATGTCCGCGCCAACGGGGAAATGGTGTCTTTGAGTTCCTGAATGGTGTACATCACGCGAAATCCCCCCTTTGCGTGTTCTGATTATAGCGTTTTTCGTTTCGCGCGTCAAGAAGTATGTGGGTCACTCCGCCGCGTCCGGGTCGTCGTCGTCAAGGATGGGCGTCCCGATGGTTCCCCTTAAATCGTACCCTTTCGCGCCGCGCAAATCCGCGTCTTGTAAATTCGCGCGGGTTAAATTCGCGCCGCGCAAATACGCGTTTTGTAAATTCGCGCGGGTCAAATTCGCGCCGCGCAAATCCGCGCCGCGCAAATTCGCGCCGCGCAAATCCGCGCCGCGCAACTTCGCGCGGGTCAAATACGCACCGCCCAAATCCGCGCCGCCCAAATCCGCGCCGCCCAAATCCGCGCCGAACAAATCCGCGCCGCCCAAATCCGCGCCGCCCAAATCCGCGCCGCCCAAATCCGCGCCGCGCAAATACGCGCCGCGCAAATACGCGCCGCCCAAATCCGCGCCGCACAAATACGCGCCGCGCAAATCCGCGCTACGCAAATTGGAAGCCCCGGCAAAGTTCAGGATATCTCCCGCCAGTTTGCGAAATGTGCCGTCTATGTTGACAGTTCCCACATCGTTCCACCATTGCAGACGTTCCCCGTCTTGTAAAATCGCCTTGTAGAGATAGCGGTAGACCGCCACCGTGTTTCCCAGTATCCGGGCAACCGTCTTGACGGGGTTTTCCTGTTCCATGCTCTCCGCGCAGACGGAATACGGCGCACCCCCGAACAGAAGACCTTCAAAAATACGTGCCGTGTGATGTTCCCGCCGTTCCTCTACGACACAGGTTTCCGTTTCCTTTTGATACAGCGCCCGTTGTCCCAGAAAGTACAACACTTTTTCGTTGATTTCCCCGTGCCGGAACAGTTCGCAGAGTTCCCGCAAAAACGGGATGATGTCGGCGTTTTTATCGTTCAGCGCGTTCATGTGTTGACTATCACTATACAGGCGGTTTAACTCCCGCGCCAGCTTCTCGCACAGGAAAAAGTCACGGATGTTGTTGTGATAAAATTCCAAGTAACCCCGTTGCGTGTCGGTTTTCCAGTAGCCGCAGAGCGCGTAAGAGCGCGTAATAAATTTCTGCCGTTCGTCGTCCAGCCGCAAGCGCCCAATAATGTCCTTAATTTCCTCCCGGGTTACGAACAGTTCCCGGTTGTTTTTCCGGTACAACTGCCACGCGATTTCCTCATTGACCCGGTAGAGCGCGTCCTGATGTTCCATGGCGGCGTGTTCGGCGGCGCTGTAGCGCTTTTCCATCAGTTCCGCGCCGAAAATCCGGCGGTAGACCGCCCACTCGTTTTCCAGTTCGCCCGGGGCGAAGTCTCCGGCCGCGACCATGTAAAGCCCCATGGGCGTGTCACAGATGTCTTTCTCGTCCCCGGTGTGCGCGTTCAAATACTTTTCGTTGGTCTCGTGGAGCGTCTCCCCGCAGGCCTTGTAACGGTCGAGCCAGTCCCGGCGCTGTTCGTCGTCGAAATGCGTCAGCGTGATGTGCCAAAAGGACGGATTCGGGGCTTCAAGGCGCAAATAGTGCGGACGGGTCGTGATGATGATTTTGCATTTCAGTCTTGCGAGCGTGTCCAGAATCAGGCGCGGGTTCTCGACACCCTCCGCCGTACAGAGTTCGTCGTAGCCGTCGAGCAGGAGCAGGCGCGCCGGATTTTCGTTACAGAAGCGGTTAAGGCGTTCCCTGTCGGTTCCCGCGTCGCCGTACAGGTGACGCAGAATCGCGGCGCGGAGGCGTTCGGGCTTTTTGTCGGCGTCCGGGATTGCGATGTCACGGAGGCGGACAGTCAACAGTTCCGTGTTCCCGAAAATACGGCTTGCGGTCTCGCCGCCCCAGAGGTAGTGATAACTCAAATACGCGGTCAGTGAGCTTTTCCCACACCCGGCGTCGCCCTCGATAAACAGGAATTGCGCCCCCTCTTGGAGAAACCGCGCCAGATAATCTTCAATGGGTTCCGGGGCGGGTTCTTTGCCGACGCCGACGCGGTAGCGCGGGGAGACATACGTTCGGGAGAGCGTGACTTTCGGATTTTTTTCCTTGTGCAGAAACAGGGAGGCTTCAAAGGCCTTTCGATAGTCCTCGTTGGAGGATTTCAGGGCGTCGGAGGTTCGCGCCAGTTCGAGCAGTTTTTGGAGTAAGGCCTTGATTTCGCGCAAGTCGCGCTGATTTTGGAGCTGGTTCCGCAGGATGTCGCGCCGTTCGGGGGAGTAAGTGTCACGCAGGACGGTTTCGAGTTCGCGGAACAGGCGGCGCACACTTTCCATGATGTCGTCCCGGCGGTGCGCGAAAGAGGGATTCCGGCGCAGAAAGCCCTCCGTGAAGTCCTGTATATCGTCCTCGGAGAACGTGTCGGCGTCGGCTTTCAGGGTTCGGAGATAGCGCGCCATGTCGGGCGCGAGTTTCTCCGTGAGCGCGGAATCGTCTATGAGTGTCTCGGCGATTTCGCGCCCCGTGATGTCGATATCCGCTAACGCTTTCTCGTTCCGCCCGTCCTGATACTTGTCGAGCGCTTCCGGGAACATGTCCAGCAGTTCTTGAAGCGGTTCCGGCGCGTCCAGCATGGAGAGAATAAGTTTCGCTATGTTCATGTTGTGTCTCCTCTGTGTGGGTTACGTCTCGTGGAAGTAGCGCCAGAGGCTTTCGGCGGCTGTGCGCGGCACAACTTCCGACAGCGTTTCTATGTCCGCTTCCCGGACTGCTTTCAGGCTTCCGAAGCGCTTACGCAAGGCCTCGCGGCGTTTCGCGCCAATGCCCGGAACCCTGTCCAGTTCGGATTGCAGGGCGCTTTTCCGGTGGCTCTGGCGGTGGAACGTGATTGCGAAACGGTGTGTCTCCTCCTGAATCTGGCCTATCAGCGCGAACACGGCCGGGGCGGCGGCTATGCCGATTTCGTCCCCGGAGGGCGTGACCAGTGCGCGTGTACGGTGGCGGTCGTCCTTGACCATGCCGAAGACGGGGATTTGCAGGCCGAACGCGTCGAGAACTTGTAAGGCGGTCTGGGCGTGGGTCTGGCCGCCGTCGATTAGGAACACGTCCGGCAGGGGCAGAAACTTTTCGTCTCCGTCGGCGGCGCGCTGTAAGCGACGGCGTAAGACTTCCCGCATGGAGGCATAGTCGTCGGGGGCGTCGGACAGTTCTTTAATGTGGAAGCGGCGGTAGGCGGATTTGAGCGGCCGCGCCCCGTGGTAGACGACCATGGACGCGACAATGTCGCTTTTCCCGGTGTTGGAGATGTCGTAGCTTTCGAGACGTTCCGGCGGCGCGGGGAGGCGTAACATTTTCGTGAGCAGTTGGAGCGTATGCGCGGCGCGTTCGGCGTCGGTGGTGACGCGCCGGGCTTCTTCATAGGCGTTACGGCGCGCCATGTCGCGCAAATCGGCCTTTTCGCCGCGTTGCGGGACGTGTACCCGGACTTTGTACCCGGCGCGGCGGGAGAGCGCGTCGGCGAAGCCGTCCAAGTCCCCGGTGTCGAGCGGGAGCAGGATTTCGCGGGGCAGTACGGCGCGGGGTAAATAGTATTGCGCCAGCAGTGCGGACAGCGTTTCGGCCTCCGTTTCGTCCAGCGGCGTCCGGAAAAAGGACGTTTCGCGGCTTGTTAAGTTGCCGTTCTCCATGTGGAGTATCGCACAACAGCTCTTGCCCTCTCCCGTACACAGTCCCCACACGTCGGTGTCGGCGCACAGTCCGGCTATCACGCTCTGCTTGTTGGACAGCGCCTCTATGGCGCGGATACGGTCGCGGAGCTGGGCGGCCTGTTCAAAGCGCAAGGCGTCGGCGGCGGCGGCCATGTCGGCGGACAGCTCTTTCAGGAGGTCTTTCGACTTGCCATTCAGGAGCCGCGCGGCCTGTTCGACACGGCGTCGGTACTCGTCGGCGGACATGTCCGGGCGGCAGAAGCCGTCACAGCGCCCCATGTCGAAGTTCAGGCACGGCCGCCCCGCGCCGATGTCGCGTGGGAACTGGCGGCGGCAGTTGGGCAGGCGCAACGCGGCTAATACGGCGTCGAGCGCGGCGCGGGTCTCACTGCGCCCGCCGAAGGGGCCGAAGTAACGCGCGCCGTCGTCGGCGTACTTGGAGGCTATCGTAAAGCGCGGGTATTCGCCGCCGCCGAGGCGCACGAACGGATAGCCCTTGTCGTCTTTCAGGAGGATGTTGTAGCGCGGCATGTGGCGCTTGATGAGGGAGTTTTCCAAAATCAGGGCTTCAAATTCACTGCTGACAAGAATCGTGTCGAAGTGGTCAATCATGGAGACCATGCGGCGGGTCTTTTCGGAGTGGTTCGCGCTGTCCTGAAAATACTGGCTGACGCGGTTTTTGAGTTTCCGCGCCTTGCCGACGTAAATGACGGTGCCGCCGCCGTCCATCATGAGGTATACGCCGGGAAGCAACGGCAATTCGTTCGCCTTGTCCCGCAACTCGTCTTTTGTCATAACTCCGCCCCCCGGATTGTGATTGCTCTATCATAGCGCGGTTCCGGGCGTTTTGCAAGGGTATAGAATATGTACGCAAGGCGCAATAACGCCCTCCCGGGGAATCGGGAGGGCGTGAGTATCAGCCTTCGTTCAGGGCTTTGATGATGTCGGGGAGCTGACTGTCCACGGTGTCGTTGTCAAGCTGACAGGTTCCGGCGTTGCGGTGTCCGCCGCCGCCGTACTGGAGGCAGAGCTTGCCAATGTCGAACTGTGAAGCGCGGTTTACAATGGACTTGCCAATCATAACGGCGGTGTTCTGCTTCTTGAAGCCCCAAGCGACGTGTACGGAAATTTCGGTTTCCGGGTAGAGGGCGTAAATCATGAAGCGGTTGCCGGGGTGGATGACTTCCTCGTTGCGCAGGTCGATAACGACAACTTTGCCGTCAATCTTGGCCAGACGCCTTAACTGTTCCTTGAAGAGTTCGGTTTCCTTGAAGTAGAAATCGGTGCGCTCTTTCACGTCGGGCAGTTCCAGAATCTGGTCAATGCTGTGTTCCAGACAGTAGTCGATGAGTTCCATCATCAGGTCGTAGTTGGAAATGCGGAAGTCGTGGAAGCGGCCGAGGCCGGTACGGGCGTCCATGATGAAATTCATGAGTACCCAGCCCTTGGGGTTGAGGATTTCGTCGACGCTGTAGTCGGCGCTGTCGCCCTTGTCGACGGCAAACATGACATCGTCCCAGACGTGGGGAAATACCTTCTTGCCGCCGTAGTAGTCGTACACGACGCGGGCGGCGCTCCGGGCGTTGGGGTCGATGATGAGCTTTTTGGGGTCGACCGGAATGCCCTGCTGGCGGAGGCGGATAAGTTCCGACTCGTGGTGGTCGAAAGAAATGCCCACGCGGGGGTCAAAGGGAAGGTTGGTTGTGATATCGTTCTCGGACAGCTCGATTTTCCCGTCCTGCACGTCTTTGGGGTGTACAAACTTGATTTCGTCGACCTGTCTCAGAAACTTGAGAATCATCGCGCACACAAGGCCGTCGAAGTCGCTGCGCGTGACGAGGCGTTTCCGTGCCATATTTACTCCTCCTGCTTTACGGAATCGGAATGGTTACCATAACGGCATTCTACTGTATCGCAAGGGGTTTGTCAAGTATGAAAGCGGATAAATTTTCCGGCGGGGAAACGCCGGAAGTGGCCGGAAAGTGCGTGTAAATTTTATATTTCACGAAAAGCGGCCTGTTTTATCTATGTGAAAGACGGATTTTGATTATCACAAGCGGAATTTTCGCGGAACCGCGCCGGGCAAGTCCAATACCAGCGCTACCGCAAAAAAGCGCGGACGGAAGCCCGAAGCCGGGTTTCTGTCCGCGTTCCGGGCGGTGAACGCCCGGGGTTGTGCCGGATTATTCGCCGAAGTTGTCATTGATGAGGTCGACAAGGGACTTCAACGCTTCCTCCTCGTCGCTGCCGTCGGCAATAAGGGTAATGGTCGTACCCTTTACGATGCCCAGCGACAGGACGCCCAGCAGGCTTTTGGCGTTGACGCGGCGCTCCTCTTTCTCGACCCAGATGCCGCTCTTGAACTCGTTGGCTCTCTGGATAAAGAAAGTGGCCGGACGCGCGTGCAGACCCACCTCGTTGTTGATGGTAATGACCTGTGTATGCATACTTGACGCTCCTTCCCACACAAGGTAACACAGTAGTGAACGCGAATAATAAAGTAACCTTAGCATACCCTATTTTTTAGGGTTCGTCAAGAACAATTTGATAAAAACTTTAAAAAAATCGGGGCGGGCGGGCGGTTCGTTTGACGAAATTCACATTTTGTGCGAGAAAAGGCGTGGAAAATTCGTGCAAAACGCGGAATAACGGCGCAAATTCTTTCCGTAAATTTCCGCGCATGGCGTCCGGCGGCCGTGGGAGAATAGGCGTGGGTATCGCGGCGAGCTGAAAAGGAAGGGATTTTTTGTGAAAAGAATCTGCGCGGCGGCGCTTGTGGCGCTGAGTCTGGCGGCCTGCGGGAGTTCGACGATGGGCAACCGCGCCGGAATCGACCGCGACGGCGGCCGCACGGTCACGGACAGCCGGAACAATACCGCGTCCGGCAACCGGGGCGGCACTGGTGACGGCACCATGTCCGGCGGCACGTCCGACAACTGGGGCGGCCGCAACGGCACCGCGTCCGGCGGCACTGGCAACGGCACCGCGTCCGACAACTGGGGCGGCACTGGCAACGGCACCACGTCCGGCAACTGGGGCGGCACCATGTCCGGCGGCGCGTCCGACACTTGGGGCGGCCGCAACGGCACCGCGTCCGGCGGCACCGCCACGGACAATCACCGCACCGCGTCCGACACTTGGAACGACACCGCCGCCGGACATGACGGCGACACCGGAAAGCGTTCCGTGACGGAGCGGGCGTCCGACGCGCTCGAAAACGGCGTGGAGAACGCCAGAGAATCCGTGAACCGCTAACGATACGCCCGCCTCCACGGCGGGCGTTGACCTTTGCGGCGCGTTCGGGTACAATCACGCCGAAAGGAGTGGTGACATGGATACATCGTCGTACGAACTGCGCGTGATTGCGCGTATAGAGAGCGCGTTTCCGACAAAATTCGGCGTTCCGCGCCAGAGCGGCTTAGTGAACGATTTGCGGGCGCGAATCGTGTTCGAGACGCCCTACCGGAACCGCGACGCCCTGCGCGGTCTGGACGGCTTCTCGCATTTGTGGCTGATATGGGTCTTTGACCGCGCGGCGCGCGGCACATGGTCGCCGACGGTACGCCCGCCGCGTTTGGGCGGGAATCGGCGCTTGGGGGTGTTCGCGACGCGTTCGCCGTTCCGGCCGAACCCGGTTGGGCTCTCGTCCGTGGAACTGGAACGCGTCGACGGGGATGTGCTGTACGTCCGGGGCGCGGACTTGGCCGACGGTACGCCCATTCTGGATATCAAGCCGTACCTGCCCTACACGGACGCCCACCCGGAGGCGCTGGGCGGCTTCGCGGCGGAGCCGCCGGAGGCGGCGCTGTCCGTGGAGATTGCCCCGCCCCTGCTGGAACGCGTCCCGGAACAGGAACGCGCCGCACTCTTCGGGGTGCTGTCCCACGACCCCCGGCCGCGCTATCAACACGACCCGCGACGCGTCTACGGCTTCGGCTTCGCGGGGCTGGAAGTGCGCTTTCGGGTGTCCGGGACGCGTCTGGAGGTCGTCGACATCGCAAGGCCTGAAAATTTCCCTTGTGAAACGCGGGGACTTGTGGTAGAATCGTAGGCCGTCCGACAGTTCACAAAAGAGAGGTGTCCGCGCATGCCGGAACGGAAATTATGCCCCGTCCTGAAATGGGCGGGCGGGAAAACACAATTACTGGAACATATCGCGCAAAACATGCCCCGTGCCTGTAACCGCTACTTTGAGCCGTTCTTGGGCGGGGGCGCGGTACTGTTCGGGCTGAGGCCGCCGCAGGCGTCGGTCAACGACCGCAACGAGCCGCTTATGAACCTGTACGCACAGCTCAAAGCGTCTGCGGAGAGCGTCATAGAGCGCGTACGCGCTCTGGACGCCGCGCCCGTCGGCAAGGAATTTTACTATGCCGCGCGCGACCGCTACAACGCGAAAGTGGCCGCCCGCGACTTCGACGCCGAGTGCGCGGCGCTGTTGATTTGGATGAACAAGCGCTGTTACAACGGCCTGTACCGCGTGAACCGGGCGGGGCGCTTCAACGTCCCCTACAACCACAATCGGAAAGCAAATCTGAAATCCATGGACGAGGCGAATTTGCGGGCGATATCGGCGTATCTGCGCGAGGCGGACGTGACCATGACCTGCACGGACTTTGAGCAGGCATGCGCGGACGTGTCGGCGGGGGATTTCGTGTACTTCGATAGCCCGTACGTACCCGAAAGCGACACGGCGCGTTTCACGGACTACACGGCGGGCGGCTTCACCATGTCCGACCACGAGCGTTTGGCGGCACTGTTCCGGCGTCTGGACGCTCTGGGCGCGAAGGTCATGCTCTCTAACAACGATGTCCCGTGGGTGCGCGCGCGCTACGCGGGGTACCGTACGCAGTCGCTGGACGTGCGGCGTATGATGAACTGTAACGGCGGCCGCCGCACCGGGAAAGAGGTACTGATTTTGAACTACTGACGGGAGGGGTTATTGTGCGACAGCGCGTGTTTTCGGAATGGTTCTCGACGTTCCGGCGGTCGATAAACGGCTACGGCTACTACACCGACTTCCCGAAGGTGTACGAGAACGCGGCGCGGCTGAAACCGGAAATCTATCTGCTCAACTCTCTGGTGGGTTCGGAGACGATAGAGGCGGACTTTGCCGCGCTCTTGCGAAAGTACCCGGACTGTGTGCGGGCAATCCCGATTCTGCTTGCCGTGCGGGAGTGGGAGATTTACTGTCAGGACGAAAACGGCGCTGTCCGGTACCGCTTCGACCGGAACGCGCACAGCGTCGCGGAGTACGCGTACTTTATGCGGGAGACGGGGCTTTTCGACCTGTTGCGGCGTCACATTGTCAGCAATCTGTACGACTACGTAACGGGCGTGGAAGCGGGCTTGGACTCCAACGGGCGCAAGAACCGGGGCGGCCACCAGATGGAAGATTTAGTCGAAAGCCACCTGAAAAAGTGCGGCGTGGAATATTACAAAGAAATGTATCTGACGGAAATCGAAAGCCGCTGGGGCTTGAACCTGTCGGCGATATCGGCGGCGGGAACGTCGACGAAACGCTTTGATTTCGTGGTGAAAACGCCGTCCGGCGTGTTCGGAATCGAGACGAATTTCTATGCCAGCGGCGGCTCCAAGCTCAACGAGACCGCCCGAAGTTACAAGATGATTGCCGAGGAATCGAAGGCGATACCGGGTTTCCGGTTTGTGTGGATTACGGACGGCGGCGGCTGGAACTCCGCGCGGCGCAATCTCGAGGAGACGTTCCAAGCGCTGGACACGCTCTACAATATTACGGACATGGAAAACGGCGTCTTTGGCGCGCTGTTCCGGACATAAAATGCCGGGGAGGCCGTAAGGCCTCTCCGGTGTGCGTTCAGGAATCGATGCCGCGGGAGGTGAGGTACTTCTTGACCATGAGCGCGACTTTAAACGTTATGGCGTCGTCGAACTCGCGCAGGTCAAGCCCGGTCAGCTTCTTGATTTTCTCGAGGCGGTAGACGAGCGTGTTACGATGTACGAACAGTTTCCGCGCCGTCTCCGACACGTTCAGGTTGTTCTCAAAGAAGCGGTGAATCGTGAAGAGCGTCTCCTTTTCGAGCGCGTCAATGGGGTTCTTCTTGAATACCTCTTGCAGGAACATCTCACAAAGCGTCGTGGGCAACTGGTAGATGAGGCGGCCGATACCGAGATTTTCGTAGTTGATGACATACTTTTCGGTGTCGAATACCTTGCCGACTTCAATTGCGATTTGCGCCTCTTTGTAGGAGCGCGCCAAGTCGCGCAGGTGCGTGGCGATAGTCCCGACGCCCACGACGACGGCGCTTTCCCCGGCCACTTGCAGGGACTCCTCCAGCCCGAAGGCGATTTTGTTCAGATCCTTAATGGTGGCGTTGTGTTGCATTTGGTGAATGAGCACGGCGTCGCCGTCGCCGACGCTTAACACGAAGTCGTTCTGCCTGTCGGGGTACATGCTCTGGATAATGTCAATCGGCACGGACTCGACTTTCCGGAGCGAGCGCACCACGAACACGCCCCGGGAAACGTCGGTGTTCACGCGCAGTTCCCGCGCCCGGACGTAGATATCGCCGAGCATGATGTTATCGGAAATCACGTCCTTGACGAACGCGCCGCGGTCGTGCTTCTCCTCGTAGTAGGCCTTGGCGGCGTTGAGCGTGACCGTGGCCATGGCGCACACGGCGCGGCTGACCTCGTTATCCCCGAAGGTAAAGGCGGCGTAGTCGAACTGGTTGCCCCAGCCGCCCATGGCCTTGAAAACCTTGCCGTCCGTGGCCAGCAGGGTTCCGGACGCGGCGTTAATCTGGGGGACGTACTCCGCCCAGTGCTGGCCAATCATGGGGAGTTCGCTGCACGCGACAACCATGCCTTCCCCGTCAATCACTCCGATGGTGCGATTTGTGTTCTCCTTCAATTGGAGTACCACGTTTTGAAACATCCGACCGGACATGGACATCCTCCTAACCACAAATCCGCCTTTACGGAAACCCTGTCCCGTTCCATTGCCTTGTGAGGCTTCCGCGCTTTGTGCAATTTGTCAACAGGCCTATTATACTGGCATGTCCGGAAAAATGCAATATCTTTTTTCTCTTTTTCACAAAAAAAGTCCATGTTTTTGTGGAACATTTGCCCGGGCGTCAAAAAACGCGCAGATTTTCGATTTCCTCCGCTGTCAAAAAGCGGAAACTCCCCCGGCCGAGTGTCTCATCTAATGGCAAATTGCCCATTTTCACCCGTTCCAGAAACAGCACGGGCTTTCCGCGTCCGGCGAGCATGCGCCGCACTTGGTGAAACTTGCCCTCTTGCACGGTCACGCGGCAGAGGCTTTCGGCGTCGTCGGCGGAGAGGATTTCCAGCCCCGCCGGGAGACAGCGCAACCCGTCGGAGAGCGTCACGCCCTCCCGGAACGCCGCCGCGTCGGCGTCGGTCAGCCGCCCGGAGACCCGCGCCATGTAGACCTTTTCGACGTGGTGGCGCGGCGAGAGCAGCGCGTGGGCGGTCGCGCCGTCGTCGGTGAGGAGCAGTAGCCCGACGGTATCTTTGTCGAGCCGCCCGACCGGGAAGAGGTGCCGCAACTCCGGCGGGAGCAGGTCAAGAACCGTGGGGGCGCGCCTGTCCTCCGTGGCCGACAGGTACCCGGCGGGCTTGTTGAGCATGACCCAAGTCACGCGGCGGCAGGCGATGTCCGCGCCGTCGACGCTGATATGTACGGCTTCGGCGTCGAGCTTGGCGGCGGCGTCGCGGACGGGTACGCCGTCGGCGAGTACGCGTCCGGCGCGAATCAGCCCCCGCGCCTCCTTGCGGGAGTATTTGCCCGTGGACGCTAAGATTTTGTCAAGTCGCTGTGATTCCATGCGAGGCCTCCGTGATGTCATAATCCCCCCGCGCGCGGAATATAACGCAGGGGGAGGGATGTATTATGTTCATATGGACGGCGAAATTTCCGGGGCTAAAGGTGCTGATACTTCTGCTTGTGGCGGGCATGGCGGCCGTGGCGTTTCTGATAATGCGGGTGCCGCCGCTCCCGCAGGAGGACGCGTCGCCCGTACTCGAGACCAACGCCGAGCGCGTGGCGTATCTCCGGGAACTGGGCTGGGAAGTCGTGGAGGAACCCGTCGAGACGTACGAGTTTCTGCTTCCGGCGACGCTGGAAGAGCCGTATTTGAGTTACAACGCGCTGCAGCTTCCGCAGGGCTTCGACCTGAACCCGCATTGCGGCGAAACGGTCTCGCGCTACACCTACACAGTCACGAACCATCCGAACCGTGACAAGGGCGTGCAGGCGAACTTGTACTTGTGCAACGGGATTCCGGTGGCGGGGGATATCTTCTGTCCGGGCGCGAACGGCTTTCAGGAGGCACTCGTACAGGCTCCGCGTGATACTTGAAGCGTACCCGCGCCCGCGTCGGCGCGGGTTATCGGCCTTTGTGCCTGTCTTTGCGCTTCTGACGCTTTAAGTCAAACTGCCGTTGCGCTTCGGCTTCCTTTTGCTCTCTGCTGACGCGCTTCCGTTCGACTTTCGACGCCTCGCGTTGCAGTTGCAAGGCCTGTTGTGACTTCGTGCTGATAACGGGTTTCTGTGCCTGCCGCTGTGCCTCGCGCTGTCGGCGCTTCGGATTGCCGGACATGGGCTTGACATCCGCCGCCACGCCCGGACTGAACGTCAGAGCGTCATAGTGTTTCAGGACAAATTCCCAGACTTCGTAATCTTTCGGCTCCGCGCCGAATGTCACCTTGCACGCGGACAGTCTCCCCCCGGACACCCGCTCAAATACCCCCACCCAGAACGGCTCCTCAAAATACACCGTCAGTTTCGAGAGTTGCATATTATGTGACGCGCTTGAAAACGTCCTCCAGACGGATAGTCAAGTCATCGAACAGGACGCTTTGGAACTCCGTCACGACGGCGGCGCGTTCCTCCTCGGTCATGTCGTCGAGCATGAACTGCGGGAACTGCGCGTAGACGTTGTGCAGTACAAAGCGCCCGTCCCGTAACACATACTGCTCTATGGTGCGTTCGGCGGGGCTGACAATCCAGTATTCCCGGACGCCGTGGCGTTCGTAGGCGTCTTTCTTGAAGCCTCTGTCGTTCCGGGCGGTTTTGGGGGACAGCACCTCCACCACCAAATCCGGCGCGCCGTTGATACAGTTTTTCCCGAACTTGTTCGGGTCACAGACTACCATCATGTCCGGAATATAGCGTTCGGTCTCCGACAAAATCACTTTTGTGTTGTCGGAAAACGGCGTGCAGGGTCGCTTGTCCAGATAGTTGAAGAAAAGCGCGTAGATATTCCCGGCGACAAAGTTGTGATTCAGCGTCGGCGACGCCATCATGACCACTTTGCCGTTGATAATCTCCTCCCGCCGTTCCTCCTCGAATTCGTAGGCCAGATTGCTTTGCATAGCGTCCACCCCTTTCCGCGCAACATTGTAACGCGGCGGCGCGCAAAACACAAGCGAAAATTTGTAACGCTGTCCGCGTCGTGCGCGTACAGCGTTGCTTGGGAGAGTTTATTTCCGCGCGGCGGAATTTTGACATGTGGGGGATTAGCCAATCACGGCCGCGCCGGACTGCTTCCACTCGGAGAAAAGCGGCGTGGACAGGTAACGGTCTCCGGTGTCGGGGAACAGAACGACGATATTCTTTCCGGCGCTCTCGGGACGCCTCGCGACTTCGAGCGCCGCCCACAGCGCCGCGCCCGACGATATGCCCACTAATACGCCCTCCTCGCGTCCGACGCGCTTTCCGGTCTCAAAGGCGGCGTCGTTGGAGACGGCTATGACCTCGTCGTAAACGGACGTGTCGAGTACGTCGGGGACGAACCCCGCGCCGATACCCTGAATCTTGTGGGAGCCGCCGACGCCTTTTGACAGCACGGGGGAACTCTCCGGCTCCACGGCGATAATTTTTACGGCGGGGTTCTTCTCTTTCAGGTACGACCCCACGCCCGTGAGCGTGCCGCCCGTGCCAACGCCCGCTATGAAGATATCTACTTTGCCGTCGGTGTCGTCCCAGATTTCGGGGGCGGTGGTGGCGCGGTGCGCGGCGGGGTTGGCGGGGTTCACGAACTGTCCCGGGATAAACGCGCCCGGGATTTCGTTTGCCAGTTGCTCGGCGCGGGCAATGGCGCCCTTCATGCCCTTTGACCCCTCCGTGAGTACGAGTTCCGCGCCGTAGGCCTTCATAAGCTGGCGGCGCTCCAGACTCATGGTCTCGGGCATGACAATGATGATACGGTAGCCCCGCGCCGCCGCCACGGACGCTAAGCCAATGCCCGTGTTGCCGGACGTGGGCTCGATAATCACGGAATCGGGCTTCAGAACGCCCTTGGCCTCGGCGTCGTCAATCATGGCCTTGGCGATGCGGTCTTTGACGCTCCCGGCGGGGTTGAAGTATTCGAGTTTGGCCAGAAGTCTGGCTTTGAGGGCGTCCTTGGCCTCGATATGGGACAGTTCGAGTAAGGGCGTGCCGCCGATTAACTGGTCAGCGGATGTGTAGATGTGGCTCATGGGGAATCCCTCCCGCGAAAGATTAACCTATCTTTTAGACAGGTAAGTAGTATTATAATCCGGCGTCCGGCTCCTGTCAAGCGGAAATTTGAAAACGGCCGGAACGGCGTTGCGCCGCTCCGGTCTGTTGATTAGACTGGATGTTTGGCGACACGTCCGAAAAAATGTTTCAAGACTGCCGTCAGCGACGGGGCGGCGGACGCTCTCCGGACTTCCTCCACTTCCTCGTTGTAGTTCGCCTGCAAATTCATCCAAAAGGATTTCGGCACATCGAAAACGCGTTCCAGCGCCTCCGCGAACTCCGCCGAAATATCCTGTTGCCCGGCAATCACGCCGTTGACATAACCGGAAGGCAGTCCCGTGGCAAGCACAAGTTCGTCCCGCGTCATATGGCGCAGTTCCAGAATGTCGGCAACGGCCTCGCCCGGATGAATCAGCAAATCAGCGGATATACCAGTTTTCCTTGTCGCCATGATAATCCGTCACTCCCTCCACTTCAATTTCCGTACAAATCATGACAGTGTCCTGTTTCGCGTTCGGTTCAAGAATCAGCCGGACGTTTGGTGTCACATGCAGAGAGTATCTCAACTTTGGATAGCCTGAAAGCCGTTCGGGCTTTCCATAGCCAGCTTTCAGAAAGTCGCCGAAACATTCCATCGCTTCCAAGTATCCCATATACTTTTTGATGGCTGTGACCCACTGATACGGGAGTTTTTGTTGCATTTTTGCATAGTCAGTAAAGTATTTCTTTACTTTCCTGTTCGCGTATGTGATTTTCAACGGAACGCCACCGCCCCACCTGTAACAACTCATTCGTGTACTGACACGGTACATGATATCATTGTTTGGTTCCAATGTCAACGGGCGGCCTGAAAATTTCCCTTGTGAAACGCAGGGACTTGTGGCAAAAGCGAAAACGCCGGAGAGGTTTTAAGGCCTCTCCGGCCGTCGTTTTCCACAAAGTTTGAAAGTTTGTGGAAAAGCGAACCCGCCTGACAGACGCGTAATTTCGGCGATAGTCAAGACTGTTCGCCTGTCCGCCACGGTTCGGGGCGCGAGGCCAGCGCCGACGCCGAAAGCGGCGAGAGGTGTACAATCTGCGGGTGGTAGGGGTGCGTACACACCACGAACGAGCGCGGGAGCTGCCCGGAGGCGTCGACAATGAGGCCGTCTGCGTCGGCGCGGCGGAGGTATTCGCGGGCGCGCTTGTCGACGGTGCAGTGGTCGATGTCGAAGACGCCGACGACGCTTTCGGCGCGGAGAAGCTCATTTTGGCCGATGTAAAGATACATGGCGTCACGGCGCGGCCTGTCAAGGTACATGGCCTTAATTCCAGTGTTCGGTGACGTTTTCGAGTTCGTTCCGGGGACCCGGGTGGAAACTCCAACTGAACACCTGATTCCGAATGGTGTACTTTCTCAGCGAGAGGTCGCCCCGGATACCGTTCCCGCCCAGCGCGGCCTCCGTGACGTAGCAGGGATAGCCTTGGACGAAACGCCCAATCAGATTCCAGTACGCCCAGCGGAGAATGCTACCGTTGAATACGCCGTAGCGGATTGTGGCGGCCTTGTAGAGATAGTTCGTGTCGAACTCCATGGTAATGTCGGCGGCGATTCCGTTGGTGTAGCGGAGCAGTACGCGGCGCTCGTCCGACTGGAACTGGATGTAGTCAAGGGTCGTGTCGGCCTTGGCGGGGGCGTAGGCCGTCCAGAACTCCTGTGCTTTGGAACCTTCCAGACGGAAGTCGCCGTATTTCATGTTGCTGACAAGGTTCATCATGGTGTTGTAGAGTTCGAGGTCGGCTTCAAGGTCGAACTCGATTTCTCTGGTGGTTCCGGTTCTGATGAGTTCGTCCATTTCCTGCCGGATGTCGGCGGGGTTGGCGTGGGTGTTGGAGAGTTTCGGGACAGAGCAGAATTCCGCCAGCAGGAATATGGCAAGTAGCAGGAATTTGACAATTTTCCAGCACAATCCGACGAAACTGCCCTTGATTTGTTCAAATTTCCCGGCTTCGGCGTCGTCGGTGGTGGTGGTGTTGGTTCTCCAAGTAGCCATAAGTAATAACACCTCATGTTTCTTTGTGTCGGAGTGGTTTTGACGGCGTTTGGCGGCTTACAGGAAGCCGTCGCCGAGGCTTTCGAGTTCGCCCATGTCGAAATGGCCGCCCATGGATTCAAGGACGCTGACGCGGCGTCGGCGCTTGGAATCTTCCATATGTTGGTAAATCAGCTCCTTGACGCGTTTTGGGTGTGCGATGTTTTCGAGGTCGACGCGGGGGGCGGTCTGGTCGCCGGAAATTACGCTGACGGTTCCGACGCCGAAAAGGCGCTGTCCGAGCGTGATAGTCAAGTGCAAGTCCTGCACTTTGTAGAGCATGATTTCCTCTTCCTGAAAGCGTACGACGCCAGTCTGGATGAAAAGGCGGTCGTCGCTCAGGAGGTAGCGCGTGAAGCTGACGGGCAGTCCGAAATAGCGCTTTCTGTCCTGCCAGAGGTAGTGAATGTCGAGGGGCGATGACAAGGGAATCACTTCCTTTCGGTGCGGAATGGCCTGCACGGCGTTTTAAGGGGCTGTGGCGGCGTTTTCGCGCGGGGTGGTATCTGGACATTCCCGGGAGAAACGGCGCGCACAGAGCCTCTGGCCGTTTTTGAAGAACGGAAGTTTTCCACAGTTGAGGAAAAGATTGTGAAAACTTTCGCGTGGGGCGGGTTAGGGTCGCGCGGCGCTGTCTGCAATTTCGCAAAAACGGCCTGTACGGCGTTTTAAGGGGTCTGTGGCGGCGTTTCCGCGCCGGGTGGTATCCAGACACTCCCGGGAGAAACGGCGCGCACAGAGCCTCTAAAGGCCGTTCTGACGGCTTTCCGGCGACAGGCACCCGTTCCGCACGCGGTACACCTGTCCGGGGGGCATGTCCGACAGGCGGTCGTCCTCGCAACAGGTCAAAAAGCGCTGTCCGCCCTCGATTTCGCGCAGTACGTACGACTGCCGCGCGGGGTCAAGTTCGCTTAACACGTCGTCGAGTAACAGAACCGGGTACTCCCCGGAGGCGTTGCGGAGAATCTCGCGCTCGGCCAGTTTCAGCGAAAGCGCGGCGGTGCGTGTCTGCCCCTGCGACGCCCACGCGCGGGCGTCGCGGCCGTCGAGCGTTATGGACAGGTCGTCCCTGTGCGCGCCGGAGAGGCACTGCTTGGCGGCGCGTTCGGCGCGTTCGTGGGCTTCCATGTGCCGTTGGAGCTGTTCCCGTATGACGGCCTCCGGCGCGGACGGGTCGGACACGGCCGAAACGGTCTGATACGACACGAACAGTTGTTCTTTTCCGCCGGAACAGGCGGCGTGGTGCCGGGCGGCGTACTCGTTCAGGCGTTGCACGTAATAGGCGCGGTAGCGTACCAGAACCGCGCCGTATCGCACCATTTGGGCGCTGAAATCGGGGAGTACGCGCAAGAGGCCGGGGTGTTCGGCGGCGTCGCGGAGGATGCGCGACTTCCGGGCGAGCGCGGCCTGATAGTACGCGAGGGCGGCGGCGTAGCGCGGGCGGAGCTGTGACAGGGCGGTGTCGAGGAAGTGCCGCCGCGTGGCGGGGGCGTCGCGGATGAGCAGCAGGTCTTCCGGGCGGAACAGGACGGTGTGGAAGCGTTCGCGGAGTTCGGCGGGGGTTCGGATGTGTACGCCGTTGACCGTGATTCTGCGGCGTCCGTCGCGGGACAGCCGGATTTCGACGGCGTACGCCCGGCCTCTTGCGCGGATTCGCGCCGAAACGGACGCGCTTTCGGCGTCGAACTGTATCATATCGCGGTCGGCGCGCACCCGCGGCGGCTTTACGCCTGACAGGCACACAATGGCCTCTAACAGGTTTGTTTTCCCTTGGGCGTTCGCGCCCGTGAGTACGTTGCAGTCCGGGTGAAAGGCGGCCTCCGCGCCGGAGTAGTTGCGGAAACGCGTCAGCGCCAGCGTCTCAAGTTCCATGGCCGACGGTGAAGCGGCGCTCCCGGAAAGAGACCGTGTCGCCGGGGCGGAGTTTTTTCCCGCGCTGGGTACACGGTTCGCCGTTGACCGACGCCTCCCCGTTCTGCACGCGGACTTTGGCCTCTCCGCCCGTGTCGACGGCTCCGGTGAGCTTCAGGAGGTCTTGCAGGGTGATGTAGTCGGTGTGGATTCGGACAAGTTCAGTGGGCATGGCTACTCCTTTCGGCGGAGAGCTTTCCACAATTTGTTGACAGGTTGTGGAAAGTTTCCGGTGATGTGTCGCGGGGGACATTGTAGCACAACCGCCGGGAACTTTCCACAGGTTTTGAAACTTTGTGGAAAACTTTTGTCAGGCTTTCAGGCGGACGGGCAGAACCATGTACAAAAAGTTGTCGGTTCCGTCCACGGGGGCGATAATCGCCGGGGAAACGCCCGTGTTAAGTTGGATTTCCACGGAGTCGGCGGGGGCGTGGCGCAGGGCGTCTATCAGGTAGCGGTTGTTGAAGCCTATTTCCAGATTCCCGCCGTCGCCGACGGTCTGGCAAACGTCGCGGGCTTCGCCGCTCCCCGTCCGCGCCGACAAAAAGACCCTGTCGCGCTCGAACCGGCACCGGACGGGCGCTTTGAGCTTCTCCGAAATCACCACCGACACGCGGTCAAGGCTGTTGAGCATGTCGCGGCACTCGACCGTCACGCGGGTGGGGTTGTCGCGCGGAATCGACTGGCGGTAGTTCAAAAACTCTCCCTCCAGACGGCGGCAGATAAGCTCCGTCCCGCCGATTTCAAACAGGATATGGCGTTTCCCAAGCGTGATAACGGCCGGGTCGTCGATATCGGCGCAGATATTCTTCACTTCGTTGAGCGCCGCACCCGGCACGACAAAGGACATATTCCCGCCGTTGCCGGACAGCAACTCCTCCCGGCGCAGGGCGAGCCGGAACCCGTCCACGGCGACCATGGTCAGCCGTCCGGCGTCGGTCTCGAACAGCGCCCCCGTATGAATCATACGCGCCTCGTTCGTCGACACGGAGAACACGGTCTGGTCAATCATGTCCCGGAACAGGTTCTGGCGGATGGTCAGGGACGCCTCTTCTTCCACGCCGGGGAGTTCCGGGAAGTCGGCGGCGTCAAGCCCCGTGATTTCAAAGTCCGCGTCGCCGCAGGTCATGCGGACGGACAGATTGTCCGACACCGTGACGGATATCATATTGTCCGGCATACGACGTACTATGTCAGAGCAGAGCCGCGCGGACAAAACCACACGCCCCTTTTCTTTTACCTCTGCCGGGATAGAAGAACGAATGCCCGTGTTCATGTTGTAACCCGAAAGGGTGATTCCGGTGTCAGCGTCGAGGAGCAGTCCTTCAAGGGCAGGTATGCTACTCTTGGGGGAGACAGCACGCCCCGCAAGGTTGATGGCACTCTGCAATAACACTTTTTCACAAAAAAAAGAAATCATGGGAAGTTCCTCCTGAAAGTTTTGTTTGGAATAAAAACGGGAAACCGTTTTTTGGGGGAGCCGATTTTGAGAAACTGGGCGCGCGCGCGTAAAAAAACAGAAAGTTAATTAGTAGTAGTAGTAGGGATGTGGAAAATGTGGAAAAGTGCCTCAAAGCCCCTCGTAGAGCCAATCCGTTTTCCACATCGGTATGTTGAAAGATTGTGGAAATTGTGGAAAACTTCTTTACTAAAAAGTTTTCCACAGGTTTTTATTCCACATTCCACATTTTTTTTGTGGAAAAGTAGAAAAACTTTTTTACTAAGCCTCTGAAAAACGGGGTTTTCAATTTGCCCGAAAAGTTGCAAATTCCGGCAAAACGCGATTTTCGGCCTTTTCCAGAAAAAGTCGGTTTTCGCAACTTTTTGAGGGTGTTTCCGGCATGCCCCGCGAGGGCGGCCGGGGGCGTCACGGGGTACCTTTTCCCACGCCGGGAACTGTTCTGGCGTGTCAGAGGCCGCCGCCGCCCTGCCGTTCGGCGTCGAACTCCGAAAGCAGGTTTGTCTTGATTTCCCGTATCGTGTTCGCAAACGCGGGGTCGTCGCGCATGCGGAGTTCGGTCTGGCGGAGGGAGTAAATCACCGTCGAGTGGTCGCGGCCGTTGAACCTCTGCCCGATTTCGTCCTGCGAAAGGTTCGTCATGTTCCGGATAAGGTACATGGCCACCTGCCGCGCCGTCGCCGCGTTCCGGTTCCGGGACTGCCCCGTGACCACGTCCGGCGTGAGGTCGTAGCAGTGGCTTACATACTGTATGATGCTCTGCGGCGTCGGGACGTACTCCGCCGTCGTCTGCTTCAAAATGTCCTGCATGGCGCGGCGCACCGTCGCCTTGTCGGTGTGGTCGTTGAGCAGGTCGCGGTAGGCCAGCACCTTGTTGACCGTCCCCTCCAACTGCCGGACGTTCGACGTGACATTCTCCGCAATGTACGACGACACCGTGTCCGGAAAGGTAATGCCCAGACTGGCCGCTTTCGACCGGATAATGGCGACGCGCGTCTCAAAGTCCGGCGGCTCCACGTCCACTATCAGCCCCCACTCGAAGCGCGTCCGCAAGCGCTCCTCTAACAGCGTGATTTCGTGCGGCGGGCGGTCGCTCGTCAGCACGATTTGCCGCCCCGACTCGTACAGGCTGTTGAACGTGTGGAAAAACTCCTCTTGTGTCTGCTTCTTCCCGGCGATAAACTGCACGTCGTCCACAAGCAGTACGTCCGCCTTGCGGTACTTGTCGCGCATTTCGGCGGTCGCCATTCGCCCGGCCTGTATCGCGTCCACAAGCTCGTTGGCCAGCTCGTCCCCCTTGACGTAAATCGTGTGGTAGCGCGGGAAATTCTGGTGGATTTCGTTCTTGATGGCGTAGATTAAGTGTGTCTTGCCCAAGCCCGATTCCCCGTAAATCAAGAGCGGGTTATAGTTCCGCGTCGGGTACATCGCCACCGACTTTGACGCCGCCCACGCAAGTTTGTTTGAGGGACCTACCACGAACGTGTCAAAAGTGAAGCGCTCGCTGGTGTGTACCCCGAACGTGTCCGCGCCCTTGCCCATAAACTTGCGGTACTCCTCATCGTCCAGCACGCTCACCTCGAAGTCCCGCGAAAACAGATTTTTCATGGCCTCCTGAATGTTCTCCGTGAACAGGGACTTGATGTAGCCCCGCTTGAACGCGTTCCCGCAGTGCAGAACCAGCGTGTTCCCCTGAATGTCCACGGGGTCTATTTCGTCGAACCATGTGTTGATGGTCGTGTCCGAGAGCGCCCCCCGCATTTGCGTTAGGACGTTCTCCCATACGTCCGCGACTGAGTTCAAAAAAAACACCTCTCTTTCCCGGATAGTGGCTGTTTCCGCCCGGAATTATACCACGTTTCCCCGTCCAGTACAATCCTGATTTTCGCGCAACAGAGGAATTGCCGCCCCGCGCGGCGCGGCGTCTCCGGCCGCCATGGCGATTTTCCACAGACAGGCCGCCCGCCCCGTGGCAAAAATTGTTACCAAGCCGTTATTTTTTTCCAGCTTTCGTTACCGTCTGTAACGCCTCTGTCACTCTGTTACGCCATTTTTACAGCCGGAAACCCCTGTCATATGCCCGATTCCCGTAAAAATGCGGTATTTTCCGGTAATGTTACACTTTCATTACAAGTGCCGGAAACCCCTTGCATTTCCCGCCGGAATCTGTTATCATCCCAACCGTGAAGCACAGAAGGCCTCTTTCCTCCCCGGCACCACGACTTACAGGGGAAGACGCCTCCGGACACCCGGGGCAGAAAGAAGTCTTTCGTGCATTCACAAAGGAACTTCTTACCATGCCGCGCCGGACGCGTCCGGAGCCGCTCACCACGGCTTAGAGCCGTCTATGGCGTCCGTCCTCCCCGGGAACGCGACGCGCGCGACGGTCGAACCCGTCCGGCCACGGCAAATCTGTCAAAGGAGGAATCCCAATGAAGAAGTTCATTTCCATGGCGCTGGCTCTCGTGATGACGCTTTCTCTTTGCACGTTCGTCGCCACACCCGAAGCCGACGCCTTCACGGACACCGATGAGCTGTCCCAGTACGCAAAGCAGGCCATCGACGTTGTCCAGACGATTGATGTCATGTCCGGCTATGAGGACGACACCTTTAAGCCGGAAGCGACCCTGACGCGTCAAGCCGCCGCCAAGATTATTTGCAACATGATTCTTGGCCCCGTCGCGGCGAAGGCGCTTCCCACCAACGAAGCCCCCTTCCCGGACGTCACACCTAATACGGAGTGGGCGGGCTACATCGCCTACTGCTCCCACGAGAAAATCATCAACGGCTACAGTGACAACACCTTTAAGCCGACCGGAGCTTTGACCGGATACGCCTTCCTGAAAATGCTTCTCGGTACGCTCGGTTACAGCGTTGACGCCGAAGGCTTCACAGGTTCGAACTGGAAAGTCAATGTCGCCAAAATCGCGCTCGGTATTAAGCTCAACAAGGGCATTACCTCCGACCCCAAAGGCGAAAACCTTGAAAAGGGCGTGACCCGTGGAGACGCCGCCATCTACGCGTTCAACACGCTTCAGGGCGACCTTGTGGAGTATCCGTCCCAGAACTCCATCAACATCAACGGCGTGACCGTCAGCATGGGTAGCGGTAAGGCCTCCCCGCAGACGTGGACAACGTCCACCACCAGCGCCAACAACATTAACAGCCGCAGAGACACCGGCGTTTCCGGATTTATCGGCGGCACATATACCGGCTATCCTATCGTTCAGTTTGCTGAGCGTTACTTCGACAAACTTGTGCGTCAGCCGAACGTGTGGGATGAGTACACGCAGGATGACTTCGGCCGCCCGTGCATTAAGTGGTTCTGGAAAGGCGTTGAAATTGGTACCTACTCCCGCGAACCGGACGCCGTTTTCGTTGGCAACCCCAAGGTAAACGCTATCTACGCGGCACTGCACATGACCGAGGGCGATGACAGCGCTGACCTCTATATCAACAGCAATATCCCCAATAACGCGGATTTGAATATGGCGCGTGCCAATGACAAGGCGCTTGACCATGGCACCAACCTCCTGAGATACAGCGATGACGATGTGAAGAAAGGCAAAACCGTCGCGCAGGTCAGAAACGGGTACGCGAACAGCGCTAACTTTATCGGTGTGACCAATGGTGCCACGACAGTTACGCAGGCAATGGTGGGTCGTTCCATCGACGCGTACGGCGATGGCAACCACCGCGTTGACCGCTTCGGCAACGGCACGATTGTTGAGTGCTACCGCAATGAGGCCACCAACCATGTTGACATTTGCGTAATTTCTCTCTATGGCGGCAAGATTGACGCCGTGAAGGAGGCCACCGCCAAGAAAGACCGTTATGTCACGGTCGTTTACGCTGATGACAATCAGGCCGCACACCGCCCCGGTACCATTGCCAACCCCGGTCGCAACGAGTTCGAGACCGAGGACTTTGAAGAAGAAGATTACGTTGTCTACACCTACTCCGACAGCGCCCCCGGTATCAAGAGCATGGCTCTGATGAAACAGGAAAGCGGCGCTTTGAGCAGCCGTGTCAGCGGGGAGAACCTCACACTCGATGGTGACAGGTATGTGTACGCCAAAGAGTACGCGTTCTACGAAATGACCGAAGATGACCTGAGCGGTAAGTCCGCTTACGTTGTCTATACGTTCCGCGTGGGTAGCCTCCCGCAGTATGAAGGCCGCATTGTCAACGAAGACGATGACAATGATTACACCTTCTGGATTGAAGAGGACGAATTCGCCGTTGACCAGTACGTTTTAATTGAACGTATCACTATTGAGAATCGGAACGGCGTCTATGTCAGCGATCGTTTGAACGGCACCGCCCCGTCTGATGTGCAGGCCGTGGTTCGTACAACCAGCGGCGCACGCAGAACTTACAATCTTGATGACTCCAAGAACTACCGCGATGAAAACAACGAGAGAGCCAATGATGTGACGGCTATTGCCCGCGCCTTCCGCGCTGGTAGAATCGTACGCCTGAGCAGTAACAACAACGGCTACCGCCTCCATGCGCTCGATGACAAGTATATGTTCTCTGTGCCTCAGTTCATGATTGACGGCAAGAACATTTCGAGTAGCGCGGCTGGATATCGGGCGTATGACAATCGCTATTCTGCGTCTTCGGATGTCGCCAATGACGGCACTATTACAACGCCTATCATCACCGATAGCAACAATAAAGTTGTCGCCGGTGGCGAAACTCTGATTGTCGACTCCGAAACCCACTTCACCGTACAGGATACCACCAACGACACCTACAAGGCCTACACCGGCACCAAGAACGTACCGGAAGTTAAGGCTGGTGACAGCCAGACCATGGCGTATATCTATCACCGTGGCGCGCTTGCCAAGCAGATTTTCATCACCAGAGCCTCCGATGTGTCCAGCGCCAGCAAGGATGTCACATTCCTGATTGCTCCGTCCGTCTCTAAACTCGTTCGCTCCGATGATGGCGACTACTACGATGTCACCGCCATTGACAAGGATGTTGTCAAGACGCTCAGAGTGAAGGCTGGTACCTGGTTCGCCGCGACCGGAAGCTACTTCGAGCCCGGCAGTGGTATCGACAACACCGACAACGAAGGCAACTGCGTCATTCTGAACAAGCTCGCCTATGACTCCAACGACCTCATTGTGGAAGGCAGTTTCGTCAGCGGGAGAGTCCTGCCCGGCAGAGCCATTGGTATCCGCCGCGCCAGTGACACCGAAGTCCGGCTCGATACCAACTTCTCCAACAGCTATCTGCTTGACGTGGCCGAGAATGTCCGCGTGTACTACTGCGAAGGCGGCAACGTGGAACAGATTGACTATGAGGATATCGTCAACGATACCAAGGACGCTATTTACTTCATCACCGATGACAGCGTTGTGACCTATATCTTCATCGTGAACTTTGATGATGATGGCGTACCGCAGGCCGCCGCGAATCCCGGCAATGGCGGTAATACTCCCCAACCTGCGGCCACTTATAACCTTGATATGAGCGCCGCGACTACGGCAGGCTATCAGGTTCTTACCAACGACGTGACGCAGGTTCAGGCCGGTCAAACCTTTAACTTCAACGTATTGAAACCCGATGGCGTTAACTCTGCAACAGCTGCCGATACTACGGTAACACTGGAATACACTTCCAGCGCCGATGGCAACCCGACCAAGTCGGTTGAGGCCACCGAGAACACGACTATCTGGACTGTGAATATTCCCACCGATATTCAGCAGGGAAGCGCACTCAAGTTCGTGATTACCGCGAAGGCTCAGTAATTCCCCGGTTCCCCCGCCCGTATGACGGAAGTCCGGCCTCCGGATACTCCGTCAGCGGTTCCCAGTGACGAAAGTCCGGTCTCCCCGGATACTCCGTCAGCGATAATCAACACGGCCTCCGGGTAACCGGAGGCCGCGTCTTGTTTGCGCTATTCGGGCGGTTGACGGATTTGCCGTATCAGCGCCATGAGTTTTTTGTCAAAGCTGAACACGTCCTCATCTTCCAGCAGTACCCGCGCCGCCAGAACGCAGTCCACAAAATCCAGATTGCGTACCCGGAAATAGTCCATTGCGCATGCCAGCACGTCATATTCGGGAATCACAACTTCGTCCGCCACCTGCATAATGGCCAGATAAATTTTTTCGCGGTCTGACTGATAGGCCTTTCGGAGAATATAGACAACTTCCGCGATGACCTCTATTGTGGTGAACGCCCCCGCTTCAATCACGGCCTTGGCCTGTTCCGCCTGTTCCGGCACGTCATTGAGCAAAAAGCGCAAAATCACATTTGTGTCAATCAGTGTCACCGTCTGTTTCCTCCGACGAAAGCGAGAGCAGTTCGGCTTCTTTCTTGCGAAGTTCCGGGTTTGCGTACTGGGACAGCATTCCGAACGCCGTACCCTTGCGCGGGTGGGCGCGCATGGTCAGCGGCATTCCCTGCACGAGAAGACTTTGCGCCGCGAAAATGCGTACCGCCTCGGCAAATGTCGTCCCCATGTTTGCGTATAACGCCTCGACTTTTTCCTTTACGTCCGAATCCATGCGAATTTGTACCGTAGTCTCCATAGTGCCTCCTTATGGGTTGGTTTTCAGATACGGTTCCGGGTTTGCGTGCCGTGAGACCCGGAACACGCGGAGCGGTTTCCGTCTCCGCGCCTCCCGGAAAGCCGCTTCCATTTCCGGTGTCAGTTCCGGGCAGTCCTCGTCGTAGTTCGGCGGCATGGCCTCCGCCTTGCGGAGCATTTCCAATTCCGCTTCCGTCAGGGCGCGATTGCCGTCACGCGTATAGTGTACCGTCATACAGTCTCCTTTCCCGCGCTGTCGCGGTGCATTATACCGCTTTTCGGGGACGCTTGCAAGACCTCACATGTCCGGTCGGTATCACTTTGTTGTAGGGATTTTAAGACAAGGGGTCAGAAAGGACGCAGGGCATTAAAAAGAGGAGTAACTTTGCCGGAACGTGCAGGAAGAGAGACCGCCCTGTCCGGGTCGGGCAGGCCGAGAGAAAAAGG
>JAFXQV010000029.1 GCA_017526785.1 Oscillibacter sp. | reverse complement strand
AGTTAAAGGAAAACGCCGCGCCCGGCGCGACGTTCCGCCGCCGCTGGGGCGACACTTGGGATATCGTGACAGGGTTCCCCGTGGCGCTGTCCGACTTCTTCCCGCCGCGTACGCGCTGGAAACAAATCCTCTTGCGCGTGGTGGCCGACGAAATCGAGCGTCAGGAGAAGCGCGGCCTCGCGCAGTATCACCCCGACTGGCGGCGGCGTGTACGGCGGTACTTCAATCCCGCGAACTATTACGTAACCGCCGGGGGCGTGACGTTTTACTATCCCATGTACGCACTCGCCCCGGCGGCGGAGGGAATCCCGTGCTTCCTGTACCCGTGGGACAGCGACCCGCCACTAAAAAAATTTGGGGAAATTTGAAAAAAGCCCTTGCAAAACGGAAACATATCTGTTATAATCATAATATAGCGTCCGGAGCGTGTTTTCGGAGCGCCGGACGCTGTAAAACAAAATAAGCGGTAGGCCGCGCAGTGTTACCAGCACCGCGCAACCCTTATGATGAGTGGTCGTATCACTCAACACAACAGACGATTTATGCCTGAACCGCAGGCGTAGTATACCCGTTTTTCCTGAAATTTACAATGGGAAAAAATGGGTGTGGAATCGTTGTGTATTGGGCTTGTATTTTCACAAGCGGTGTTGAGTTCACGCTCGGCACCGCTTGTTTTTGTTCGGCAGGACTTCCCGAATGAGAGTGCGCGCCTTTCACCGCGGGAGGACTGATAGACAGTAAGAGGAAACAGGCATTGGAAAGTAGCTACAGGATTCTGACCGGAAAGGAGGAAAAAAACAATGGTAAAGACCATGAAACGCGGTTTGTCTCTGATGTTCGTGCTTTCGCTTTTGGTGTCTATGCTGGTCATTCCGGCGAAAGCAGCGGACAAGAAAGCTACAGTTGGCTATGGTCACACTTGGGAAGATGTCACAATCCACACGAACAAGAGCTTTCTTGGGCTGCAAAAAACGAAGGTTGAGGTCAAAAATACCAGTAGCACCCGCACGATTACCTTATATCAGAATAATGCGGTTCTGGGCGACATTCGTCCGGGGAAGTCCAAGTCGCTTTCCTTGAAAGCAAACGGGAAAGCCCATACTTTGAGCGTGCAAAGTGCTTCGGGTAGCGGTAGCGCCACCGTGAATTTCACAATCAAGAACGGCTATTAATGCGCCCTAACCCCCGCCTATACGCGGAAACTATCACAGCAAAGCGCGGCTTCCGGTTTTCGGAGGCCGGGCTTGTTTCGTTGGGATTAGGAAACGCTGTCAAGGACGCGCAAAAACGCGGCTTATCCGAATTTTTGCGCGGGGGCGGCGTCGTCCGGACAGGGTTTCACACGCCGGAAGCGCTCTCGCGTCCGCTGGATAAGAAAAACGTCGATATGCTGACGGCGCACGGCTACATATCAAAGCAAAGCGTTTTCATGCTTGATACCTTTGATATTTTACGCGGGAAAGGTCAGACTTGGTTCTCGTCATTCAGTTCTTCCCGCAACCGCCTATATCAAGTTTTCAAGGTGCATTTTCTTCTCTCGTCAGAGCTGTTTTTCTAAAAACACACTTTACAACGGCTTTTGCGGTATGCTATAATGAAAATATTGAACCGCGTCACCATGGAACTTAAGGAGGGACTTTATGAAAGACGCGATAACAAAAAAGGAGTTTTGGCGGGGCGTGATAGCCGCTGTCGCGGCGTTCGCCATTCTGCTGGGACTGGAAGCCATTGAGCGCGGCCTTCCAGAGAGAACAGACGCCGCCGCAGAGGCCATGAGCGTCAGCGCCGATATCGAGGGCGCGTACCAGCCCGGTACTTACACCGCCAGCGCCAACGGCTTCGGCGGCCCCGTCGAGGTCACGCTGACCGTCGGCGAAAACGGCGGCATCACCAAGGCGGATATCGTGGGCGCGAGCGAGACGCCGGATGTCGGCGGTGCCGCGATTCCGGATTTGTCCGCGCAACTGCTTTCCGCGCAGAGCGCCGAGATTGACGGCGTCTCCGGCGCGTCCCTGACAACGGGTGCCGTCAAGGAGGCCGCGACCGCCGCGCTTGCGGAAGCGTCCAGTCTGGAAGTCGTCTCCGCCCCCAAGGCCGAGGGGGACAACCTTTTCATTCCCGGCACCTATACCGGCTCCTCCAAGGGCTTCGGCGGAGATGTGACCGTGACCGTCAACGTCTCCGAGAAAGCCATTGATTCCGTCGAAATCAACGGCGACCACGAGACCGAGAACATCGGCTCTTTCGCCGTGGAAATGCTGGGCGACCGGATTATGAGCGCCCAAAGCCCCAACATCGACGCGTTGACGGGCGCGACCGTCACCAGCGGCGCGATTATCCGCGCCTTGCAGCAGGCCTTCACCGAGGCGGGCGCGGACTTGTCCAAGTTCCCAGACGCCCACGAACCCGAAATTGACACCGCCGACAAGCCCGAGGAAACACTGGAAACCGACATCGTGATTATCGGCGCGGGCGGCGCGGGCATGACTGCGGCTATCAGAGCCACGCAGGCCGGAAAAGACGTTATTCTGCTGGAGAAAATGCCCTACGTCGGCGGCAACACCACCAAGGCCACCGGAGGCATGAACGCCGCTGAAACCCATTACCAGAAAGAACAGGGCATTCAGGACACCATACAGCAGTTTATCGACGACACCATCAAGGGCGGCCACAATCTCAACGACCCCGATTTGGTCAAGGTCATGGCGGAAAACTCCGCCGCCGGAATTGACTGGCTCGACAGCATTGACGCCCCGCTTCCCAAGGTCTCCTTCTCCGGCGGCGCGACGAACGCCCGCATTCACTCCCCCGAGGACGGTTCCGGCGTGGGCGCGTATCTGGTGACGGCATTCCGCAAGAAGCTGGACGAACTCAAAGTGAATGTCATGTACGACACCAAGGCCACGGAACTGATTGACGACCACGGCACTATTGTCGGCGTCAAGGCCGAGGGCAAGACCGCGCTGTACACCATCAACGCCAAGGCCGTTATCCTGACAACCGGGGGATTCGGAAGCAACGAAGAGATGATTGTCAAGTACAAGCCCGAACTGAAAGGCACCGTCAAAACGGGTTCCCCGGGCGCGACTGGCGATGGCATTGTCATGGCCGAGGCGGTCGGCGCGGCACTCGTGGACATTGACCAGATTCAGTTGCACCCGACCGTCGAGCAGAATACAAGCATGCTGATTACGGAGGGTGTACGCGGCGACGGCGCGATTCTGGTCAACCAGAGCGGCAAGCGCTTCATTGACGAACTGCTGACGCGTGACGTGGTCTCCGCCGCCGAACTCGCCGAGGAGGGCAGTTACGCCTACCTCATCTTTGACCAGCACCTCCGCGACGGCCTCAAGGCCACGGAAAAGTATGTTTCCATCGGCATTACCACGCAGGCCGACACCGTGGAGGAACTGGCCGAGAAGCTGGGCATTGACCCCGCCACGCTCGCCGAGACCGTCACGAACTGGAACAAATATGTGGCGGACAAGAAAGACCCCGATTTCGGGCGCACAACCGGCATGGAAGCCGACCTCAGCGAAGCCCCCTACTATGCCATTAAGATTGCCCCGGGCATCCACCACACCATGGGCGGCGTGAAGATTGACACCGAGGCCGAGGTCATCAGCACGGAAAACAAGCCCATTCCGGGACTGTTCGCGGCCGGAGAGGTGACGGGCGGCGTCCACGGCGGCAACCGTATCGGCGGCACGGCCGTAACGGACATCGTGGTTTTCGGCACGATTGCCAGCGAAAGCGCCGTGGAATACTGCGACAAGTAAGCAAAACGCCGCGACGAATTGCGGCAGGCAAGGCAAATTACGCGGCTTCGGCGGATACCGGAGCCGCGTTTCAGATTTGAAAGGACGTGATGACATGTACCAGTACGCGCTTTTCGACTTGGACGGCACATTGACCGATTCCAAAGAGGGAATCGTAAACAGTCTGATTTACGCTTTTGAGAAGTTGGGCGACCCCGTGCCGGACTATGACACGCTGTTAAAGTTTATAGGCCCCCCGATGGAGGTTTCCTTCCCGCTCTACTGCGGCTACGACAGGGCAAGAACCCGTCTCGCCGTGGACACCTTCCGCGAACGCTATGCCCCCATAGGCGTCTACGAGAACACCCCCGCGCCCGGCGTCGTCGACATGTTCCGACGCCTCACGGAGCGCGGCGTCACGCTGGCGGTAGCGTCGTCGAAACCCCAAGGCATGTGTGAACAGGTCTGTAACCGCTTCGGATTCACGCCGTATCTGCGCGTAATTGTGGGCAGTTCGCTTGCCGAGGACTGGGACAAAGCCCGCGTCATACAGGAAACCATGGCGCGGCTTGGAATCGGCGACGCCGAAAAGCCCGTCACGGTCATGGTCGGCGATAGAAAGTACGACGTGGAGGGCGCGGCGCGGCGCGGCTTGGACTGTATCGGCGTGGAGTTTTTCGGTTACGCCGAGCCGGGCGAACTGCAAGCCGCCGGAGCGGTGCGCGTCGTCCGGACGGTGCCGGAACTCGAAGCCGCTATTTTAGAGGACTGACACATGACCGTTGCCGAGGAAAAACGCGTCCTGCGTCAGCGCCTGCGCGTACTGGAAAAGTCCCTGTCGGCCGATTACCGCGACGCGTCCGGGCGTGCTATCGTGGAAGCGCTGCGGCGCATGGACGCTTACTGTAAGGCAAAATGCCTTTGCTGTTTCGTGGGAACCGGGGCGGAAATCGACACGCGCCCGCTGTTAGAGGACGCGCTTTCGGCGGGGAAACGCGTCTGTGTGCCGCTGTGTACGGGGCGGGGCGTCATGGAAACGCGGCGGATATCGTCGCCGGACGACCTCGCCCCCGGCCTGTTTGGCATTCCGGAACCGTCGGCGGACGCCCCGCGCGTCTCCCCGGCGGAGATTGATTTCTTGGTGATACCCTGTCTGGCCTGCGACCGCGCCGGGAACCGTCTGGGGCGCGGCGGCGGCTACTATGACCGCTTCCTGCCGGAGTACCACGGCGCGGCGGTTTTGGTGTGCCGGGAGGCGCTGATACAGGATTCCATTCCCATGGAGGCGCACGATGTCGCCCCGTCACTGGTTTTATCGGAACGGGGGCTTTACAGGGACGGCACGCTGTCACAACTCTGACCGCTTCCCCATAGCATGATACGGGAGGCGTATTGTAGATGAAGAAAACATTTGGGGTGGCGGGCGGCGGGCAGAGAGCCGCCGAGTTAGTCCGGTTACTCAAACAGGACGGGTACACAGTCTCCGCTTACGGCGTCGCAACACTGGAACAGCCGCCGGAAAGTGCCGAAACGCTGGAACAACCGCCGGAAAGTGTCAGAACGCCGGGACAGCCGCTGGAAAGCGCCGGAACGCCAAAACAAGCGCCCGAAAGCGTCGGAACACTGGAACAGGTTCTAAGCGCCGACGCCGTAATTTTGCCCGTTCCCCTTTTCGGCGCGGACGGGAAATTTCACTGTCCGGGCGCGTCGCTGACCGCCGGGGAACTGCTGTCACATTTCCGGGCGGGGCAAGCCGTCTTTGCCGGACTGATTCCCGAAGATGTCGCGAGTCAGGCGCGGCGCGCGGGCGTTTCCATGGCCGATTACATGAAGCAGGAACCCATGGCCATTGAGAACGCCGCCGCCACCGCCGACGCGGCCTTGTGCCTGACGGTCACGCGAACCCGCGAGACCTTAGCCGGGAAACGCTGTCTGGTGCTGGGCTTCGGGCGTATCGGGAAACTGTTGTGTCAGCGTCTGCGCGGCATGGGCGCGGAAGTCACGGCGGCGGCGCGTAACCCGAATGACCGCGCTTGGATACGCGTGTTCGGCCTCCATGCCCTCGACACGGCCTGCCTCGCGGGTTCCCTTAGCCCCTTCCACATTGTATACAATACGATTCCGGCACCGTTACTGGATTCGGAATTGCTCCGGGAACTCCCCGACGACTGCTTCCTCATGGACTTGGCGTCAAGGCCGTGCGTCGATACGGAGGCGGTATCCCGCCACGGGGTGGCGTACCTGTGGGCGCGGGGACTGCCGGGGCGCATTGTCCCGCGCGGCGCGGCGGCGATTCTCCGGGATACGGTGTGCCAACTTCTCAGGGAATTGGGGTGACTTCCTGCATGAGACAGGAACGGATTGGTTTTGCCCTCTGCGGCTCCTTCTGCACACATGAGGCCGTCTTAAAGGCGCTCAAAACGTTGGCCGAAATCTACCAGACGATAATTCCGATTGTGTCGGAAATCAGCGCGGCGTCTGACACGCGTTTCGGAACCGCCGAAAGCCTGCTGGAACAAGTCCGCGCCTTGACCGGACGCGACGCACTCCGGACAATTCCGGACGTGGAACCCATTGGGCCAAAAAAACTCTTGGACGCGCTGATTATCGCGCCCGCGACCGGGAATACTATTGCCAAACTCGCCCACGGCGTCACGGACAGCGCCGTGACCATGGCGGCCAAGGCACATTTGCGCAACGACAGGCCTGTCATTATCGCGGTATCCAGCAACGACGGACTGTCCGCCGGGGCGAAAAACATCGGGGAACTGCTCGTACGCAAAAACTATTACTTTGTGCCGTTCGGACAGGACAACGCCGCCGCCAAGCCGACTTCATTAGTGGCGGACTTTTCGCGCCTGCCGGAGACCGTGGACGCGGCACTCCGCGGCAGACAGATTCAGCCGCTTCTACTGTGCGGCGAATGACGGATAACGAAATCTCATGTGAATGGGTCATAAATCCGTTATCCTTTACGAGCCATATAAAATCCCCCTCCCGATAACAGGAGAGGGGATTTTAACTTTCAGATGATATGCCAGAGACGCTCTTGTTTTTGCGTCTGCTGTAGGTCAGTTTGCCACAGTACACCGGATGGTTTTGTAATATTTATCCCATGGAAAGAGACAACAAAAGTTAAAATTTACAAAAAATTCACATCTATTCCGAAAACTTGTGATAAAATTTTATGATAAAATCATGGGGTAAATGGCAAAGAAAATAAAAGCCTTCCTGCTCCATGCCGAGATACTGGCCAGTCGCTGTTTTTCTCTTGAAAAATGTGCCTCATTTTGATATAATAACATTGTACAGATGAGAAATTTAGTCAAATTGCACAAAAGTTGGCAGGAGAATAACGGCTTTCTACACAGGATGTCATTGTGTCGTATTGTAACGAGGCGCGGCGTGTTTTTGCGCGGCGAAACAACGAGGTGAATAAAATGTACAGAAGTTTCAATAGAAAGCGAAAAGTATGGATTCCGCTTTTCTGTGTGGCAGTGTTTGCTTTGCTGGCACTGGCTCTTAGTGCCTCCAAGACGTTGACGGCCTCCGACGGCGCGAGTTATGAAATTGCCGTGACGTACGGCGCTTCGGCGCGGATTCCGGCGGGGTCGTCGCTGGAAGTTTCGGAACTGTCGGGCGCGCGCTATCAGAGCTACTATGACCGCGCCGTAGCGGAGCTGGGACGCTTTGAGCGTATGCGGGCGTTTGACATCCGCTGTCTGGCACCCGACGGGAGCGAGATTGAACCCGCGGCACCCGTGAAAGTGGCGTTTCGCCTGCCCGGAAGCGGGGCGGCGCGCATTCTGCACTTTTTGGACGGAGGCGGCGTCACTGCGCCGTCCCCGCAAAAGGGCGGCGGGGGCGCGCTGAATATCGAGACGGATTCTTTCTCCGTGTACGCAGTTGTCGAGACGGAACCGATATCTGCCCCGCTGACCGTCAGTGAAAAGTTTATAGACTTTACAACAGACCTTTTCCCGGCCTACCTTTTGGAGGGCGAGGAACCGGAAAATGACCCGGTGCAGGAACCGGGACAGAACCCGGGAGACCAACAGGGAGACGACACGGGAAATGACCCGGGCGGCCAACAGGGAGACGACACGGGAAATGACCCGGGCGGCCAACAGGGAGACGACACTGGAAATGACCCGGGCGGCCAACAGGGAGACGACACGGAACAGAACCCGGGCGGCCAACAGGGAGACGACACAGGAAATGACCCGGGCGGTCAACAGGGAGACGACACAGGAAATGACCCGGACGGTCAACAGGGAGACGACACAGGAAATGACCCGGACGGTCAACAGGGAGACAACACAGGAAATGACCCGGGCGGCCAACAGGGAGACAACACGGAACCGAACCCGGGCGGCCAACAGGGGGACGACACGGAACCGAACCCGGAAGACCAACCGGGCGAAGTAACCATAAAGGCGGACGACAAAACGAAAGTCGAGGGCGCGCCCGACCCCACACTGACGGCAACTGTGGAGGGGCTTTCGGGTGAAGATACCATTTCCTATACGTTGAGCCGCGAACCGGGCGAGACTGTCGGAACGTACACTATAACGCCGTCCGGCGCGGAGGAAAAGGACAACTATCATGTAACCTATCAAACTGGTACATTGACAATTGTCCACGTCGAGGAAGCGCTGAAAAAAGAACTCACCTCTTTAGAGGGCAACTGGGCGACGTGGAAAATTGACGTGAATTCGGGAGAACATGCGCTCAATGACGGCAAGCCGCTTACCCTTGCGGACACGTTTACGGATGGGCAATCCATTGATTATTCCAGTGTATTGGTAACGGAAGTCGTCAGCACAGACCCAGAGGAACCCGCCGCAGAGCGCGTTACTTATGATTACAGAGGCAACACCGGGACGTATACCATACCGGATAAAACCCATGTGACAATCACCTACCGCACCCTCATCGCGGTTCAGTCGGTTGAAGTCGCAACCTTCGGCAATACCGCCGTACTGACAAAAAAGGACAGCGGGGAACAAATCGCCGAGGTCACACTTTCCAAAACGGAAACAATCTACCCCAGCGCGTCCGAGGCCGCCGACAATGCGGGCGTCTACATGCTGAGGCTCTTTGTCTATGGCAACAATAACATGCGCGAGGGCATTTCCGGGGCGCAGTTTATCCTCTTGGACGAGAATCAGCGCCCCATGACCCGCAAGAAAGACCCCAACAAGGGAGACCCCGTGACCTTTACGACAGGTGAAAATGGATACGCGGATATACAGATTGACGAGGAATCCGGAAACGCGCCCATTCAGAAAAACACAAGCTATTACCTCGAAATGATTCAGGCTCCGCGGGGCTTCAAAAAGGACAACACGCTCTACAACTTCATGATTACGGATAACGCGGACTACGATTCCGGCGGCGTACGGGCTTACCGTAACCGGGACATTCTGAAAGTACGCCTCCAGCCGGAAGCGCCCGGCTTAAATGTCTGCATGCGCTTCTCCGGCAATTATGCCTTGCGGGACGACCAGAAAAACGCCATAGCCGTTATTCTCCAGAAGCGGACAGAGGAGGACGGCACATGGGAGGAAGTGGAGCGCCACACCGTGTCCGAATTCAGTTACGGCTCTTTCACGTTCGGCGGGGGATTGGAAGTCGGCGGACACTATCGCGTCATTGAGGAAAATGAGCGTCCTTTGGATGTGCCAGACATCATTAATCTTACCACTTCCTATTATCGGGTCATCGGTCCGGGGAGTTCCGACCCACTCCCGGAACCGCCGGAGTTCGATGTGACGGACGAGAATAAGGACAGCAGTTTCAATATCATCATCAGCAACGAGTACGAGGAACACAAGCTGACGATTACCAAAATGGAGAAGGAAACGGGACATCGGCTGCCCGGTGCCGAGTTCACCGTCAAAAAAGCCGCGAATGACGCGGAAGTAAAGACGTACACCACGGACGCCAATGGCGTGTTGGAAATCAGCGGCGGAGCGGACTATGAATTGGATACGCTCTACTATATCGTCGAGACCAAGGCACCCGAAGGTTATCTGTTGCCTCTGGTACCCCAGAAAGTCTATTTCTACTTCTGCAATGACAGTTATCTGATTCCGGGCATTCTTTCCTCTTTGCCCAACGGCGAAACGGCGGTGAATCTGTGGGAGACCTACGACAGTGTGACCATGGATAACCAGAGCAAAACCCGTACCATTCCCGTCATGCAAATCTGGGAGGGCAACACTTGGCCTGATAATGTAGACCATGTGGTAGTCGGGCTGTATCAATCCGTTGATGGCCAGACCCAGCCTGTCAAGAATGAAGACGAGACAGATAAAACCGTAGTTTTGACCAAACACGCGCCGTATAACAACAACGCTTTCAAGAATCTGCGCACCAGAGACGAGCAAGACCGCACGATTACTTATTCCGTCAAAGAGGAGCATATCTATACGGCGAGTGGCGAGGATATACTGGAAAGTTATGTCCAGCAGTACGGCGTCTCCGGTTCCGGGGTGTACATCATACGCAACAAGGAAGCCACTTCTCTGACGGTTGTCAAAGAATGGCAGGATTCCGACGGAATCCAAATTACGGCTGATGAAACTTTGGCGGCTCAGCCGGATATCAAGTTTGATGTGTACCGTTCGACACAACCGATTCCGGAAGACATTTACGGCGACGGAATCACAAATGACAAAATGACGGCCTTAGTCGGCGGTATGCAAAAAGTACGCGACGGGGAACGCGATGGTTTAAGTTTCGGTGATTCGGGCGGCTGGCAAATGACCGTCAAAGACCTTGAAAAAAAGGATGATACGGGACAAGCCTATTATTACTATGTTCTCGAAACCGTGCCTTCTTTCGGGGATGAGGTTTACGAACTGGCTGACGGCGAAATCACTATCCGGAACCAAGTCCTGCCCACGACTACAACGCTTACAGTGAAAAAGGCCAAGTTGGTGGACGACCCCCGTGAGGATGCTGTCAACACAGACTTCGGCTTTACGCTAGCTCTGACCAAGGGAACACACCCCATACGGAATTATCAAGTCTATAACATCGAGGGCAGTACGCTTACCACGGATTGGGACGGCAAAGTACGCTTTACCTTGAAGCCGGAACATTCCATTGAGCTGACGCTTCCCGCAGGCGTCACCGCGACCGTCACAGAGGACACGAACCCGCAGTATCGGGAAACGGCGACAGCGGCAACAGATGTCACGGACTTGGACGCGGCGGAAAACGCCTTCTCTTATGAGACGAAAGCGAAAACCCCCGTCACGATTACCTTTACCAACACCTTGCGCGTCATCTGCAAGGTGACGGACGCGGTCGGCGGCGACCATCCCTATGAATCCCTGCAAAGCGCACTGACCTATATTCGCTCCAAGCCTGCTATATTCAACGGAACAGCGACTATCCAAATGCTGGAAGACTACTCCATGCCCGCGACGGACGAATTTAATATTCAGGAGGGGGAGAATATCACCCTGACCACGGCGGAGACCGACAAAAGTATGCAGTTCCATTTCCAGACCGACAGGACAGAGAATACAGGCACGGCGATTATCACCCGTGCCGGGGAGGGCGGCAGTCTGCTTGTAAACGCGGGTACGCTGACACTCGAAAATGTCTGTCTGGACGGCGCAAAGGACAGCTTCACGGCCACGTCCGACGGCGGCCTTGTCAACAATACGGGCATTCTGAACCTGAAGGACGGCGCGACGCTTCGCAACTCCAAGACAAGCGGAAAGGGCGGCGCAGTCTACAGCGCGGGCGTTGTGAATATGGTTGACGGTGCCGAAATTACGGGCAACGCCGCCGGGAGCGGTTCCGCCGTTTATCTGGCCGGAGGCAAGATGAACATCACGGGGGGACGCATTACGGAGAACGTCGACACGTCCGACGGCGCGGTGACGGTCGAGGACACGGAAAGCAGAATCAATCTCTCCGAGAATCCGTTCATCTATGACAATAAGAACGCGCAGGGGGAGCAGGCCAACCTCTACATTGGCGCGGACAGCGACAATATTCTCAACGTAGTTAAACCCGGTCTCGCTGACACTGCCAAAATTGGCGTCACGGCCATGGAGACACACCGAGAGATTGCCGAGCAGTTCGGCATTGCCGAATACGGGACGACAGCCAATCTTGACCGCTTTATCAATGATTTGTACTACTACCGAGCCAAACTCAAAGAAGGCACATCCACCAACATTGTATGGGACGGTCTGACGCTGACCGTAAAAAATGTGGTTGCCCCTCTGGGCGCAAATCCAAACGACACCTTTACCCTTACGCTTTCCTCCGCCTCCATCCGAAAGAGCAACTATACAATTGACGGCACCCTGAATTACAGCGTTACAGCCGCGAAGCGAACCATACCCGGCAAAATTGTTCTTCGGAATTTGACGAACAATGATGAAATCCGCATTTCCCCGCTTCCAGTGGGAGACTACACGATTACAGAAACAGCCTCCAATTACGCCACGACCCGCACCGGAACCAACAGCGAAACCGACGAACCCATAAACATTGACGAGGACGGTAATTTTCCGCTGGAAGAAAACAGCGTCCTCACCGTGACGCACACCCGCAGACTGGCAGATGTCAAGCTGACAAAGACATTGTTTGACCCGCTGGCGGGAGACAATTCTGTAGATTTTCCGTTTACGCTGACATTGACAGAGGCGAACGGGACGCCCGTTTCCGGCTTCCCGCTCACTGACCCGCTCACCAAGAATACGGAAGGCGCGGTGTCCACGACGCTTTCCCCGAAGCACAATGAACCTGTTGAACTGTCGTTCCGCGCACCAGTCGGCGCGACGCTGAACATCACGGAAACGTCGAACCCGGATTACCAAATCACGGCCTCCGGCCGTACCATGCCCCCGGAAGGAGAGGGCGTCGCCATTGAGAACACCGCGAGCGGAAACGTGTTTGCGTTCCCTGTGACGGACGACGGAGCCAGCGTCACGTTTTCCAATGTGCGCAAGATGGCAACAATTGAGTTGCGCAAGAAACTGGTCGGCAAGGTTTCGACGACGGAAAAATTTGAGTTCACGGTCACGCTAACGAATGAGAATGGAACCAACGCGGCAAACTATCCCATTTATTATGTGGACGCGGAACACCCGGAGAAGAACATTTCCACCGATGAAAACGGGACGGCGGTCATTCCCTTTGACTTCCCGGATAGTGCGACTTCTCAGAGTATTCTCCTGAACGTTCCCGAAGGCACAAAGCTGACCGTCGAGGAAGCCGAAGTGAAAAAGAACGTCGACGGCACGGAACAGCCCATTTACGACACGAAATACTTTATCAACGGCGGCGACGCGAGAAGCGGCTTAAAGGCTGAAATTCAAAGAGTTACCGAGAATGACAGTAGCATTGTTTTCACCAACACGCGCAAGACGCAGACGGTCACAGTGAAAAACACCGTCAGCGGCTATTCCGGCAACACAGAACCCTTTACCTTTACCGCGACCGTGGCAGACGGGGAGGGCTATAACAGCAACGGTTTTACGAACGGCGTCCAGACCTTTAAACTATCGACAGGTCAAAGTAAAGCGCTGACCGTACCCTATGGCGAGACCCTGAACGTCGCCGAGACCTTTATTGTCGGCTACGAAACCAAGATAAATAATACGGTGACGAATGCGACAGAGTTTGTCGTGACGAAAGATGAAACGCTCAATTTCACGAACACACAGCTTATCAATCTGATACTGGACAACAAATGTTCGTCGGAGATTACGGATGTAAGCGTCTATGTCAGCACGTCCCAAAAAATGTACCGCGTCAATGACGCGGGTACCGGACAGGAGGAAGTAATCTTAAAAAATAGAACCGCCAAAGTGAGCGTTGACGCGGGAAAGACCGCCACTCTGGAGGTCGAATATACAGAAAATCAAACCTACACAGTCTCAGGCAACACTCCCGCTGAGGGGTACCTTTATACCATCGTAAACGAGCCAGCCTATCACGAGGACGCGAAACCGGCCATTATGCGCGTTTACAATACAGGTTCTTTCAGCGTGCAGGGCAACCTCCGCTACGGCCCCGCTGACTCCACGGTTACTTTCAGCGAACAGCCCCTTGTCAGCTATGATGTCAACGGCGGCGCGTGGACAACGGAAATGGACGGCTATCATGACAAAAACGGCAACCGTAAAATCTACCAGTACGCCGTGAACGTCGCCGACAAAGCCCCCAAAGCCCCTGTCCCGCCGGAGCCGGTTTATGCCGCGTCGGGCGTGAGCTTCCTCGGCTGGACACGGGATTTGAGCAATCCCACCCCGTATTACGACTTCGACAACACGCCCGTGACGGAACCCGTGACCCTTTACGCGGTCTGGAAGAATGTCCAGAGCGGACAGCATATTGTCACGCTGAAAAACGGCGTCAATGAGGATGTGGACGTGACGGTTATTCCCGACGATGACACTTTGACGCAAACCAATTTCACCCTTAAACCCGGCGAAACGAAAAATCGGACCGTCTCTAACGGCGCGAAACTGGCGGTCACATGGACTGGCTCCGCTTTCTCGTATTCCACAGAGTTCCCGACGGTGAACAACAAGACGGGAACGGCCGGATTTACCATTGATTCCGTCGAGCAGAGCGGGACAATCGCCTTTATAGACGGCGTCTGCAAAATCACGGACGCCGACGGCAACACGCTCTATGACGCCAACGGCAAACCCGCCGTGTATATGAAACTTTCGGACGCTTTCACAGCCTATGTCAGCACGCTTTACACAACGGCGGCACACACGCAAGCGGCCACGCCCGCGGCGGTGAAAATGCTTGTGGAGGAGTACCCTATCACGGCAAATACCGCTTTCCCGAGAAAAGATGTGACGGTGACGACGGCGGGCAAGAACGACGCGGACTTCCCCTATGTGGGCGTACGCGAACACGCCACGCTCTACAGGGATTCAGGTTTCACAAACGGCCTGTTTACGCATCAGGCCTCCGCGACGAGCGTCACGCTGAAAAACATCATTCTGGACGGACGCGACATACTGAATAATATTAATGGGAGCCTAATCTACCTCAATTATGCCGGAGCGCAACTGAACATTACCGAAGGCGCGGTTTTGCGCAATTCAAACACCAATGCCGATTACGGCGGCGCGATTTACGTCAACAACGGGACGTTGAATATAGACGCCGGAATATTTTCCAATCTCCGCGCCAACCGGGGCGGCGCAATCGCGGCGACCGGAACGGCTGTTTTGAACCTCAAAGGAACCAACGGCGGCACACGCTTTGAAAACTGTGTCGCGGCAACCGAGGACGGCGGCGCGATTTACTACAGTTCGTCGAATAATCTTACCATTAACGGCGGCACGAACAGGGAAAATCCCGGTATTGTGTTCACTTCCTGCGTAGCTTCGAGTGCAAACGGCGACGGCGGCGCGATTTACGCTACCGGCTCTTTCAACATCTCGATTTCTGGCTGTGCGTTTACCGAGTGTAGCGCAAAGAACAATACCGGGGGCTCAACCACCGGATTCGGCGGCGGCGGAATCGGCGCAAAGAACGTAAAGAGCGTGACGGTTTCGCAATGCGCGTTTACCGCCTGCGACACTTTGCGTGGCGGCGGCGCTGTGATGGCGTATGTAAAGACCAATGAATCAATCTCTATCTCCGATTGCTCCTTTGACAGTTGTAACTGCAAGGCGCAGGGCGGCGCGCTATCGGTCTATCAGGACAATAATGGCAACACGACCAGCACGACGACATTGATTATCACAGGGTGTGACTTTAATAACTGTTCCTCTGGCACCGAAAACGGCAGTGGCGGCGCGATTCAGTCCTATGTGCCGTGCATGGAATTTACGGACAGCAAATTTATCGACTGCTGGGCCGGCAAGGAGGGCGGCGCGGTCAACAACTACTTCGGCAATAGCATCGGCGAAATGTGGCCAACTTCCTATATGAAAGTCACAAATTGCCATTTTATCCGCTGTCGCGCAGAGGACCGTTTAAAGGACAATTCAGAGAGGGACAAGCTGATTCATTACGGCGGCGGAATCAATACGAAGGTGGTGCGAGCGGAAGTAAAAGACAGTTACTTTGAAGATTGTGTCTCCACCTTAAGAGAGGGCGGCGCGTTGCACTTCTGCGGCATGAACGACGGCAGTCAGGCAATTGTCGAAGGTAGCACTTTCAAAAACTGCGAGGCCAAAATAAGCGGCGGCGCCTTGATGGCCTCCAACGAAAGTCTGACTATCAGCAATTCTAAATTTTATGGCTGTAGCGCACTTACAGACCGCGGCGGTGCCGTATGCCATAACAGAAACAGCAGAAATGACTCGACCCAGAATAGTACAACCATCACCAACTGTATATTTAGCCCCGCCTCTGAGTCCGAGAGCGGCTGCAACGCCGTAAAAGGCGGCGCGGTCTGGACTCGGGCAAAGACTGTGGCAATCACAGGATGTACAATCGACAAATGTACAGCGGCGAACAACGGCGGCGGCGTGTATCTCGCCAAGAACGGCAATAATCCGTCCAACGGAACCATCAGCGGCGGCACCATTACGGGCTGTCAGGCGACAAACGGCAGTGCGGTCTATCAGGAGGACAAAGCCACCTATTCCGGCGCAACCGTCACGGGAAATGTCGCCACCGACGCCAACGGCGGTGCCATTGCGGGCGGAACGATGTACTTTGAAGGCCTTGTGACCGTAAAGGACAACACTTACAGCGGCGACAGCACCGTACAACACAACGTTGTCCTGAACGTCAATAACAATACCAGCATTCGCACGACGGAAGCGGGGCTTGACAAAAACGCCGTAGTCCGCGTGTATGTGGCGGATTCCAATTCCGCCTATGCCAATCGCGGCACGGAGGGAAAAGATTTCGGCACATACGGTGCCGAAAACGGCAACGCCTATCTGGAAAACTTCTTAAACGACCGGGACGAAATGCTGTACGGCTATCAGAAGACCGATAATAAAATTTACTGGGGTTCCTACGTCTGCAAGATTACGGACGCGGACGGAAACACGCTCACGCGTCCGAACGGCAAGGACGCCGTTTACCAGAGTATCAGCCTTGCCTTTAACGACTTTACAAGCGTTACCGGAGACGCGGTCTACGTGAAAATGCTGGTGGAAAGCCATTGTGAAAAAAAGATAGAGGCTTTCCCGGCGGCTAAGGTTACGCTGACCACAGAGACGTATAAAGGCGACGAAGCCGTAACGGGCAAGTATGACGGCAAGCACCCCTACAGAGGAACGGAAGGCACAGTCTGCACACTCTATCCCAAGGATGGTCAACTCTTTAAGCTCAACAACGCGGAGACTGTGTTTCAGTTGGAGAACATCACGCTGGACGGACGCAAAAATCCGGCAACGGAGACTGAAGGCGCTTACAGGCTGATTGAGGCGGTCAACGGCTCCTTAATCATCGACGACGGCACCACGTTGCAATACGGCAAAGCGGACAACGGCGGCGCGGTCTATGCGGCGGATACCGCAAGACTGACAATCAACAGCAAGACGGGAAGCAATGTCCTGTTTGACCGTTGCGTGTGCAACAGCGGCAAAACCGGCGGCGGCGCAATCTATGCCAAGTGTGGCGTAACCATAACCCGCGAGGGAAACGGCGTGACGCGCTTTACAAACTGCACGGCTCCGCGAGGCGGCGCGGTGATGGTGGATAAAAACGACGCTAATGTGAACGTGGACATAGACGGCACGGAATTTAGCGAGTGCCACAGTGAGTTCGAGGGAGGCGCACTGTACCATAACAACAACAACAAAGATGCGGCCTACACGAAGATTCAAAACAGCGTATTCACGGACTGCTACACCCTGTATGACGAGCATTTGTCTTACGGCGGCGCGGCCAATTCCAAGGCCGGGACGCTGACCGTTGAGAGCAGTCAATTTAACAACTGCTCCGCCAAGTCCAACGGCGGCGCAATCAACCACGGTTCGGAGAATAATGACAGGGTCAAAACAACGATTTCCGACACAACGTTTACCGGATGTAAAACCACCGGAACCAATAACGATTACGGCTACGGCGGCTCTGTGTACACGCAAGCCATAGCAGTGGAAATCACCCGCTGTACGGTGAAGGACAGCACGGCCTACAACTACGGCGGGGCGCTGTACTGCTTTAACAGCAACAACGTTTCCTCGGCCACCATTTCCGGCACCAGCTTTGATAACTGCTCCGTTACCCGTTCGGACGGCATAGGCGGCGCGATTTACAGCAAGGGCAAGGCGCTTACGATTCAGGACGACGAAGGCGGTAAGAACAGCGTCATCAACGCCTGCACCGCGCCGCAGTACAGCGGAGCCGTGTACATGGAGACGGACAAAAGTACGCTGAACATCTCCGGTAACACGAAAATCAGCGGTTGTTCCGCCGACAAGGGCGGCGCGGTTTATCTGAAAAGCGGCGTCAAAATGTATCTCGCGGGCAGTCCGGAATTTACGCAAAACGGCTATCACGCGACAGTCAACGCCACGGAAGGCGCGTGCTTCTACCTTGCGCAAGAGAGCAGTCTGTATCTCAACGAAGGCAGTCCGAAGTTCAGCCGTAACATCATTACAGGAAAGCGAGTGCAGAACGGCAGTATTACGGACTATGCGCTACAGGATATCTATCTTGCCGGATATGCTAACGATAATCAGGCACAGTCCATTCATATCGCGGGCGAACTTACGGGAGATACCATCTGGGTCTGGCCTGAATGCGACCCGCACAGACTCCACAGCCAGCAGTTCGCGGTAGTTGATTACGATTCTATCAGCGACGCGACGCTGAGCAAATTCCGTAACGCGCTTTCCGATGATGATACCAAGTGTTCCAACGGCGAATATCTGGCGGGCGTGCGCGGGGATACCGGAAAGTATATTGAGGGAACCAACAGCAAACAAGTTTTCTCCCGCGCTTACTGGGATAAGATGTACAACATCTCCTTCAAGAAAACCGACGGCAAGACGAAAGAGGGGCTTCCCGGTGCCGGGTTCAGTCTTTACCGCGACCTTGATTGTACTGGTGACCCGATTGCTTCTACCGTCTCCGCGCAAGAGGAAACGGACACGGACGCACAGGGCAATTTCCTCGCCAAGGGTGAAGTCTACTTTACCACCGTTCCCATCGGCGTCTATTATATGCGGGAGACGCAGACGCCGGACGGATTCAAAGAAAACAACACCACTTATCTGTTTCTGGTCGGCACTCCGGCGCTGGATTCTACGACTCCCATCTACCAAGAACTTTGGACAAACGGTCCGCTTCAGGTGAACAACGCGCAAAACCGTGTGTTGAGACTCACCACAATCGCCGGAAAAGGTTACGGTCTTTTCGCGCTGGACGAAAACAACAAGGCGATTCTCAACGCAAATCTTGCCTTTACCAGTGACGGTATCGGCAACATCCGGAACGATTACGAGGCCTCTTTCATGAAGGTTGACCGTTTGGGTCTCGCCCTGCCCGACGCGACATTTACGCTCTATACCCAGACGCTGGATGAGGACGGCAATCCCGCCACCTATGAAAACCGCTATCCGAAACTGACCGAGTGGAAGCGCGACGCCGACGACGCCGCTACGTCCGCCACGTCCGCCGGGCGCAACTACAACGGCAGAGATTCCGCTCGAGGCCTTGTCTATTTCCGCGAACTGCCCAAAGGCACCTATTATCTCAAAGAAACCGAGTATCCTGTCAGAAACGGCAGTGACAAGCAGACATTCTATGTGGAGAGTGACCGCGTTTTCCGGCTGGAAATCAAAGGCGACGACGGATTTACCCTGAGCGAGTGGAACGCCGACACCAAGGACTACACGGAGAGCGAAAAAACATCCGATAATCTCTACGTCGTGCGCAATACGGAAGCCGTATGCAAACTGACGGACGAGTACAATCATCTGCTCTATGAACTCGGACACGATGGTGTCACCCTGATTCCCGCGGTTTACGCGACACTGGAAGAAGGCTTTGAAGCCGTACAACGTCACGTACTGCGCAACGCGAACAGGGATGAGGTGGCTAACGACAGCCTGAATCCCGCGCTGAAACTGATGGTACTCAAAGATTTCACGCTGACGAAACCCATAACCTATAACAGCCCGCGCGCGCTGACCTTTACCACAGCCGCAACCTATTCGACGCCGCAGGACAAGTATCACTTTGTCACAACCCGTACCGGCGACAGGGCGTTAATAGCGGAAATCAAGCGCGACTACAAGGAGACTGCCGACAACGGCGCACTTATCACGGTCGACGAGGGCGCAAGCCTGACACTGGAAAAAATCGACCTCAACGGTCAGAAGTCAAGCTATTCCGGGCGGGCGCTGCGGGTTGTGTCCGGTACGCTGAACGTCAAGAGCTATACCTTGATACAGAATTTCAAGACGGAAGGCGACGGCGGCGCTGTGCGGATGGAAAGCGGAACAACGTTGAATATCGCGGGAGACCCCCGCACAGACTCGACGGCTCAATTTTCCTACAATGAGGCGGGGAATGGCGGCGCGCTGTCTCTCAGCGAGGCTTGTACGGTCAACATCAGCAACGCGCAGTTTAAAAACAACACCGCCACGGGCAACGGCGGCGCGGTCGACGTGCCGAACATCCCCGTAACGCTTACGAACGCGGTCTTTACGTCAAACCAAGCGACAGGCAACGGCGGTGCCGTGTATGTCGGGAGCGGCGGCAGTATGACGCTTCAAGGCGGCAGTATGACCTCGAACCGTGCGACAGGCAACGGCGGTGCCGTTAATGTCGGAAGCGGCGGAAGTCTAACGCTTCAAGGAGCGGGAGAGATTACAGGGAACAGCGCGAACAACGGCGGCGCATTCAACGTGGAAAGCAATGGCAGTCTGACGCTTTTGCAAAAAACTATAAAGAACAACACAGCGACGAATAAGGGCGGCGCGATTTACGCCGGGGAAAATGTCAACGTTACCATTACGGGCGGCACCATTTCCGGCAACAGCGCGGGCGCAGAAAACGGCGGCGCTGTCAATGTGGAGAACGCCACCGCCCGGCTTTCCTTCGGCGGCAGTCCCACCGTGTATAATAATAAAAGCGGCGGCAAGCAGAAAAATGTTGTTCTTGATGTGCATTCCAACGAAGTCAACGAAGTCATTCGTACCACAGAGGGCGGACTGACTGGCGGCACGATTGGCGTATATGTAGCCGGAGACTTGTTCGGCGACCTGTTCCAGAATCACGGCCGTCAGGACACGCCTTTCGGCACATTCGGCGACACAGGCCACAAGAAAGCGGATGTGTTCCAAAATGACCGGAACGAACACCTCTACGGCACAAGCAAGGACGGCGAAAGCGAAATTTACTGGATTCCGTTTGTAGGCGGCTTGAAGGTCAGCAAGCATGTAGATAGCTCTCTGTATGAGGACTTGGAAGCCACGTATACATTTACGGTAACGCTGTATGACCCCACCATCAACAAAGAATATGGCGAGGGCGATACCGCTATGACGTTCACGCCGAAAGACGGCACGAGCGTCGCAACGTTCCAACTGAAAGACGGCGAGAGCAAAACCGCGACAAATTTGCCCATAGACCTTCTCATAGACCTTAAAGACAGCTATACCGTGGAGGAAACCGAGACTCACGGCTTGACGCCAACTGTCACAGTCAAAGGCGTGACTACCCAAGGCGCGACGCGGACAGGGACTATCAATCAGGGTGAAACGTCCGAGGTCACGTTCATCAATAAGCGAAAAATGCCGGATAATCTCGACAGTATAGATTTCAGCTTCACGAAAGTGGATGGTTTCGGCAAGGCTATAGGAGATACTGTCACCGACGCCGAGTTTACGCTTTATACCGATAAAGACTGTACCCAGCGGGTACAAGCCCTTGATAATGAGGCACAGGCAACCCATATTGGCGGGGGCTATTACTGCTTCCAGAATGTTCCTTCCGGTGTCTACTGCATGAAAGAAGACAAGGCTCCCACGGGATATGCTCCCACATCGGATGATAACAAGTACCTTGTCCTTGTCGGCGCTGACGCGTGGGATAGTGTGTCGCAAGAAACACTGTCCAATGTCACGCGCCCGGAGGGAGATGTAGATGTAGCTATTTTCCTGCTGGACGGTGCCGGAAAGGTTCAAATCCTGCGAGACTCTGCCGGAAACGCTGTGCTGAAAGACGGAAAGGTGCAACCCACGCCGGATATCAACGGCTCCCGTTCTATCATGAACGTTTCAGAAGCCGAAAGTCTGGTCATTCTGCGCAAGATTGGCGAGACCGGGAACGGCGATTATGAATCTCTTGCAGGCGTCGAGTTTGATATCCTGTACTGGAATAAGGAACTGTTTGCAAGCGGAACTTCTCAGCCGAATGGCGTATTCTGGGTCGGGAAACTCCCGTACGGAATATATTATCTGCACGAGAAAAATGTGCCGACTGATTATGCCAAACTGCCGGGAACAACCGAAAACTGGTACCGATTTACTGTTACCGCAGACGGAGCCTCTGCCCCGGAGCCTCTGAACGCAGAACCCACAGTGCCTCCGAACGCGGAGCCGACAGCGCCGTGACAACAAACACGACACCCCCAACTCTTTCACGGAGTCGGGGGTGTCGCTGCGTTTATACTGGACAGTGGAAAATTTGTAAGTGATAAAGATGTCATAAACTTGAAAGCCCCCACCCGGCGCGGGACTGCCGACGGGGAAAACGTGGCAATTCCACGGGAAATGTCAGACTTTGTGCCTTCCCCGTACGGCGGAGGAGGTGCCGCGTAGCGGCAGAAGGGGCAAAACGAACCTTGCCAACAAATCCTTTCAGTATACTTCACCGCACAGGTCGAAATTTTTGCTATCAGACCCGATAGCCAAAGCCCGCAAAACCGCGTGATTGAGCCATTCTTTACGGCGCGTTACTTACTCCCACTCAATAGTTCCGGAGGGCTTGGGCGTGAGGTCGTACAGAACCCGGTTGACGCCGGGGACTTCCGACGTAATCCGCGCCGTCAGTTTGTGGAGCAGAGGCCACGGGAGTTCCTCGACGGTAGCGGTCATGGCGTCGCGGGTATTGACGGCGCGGAGAATCACAGGCCAGTCAAAGGTACGCTTGCCGTCGCGGACGCCTGTTGACTTGATATCCGGCACGACCGCGAAATACTGCCAGACTTTCCCGGCGAGACCAGCGGCGTCGAACTCCTCGCGGAGAATGGCGTCAGCCTCGCGGAGTGCTTCGAGACGGTCGCGCGTAATCGCGCCCAGACACCGGACGCCCAGTCCGGGACCCGGGAACGGCTGGCGGTAGACCATGGAATCCGGCAGGCCTAAGGCCGTGCCGACAACGCGCACTTCGTCTTTGAACAGGAATTTGAGCGGCTCGACGAGTGCAAAGCGCAGGTCTGCGGGGAGGCCGCCGACGTTGTGGTGAGCCTTAACGGGGCCGCTTTCCAGAATGTCGGGGTAAATGGTGCCTTGGGCGAGGAAGGCGATACAGTCCAATTTGCGGGCTTCCTCTTCAAAGACGCGGATGAACTCCGCGCCGATAATTTTCCGTTTCGTCTCGGGTTCGGAGACGCCCGCGAGTTTGTCAAGGAAGCGGTCGACGGCGTCGACATAAATCAAGTTCGCGTTCATCTGGTCGCGGAATACGCGTATCACCTGTTCCGGCTCACCCTTGCGCAACAGGCCGTGGTTGACGTGGACGCAGACCAGTTGCCGCCCCACGGCGCGAATCAGCAGAGCCGCCACGACGGAGGAATCCACGCCGCCGGACAGGGCTAATAAAACCTGCTTGTCCCCGATTTGTTCTTTGAGGAGTTGACACTGTTCCGCGATAAACGCCTCTGCGAGTGCGGGCGTGGTGATACGCTCCATACTTTCGGGACGTACATTGTTGGACATTATGGAAACCCTCCGTTTCTGATTGACGTTGTTGGAAAGATTGTCCTATTATCCACAATTGCGGGAAGTTTTACAAGTACCGTTTTCCACGAAATTTAGCGGCTTGTCCCGTGAAAATATTGACAGCCGCGCCACAGCGCGGCGTGGCGTCACTGGGGGTCAATGGCGTTGACGGCGTTTTCGAGCCAGTCGCCCTCGAAAGATTCCATGTCGCCGCTGTCCATGAGGGAGGCGAGCGCGGGGACAATGGGCATTTCGGCCAGTACGGGGAGTTCATGCCGCGCGGCGGCCTCGGACGTTTTGCCCTCCCCGAACAGGCGGATTTTCTTCCCGCAGTCCGGGCAGGTAACGTAACTCATGTTCTCAATCAGTCCGACAATGGGGACTTCCATCATCTCGGCCATTTTGACGGCCTTTTCGACGACCATCGACACGAGTTCCTGCGGCGACGTGACAATGAAGATACCGTCCAGCGGAATCGACTGGAACACCGATAACGACACATCCCCTGTCCCCGGCGGCATGTCCACAAACAGATAGTCACAGTCCCACATGACATCCGTCCAGAACTGCTGCACCATGCCGGAGATAATCGGCCCTCGCCACACAACCGGGTCGGTCTCGTCCGGCAGCAGCAGGTTCACCGACATCATTTGAATTCCGGTTCGGGTGTGGACGGGCATCATTTTTCCGTCGCTGGTGCCGAAGACCTCTTCCTTGACCCCGAAACATTTTGGAATCGACGGGCCTGTAATGTCGGCGTCCATGACACCGACCTTGTAGCCGCGGCGGCGGGTCATGACGGCCAACTGGCTTGTGACCATCGACTTTCCCACGCCGCCCTTGCCCGATACAACGCCGTACACCTTCTCGACACGCGCTTCCGCGCTGAGTTCCTTTAACATGCTTTGCGGCGCGCTCCGCTGGGCGCAGTCCTGACCGCAGGTCGAACAATTGTTAGTACATTCTGCCATTGCGCTTTTCAACCTCGTTTCTAAATCCCGCTTCCCGATTCACCGGGGCGGCGTTTTTTTATATATTATACCATTTGCGGCGTTCCGTCAACCGATATGTGTCGGGCAATATCGAAAGGCGGCTGACCGTTTCCACAGTCGGCCGCGTCGCGGGAAATCAGGGCAGCAGAACCGCCACGACCGGAGCCAGTACGGCGGTCATCACGCCCGCCACGGCAATGGCAAGGCCACTCATCGCGCCCTCGACTTCGCCCAGTTCCAGCGCCTTGGCGGTGCCGATTGCGTGGGAGGACGTGCCGATTGCGATTCCCCGGGCAAGCGGTTCTTCTATCTTCAAGGCCTTCAGGAGCCATTCGGCAATCAGATTCCCGGCGATACCCGTCAGGATAATGGCCGCCGCCGCTAAGGGAGCCATGCCGCCCAGCGTTTTCGCCACGTCCATTCCAATGGCGGTCGTGACGGACTTTGGCAGGAGGGTCGCGGCGTGTACGCGTTCCATGCGCAGAATCCACGCCATGACGGCAATGCTCCCGAGGCTGGCGAGGACGCCGGAGAAACAGCCAATCAAAATGGCGGTGGTGTTCTTTTTCAGGAGTTCCCACTGCTCGTACAGCGGGATGGCCAGGCTTACCGTCGCGGGCAGTAACAGGTACGCCACGGGCGAGGCACTGGCCTTGAAGTCCGGATAGGGTACACGCAGGCCGCTCAACAGCACGATAATCAGAATACTGCTCAACAGCAGTGGATGTAACCACGGGCGGCGGGTCTTGCGCTGGATGTACAGTCCGAGGCCGTAGGCGGCAATCGAGAGCAGTACGCCCCATGTGGCGAATTTAGCGAGTAACTCTGTCATGTTTGGTTCCTCCCTTGCCGATACGGCGCTGTACGTTCTGCGTGACGATACCCGTCACGCCCATGACAAACATGGTAATCGGGACAGTGGCAATGATACAGGGAATCAGCATGGTGCCGAGGTCGTCCCAGAGTTCCATGACGCCCACGGCGGCGGGAATAAAGAGCATGGACATAATGGAAATAAGGAATTTTCCGGCGTCGCGCACCTGTTCGAGCCGAAAGATACCGATTTTCAGGGCAACCAACAGCAGGACAAGTCCGTACACGCTGGCGGGAATCGGGAGCGGAAGCAGGTTTGCGAGGATTTCTCCCAGAAAACAGACCGCCAGAATGCGGCAAAACTGAAAGATGTAACTCATAAAAGGCCTCCCACACGACAAAGTTTCCGTGTTCCCGGGTGAGCCACGGAACACGGACAGGGTATCATGAAATAAACGGCGTGTCAAGCACCATCCAACGAAAGTCGGTGTCAAGTTTACTGTCGGTGTAAAATAATTGCAGGACTTTCTGGTTTCCATATTTTAGAAATTTCAAATAGACGCTAAACAGGTGCTTGCGCCCAAAAACACGCCGCAATATGCGCCCAAAAGTTTCCTTACTTCGCTGTCTGGATGTGGGGCTTCCCAAAAAATCCTACAAAAACTTGACACCGACCCGCGCGCATTTCTGTTGACATTATCGCGCGCGTGTGATAACGTGTATGTATCCGTATGAGTGAGGGGGCGTTCGCTATGGCGGACGGTTCGGGCAACTATGTAATGTACCTCCGCAAGTCCCGCGCGGATTTGGAGGCGGAACAGCGCGGCGAAGGAGAAACGCTGGCGCGTCACGAACACGCGTTGTTGGAACTTGCCAACCGCCTGCAACTCAATCCGCTGGACATCTACAGAGAAGTCGCCTCCGGTGAAAGCATCGCGGCGCGTCCGGTTATGCAGAAACTTCTCTCGGAAGTGGAAGCCGGTCTTTGGGCGGGCGTTCTCGTCATGGAGGTGGAACGCCTCGCCCGTGGAGACACCATCGACCAAGGTATTGTGGCGCAGGCGTTCAAATTTTCAGGGACGAAAATTATCACGCCGTCCAAGACATATGACCCGGACAACGAGTTTGACGAGGAATATTTCGAGTTTGGGCTTTTCATGAGCCGCCGCGAATACAAGACCATCAACAGACGCTTACAACGCGGGCGCGTCGCTTCCGTCAAAGAAGGCAAATATGTTGCTTCCACGCCGCCTTACGGCTACAGCCGTCAAAAACTGGAACACGACAAGGGCTATGTCCTCACGCCGAATCCGGAAGAGGCGCAAGTCGTGAAGATGATTTTCACGCTCTATACGTCAGGCGAAGAAAGACCGGACGGAACGCGGGAGCGCCTCGGCGTGTCACGAATTGTCCGCCGTTTGAACGATTTGAAAATCCCGCCGCAGAGAGGGGATGTCTGGACGCCGCCATCTGTGCGGGATATGCTCAAAAATCCGGTCTACATCGGGAAACTGCGCTGGAACTGGCGGAAAAGCGTCAAGCGCAGGGATAACGGCGACATTGTCATTTCCCGTCCGCGCTCCGTCGAAAATCTGTTGCTTGCATCAGGCCGCCATGAGCCGATTATCACGCCGGATATCTTCTACGCCGCGCAGGAATATTTGGCGGCAAAGAACGCCCCGTCCGTCAGAGAAAAGGGCGTCATACAAAATCCGCTGGCCGGACTGGTTGTCTGCGGGAAATGCGGGCGTCGTATGCAAAGACGCCCGTATCTGAAGCAAGGGCTTCCGCCGTCTTTGATATGTACCAACACCGCTTGTGACAACGTGAGTTCCGACCTTGCGAAAGTGGAGGCCAGTATTCTCTCTTCGTTGCGTCAATGGCTGGAGGATTACCGCCTGACGTGGGGACAGGAAACGGAACATCACAGCGAATCGGTCAATTTTCACAAAAAAGCCGCCGCGAAACTGGACAGGGAAATCACAAATCTGGAAAAACAGCGTGAAAATCTGCATGACCTGCTGGAACGCGGCGTCTATGATACGGATACCTTCCTTGACCGAAGCCGGATTATCGCCGCAAGACTGAAACAGGCGGAATCGGACAGGGTGAGCATCATGGCGGAACTGCGCAAGGAACAACAGCGCGAAGTGAGCCGCGAAAATATTATCCCCAAAATCGAACATCTGCTTGATGTCTATGACACCCTCACGCCGTCCGGAAAAAATTTCATGCTGAAAGAGGTATTGGAAAAAGTCGTCTACCGGAAAGAACTACACAACCGCTGGAGCAATCCCGACCATTTCAGTATTGACTTATTTCCGAAAATCCCCCAGATTGGGGAAGATTTCTAAGGTACTGGCGCGAACGAGTTAGGACATCTGGAAATGGTGGGGACTATCGTACACCAGTTGACCCGGAATCTCTCGGAAGAACAAATCAAGCAGGCCGGGTTTGACACGTATTTCGTAGACCATACCACAGGCGTGTATCCGACCGCCGCGTCCGGATTCCCGTGGAGTGCCGCGTCCATGCAGGTCAAGGGCGACCTTATCGCCGACCTGACGGAAGACCTCGCCGCCGAACAAAAGGCGCGGGTAACGTACGATAACATTTTAAGGTTATCGGACGACCCGGATGTGAACGACGTTATCCGCTTCCTGCGCGCGCGGGAAATCGTACACTTCCAGCGCTTCGGCGATACAAACCATAACAAGTTAAGTGGATTTTACCACAAAGCAAGCGTCGGGGCAAGCTGTCCCGACGTATTTTTGTCGATTACAGTCGATAAATTTTCGACTTAACACTTGTTTATCTTCCATAGATGTGCTATACTACCCGTAAGGGAGAGTGACGCGTCATGATTCAACGGGAATCCTATATGCAGCAAATCCGGCCTTTCATCAACGGGGAACTGGTTAAAGTCCTGACAGGCATTCGTCGTAGCGGCAAGTCCGTCATGCTGGAACTCATTCAACAGGAACTCCTTGCTTCTGGTATTCGTCCCGAACAGTTTATCATCCTCAACTTTGAGAAGATGGAAAACGCCGGACTTTGCGCCGCTGAAACATTGCACCGTGAAATCCTGAAACGGGCTTCTGTAATCCATGGCAAAACGTACCTATTCTTTGACGAGATTCAGGAAGTTACCGACTGGGAAAAATGCGTCAATTCCTTACGCGCTACCTTAGACTGTGACATCTATTTGACTGGCTCAAACGCAAAGCTACTGTCCGGAGAACTGGCTACCTATTTGGGCGGTCGCTATGTGGAGTTTGTCATTTATCCGTTTTCCTTTTCGGAGTTTTCGGAACTCTACAAGCAAATCTTTCCCGACGCTTCACAACCACAGATGTTTCAAACGTATCTCACAGTCGGGGGTATGCCGTACCTTGGCAATTTAAGATACGAGACGGAACCGTGCCTAAGATACTTGGAGGATTTGTGTAATTCCGTGGTGCTGAAAGACGTTGTGAAGCGGAACCATGTCCGGGACGTGGATTTGTTGGAGCGAATTATCGCCTATGTGATGGCGAACACCGGAACGGTCTTTTCGGCGACCTCTATCGCAAAATTCCTGAAAAACGAACGCCGGACGGTATCTACAGATACGGTATTAAACTACGTCAAATACTGCAAGGACGCTTATTTGGTCTATCAGGCCAGCCGGGAGGACTTGCAGGGAAAACAGATTTTATCCACGAACGAGAAATACTATATCGCCGACCATGGCCTACGGGAAGCTGTCTTCGGAGCCAACAGGAAGGATATTAACCTCGTACTGGAAAACATTCTCTACATGGAGATGTTGCGCCGGGGCTACAAAGTGACAGTAGGGAAACTCGGCGAACGGGAGATAGATTTTGTCTGTGAAAAGCGCGGGGAGAAACTCTACGTGCAAGCGGCCTATTTGCTCGCGTCAGATGAAACTATCCGCAGAGAGTTCGGAGCATACGACGGAATCCGTGACAATTTCCCGAAATACGTTGTTACCATGGATGAAATGGACTTTAGCCGGAACGGAATCAAACACCGGAACATCCGGGACTTTCTGACGCAATCAGACTGGACTTAACGCAAGCAATAGCGTCAGGGCAGACGCCCCGACGCTATTATATATTCCACTCGATTTTAGCGGAGCCGTCCTCCGTGATTATGATTCTATGTATCATAATCATGGCGACGGCTTTCTTGCGCTGGTAATCGGCGTTCTTCCAAGACTTCGACAGATTCACAACGACGCTTGTTTCATCCCCACAGCTTTTCAAATCCTCTATGCGCTCATACAAGGCCAGCTTATCCTTTTGGAATTGCAGGTACTCTTTCGTCGAAATCCGGCCTGCCCGCTCGGAACAAACTCCACGCCGTAAAAGCGCTTGTCCAGTTCCGCCTCAATGACACTCAATAAATCTCGACCTGTGCGGTGAAATATGCGTAAAGGAATCGTCGCAAGGTTCGTTTTCCCCTCTCCGTCGCTGCGCGACACCTCCCCCGCTCGGCGGGGTAGGTAAGAAAGCTGTCCGGTTTACAAAAAAGCCTCCCCCACATCGTGGGGGAGGTAGTTCGTAAGAGCCGGAGGGGGTAAAACGACCATTCTCAATGACGTGTTTACCGCACAGGTCTAAATTTTGCGCTCACGCCGCAGGAAACGATACAGGGTCGCCCAAAGGCCGCGGGTCGTCAAGAGAGTGAATGACGAACGCCTTGAGTTGTCCGATAGAGCCGGAAGCATTGTCAATCGGGAGTGTCAGGTACGTTGTCGCGCCTACAGGTTCCTCTACCTGCACATACAGCAATCCCCGGAACTGTCCCGCCGTCGTATAAGAGGCTAAAACAACCATCGTATTGTCGCCCGGGACACTTCGCTTGACGGCAATTGTGGCGAGGAATTGACCGTTAGGAATCGCGGACAGCGCGACGCCGGAAGTAGTCTTGACAGTGAGGCTCTCGATGTCATATTCCGGCGAATTTTGAGCGTGTTCCGGCAAAACTGTAACGGCGCAGGTTGTACTCATGGAGCCGTAAAAGACCGTTACGGAAGACGTTCCTTCGGCCATCGGCGTATTGGGGAAGAACGTCAGCGCGTTGTGGGACAACTCATAACTGGAGCCGTCCGTGCAAGACGCCGTGACCGTCATGCCGGAGGGGTCGAACGTATCGCCGGGGGCGTAGAGGCTTTTCGTCGGGGGCGTCGTGACGGCGATTTTGGACACCTTGCGCGGCTCGAAATAGGGCAAGCCGCCGTATACGTTGGCGTCCTGTAGCCATGTGGAATACTTCTGCGTGTCGATGTTGCGATTGAGGGTAGCGGCGAAAGCCGGGGTATTCATCTCGTCCAGAATAGTCAAGCCGTTGCCGTCGGATTCGTCCAGCTCTTCCGCGACGGCGCGCAACGTGTAACAGTTCTTTTTAGTTTTTGTGACGCTGTAAACATCAGCGCTTTTATCAGTTGTGGACACCATGCCGACGTTGTAGCAGTTTGTCGCGCTACCTCCAATGCCGTATGCGGAGCCTTTTGAGGTCACAGTTCCCATATTTGCGCAGTTTGTGTTAGAGCCACCGCAACCAATGCCGGCTACAGCCCCCGTCGCGTTGCCGCCGATGGCACCTGTATTGATACAGTCAGAAATCGTGCCATACAGCCCCGAAATTCCGCCCACGTAATCGCCATAGGAATCCACCGCCCCGTTGTTGACGCACAGGCTTATATAAGAAGAAAAATATCCATATCCAACGATTCCGCCCGCGTAATTCTGATTCGCCAACACAGAGGCGTTATTGATACATCTGTAAATAGAACCATAGTAGTCGTAACCCACAATTCCGCCCACGAACTCTGCGCCGGAGATAGAGCCGGACACGTTACAGTCCTGAATAGTTCCGTAATAGAGATACCCCGTAACGCCGCCTACGTCTGTGTTGCCCGTAACAGAAATGTCCGTTAGGCGCAGATTGGAAATCTTGGAACTGTTGCAATAACCAAACAGTCCTTGATTATTAGCGGACGGCGCGTTGACATACAGATTGGAGATGGTGTGGGCGTTGCCGAGGAACGTGCCGGAGAAATACTTTTTTTCTGTTCCGATAGGCGTCCACGGCAGGCGCGACAAGTCCAAGTCCGCTTGCAGGGAAATGTACTCCCCGCCGTAACTCGTGCCGCTATTGACGCTTTGCGCCAAATACGCGAGTTGTTGCGCCGTCTCGATGAGATACGGCTTTTCCTGCGTTCCTTTGCCTCCGGCGAACTCCGTCGCCGCCGTGCCGTCCCAGACGGACACGCCCGCCGCGTTCGCCTCCGGCACCAGTCCAGCCAGCGGCGACGCCATCAGACAGAATGCCAGAAGCCATGCCAGCCAGTGTTTTTTCATAATGTGTTCCTCCTTGAACAAACTCTTACAGGTTTCTTACGAACCTTCCGTCAATGTCTTCCAGAAAGTCTTTCAAACTCCCGTCGTCCGCCGTTACATTTATCCAGAGACTGCCGTCGTCCTGCAAGGCGATAACGCCCTGACAGTTCCGCGTGACGGTTTCCGGATTGGATTCCCCGGTGTACTTGTTGAAATGCTCATCGGTTTCCTCAACGCCGGAAATCACAAGCCCACCACGGGCGCTGTTAAAGGCGCACAGGGCGTCCCAGTGGAGGCGACTCCGGTAGTCCAGATGGAACTTGCAATACTCCACATCATCCCGCAGACCCGCGAAGTCGATGGTCAGTTCATAGCGCGCGTCGCCGTCCGCGCCAATCCATGAGCCGACGTAATCCCCTATCCAGATATCCTCCTCGTCGGAATCGTTGAACACGTCCTCATAGGAATCGCAGGGAATCTTATTCATGTGAACATTGTTGCGGTAGTAGTCCAGATAAATCACGCCGTCCACGCGGGAGAAACCAACTGCAAATTCGCCAGACGAATCGACATTGCTCTTGTAGAAGTTCACCCCGACGCGTTCACATCCCCCGATGAAATCTCCGGTGTCGGCGTCTTGAATCAGGAACAAAAGCTCGTCCCGGCTTTCGCCGTCGCCCTGAAGCTCTATGATAAACTCAAAGTTTCCGTCCCGATAGGTTCCTCCGCCCAGTTCGCTTTCCGGGATGGGGGTCAAGTCCACGGTCAGTTCCGGATACCGCGACAGTTCCGCCGGACGCGCCCAGCGGTAGAGGAACGAGACAATGTCCGAACGCGGACAGGGATTCGTGGGCGTAAAGGACGCGCCTTTGAGAATCCCGTTCTCGTTCGCCCACGCCAGCGCGTCGGCATACCATGCGCCCGCGTACGCGCCGCTTCCCGCCGCTTCGGGTGTACCCATGTAGCGCCAGAGGAACGTCAGCACATGGGCATACGTGCAGAGGTTGCCCGGAGAGAATGTGAAATCGGTCGTGCCGTTGGTAATCTCCTGTTGAACCGCCCACAGCACGGCCTTGTAGCAAAACGATGAGCGTCCGACATCAGAAAAGGGATTGTAGTCCGAGGCAGGTTCCGGCTGTCCGGCCATCCTCCAAAGGAACGTCACCACCTGACCGCGATTGCAAGTCGCGGCGGGAGAGAACGCGGTCGAGCTGGTTCCGGCGGTCACGCCGGTTTCCAGCGCCCACATCACCGCGTCATAGTAGGGCGCGTCTCTGCGGACATCGGAAAACGGATTTTCCAAGGCCGCCGCGCTTACGCACAGGAAAGCGCACAGAAACGCAAGCGGAACTGTCCGCCGTGCCAATTTCATTAGGATACGCTTCATAAAGTCCTCGCTTTCTCTTTAGCAACATGGCTTGTACTCTAATCTCAGCAAATTCCGTTTATCACCCACTTTCAATCAGTCCCGGCTCCGCGCAAGGCCTTCGGTGCGCCTACGGAACGCCCCCCGACCGCCCCCAACGGAAATTTTACGCCGACATTCACCCGTAGCGTATAACCCGCAACGACAACCGCCTCTTGTAATATCCCCTATCCTTCGTATCCTTTCGGATAGGTTACGCGAATCAGCGGACGCTCATTCGGCGGGGTGATTTTCACGCTCATGATAGCCTTATGACAGGCCATAAGCTGGTCTCTGACCATTTCCAGATGTGCCTTGCTCTGCGGGACGATGTACTTTTTAGAGCCGACTTCCAGCAGTTCCAGATACCAGTTGACGAGTTCCAGTTTTGCGAGGCAGTAAGACGAAATCATCATCTTGTCGTTGGCGTCCCGGATTGCTTCCGTCTCAATCTGGATATAGGAAACCAAATCATACGGAATCTTTTTCAGCTTCTTGCGCATGGCGGCCTCCTTTCCACTTCCGAAAAGCTATCGTCAATTCTCGGTTTTCAAATAGGTCGTTCCGTCCGTGCCAATACAGCATTCTGTCTCCTTGTCAAGAAAACGTAAAGCTGTCGCTAATTTCGCTTTCAGTTCGTCGCCCTTGTCATTCATCAGCGGGGCGAGTTTTTGTTCAACCTGTTGAATCATCTCGCCTACTTGCTTCTTTTCCTTATCGTATTTCTTCCGTTCCTGAGTTTCAAGATTAGCTTTCAGCGCGTTAAAATCGCCAATCATCTGCTTTTCACAGCGGCTGATGTAGCTTCCCACATCATTTTCCACATACCGCAGATACTTGGGGTCGTAATTTTGCGAGTAGTAAATCTCCAGCAAATTCGCGGTCATGCAGAGCTGAATGGACAAGTCAAGACAGTCGGAAGATTGGATAGCCTTTGAGACAATCCGCCCCATTTCAGAAACTCTGTCTGGAAAGCGTTTGTCTTTGCCTACGGATACTCTGGAATGCAAATCCGAAAGATAAAATTCCACATCCTGCATAGCGGTCATCCGTGCGCTTTGAAGGCTTTGAATTGTCGCGTTCCGCTGTCCGTCATGCTCCATGATGGAAGAGAAATTCTCATAGGCATAACGTGTAAAGCTAATTGCGGCAAGAAGCTCGGCTTTTTTGTCTCCGTAAAGAAACTCCAGAATCTCGTCAATTTTCTGGTTGATGACGTTCAGCTTCTGATGAACTGACCACAGGAAAATCTGCGAGATGAGCGCCAGCAACGAGAATCCTGCCCGAATCAGCAAATACGGATTTAACGGCATAAGACGGGTCTGAGCGGCGATTTTTCCGCTTTCATTGAGCAACGTACCCATATAACTGCTCCCGTCCGTGAAAGGGGTCAGCATATTGGGCAATCCGTCAGGCCATTTGACGGCATAGAAAGACTGGTTTGATTCCTCGTTTTCCATCGCGGAGGAAATGTGCTTGACAAATTGGGACATCTGGTTCTTTTCGGAAGGAGAAAGTTCCAGTTTTTTATAATGCCGCAGGATTTCCGGCGTAACCGGATATTCATACGGAGCAATTAGGCATTCTTTGTCTCCGAAATTCAAACGAATCGTCTTTTCTTCATTCATACAAATTCCTCCTGTGAAGTCATTGTTGCCATCAGTGCTTTCGGAAGTGGGACGAATGGTCATCCAGTGGAATAGTTTTTGAAGTAAACTTCTGATGTCCATTTGTAGCCTCCTCTTGATTGACGGCTTGTCCGTGGAATGAAATCCATGATAAGGGAAACGCTACTGGTTGTCCGGTTCGTTTTCTCCCTCGGCGCGTCGTTTCCGAAGGATACCCTCAATGAATTTGACGGTGTATCCCCCGGCGCGGGCGATTTTAGCGCGTTCGCGGCGGTCTGCGGTCTGCTTCGCCAAGTCCGCGATAAACTCCGGGCGATACAGACGCATGGGACAGTCAATCTTGTCGCCACGGAAATACTTGAAAAGTTTCAGCATACCGTCACGACCAATCAACTCAAAGAGTTCAAGGTAGTTATCGTTCAGAGCCTCGCTCTCGTTTCCGTCCACTCCAAAAGCCTCATAGACGGCTTCATCGGTCGAGTTATCCAAGTCAAGTGTAATCACAATCGTTGCCTCCCAAATCATTCCATTTCGCACAAGTATAACCCACTCTCATTTTACAAGCACTCAATATCTGAAATCAAATATTGCCAAGGATTTTTTAAGATTCCTTTTAACGATACTTTTTACACTACCTATAAAGGTACTTTTTCAGGCACAAGTTTCTACCTGTACGGATGGACGGAGTTCTCTTTCCTCTGACCTCGTCCCTGAAAAGACGGAGGAACAATTATAGGGGCATTATACGATTTCTCACGTACATGTCAAGGGCGTTTCTGCGGATTTGTGTACAATGTGCATAAAAATTGCCTCAATGATATATTATGTTTTTCTTTGTGCAAAATCACCAAAACGTTGGGCGTTCGGGCGTCCGTCACGGCGACGGACAGCGTATCGAAACCGCCCGTCCGCTATCCCTGCCGGAAAGAAACGGACGCCATTCCTGTTTTCAGAGAAGCGGTGAAAAGAGGACAAAACGCCCCCGGAAACTTTGAAAATCAAGGCTTCCGGGGCGTTACTTAAATTGCCCGCTTCGGCGAGGCCATACGGACAGGGTGGAATGGATTTTGCGAGTGTAGATTCTATGAGATTACGAGGTCAGATTTTCCACTGGATTTCGATTTTCTCCTCCGAGGCGTGGACGCTCTGAATCAGACAGTCCACCACCGTGATTTTGTCGCTGATGGAGATATTCTCCCACTGCTCCAGATAGCCGCTAATCTCCTGTACGCTGTGTCCGACCTTCTCCTGACGAACGGACTCAGCGTACAGTTCCCGTTTTTCCGCGTCCAGCGCGGCGACCCGTTCGTTAATGTACGCCATTACAGCGCCGTTGGCCTGAGGAATCTTTTCCAGAAGAGCCGTAATCTCCCGGTCAATCTCTTCCAGACGGCTTTTCAAACGAAGCGTCCGGGGATTATATTCCTCCTGTTGCCGGGAAAGCGTCTGAAACTCAGCCAGTTTCTTTTGCATCTCCTCAAACACGATGCTGTCCACCGCGTCCGCGTTAAGCGAGCCGAAAGAGCAGCCGCCGGAGTTGTACTTATTACTACAAAGATAATAACGGTTGTCCGCCTTAGTCTTGCAGTGGTAGATTTTGGCGGAGAGCGCATAGCCGCACTTTGCACACTTGATTTTTCCCGCCAGCCATGTCACTCTGGCCTTGACGGGCTTTGCTATCTGGTTGTTGTTGAGGCACTTGTTCCGGCACTGAATCCATGTGTCAGAAGACACCAGTCCTTCATGAGGAGCCAATACCAGAGTGTGACCTTCCAAGGAGGCGGTCTTACGCGTTTCCGGATTCCCGGAATAGAGATAAGCTCCGTTTACGCCGATGAAATCCTCCAAGGTGTTTATAATATTGCTTCCCTGCGCCTTGAAGAACTCATAGAGCCTGTAATCCGCCCGCACATAGACCGGATTGACCAGCAAGTCCCGAATCCGCCCACGGGAAAATCCGCTTCCGTCCCGTTTCTTAACCTGCTTTTGGTGCATGTACCGGGCAACGTCTCCCAGTGAGGTTTGGGGGCTGGCGTACAGCTCGAACATCTCCCGAACCACTTCCGCCTCTTCGGGAATTGGCTCATACATCTTTGTCCGCACCCCGTCAATTACGGTGTCCGTCAGCCGAAATCCGTAGGGAATCGGCCCGCCCATGTAGAACCCCCGCTTACTCCGGGAACTGTAAGCGTCAATGACCCTCTGTTGAATCGTCTCCCGCTCCAACTGAGCGAAAATCATGACAATCATCAGCATGGCTTTTCCCACGGGCGTCGCCGTGTCGAATTTTTCCATCGTGCTGACGAAATCCACGTTATGCTTCTGGAAAACGTCAATCAGATTGGCGAAATCCAACACAGAACGGCTGATTCGGTCGAGACGGTAAACAATAACCCGGCGAACCTGCCCCGTCTCAATGTCGCGCAGAAGTTCCTGAAAGGCGGGACGGTCGATGTTTTTCCCGCTATACCCCTTGTCCGTATAGGTTTTGACGTTCTTTCCGTCCGTCACCTCCCGTTTGCAAAATTCGGCCTGGCTCTCCACGGAGATGCTGTCGGCGCGGTTCACCGACTGTCGCGTATAAATTGCATCGAAAAGGTTCACGAAACGCTCCCTTCTTCGCAAAGAAAGAAACGGAGCTACTGACCTCTTAATTATAAGGCAGTAGCTCCGAAAATGCAAGGACAGTTCCGTATAATTTAGACAAATACCCAACAAAGGATTGAGACCGTAGTCAGTATTATACGGAATTTATTACGCCGACGCATATTTGCGGAAAACCTCGTAAAGCCGTCTCTCGATGTCTTTTTTGATGGTATCGCGTTCTTCCCGTCTGTATGCGGGCGTTCGGTTTTCTACCACAAAGGCGCGGCCTTCATACCGCCTAATGTGAGTTTCCATTTGATATGCCGCTACCACAGGCGTTCACCTTCTTTTTTGCGATGCCGCTTTGTAATGCGGCAGTCCATATATTCCTCTGTCTTTCCAGTCTCAAACATATTCCGGCAGTCTTGTCCGTTATGCGGGGAAAATTGCGCTTTTTCTGCCAGCCAGTAGCCTTGAAAGATGAAGCAGGAACCGTCCCTTTGCGTCTTTGGGAATCTGGTCTGCGGCGGCAGTGGTATCAAGGATAATCTGAGAAAGTACGTTGTCCGCCCGTCCGCAAACACGATAGTTAATAGCGTGGTGAAGAAACAGACCTCATAAAGGGATTTATCATGAAATAAGATACAAGGTCTTGCAATGAAAACAAAGGTAGAATAAAATAAAACCTGAATCCGTTAAACTCAAAGCCGTTGCTCGCTTATACGAGGCAATGGGATAAAATATGTGATACTTCTTGTTTTCCAGCCAAAAATGCTGAAATCCTTTCATATTTCTCGTTTTCACGTTATTAGAGACTGCATTCATGCAATAATTGCCATTTAAGTAGGCGCACTGATGACTCCTGCCGAAGCATTCGGAATTTTCACCCAAGGGGTGAAAAACTCACATGGTTTGACAAGCGTTATCAGAGGCCTTGCTCTCATAGCGCTTATGCCGCTACAAAACGGCAAAATTGCATGAAAATCAGCCCAATCAGGACAATTCGGGGAGTTTATCTGTCAAAAAGCCCGCTACAAGACGGCTTATTCAAAGGCCGATGCAAGTTTAACGGATTCAGGTAATATAAAACCAATCTCTGACCTGATTGAAGATTTTTCAAGTACGCATAACGATTGAGCGCTTGAAAGTGTTACGTGCGTATTCCTTGATTTTTATGAATGTTTTCGGGGCTTCTCAAAGTATCAGGCGCGCCTTGTAAACTTGACGTTTTGTCCGGTTGAGGCCTCCGGCGACGGGCATACGGACACGCTTCCGTCCTTCCGCTCCAGCGTCTTTTTTTCCATGCCGATGCTTTTGAGACCGGCTCATTCGGAGCGTCGCGTCATCCAGTTGACATCTTCCGTCTGATAGTATTCCCTGACCTCTTTTCGCATGAGAACGCGTCCGCTCCGGGTTTTGTCAACAATCATTTTACCTCTTCCAAGGTTTCTATGCGTATGAGGTCTTATTCCGGCGGCTGTTCGCCCGACGCCGAATATCCGCGCTCATACAGGATTTCGTCGCTGTACGTCCACGCGCCGTCCGCCCCTTTGACAAGGAATGGAATCCGAATGGGCAGTTTTCCCGGCATGTCAGCCGCTCCGAAGATGGCGTAAATCGCGGCGGGGACATTTGCGTTAAACGCGCCGACATTTTCGGAACCGCTTGTACGGGCGGTGGGGTCGATTCCAAACCCGGCGGACAGGTAAGCGCACACAATTGCGTCTGCGTTCCGGAAGCGCGCCGCGTCAACGGGCAGATTGTCGCTGAGCAAAACAAATTTTGCGCCGGCCTCGTGCGCCTCGGAAAGCGCCCGATTGACGCCAATCATGGCGGGTTTTTTGTCCTGAAGCGTATCCAAGCCTGCGGAGACCGCGCTGAGACATACAACCGCGTCCGCTTTCCTGATTGCTGACGAGAGCGCTTTGGAATACATGAGCGAGCCGCCTTGACTGGAGTTATAATAGCGGTCAATCACAATGTTCGTCGCCGCGTCCGTGTCGCCCTGATTTTCTCCGGTGATATGGTTTTCGATTCGCGTTTCCGCGCCAAGGAATCCGTCGCGCATCAGTCGCTTCAAGGCGTAGACGATAGGCGTACTGTCGTAATTAGTACGGCCAATGATAACAATCCGTTTCCCCTCTCCAGATAGCGGGAGAACGCCGTCATTTTTGAGCAGAGTAATGGCTTTCGACGCCATATCCATTTCTATCGCGTGATGTTCCGCAGAGCCGACCGTTTGTTTCGCGGTCTCAATCTTGTCATCCAAGTCCGCCCCGCTCGTATCCATGTCGAAGAATCCGTGACGGTATTTCAATTCTAATATGCGCCTCACGGATTCATTGATACGCTCCGCACTGATTGCGCCCTCTTCCACCAGCCTGACGATACCTGCAATGTAATCGTCATAATATTTCGCGGCTTCTTTATCGTTCAAATCCGTAGGGATAAGCAGAATGTCACAGCCAACGTTGATAGCCCGTTCCGCTACCTGAAGGTCATGTTTGATAGAGCCGCCGCTTCCTGAAAACAATGCCTTTCGATTGTCGGGTTCAATGACAAACTGTTCCATTTCAAGGGCGTCGGTGATAATCACGCCGTCAAAAGCGAGACCCTCCCGAAGCATATGCATGACGATTTTGGGCGACAGCGTAGCGGGATAGTATCCCTTTGTTTCACCGTCCGCCATAAAAACTTTCTCGTCGATGAGCGGAAACGTCGTGGCCGAAGTCATAATCATTTCCGCGCCGTTCGCAATCGCTGTATTGAAAGCGAACAGACCGCCACATTCTAACTGTTCCAGCGTCATTTTGATGGAAGTGGGATAATCACTGCCGTCCCCCGCTCCGGGAAAGTGCTTGAAGGAGCCGTTTACGGGGTCGTCCCGCGTTTCCACTGTGTCTTTTCCACGAATTTTAACGTTTTCTTTTGTAAATTCCGCCCATTTCGTCTCAAAAAGTTCCCAGAGCCTGACCTTATCCCCCTTCTTGCGAGAGCGTCCCGCCCGTCCGGGTTTGCGTTCCGGAGGCTCCGTCCACGCGATGGCGTTGCGCTTCATTCTGGAAACGATGTCTACCGACGCGGAATGCGCGGCGTTGAAAGCGTTGAGAACGCGCAAGGCGTCCACAGACGGGTAAAGGCGGTCTAAAAGGAGCAGGGCTGAGCCGAACGGAGCGGCGCAGCGGCAGGCCTCGGAGACCAGACGCGTGATATGCCCCTCCCCGGTTTCCTCCGATTCGTCCCAGTCCGCCAGTTCTCGCAGACCATCGTGCAGGCGCAAAAGCAAGGGGAAACAGCCAGTTTTGCCCCAATTCCTACGCAGCCCCAGAAATGTCCGTAAAAACAGGCCGCTTTGCTTTGCGTTTCCGATTCCCGTTTGAGCCGCTTTACCCCCGGCATTTTCAAGCCCTCTTTGGACTTTTTCAAATCAGGACGACCCGTCCATGAAAGCGCCACAGCGGCGCGTGTCGGGCGACAATCCCCTGCCACGCGGCTTGTAAAGAGGGATGTATATCGACTTTATCCCGCCTCCAAAGTATACCATAAGCCCACTTGCTTTCATAGCTGACTGTGAAACTATTTCATGCCCGATTACTTCAACAAGACCCGCAAATGAAAATCAGCGGGTTTTGTTTTTTTCGCCTTCGTGTACCAGATACAGGAAATCACGCTTTTCAGAAGCGCGTTTTTGCCCGGAATGTCCTGTGACGGGTACTCCTCCAATACTGTCTGTATCGCCGCCGCCCGACGCGCAACGTCCCGGTGTTCCGCGTGTTCCAACGCCCTCCGCGCTTCCGTCTCCCGACGCTCTAACTCCGTAATCCGCGCCTTGGCGTGGTGCATCCGTCCCCGGAACTCCTCCACGCTGTACGCTCCGGCCTCCACCAAATCATAAAGACGCGCCTTGGCCTGTTCCGCCGCCGCCAGTTCCGCCCGTACCGATTCCAGCGCGATTTCCAGCGCGGTATTCGCTTCCGGTTCCGTCCGCGACAGGTTCAGCGTCATTCCCCGCAACATCTCCGCCAGCGTACCCAAAATCCGTTCCTCGAGCAGTTCGTACTTCGCCGACGCGCAACAGCCCGGACGCATACAAATTAAGTACGAGCCGCCCTTGGCGAACGTCAGCCGCTGCATATGTCCGCCGCAGTTCTCGCAGAGAAGCAATCCCGCCAGCGGACTTTTCACGGTTCCATCGTTCTTTGAGGGGGAGTATCTCCCCCCGGCGATAGACTGCACCTTGTCCCACAGTTCGCGGCTTACAATCGCCGGGTGGAGGGCGTCCACAATCAGCCACTTTTCTTTCGGGTTGTAAACCGTAACATGCTTGACGCCCTTCCGGATATGGCTTTTCTGGTTCCAGACCACTTTCCCGATGTATACCGGATTGTCCAGTATCTTCTTGACGCTGTTCCGGGAAAACTCCCGCGTCCTGTGCGGACGCGCCCCCAGCGCGTTGACCTGCCGCGCCACAGACACGCACCCATAGCCCGCCGCGTACAGCTCAAACATCATCCGTACGAATTTCGCTTCCGGTTCGTAAATCTCTAATGTCGGCTTGCGTCCCACGAAAGCGCGGCGGTAGCCGTACGGCGCGTTGGCGACGTAGCACCCGTCCGCTATGGACTGTTGCAGACCCCGCCGCAGACGCTTGTTAATAATCTTGTACTCACGCCGGGACATGAACGTTTTCAGCTCCGCGTACTCCTCGTCGGCCTCGTCGGTCAGGTCGTACACCTTTTCCGGCGTGACAATCAGCGTCCCGGACGCCTTGAACGCGTCCAACACCATGCCTTGGTCGCGCATGCTCCCACGGCTCAGCCTGTCCATGTCCATGCACAGCACGCAGTCGAACTTCCCCGCTTCCACGTCCTCCAAGAGCTTCAGCATTTTTGGACGGGCGTACAGGCTCTCGCCGCTGGCCACTTCCGGGTAAGTCTCCACAATACATATGCCCTGTTCCGCCGCGTAGCGTTCCAGCGCCTCCCGGTGACGCGACAGCACCTCTTCGACGCTCAATCCGTCCTCGGCGCGGCTCTTGCGCAGGTACACCGCCGCCGCCATGCCGTTTAAGTCCATACCGTCACACATCCCCCTATGAAAAATCAGCCGGACGGAAAACGCCCCGTCCGGCTTTGCTTGATGTCGCAATTACAGGACAATGGAACCATTGGATTGCATTTCGGTTTTCGGATGATACTCATGAGCGAAAAGATTTGCCGCATTATACTCATGAGCGTTGAAATTTGCCGCGCTTGTGGCAAGTGGGATTCAGACTGCCGAATGGCAAATCTTACCGCTTACGAGTATATCATACCTGTTATCATAAGGAAAAAGAACAATACGCCGGAATGACATATTCTGGAAATCAAAATGCCTGTAGGGGCATTTTATGCTTCTGGCTCCTTGTTCGCTATTTTACCCTCTTTTGGGACACGCCGATATCTCTACGAATGGAGCTTGGTACTCGATAAACCGCACGGTGAGGTCGGGAGGCGTTCCGCATGGTCTCGGAGCGGGAGAAACCGCGTGGCAGACTGGGAGAAGTCACGGTCTTGCTTCACGTTGACACGACGGAACTGGACGCGGCGTTTACAAAAGCGGAGCGTCTCGAACAAGTCCTGCGGAGAATCGGCGTCGGGACGGAATGACGGACGAGACGCCAGTAATAGGCTTTCATAGGAGGTGATTGTTATGGAAGAGAGCTTCCGGAACTGCGGCCAGATGTGCCGACGCTGGACGCTGGACGGTTGTCCGGTGGAGGTGGAGACCCACACGGAAAGCGCGAAGTATCGCGGCAAACCCGTCACGGCGACGGTCACGGCCTGGAAGGGCGTCCATATGCTCGATGACGGGCGGGAGGTGTGGCGCGTGACGCGTTCCGAGACATGGGACGGCGGTGTGATGGGGCTGTCCCTGACCTACAACGTCCAGCAGGAATGCACGGAGGCGGAGCGCCGGGAGAATCGGCGGCACCTGAAAGCCGTCATTGAACAGTTGTTCCCCGGCTACACGCTGGCGGAATCTTGCGGCACATAAAACAAAAAGGCGTCCTGTCGGGCGGCGCAATGCCCGACAGGACATGATGGCATAAGGGATTTTATAGAAATTACTGACTAATCTAAAAAACCTTTCGGATTCATCATCGAATAAATTACACGCTACAGAGCTTTTTTCAGAAAGATAACATTAGAAAACTTCTGATTTTCGTATTTAATGGTCGCGAGCGAGACACGGCTTGGGATGTTCGCTTTCATCAGACCCGTCGTAATTTTTTCTGATTTTCCATGATATTTCCGGAAAGGGGCTGCCTCGCATTTTGAGACAACCCCTTTGGCTCAGCTCATCTGGCGGCGGCGGGAAATGTTCATGGTGCCGTCCATCATGGTGTTGAGGGAATCGAGGCTTTTTCCGGTTCCCAGCGCCACGCAGGAAATCGCGTCGTCGGCGACTACCGTATGAATGCCCGTTCGGGCGGTCAGGAGTTTGTCGAAGCCGTCCACGAGACTTCCGCCGCCCGTCATGATGATTCCGTTCAGCGAAATGTCGGCCACGAGTTCCGGGGGCGTACGTTCGAGTACGGCGTGAACCGCTTCCAGAATCCGTTCCACGGGTTCCTCGAAAGCGTCCATCATCTCCGCAGAGGAAACGGTCACGGTACGCGGCAGTCCGGTCAGCAGACAGCGGCCTTTGACTTCCATGCTCTCCTCTACTTCCTTCGGGAACACGCAGCCGATTTTCTTTTTCATGTCCTCGGCGGTGCGTTCGCCCACGAGCAGATTGTGATTCCGGCGCATGTACTTGACGACCGCTTCATTAAATTGGTCTCCGGCAATCTTAATCGACGCCGATTCCACCACGCCGGAGAGCGAAATAACCGCGATATCCGCCGTACCGCCGCCGATATCGACCATCATGTGGCCGTCGGGGCGGGAGATGTCGACGCCCGCGCCGATTGCGGCGGCGACGGGTTCCTCAATCAGGTACACTTTCCGCGCCCCGGCCTGAATTCCGGCGTCGACGACGGCGCGTTCCTCCACTTCCGTAATGCCCGACGGCACACAGATAATGACACGCGGCTTGAAAATCGAGAAGCCGGACACTTTGTGGATAAACTCGCGCAACATGCGCTCGGTCATATCGTAGTCAGAGATGACGCCGTCCCGGAGCGGCCGAATGGCGACGATGTTGCCAGGGGTGCGTCCAAGCATATTCTGGGCTTCCGCGCCCACGCGCAGTAATTTTCCGGTATTTTTGTCGAGCGCCACGACAGAAGGCTCATTCAGGACAATGCCCTTGCCCTTGACGTAGACGAGTACCGACGCCGTGCCGAGGTCAATACCAATATCTTTAGACATACTGCCACCTCATCCAAAATTCTTTGCCTGTCTCAAAAGGCGCGTCCCCGCGAACGCGCTTAAAAGGAGAAAACATCCCCTCTACAGTCAGCGGTTTTATTATAACGGCAAGGAATCAGGAATGCAAGTGCCTTTTTCCTATTTTTACCGAATTGTATTTCTTTTTTTCCGTTTTGTCTTTCTTTGCGTTCTCTTGACACTTTATTGGCCGGATTTTTCCCGCGCCCGCGCAACCGATAAGCCGTATATCGCCGCCGCGCCGCTCTCGTGAAGCACGCGGGCGCACTCGCAGAACGTCGCGCCGCTGGTGCAGATATCGTCAATCAGCAGGACGCGCCGCCCCGACACGCTTTGGCCGGGTGCAAGCCTGTACACGCCCGCGACATTCGCCCAGCGCCCCGCCGCGTCGGAAATGCCCGACTGCGGCGGGTTGTCCATGACCTTGACGAGCAGCGCTTGCGGGCGGACATCCCAGCGGCGGCAGGCGGCGTCCGCCAACAGTTGCGCTTGATTGTAGCCGCGCTGACGCCGCCTCTCGCGGCTGATGGGGACATAGGTCACGGTGTCGAACAGCCCCGACAGGCGCTCCGCCGCGCAAGTGGCCAGCAACGCGCCCAGCGGTTCCGCCGCCGCGACATAGCCGTGAAATTTGAACTTTAACAGCGTGTCGCGCACCGCGCCCCCGTAGAACAAGGGCGCGGTACAGGACAGCCCCCGCACAGTGCGGAACGCCTCCCCGTCGGGAACCCACGGGAGCGCGTCGGCACAGTCGCCGCAGATTCCCGGACGCGTCCGGACAGCGCCGCAAAAGGGGCATTTCGGCGGAAACAGCAGGTCAAGAAACCCGTTCCAGAGCGTCACGGCGCGGGATTTCATTTACAGTGCCGCCGCCAGACAGACAGCGCCCGCGACAATACAGATAACGCCTATGATTCTGGTAGTTACCATGTAATACGTTGTCGGTTCCCCGCCGCTGACCGTCCAGAGGTGCCGAACCTGCCACACGATATCCGGTTTCAGCAGGCACAACGCACCCAGCGCACACATAACAAGGAACGCGAAAACGCCCAGTCCCAGCGGCACACGGTTCGCGGCTTCGTAAGCGCTTTGCAGTTCGTCGGGCAGGCCAACCGCCATTGTCACGTTATACACTTCCTTTATGCCCCCTTAAATCAAGCGTCAGACACACTTTCTTAGTCGAGCGTCAGCCGCACACCGCCATAGATTCCGGCGTCATTGCCGAGCGTGGCAAGCAGAATCTTCGTATCCCGGCAGGCGTGGAACACGCCCTGATGGAATCCCTCTTCAAGCGCGCTCACGAGAATCAGTCCGGCCTTCGAGACGCCGCCGCCCAGCAGTACCGCCTCCGGGTTGACCACGTTGCAGACCGTCGCAATCGCGCCGCCCAAGAGCGTACACACCTCTTTGACCACGTCACCCGCTAAGGCGTCCCCGGCTTTTGCCTCGTCGAAAACGTCCTTAGCCGTCAGAGGCTCGAACTTTTTCAGGGACGTTTCCTTTTTGTATTGCTCCATGCGCATTTTCGCCACGCGCACGACGCCAGTCGCCGACGCGTACTGCTCCAGACAGCCCCGGTTGCCGCAGTTGCACGGTACGGTCTCCTTCGGGTTGACGCGGATATGTCCCATTTCCCCGGCGGCTCCGGTGCTTCCGTTGAGGATTTTGCCGTCAAGGACGATTCCGCCGCCGACGCCCGTGCCGAGTGTCACCATGACAATACTGTTAAAGCCCTGTCCGGCACCCATCCACGCCTCGCCGAGCGCGGCGATGTTCGCGTCATTGGCCACGCGCACCGGAAGCCCCGACAGCTTCGACAACTCCCCGCGTACGTCCACGACGCCCCAGCCCAGATTCACGCAGCGGTTCACCACGCCGTCGGCGTTCACCGCGCCCGGCACGCCGATTCCCACGCCGCACACGTCGCTTTCGGAAATGTCGTGGGCTGTCATGTTGCCCCGAATGGCGGCGGCGATATCCGGCAGAATCCGCACGCCGCCTTCGGAAACATCCGTCGGGATTTCCCACTTTTCCACGAGTGTGCCGTTGGTCTCGAACAGGCCTAATTTACAGGTCGTCCCGCCGAGGTCTACCCCGTAACCGTACTTTTTCATAAACAGCCCTCCTATAAAAATACCCGATTATTTGTTATGCCCAAATAAATCCGCGTGTGTGCCGGTACGAAATAAGAACAACTTATTTCCGCGATAGCGGTATATCAGCAACCAATCGGGGGCGATATGGCATTCTCGATAGCCGATATAATCACCAGTCAAGATATGGTCAAAATTTTTGAACGGCAATACCTCCGGTATTCGGAGAATATCAACTATCCGTTTTAACTGTTCAATATTATTGTGACGTTTCTTGCAGTTTTTGATATCCTTCTTGAAACGTGTGGAGTATTCGACATCAAGCACGCGTCAATCCTCCAACAATTCAGCGAAAAGTTCATCTGTGGTTCCGCTGAAATGATGTCCGTTACCGCTTTCCAGTTCCTCGAACGCTTCCAGCGTTTCGGCGTTCGGCGTTTCGTCTGGAATCATTGCCCCTTGCAAGTAGGCAATGACATAGTACAAGCGACTTTCCGGAATTTGGTCAATCAAGTTTTTTGCAAATTCTCTTTCGCTCATACGGGTACTCCTTTCGTCATGTACGCGGTTCGTGATGATATCCTACCACATCCGGCGCGAAATTGCAACGGGTTCGCGCACGAATTTTGATATCGGGCGTCCCATGTGGTATAATAGGCGGCACACAAAATCAGCCGGACGGGACGGAGGCGGTATTATGAAATGCGTGAGGTGCGGAGCGGAAGCGTCGGCGGGGCTGACGACTGAGGCCGTGGAGTTAGGGAATGGCGGCGTGTTGGTTGTGCGACACATTCCTTGTTACCGTTGCGGACACTGCGGGGAGGTTCTCTACGCCGGGGACGTTGTAACGCGTCTGGAAGCTCTGACCGCGCGGGCGGAGGAACTGGTGCAGGAAGTCACAGTCGTGAATTACGCGAAAGCGTCATAAAAGCGCAAAACGGCGCGGACACTGTTTTGGTGTTCGCGCCACACCGTTTGCCGCGCAGGCGCATAGGATGAGGAAGCGAAGGAGGGAGGTACCATGAGTTTTTCCGACCGTGAACTGTTGGCGCGTCTGATACAATGCGAGGCGGGCGGAGAGGGCGAAAACGGCATGAAAGCCGTGGCGGGCGTGGTCATGAACCGCGTACACGCGCGGGGCGGCGAGTACGCCCGCACGGGGCGCGGGAGCATTCGCAACATTATATTTCAGCCTTACCAGTTTGTCTGTGCCAGCGAAATGGAGGGCGGCGTCTACAACCCGCAGAACATCTACAACATGAGGCCGGAACAGATACATTACGACATTGCCGATTGGGCGATAGCCGGGAATCGGCTTGCCGACGTTGCCGAGTCCATGTGGTTCTACAATCCCTACGGCCCGACATGCCGCTCCTTTTTCCCGTCGGAGGTGGGCTACTGGCAGACGCGTATCGGCGACCACTGTTTTTATAATCCTACCAACGCGTATTATCGAACCTGAAAACATCAATGAGAAACGAGGCGTATTATTTATGAAAGGCCAATCCGCTACTTATGGCAAGACCCGGACGGACTGGAGCTCGGAAGTCAAGTCGACGCGCGCGGCGTCGGACACCGGGCGCGGCGGCATGGAGCGGGACGCGGAATCGAACCCGCAAAACGGCAACATGTCGCGGGGCATGGAATCGAATTTGCAAAACGGCAACATGTCGCGGGGCATGGAATCGAACCCGCGAAACGGCACCGCGTCGCGGGGCATGGAACAGGAATCGTGGCGTGGCGACCCGCAAAGCGTCACCGGGACGCAAGACGAGTGGTTTGCGGACGACAGCGCGCTTTCCGCGCCGGAACCCGGCGGACAGTGGAACGGCATGGAGCCGCGCACCGTCAGCGGACAGGAACTCAGTCAGATGTGGCCGAATATCGAAAATCACATGTCCAACGAGGAGATAGAAGCCCCCACGACCATGGACGAAGTCTACCGGGGTTCCATGAAGGCGTTGCTCTTGCGGAACGTCGGAAACTATGTCGTGGCCACGTTCCTGATAGGCACACAGACCACGGTTTCATGGGAAGGGATTCTCTATGACGTTGGAAATGACTATCTTGCAATTTATCAATCCGGGCGTGACCAGTACATTGTCAGTGACCTGTACTCGCTGAAATATGTGGAGTTCTACGACACGCGCCGCCGGGAGTTGTGCGACTCCCTGCTGACACAGCAGGAGCCGTCCGGCAACGCCCAGCGGCAGTGATGAAACGGCGCGTGTCAGTCCGATTCCGGCGCGTCCAGCGCGGTCACAAGGCCGTCGCGGTCAATCGTGACACGGAATGCTTTCATGGGGTATTCCGTGTCGAAGGCCGACAGCAAATCCGGCGACGCCAGCGGACACGCCACGCAGGCCGCATACGGCTTCACACAGTACATCGTCACCAGTTCGTCCCACTCGTGGGCTTCCGCCTCCCGGAGCCAGATAACGTTTCGGTCACGCTCGACTTTGGCGACTTTGGCCGTGAGTGTGGCGTTACGGAGGGGCGCGACGGGTTCCGCCGCCCCGTGGTAACTGTGCAGGACGACATCAAAGAGAAATTCCGACTGGTGCGGAATCAGGATATCTAACGCGGCGTCGCCGTTGTTGAGTTGCGACAGGTGCAGGATGTCTTCCCCGTCGGTCTGGAAGCGCTCTATATAGTAGTCCCCGACGCCGCCTTGCATGCCGTGCAGGGCGGCCACGGTGTCGGCGTCCTCGGCGGTGAGGGAGAGTAAATCCACCGGCTCCCACTCGTCGGTGTACAAATGCCCCAGAACGCTCCGAAAAGTGCGGTAATTGTCGCCGGTACTGACGCCCGCAACATCGTTCAGAATGTCGACTTTCGCGGTGTGCTGGCCGCTGGCCGGGTCGCGGTAGAGCCAAGAACCCGTGAGGGAATCATTTGGTTCACTCGGCGCGGGGTAGCCCGCCAGAATCTTTTGCGGGTAACGCCCGTTGACGGGTTCCTCGTGCAAGTAATTGTCCTCGCCGAACGCGTACGCGCCGTAAACGCCGTTCCGCGTGACGGACACCCGGATTTCGGGGTGCCACGGCAGGGAGGCGTACAGCCCGACGCTCTCGCCGCGCTTCATCACGCGCCGGAACAGCACCGAACCCGGGACGAACTCCCCGCCCGTCATGGCGAGTTCCTCTGTTACGCTTTCGTCGTCGGGGGTACGGTCAATCAGGAGCGTTACGCCGTCCTCCAGCGCGGTCAGACGTGACCAATACCACGGCGTGTCCTCGTCGGACGGGCGCGGCGCGGGGCTGATTTTCTCCACGGCGTCGGACAGTTCGGCCTCGTCGACGCCGACATCAATAGTCAAGAGCGCGTTGGGGGCTTTTGTCGTGAGAAAGACCGCCTCCCCGTCGCGGTTCAGGCGCAGACACAGGAACTGTCCCTCGGTATCGGGCAACTCCCAAGCGCCGTACTCGGATTTCATCGGCTCGACATAGACCGCCTCCGACAGAATCGCGTCTTTGTCGTCCCACTCGGCATTGGCGGCAACCGGAATCATAAAGGCGTCGTCGGTCTCGGACTTCCAGACGTTCTCCTCGAACGTGTTCTGCTGTAGCAGGAGCGTTTCCGCGCCCTCGATAAACCACGCGTTTCCCTGTATAACGGTGCCATAGTCGACGCTTGCAAGTTCGGTTTGCTGGCCGTCGGCGGACACCGCCGTATAGGACATGTTCAGGAGCCGGAACGCGCTCCGCCAGCCGATATCGTCCAGCGGGGAGGCGTACGCGTCGGCAATCGTCGCGTAGACGGTGCCGCCGACGCATTCCAGTTGCTGTGAAACCCGCTGATAGCCGGAACCGTCGGGGCGTTCCGGCAAGAAGTCCCAAGCGAACGTCTGCCACTTTTCGCCGTCGTAGACCCGCAAATCTCCTTTGTTTTCCTCCTCCCAGCCGATTTGAACCTCTCCGGGCAGGTACGGGACGGACACAATGTCTCCGCCCTCGCCGACAGACAGGCGCGGCAGATACTCCTCTTGAAAATAGATTTCGGAATCCACGTTGGTGTCAAACAAGCTCAGACTGTTTTCCGCGCCGGGCGTCGCCGTCACCACGGCAAGGTCATTGAGGAAGTGTCCGGTTCCGGCGTAGTAGCCGACGACAAGGCCGATTTGCGCGCCCGACGTTACAAATTGTTCCGGCTCCGTGCCGTACATGTAATCGGTTTCGGGCAGGGTTCCCAGACAGAGAAGCGTTTTACCGTCGGGCGTCAACTGCCAGAGCGTGCAGACAGAAACCGCGCCCTCGTCGGTTTCGGGCTTGTTCTCGACGTTCAGCAGAAACAGGCCGTCGTCGGAAAGTCCGGCGTACAGATAGCCCGTCTCGGACTGATAGCTTCCGACTTCCGTGCCGTCGCGGTAGAAGGAAAAGGACGTGCTTTCGCCCTCGTACTGTTGAACGGCCAAAAGGCCGCTGTCCGTGATACCCAGTAATGTCCCTTGCCGGACGGTCTGGCAGGTCGCGCCGTCGGGACTGTACCGGACGACGTAATCTTGGTTATTGATACGCTCTTGCAGGTAGAAAGCGCCGTCCGCGACGTACAGGCCGCCGTAACCCGTATCTTTGAACGCGGTCTTGACGGCTCCGGTTTTCAGGTCACGGAACACAATTTCGGATTCGTTCCCAGCGGCGTTCCAGCCCGCGACGAACTCCCCGAACATCGCCAGCGTGTCGAACGCCGCCGCGCCGTACTTGCGGAAATAGACCCGTTCCCCGACGCGGACGTACTCTCCGCCGTTGTTCTCCACGTCCGACATATCCGCCGGGGCTTGGTCTGTTTGCGCGAAGCTGTCCGAAATTTTCGGCACTCTGCCCTTGTCCGCGTCGGCGGGTGCCGCGCTCTGTCCGCAGGCCGACAGAAGCAGGACAAGCGACAAAATACACGCGCTCCATCTGATTCTTTTCATACGGTACTCCTTTCCATGAATCAATCACCGGAGAGGGGGCGTTTCCTCTCCGGTGACGGTTTCCGTTTGTGTTACGACTTGGCGAGGTCGATTTTGTCCCCGGACGCTTCGGAATCAACGTCTGATTCCGTTTCGGCTTCCGGTTCCGGTTCGGCGTCGTCCAGCAGTGCGGTTTCCCCGGCCGATTCATTTTCTTGGGGTGGCGGCGCGTACGATTCCTCGACGGGCGACGCGTCCTCGGTCAAATCGGGTTCCGCAGTCAGAGACGGCGGCGGATTCCACGTCGCGGGCGGTTCCTCCCGCGCGGCGGTCGCGGCCGTGGCCTCGGCCTCCGATATCAGGGAGTAACTTTCCTCGGCGCGTTTGGCCTCCTCCTCGGCGCGTATAGCGGCGGCGCGTAACGCCTCGTCCTCGTCCCTCTTCCGCTCGACGCGTTCGATGAAAAAGACCGCAATCCGCAGAATCAGCAGAACGGCCATCAGGACAATGGCGCTAATCCCCCATGTTAAATATAAGTCTTGGAAGAAGCCCGCGACGATGTAGCCCACGAAACTGACCGCCGCGACGGTCAGCGCGTAGGGCAACTGCGTCGAAACGTGCTTGATGTGTTCGACTTGGGCTCCGGCGGACGCCATAATGGTGGTGTCGGAAATCGGGGAGCAGTGGTCGCCGCACACCGCGCCGGCCAGACAGGCCGAAATGCCGATAATCATCAGGGGGTTGTTCTCCGGAAACATTGCGGTCACAATCGGAATCAGGATACCGAACGTTCCCCACGACGTACCCGACGCGAACGCCAGCACGCACGCGACAAGGAAAATCACGGCCGGGAGCATGCTGTAAAGGTGTTCGGCCGCGCCCTCCATGGCGACGCGTACGAACTCCGCCGCGCCCAGCTTGTCGTTGGTCATGGTCTTGAGGCTGACGGCGAGCGTCAGGATGATAATGGGCGAACCCATGGCGTTAAAGCCCTTCGGCACGCAGGACATGGCCTCCTGAAAGTTCAGGCACCCGCGAAAGACGATGTAGGCCACGACCAGAACCAAGGCGATAATACTGCCCCACGGAAGCCCGATAAAGGCGTCCGTATTGCTCAGCGCGCCGATAATGTCCCACTTGTAGTCCGTGCCGCCCCACCAGTCCACGCCGAAGAAGCCGCCCACGTACAGCATGCCAAGCGTACAAGTGATAATCAGGAGTACGACCGGGAGAAGCAGGTCAATGACGCGCCCGCGGGGGTTGTCCTCGGTCTCAAGGGAACCCGGCAGGGCGCTCAAATCGCCCTTGCGAATGGCGAGTTTCTCATAGCGGCGCATGGGGCCATAGTCGAACCCCAGCAGAACCAGCAGGAGAATAAACAGGAACGTCAGCAGGGAGTAGAGGTTGTAGGGAATGGCGCGTATAAAGAGTTGCAAGCCGCTGATACCGGTATCCAAGTCCTCGGCGGTGCCGGACACCGCCGCCGCCCATGAGGACACGGGCGCAATCATGCACACCGGGGCGGCGGTCGCGTCAATCAGGTAGGCCAGCTTCGTACGGCTGACGCGCTGGCGGTCTGTCACCGGGCGCATGACCGAGCCGACGGTCAGGCAGTTGAAATAGTCGTCGATGAAAATCAGGATGCCCAGCAGGAACGTGGCGAGCTGTACGCCCACGCGGGAGTGGATATTTTTTTCCGCCCAGCGCCCGAACGCGGCGGAACCCCCAGCGGCGTTCATCAGCGCCACGACAACGCCCAAGAGGACAAGGAAAATAAAAATTCCGGCGTTGCTCTCCACGGACGCGATAAACCCGTCTTCAATGATAGTGTTGAGCGTCCGGACGGGGTGGAAGTCACTGGCGAGAAACGCCCCCGCCACAACGCCGATGAACAGCGAGCCGTAGGCCTCCTTCGTGACCAGCGCCAGAAAAATGGCGATGACAGGCGGGACAAGCGCCCACCATGTGCCGTAAAGAGCCGCGTTCGTGGCCGCTTCCTCCCCCTCGGCGAACGCGGGAACCGTCAGCAGGCCGCAAAGCAATAACATCATGGGCAACAGCGCCATGAGCCGCCGCGACACTTTTCTCATTGCGTCTCACTCCTTAACAAAAACGAAGTCATGACAGAGCCATGACTTCACCATGCAAAGACGCCTTTCTCCCGTGGAAGCGCCTTTATGAAATCATGACAGCGTTCCGCCATCTGTCCACGCTTCAGGAATTGCGTACTGGCGCGGGTCTGGAAGCAATCGCCCCGCGCCTCTATCATGCCTTGTTTATTATACTCCGATTGCCCGGAATGTCAACAGATTTTGACAGCTTCGCCCAAATCGCCATGGATTTTCCGGAAAATACCGGATTTTCCAGCATTTTCTACACAGTCAGTAGGCAACGCCCCAGTAAATGTCCGTGGTACACTTCTTTCCGCACACCGGACACGTCCCCTCCGTGCCGCTCTGCGCGAACGGCAGACAGCGCGACGAAACCCCGGCGCGTTCCTTCATGGCCTCCTCGCACTCGCGGGAGCCGCACCACTTCGACCGCAGGAAGCCGCCTTCCCCCTCGACAATCGCCTTGGCCTCTTCGGGCGTCGAGATATCAAACGTGTGTTCGTCGAGATTCCGCTTGGCCTTGGCGAACAGGTTCGCTTGGATTTCCTCCAGACAGTTTTTTACCGCTTCCTCCAGCCCGGACAGCGGTATAAAGGTCTTCTCGCCGTTGTCGCGGCGCACAAGCACGCACTGCGCCTTGTCCATGTCTTTCGGGCCGATTTCCACGCGGAGCGGGACACCCTTCATTTCGTACTCGGCGAACTTCCAGCCGGGGGAGTTGTCGGACGCGTCCATCTTGACGCGGATTCCGGCGTCTTGGAGGCGTCCGCACAGCGCCGACGCCGCGTCAATCACGCCGGGCTTGTGCTGGGCGACCGGAATCACAACAACCTGCGTCGGCGCGACACGCGGCGGCAACACAAGGCCGTGATTGTCGCCGTGGGTCATGATGAGTCCGCCGATTGTCCGCGTGGTAATGCCCCACGACGTTTCGTAGGGCGTCCGGCGCTGGTTGTCCCTGTCGGAAAAGCTGATGTCAAACGCCTTGGCGAAGCCGTCCCCGAAATAGTGGCTTGTGCCGTTCTGCAAGGCCTTCCGGTCGTGCATCATGCACTCTAATGTATACGTGCGTTCCGCGCCCGCGAACTTCTCCTTGTCGGTCTTGACGCCCTTCACGACGGGCATTGCAAGCAGGTTTTCGCACACATCGGCGTAAATGTCCAACATCCGTTCCGTTTCCTCGATGGCCTCCTCCGGGGTGGCGTGGAGTGTGTGACCCTCCTGCCACAGAAATTCCCGGTGCCGTAAGAAAGGCCGCGTCGTCTTTTCCCAGCGCATGACGCTGCACCACTGGTTGTACAGCATGGGCAAGTCCCGCCACGAGTGGACAATCTTGCTCCAATGCTCGCAGAACAGAGTTTCGGACGTGGGACGTACGCACAAACGTTCCTCTAACTTCTCACTGCCGCCCATTGTGACCCACGCGCATTCCGGCGCGAAGCCCTCGATATGGTCTTTCTCCTTCTGCAACAGGGATTCCGGAATCAGCATGGGCATGGACACGTTACAGTGTCCGGTGGCCTTGAATCTCTGGTCGAGTGCCTGCTGGATGTTCTCCCAAATCGCGTAGCCGTAGGGGCGCAAGATGAAAATGCCCTTCACGCTCGTGTAGCCAATCAGTTCGGCCTTGGTACAGACGTCCGTGTACCACTGCGCGAAATCCCGCTCCATATCGGTAATCGCGTCGACCTGTTTCTGTTCCTTTGCCATAAGGTAAGCCCTCCGTAAGAGAAAATACGCGCTTATTGTAGTCAATGCCCGCGGAAAAGTCAACCCGTGATTTTGCGCTCCGCCCCTCTGCCGCCTTACGGCGATACGCGCCGGGTGGGGCAGATAAAAATCCCGCCCGGAATCGGGCGGGGAAATTTGTCACGGGTTACGCGCAATCACCTGATTGCGTACTTTGTAAACGCTGGTGGCCTCGAACTTGCTGGAAATCAGCTTGCCGTTGCCGTCGTAAATATTACGGTAGGTCTTGTAGGTCTTTCCGGTGTAGGGCGTGACCTCGACTTTCTGCGTACCCTTCGGGAGACTGCGGTCGGTTCTGTACTCGGTCTTCCACTGCGTGGACGAAATGAACTCGTTGGTAATTTTGACGGTGTTGTTGTTGGTCTTGGTGCCGATGAGCTGCACGGTCAAGTAGCCGTCGGCGTATTTGGTTTTGATGATGATGGGATAGGGGGTGTTGTTGGTGAATTTGTAATCGGGGCCGCCCCATGAAACCGTGGCGTCCATGCCGGGCGGGATATACGCCGGGACATAGCGGTGCGGGGAACGCTCCGTAATCTGCATGTTGGAGCGCAGACAGGCAAGGTAGAGCGTGGAGGACGGCTGGCAGACGCCGCCGCCGATTTCGTCGACGGTGAGGCCTTGGATATACGCCGGGGCGGCCTGATAGCCCTTGGCGGCTGTGCGGCGTCCGACGCGGCCATTATAGGAGAAGGTTTCGCCGCTGTTGACGACCGCGTTATTAATGGCCTTGGCGGCCAGTTTCACGTTGTTGACGCGCGCGGCCGTGCCGGACACTTTCGTGCTGGCCTCGCCCAGCAGGTCACGGAATACCACGTTTTTCAAATCGTTGTAGGTGAGCTTGGGTTCGCCGTAGATGAGCTGTGTTTCGACGGTCTGCCCGGCGGCGGCCTCTTCCATGAGCGTCCGGAGGGTCTCCATGTCGAAGTCAATGCCGTTTTCGCCGGGGGCGACTTCCCACTTTTGGGGGTCAAACCACGCGTTTTTAACGGGAATGTAAACCTTTTCGTGGATTTCCTCCACCGTCATGGCCTCATGCGGCACCGCCGAATACGGGATATCCACCGCGAAATCCGGGGCGTTCCGGATAACGGTTTGGAGTTTCTCGGCAATGGGTTCGGCGGGGACGGAGCGGCCGTTTTTTGGGAGCGTCACGCGGAGCGCGTCGCCCTCAATGCCGTACTCGGTCTGCGTGGGGTCATAGCTGAGCGCCTCGGCGGCCTCCTGCGCGCGCAAGGTGACCTGTTCGGGGTCAACGGACAATTCGGGGCTGTACTCGGTCTCGCCCTCCCCGGTAAGGTAGCGCCAGCCCAGCGAGAGGAATTCCGGGTTTGTCACGTTCATGTCGTAGGCTTCCTGCGCGATGGACATGGTGTCGGGGTAGAAGCCCAAGTCACGGAGCGGGAATGAGTAATCGGGGGTGTCGGGGCGGTAGTTCTCAACGTGAGTCCCTTCGTCCAGAATATAGTAAAGGTAGAGGTCAACCTGCGACTTGTCGATGAAAGTGTCAAGTTTTTTGGCGGCCTCCTCGACGGTCAGCCCGCTGAGTTCCACGCCCATGACGCTGATACCCGGCCAGATGGTTTTCCCGTTCGCGGCGTAGGCGCAAAGCCCGGCGTACCCGGCGGACACAATCACGCCCGCGATAATGAACGCCGCAAGCACCGTACGCACAATGGCGAACACGGTTCTCCCGGCACCGCCGCCGGGTACCGTGTCGGGGGTACCGATACCGTCCGCGCCGGAGTTTGTAGAAAGTTGATTTTCCATAGACATTCTCCTTCCGAACCACAAGGATAGTATGAAAGCAGAGAACAAAACGTACCGCCCCTGTAGGGAAGTCCGTCCTGCCCTTTTTCGACCGCTTCCATTATACCACAGGACAGGCCGGATGAAAATTACAATTTGGTAACATTTTTCGGAGAACATGGAAACATTTTCCGCTTGTGGTGCTGGCGTTCAGTATCCGGTTGGGTGGAAATCGCGCTCGTTGTCGACCAGCGGCAGTTCTTCGCTCTCGATGCCCGTGATACGGATAAAGCGGTCTTTCCGGAGGTCGTAGAGCAGGCGCGTAATGAGGGCGTCGTCGCCCTGAATTTCCATTTCCACCCGGCCGTCGTACAGATTCTTGACCCACCCGGTGAGTTTCGCGGCGCGGGCGGCGTACGTGGCGCGGTAGCGGAATCCGACGCCCTGAACGCGCCCGGAAAAGTAAAAGTGTCGGCGGACTTTCATGCAGGTTCATCCTTTCGCGAAAAGTACAAAGAAGCGGGACATTCCGGAGAATGTCCCGCCGTCACGCTGTCCGTCAGTTTTCGAGCGCCTTGTAGATAACCGCCGCGAGCGCCGCGCCGACCAGCGGGCCGACGATGAACACCCACAGACTGCCCAACGGAGCCGCGTTACCGGTCATGGCCGCGACAATCGCGGGGCCGAGACTGCGCGCCGGGTTGACGGAAGTACCCGTCAGGCCGATTCCGAGGATGTGGACGCCGGTCAGCGTCAGGCCGATGACCAGTCCGCCGAAAGAGCCGTGCTTGGCCTTCTTGGACGTGACGCCCAGAATGCAGAGGAGGAAAATGCAGGTCAGCACGATTTCGACGAGCAGTCCGGCGACGGGGTTGCCACTGACGCCCGCGAGGCCGTTCGTGCCGAGGCCGCCTGTTTTGTCCTCGACGCCGCCCATACCGAAAATCACCGCCAGCAGGCCGGAGCCGACCAGCGCGCCCACGCACTGCGAGACGACATAGCCGACAAAGTCCGTCATGTCCAGACCGCCGCTCATGTAGACGCCGAGCGACACGGCCGGGTTGATGTGACAGCCGGAGATGTTGCCGATGGAGTAGGCCATAGCGACAATGGACAGGCCGAACGCCAGCGCCGTGAGGATGTAGCCGCCGCCGTTGGCGGCGTCGCAGCCCACGAGCATGGCCGTACCGCAACCCAGAACGACCAGCACCATAGTCCCGATGCCTTCCGCAATGTATTTCTTCATGCTTCAAGGCCTCCTTTCCGTAGTAAGGCCATTATAACAGGCTTGTCCGCGCTTTGCAATGAAAAAGTGTACAGAATCCGGCGCGCGGCGTGGGCGAAAAACCGTCATTATTCCGGACGCGGCGGCCGGAATGCCGTCAAACGCTGTCCGCGCTGACGCTTTCTCTGCGATTTTGATTGACAAATCCGTGATTTTCCGCTATGCTATGGGCAGTTGCCAGTGGATGGATACGCGAGGCTCTGGACAGCCCTAATAACCGAAAGGAGTATGGAACATATGAAATGCGCCAAATGCGGTGCGTCTTGGAACGCGGCGCAAACAGTGACAATCTGCCCCTTTTGCGGCGCAAGCCTCCTGGAAGAAAAGACTACAGAGAAAACAGGCATTGAAGCGGCCTTGTCCCTGTTGATTTCCCAGCATGGAAAAGAGATTTTGACAAATCCCATGCGTTTCTACGCGATTCTTAGCGATTACGCGTCGGAATTTGTGAAAGAGCGCGAACTGGTCAAAAATACGCTGAATCTCGGAGTTGGTCAATCTCTGTACGACGCGGATGAGAAATCCGACCAGGAAAAAACAGCCTGCCTTCAGCGTTGCCGTATATTACTGATGGACAGGCTCTGGATAAGTCAAGAAGTCGCCGGGATGGTTCTGTCTTGGCTGGCGGGCATGCTGGGATGGGACAGCAGCGTTTATCAGGACTTCACGCGCGAGGCACCGTCCGCGCAATCGGCTCCCGTCACAAAGCCGACGCCGCCGCCGTCCGTCAGCCCTGAAGTCGCGGCTCTGATAAAATCCGCGCAAGCCGGAGACGCGGACGCCCAAATGCGTCTCGGCTGGCGCTACAGGCAGGGCAAGGGCGTGGCGCAAGATTACGCCGAAGCGGCCAAATGGTACCGCCGCGCCGCCGAACAGGGCAACGCCAACGCGAGGACGAGCCTTGGCTGGTGCTATCGGCAGGGCAAGGGCGTGACGCAAGATTACGCCGAAGCGGCCAAATGGTTTCGCCGCGCCGCCGAACAGGGCGACGTAGTAGCGCAGTTTAATCTCGGTTATAGCTATGAAGAAGGAGAGGGCGTAACACAGGATTACGCCGAAGCCTTCAAATGGTTTCGCCGCGCCGCTGAGCAGGGCGACGCCAATGCGCAACGCAAACTCGGCGTCTACTATGACAGAGGCAGAGGCGTGGCGCAGAATGACGCCGAAGCGGCCAAATGGTTTCGCCGCGCCGCCGAACAGGGCGACGTAGTAGCACAGTTTAATCTCGGCGTTTGCTATGAAGAAGGAGAGGGCGTAATACAGGATTACGCCGAAGCCTTCAAATGGTTTCGCCGTGCCGCTGAGCAGAACAACGCGCGCGCGCAACGCAAACTCGGCGTCTACTATGGCAGAGGCAGAGGCGTGGCGCAGAATGACGCCGAAGCGGCCAAATGGTACCGCCGCGCCGCCGAACAGGGCGACGTAGTAGCACAGTTTAATCTCGGCGTTTGCTATGAAGATGGGGAAGGCGTGGCGCAGGATTACGCCGAAGCGGCCAAATGGTTCCGCTGCGCCGCCGAACAGGACGACCCGGACGCGCAACTGAAACTCGGTGTTTACTATGATAGAGGCAGGGGCGTGGCGCAAAGTGACGCCGAAGCGGTCAAATGGTACCGCCGCGCCGCCGAACAGGGCGACATGGTAGCGCAGTACAATCTTGGCATTTGCTATCAGGATGGGCAGGGCGTGGCGCAAGATTACGCCGAAGCGTTCCAATGGTACCGCCGCGCCGCCGAACAGGGCGACGCCGACGCGCAATTCCAAATGGGCGTTTACTATAAGAACGGGCGGGGCGTGGCGCAGGATTACGCCGAAGCGGCCAAATGGTACCGCCGCGCCGCCGAACAGGGCAACCCGGACGCGCAAAATAATCTCGGATATTGCTACGAGGCGGGCAACGGCGTGGCGCAGAATAAAGCCGAGGCGGCCAAATGGTACCGCCGCGCTGCCGAACAGGGCAACGACACCGCGCAGTGCAATCTCGCTTACTGCTATGAGGTCGGAATCGGCGTGGCTCAAAGCTACACCGAAGCCGTCAAATGGTACCACCGCGCCGCCGAACAGGGCAACGCAAGAGCCCAGTGCAATCTCGGTTTGTGCTATGAGATGGGCAACGGCGTGGCGCAGGATAAAGCCGAGGCGGTTAAGTGGTACCGCCGCTCCGCCGAACAGGGCGACGACACCGCGCAGTGCAATCTCGCTTACTGCTATGAGGCCGGAATCGGCGTGGCCAAGAGCTACACCGAAGCCGTCAAGTGGTACCACCGCGCCGCCGAACAGGGCAACGCAAGAGCCCAGTGCAATCTCGGTTTGTGCTATGAGATGGGCAACGGCGTGGCGCAGGATAAAGCCGAGGCGGTTAAGTGGTACCGCCGCTCCGCCGAACAGGGCGACGCAACAGCGCAGTGCAATCTCGCTTACTGCTATGATGCCGGAATCGGCGTGGCCAAAAGCTACACCGAAGCGGTCAAGTGGTACCGCCGCTCCGCCGAACAGGGCAACGCAAGAGCCCAGGGCAATCTTGGCTTTTGCTATGAGATGGGCAACGGCGTGGCGCAGGATTATAGGGAAGCGGTTAAATGGTATCAACTCAGCGCCGAACAGGGCAACGCCTACGCGCAGTACAACCTTGGCTGGTGTTATGAGAACGGAAAAGGCCTGCCGCGTGATAAAACGAAGGCGCGTTTATGGTACGGCCGCGCCGCGAAACAGGGACACAAAAAAGCGCGTGAGCGTTTAGGGCTTTGATGGACGGAATGTCCGTCGACAATATGCTATGGACAGTTTCTCAACGACATTGGGGGCTGATTCACAAATCTAAGGAGAATGCCTTTTGAAAAACACGAATAACTGTCTGGGAATTGTGCGCTGACCGGGAGGTACGCGCAAGACCTCCCGAAAATCATCTTTCAGGAGGAACAATTTCCAATGAACCGTGAAAACAAACGAATCCAGTATGAAAAGGGTTACTACAAGACCCATCCGTGCAACAAGCCGTTTGTCTGCAAGGTGTGCGGGCGGAACGTGTCCCCGGACGGTGCCGGGAGCGGACACCGGAATCACTGCCCGAACTGCCTGCACAGTCTCCACTTGGACACGGAGCCGGGAGACCGCGCCGCCGACTGCGGCGGCATTATGGAGCCTGTCGCGGTCTGGGTGCGCAAGGGGGGCGAATGGGCGATAATCCACCGTTGCCGCCGTTGCGGGGCGCTCTCGTCGAACCGTGTCGCGGCCGACGATAACCCCTTCAAGCTGATGTCCATTGCCATGAAGCCGATTGCACAGCCGCCCTTCCCCCCGGAGTACATGGAGAAAATGAGCGGCCTGTAAAAAGAAACGGAGGAACTTTTCATGAACTGTTATCGCAAAGTAACGGACGACCTGTACTGGGTGGGGGGCAATGACCGCCGTCTGGCGCTGTTCGAGAACATCCACCCCCTCTACCACGGCGTGTCCTATAACGCGTATGTCCTGCTGGACGAAAAGACCGTCCTCTTCGACACCGCCGACTGGGCGGTAGGCCGTCAGTTTATCGAGAATGTCAAGGCCGTATTGAACGGGCGGCCGCTGGATTATCTGGTCATTCACCATGTGGAACCCGACCACGCCGCGTCGCTGGAAGAAATCCTGTTGCGCTGGCCGGACGTGCAAATGATTATGACCCCGAAAGCCGCCGCGTTCCTGCGGAACTTCGGCTACGAAATCGGCAAGGACAACGTCCGGGAGGTCAAGGAGGGCGACACGGCCTCTTTCGGCAGGCACAGCGTGACCTTTATCACGGCCGCCATGGTACACTGGCCGGAGGTCATGATGACCTACGACACCACCAACAGCGTACTGTTCAGCGCGGACGCGTTCGGCTCGTTCCGCTCCCTCGACGGCAAGCTCTTCGCCGACGAGTTCGACTTTGACGGCGAGTGGATTGACGACGCCCGCCGCTACTATGCAAACATCGTCGGCAAGTACGGCCAGCAGGTGCAGGCCGTCTTGAAAAAGGCCGCGAAAATTGATATCAAGTATATTTGCCCGCTTCACGGCCCCGTGTGGCGAAAAGACCTCGGCTACATCGTCGGCAAACACCAGCTTTGGAGTACGTACACGCCGGAGGAAAAGGGCGTCATGATTGTATACGCGTCCATGTACGGCAACACGGAGAACACCGCCGAACTTCTGGCCGCGAAATTAGCCGAAAAGGGCGTCACGAACACCCGCCTTTACGACGTGTCGAGTACGCATGTCAGCTATCTGATTTCGGACGTGTTCAAGTACAGTCACCTCGTGCTTGCGTCGGTGACGTACAATCTGGGCGTTTTCCCGCCCATGCACGATTTCCTCGCGGACATGAAGGCGCTGAACGTCCAGAACCGCACCTGCGCCATTATCGAGAATGGTTCGTGGGCGATTCAGTCCGGCAAACTCATCAAGGAAGCGCTGTCCGGCATGAAGAACATGACCATTATCCATGATGATGTCAGCGTGACCGTCACTTCCGGTTGCAGTGAGCGGAACGCGGCGGACGTGGAGGCGCTGGCCGACGCTATCGCGGCGGACCTGTCCAAGTAAATACCACATCATATCGCCGACGGGGACGAGAAATCGTCCCCGTTTGTCTGGAAGGAGTGCCACAGTTGCGAATTATCGAACCATCCCACGAATTTTTGGAGGCGTTCGACGGCCTCGAAATGGTTAAGAGCATTGAGCGCATGGGGCGTATCTGCTACAAGAGCGAGGGCAACATCTCCGATACGTCCTACCGGAAATTCCTGCAAAATCTGATTTCACGCGGACACGAATCCGTCATTGAACACGGGAAAGTCAGCGTACTGGTTATCTGCGACCGGGGCGTAAGCCACGAGATTGTCCGCCACCGGATTGCCAGCTACAGTCAGGAGAGTACGCGCTACTGCAACTACAGTCAGGACAAGTTCGGAAACGAACTGACGTTCATCCGGCCGTGTTTCTGGACTGCGGACAGTCCGGCGTTCGCGGTCTGGAAAGCGTCCATGGAGGCCGCGGAGCGCGACTATTTCCGGCTTCTGGAACTCGGCGCGACGCCCCAAGAGGCGCGGAGCGTTTTACCAAACAGTCTGAAAACCGAAATCGTCGTGACCATGAATCTCCGGGAGTGGCGGCACTTCTTCAAACTCCGGACGGCCGCCGCCGCACATCCCCAAATGAGGCAGACCGCCGCCGCGCTTCTCCGCGACTTCCGGTCACGGATACCCGTCATTTTCGACGATATCGCGGCCTATGACGGACAATAACGGCATTCCGGGGGCGTGGGCGGCACGGATGAACCCGGCCGCGCTGGACAAGGCCGCGAACCTGTCACGCCGCGCCGACGCCGAAACCGTACTCCCGCCGCGACAGCAGATTTTCCGCGCCCTGCAACTCACGCCGCCCGAAAGTGTGCGTTGCGTGATTTTAGGACAAGACCCCTACCATACGCCGGGCGTCGCCAACGGGCTTGCGTTCTCGGCGAACGCGGGGTGTAAAGTCCCGCCGTCGTTGCGGAACATCTTCAAGGAACTGTGCGCGGACATCGGCTGTCCCGCGCCGACAAGCCCCGATTTGACCCCGTGGGCGGAGCAGGGCGTGTTACTGCTCAACACGATTCTGACCGTACGCCCCGGGGCGGCGGGCAGTCACGCCGACTGGGGCTGGCAGACCGTCACGGCGGATTTACTGCGCGTCTGCGCGGAATTGCCTCAGCCGGTGATGTTCCTGTTATGGGGACGCCACGCGCAAAAGGCGGGGTTGCGTCCGCCCACGGAGACGAAACAATTTTTGTGTTCGAGCCACCCGTCACCGCTGGGGGCGTCCAAGGCAAGCGCGGACGTTCCGGCGTTTCTGGGGAGCCGCCCCTTTTCCAAGACAAACGCCTTTTTACGCGCTTCCGGCGCGGCGGAAATTGCGTGGCGCTTGCCGTAATCAGCCCGTCCGGCCGGGAATGACCAGTTTCATGTGGCAGCACAGGTCGTCAAGGTCTCTGTCCGTGGCGGCGGGAATCCGGAGGCGTCCGCCGCATTCGGCGCAAATCAAATCCACGGCGGAGCGCCGGACTTGCATTTTCCAGCTGCGGCCGCCACAGCGGCACGTAATCCCGTCCGGACGCGCCGCAATGTCTTTCAGTTCGGACAGCACCTCGTACATGATGACGTTGTCCAAAAACGCGGTTTCCCCGGCGTCCTGCCGCTCTTTTTCCGCTAAAATCGACAATTCTTTCATCTGCCGTTCGACGGTTCCGGCGGAGCCGATAAAGCAACTGAATTGGCCTGTTTTCGCGCAAGCCAGCGCGACCGCGCCGCGCAACATCTGCCCGGGCGTACACACCGCCGTATGGGTGCCGCCGCAAAGCCCGCACGGCACCGAAATCTGATACCGTTCGCCGTCGTAGTACGTCCGGAGAACCGCGCCGCCGCACTCGCACGAAATCGCGGCGTCGGACGCCGCCAGCGTGAACGCGTCGCGGCTTGCGACGACCGGCTTTCCGCACGCGGGGCATAGATAGCCGAAAGTACGGGGTTCTTCACTCATGGGGTACACTCCTTTCGCATAGAAGTTCTTGGAGGGAGCATAGCACAAAACCGCGTGTTTGTACAGGCACGAATTTTGGAAAGGAAACGCTTATGATAAAACTTGTGGCCACGGACATGGACGGCACACTGCTGAACAGTCGAAAAGAACTTCCCCCGGATTTTGAAACGTGGGTCGAGGCTCACCCCGAAATCCGGGTTGCAATCGCAAGCGGGCGGCAGTATTACACGCTCTACGACAATTTCGGCACCGTCCGGGAAAGACTGCTCTATATCGCCGAAAACGGCGCGCTGGTCTTTGAGAACGGCGCGGTATTGTACCGGAACGTCATGGAACCCGCGGACGTACTGGAATGTCTGCGCGTCACGTCCGGGCTTCCGGGCGTGAGTCCGATTCTGTGCGGGGTGCGTTCGGCGTGGATGGCGCGCGCCCCGGAGGCCGTCGAACGCGAGGCCAAAATGTACTATCGCCGTCTGGCGTTCCGGGAGGCGCTGGAAAGCGCCGTCGGGGAGGACGACATTGTGAAAGTCGCGCTGTACATTGAGAACCGCCGCGCCGCCGAAACCGTTTCGCGCTTCCGGACACTGGAACCGCGTCTACAGCCGGTCGTGTCGGGCGCGGACTGGATTGACCTTGCCAACGCGTCGGTAAGCAAGGGCGCGGCGCTTCGGAGCATTCAGGAGCGCTACCACATCTCCCCGGCGGAGTGCATGGGATTCGGCGACTACATGAACGATTACACGCTCTTACAGGCCTGCGGCGAGAGTTACGCAATGGCCAACGCCTGCGACGGTATCCGGGAAGTCGCCAAGCATCTGACCGCGTCCAACGACGAGGACGGGGTCATGAAAGTGTTGCGGACGCTGTGAACGCGGCAACGGGACGTTTCGCGCCGTCGCCGAGCGGCCGCGTACACATCGGGAACCTCTTCACAAGCATGTTAGCGTGGCTGAGCGCGAAAAAACAAGGCGGGCGCGTGGTACTCCGTATCGAAGACCTCGACACGCGCCGCTGTACGCCGGAATACGCGCGACAGCTACAGGACGACTTCCAGTGGCTGGGGCTGACGTGGGACGAGGGCGCGTCCGTCGGCGGGGTACACGCGCCGTACGAACAGAGTAAGCGGACGGCGCTTTACAGGGACGCGTTAGAGCGTCTGCGGGCGCTGGGACTGGTGTACCCGTGTTTCTGCACCCGCGCCGAACTCCACGCGGCGGCCGCCCCGCACCGTTCCGACGGGCAGACGGTCTACCCCGGCACTTGCCGCAACCTGACGGCGGCGGAAGTCGCGCAACGTACGGGAAAGCGTCCCCCGGCGTACCGTCTGCGCGTCCCGGACGAGACAATCACAGTCCGCGACGGCCATATGGGGACGTACACGGAATCCCTGCGCCGTGACTGCGGGGACTTCCTGTTACGCCGTTCCGATGGCCTGTACGCGTACCAACTGGCGGTGGTCGTCGACGACGCCGACATGGGCGTGACGGAAGTCGTACGCGGGTCTGACCTGCTCTCGTCGACGCCGCGGCAACTGCTCTTGTACCGCCTCTTGGGTCTCACGCCGCCGACGTTTTACCATGTGCCGTTACTGTTAGCGCAAGACGGGCGGCGGCTGAGTAAGCGTGACCGTGACCTGAATTTGTCCGTACTGCGGGCGCGTTCGGTTCTTGGGAAACTGGCGTTTCTGGCGGGCTTCCACCCCACGGCGGAACCCGTACGCGTCGCGGAACTGCTGTCGGCGTTTGACTGGCGCGCCGTGCCGGTACAAGATATCATCGTGCCGGAAGACCTGTTTCCGGTGTAATCAACGAGAGAGGGCTTGAGTATGAATATCATCATCGTGGGCGCGGGCAAAATCGGCCTCACCCTCACGCGTCAGCTCATCACCGAACACAGAATTACCCTCATCGACCAGAACGCGCAACTGGTCGACAATATCGTGAACGTTTACGACGTTATGGCGGTTTGCGGCAACGGCGCGAGTTACGAGATACAGACCGAGGCCGGAGCCGAAAAGGCCGATTTGCTGATTGCCACGGCGACCAGTGACGAGATTAATATCCTTGCCTGTCTGGTGGCGAAAAAGCTGGGCGTCCCCCACACAATAGCGCGTATCCGGAACCCGGAGTACGAAAAGCAGTTGCGTTTCATGCGCGGGGAGCTGGGGCTGTCCATGGCAATCAACCCGGAGAAAGTCGCGGCGCGCGAAATCTCGCGAATTTTACGCTTCCCGGCCGCCATGAAAATTGAATCGTTCTCAAAAGGCCGCTTGGAGCTGGTCGAGTACCGTCTGCCCGAAAACTCCGCGCTCGACGGAATCAGCCTGCTTGACCTCTACCGGAACACGCGGATTCGCGTGCTTGTCTGCGCCGTGGCGCGGAAAGACCAGACGATTATTCCGTCCGGCGATTTTGTTTTGAAAACCGGCGACAAAATCTACCTGACCTCCGCGCCCGACCAGTTGGCAAAGTTTTTCCGACACTTGGGCGTATTCCGGAAAACGGCGTCGTCGGTCATGATTGTCGGCGCAAGCAAGATGTGCTACTATCTGGCCGAAGAGCTGTTGCGCATGGGCATGAGCGTCAAGATTATCGACCAGAGCGAGGCGCGGTGCGTGGAAATCAGCGAACGCCTCCCGAAAGCCCTTGTCATCGTCGGTGACGGCACCGACAACGAGCTGTTACGCGAGGAGGGGCTTTTGGAAACGGACGCTTTTGTGGCGATTACGGGCGTTGACGAGGCCAATATACTCATGTCGATGAGCGCGGCGCGGCAGAGCCGGGGGGCGTGCAAGATTATCGCGAAAATCAACCGCCGTTCGCTGGTGGAGCTGGTGTCCGAGGAACACCACATTGACAGCATTGTGTCGGCGCAGAGCGTGACGGCGGAGCTAATCGTGCAGTACATCCGCGCCATGGAGAGCGCGTCGGGCATGACAATCAAGACGCTTCACCACTTAGTGGACGGCGCGGTGGAGGCGCTGGAATTCGGCGTGCCGCCGGAAGCGCCCGTCGTGGGCGTCCCCCTCAAAGACCTGAACATGAAAAGCGGCGTCCTGCTGGCGGGCATCGTCCGCGCCAACGGGCAGATTGTGATTCCGTCCGGCGGCGACGCCATACAGCCCGGCGACGACGTGATAGCCGTCACGAGCGGCCTGCACCTTCAGGAAATCCAAGACCTTTTGCGGTAACGCGGGGGGCGTGTTTGCTATGAATTATCGCATGATTGCCTGTGTAACGAGCCGCATTCTGCTGACAGAGGCGGCGCTGATGTCGCTGTCCCTGCTGACGGCGCTTGTCTACGGGGAAAGCGTCTGGCCGTTCGCCGCGACAATGTGCCTGCTGGCGCTGGTCGGGTTCCCGTTCGGGTTCCGCGCCCCGAAAGATACCGCCCTGTACGCCCGCGACGGCTTCGCGGTCGTGGCGTCGGCGTGGGTACTGCTGTCAGTGTTCGGCGCGTTGCCGTTCGTGTTCTCCGGCGACATTCCGCGCTTTGTGGACGCGTTCTTCGAGACGGTATCGGGCTTCACGACGACGGGGGCTTCCATTCTCCCGGCGGTGGAGCCTCTGCACAAGGGTATCCTGTTCTGGCGGAGCTTCACGCACTGGGTCGGCGGCATGGGCGTGCTGGTGTTCGTCATGGCGGTACTGCCGATGTCGGACGGCCACGGCATGCACCTCATGCGGGCGGAGGTGCCGGGGCCTTCGGTCGGGAAGCTCGTCAGCCGCATGAGCGAGAGCGCCAAGATTCTTTACGAAATCTACACCGCGCTGACCGCGCTGGAAATCGTAATTTTGCTGTTGGGCGGCATGCCGTTCTTTGATTCCTGCGTCCACGCCTTCGGGAGCGCCGGAACGGGCGGGTTCAGTAACCGTAACCTGAGCGTGGGAGCCTACGACAACCCCTTTTTTGATGTCGTCATAGGGACGTTTATGCTTCTGTTCAGCATTAACTTTAATCTCTACTACTATCTGATTATGCGGCGCTTCGCGGAGGTCTGGAAGTCGGAAACGCTCTGGACGTTTCTGGGCATTGTGGGGCTTTCGGTGCTGGCAATCGCCGGAAACCTTACGTCGATGTACGGCTCTTTCTTCACGGCTCTGCGGCACTCCTACTTTCAGGTGGCGTCGATTATCTCCACGTCCGGCTTTTCCACGGTGGACTTTAACGCGTGGCCTGCGTTCTCCCGCGCCGTCCTGACCGTGCTAATGTTCATCGGAGCCTGCGCGGGTTCGACGGGCGGCGGAATCAAGGTCGACCGCCTCATTATCCTTGTGAAAGCCTCCGTCCGCGACATGCGAAAGATGTTACACCCCAACGCGGTCGCGTCGGTGCGCTTCGAGGGAAAGCCCCTGCCCGAGCGCAACATTCAGGGCGTGCATACGTTTATCGCCGTGTACCTGATGATTTTCGTTCTCTCGTACCTCCTGCTTTCGCTGGAGGGCTTCGACCTGATTTCCACGTTCACGGCGCTGAGCGCGTGTATCAACAACATTGGCCCCGGGCTGGAAATGGTGGGGCCAACGGGCAACTTCGCGGCGTTTTCGAGCGCGTCCAAACTGCTGTTGTCGTTCAATATGCTGGTCGGGCGGCTGGAAATTTTCCCGATGATACTGCTTTTCGCGCCGTCGATGTGGCACCGCCGCCGCCTGATTCGCCGGAATCTGCCGTGACGCTCCCGCGTTCGGCGAAAGAAACAGTTTTCGGGACGCCGCGCGGGATTTTCTGTGCATTTCGACAGCCGTCTACAGTTGACTTTCTCCGGGGAAAACGATAAAATAAAATCGGTTTTCATAAAATCCACGGGCTTGTTTTCCCGAAAAGATTGCCAAATGCCGGGAAATCGCACACACTTTCGGCCGTCAGCGGACACGGACATCAGAGACACGGGAGGCCTGCTTTATGCCTAAGAAACTTATTATCGGAATTGTCGCGGGGGTGGTTCTGCTGGCGGGAATCGGCGTCGGCGTGTTCTTCTTCCTGAACCGGGGCGGCTCCCCGGCCTTCGAGGACGTGCCGAAAAATCATTTCTACTACAAGCCCGTGCAGTGGGCGGAGAAAAACGGAATCATCAGCGGGATGTTCGGGGACTTTTTCGCCCCCGACGAACCCTGTACGCGCGGACAGGCCATGACGTTTTTATGGCGCGCTTCCGGCTCCCCGGAACCGTCCCCCGATTTCCGGAACCCGTTCCCGGACATCTCGCCGGATATGTACTGCTACGACGCGGTACTCTGGGCGGCCGAGCGCAGAATCACGCGCGGCACCGACGAGGGCGGATTCTACCCGGACGGTGCCATTACGCGCGGTCAGGCCATGGTCTTTCTCTACCGCGCCGTCGGCTCCCCGGAGGTCGACGACTCCAAAGACCTGCCTTTCCAAGACGTTACATCCAGCGACTACTACGAAACGGCCGTCCGCTGGGCGGTCGGCGAGAAAATCACGAACGGCCTCGCCGAAAACGCCTTTTTGGCTCACGACCCCTGCACAAGGGCGCAAATGGTGATGTTCCTGTACCGCTGTTTCAAGTGACGGATACGGCGGGGCGGCGCGCCGTCCCGTTTGTATAATCTGACTGTGGAGGAGATACGATGAAAAAGAAATTACTCTGTGCTCTGCTTGCGCTTTCCATGCTGTTCGTGCTGGCGGCTTGCGGCGGCGCTCCGGCGGAGAATACCGACGCCAGCGAAACCGAGACCAGTACGCCCGCCGAACCCAGTACGCCCGACGACACCGCCGCCCCCGACGAACAGGCGGAGTTAAGCGGCGAAACCGAAACCAACCCCGAACCCGCCGACACACCCAATGAACCCACCCCCGCGGCTCCCGTGGAGGGCGCTTTCAAGCTCGGCGGCACGGGGCCGCTGACCGGAGGCGCGGCCATTTACGGCAACGCCGCCAAGAACGGCGCGCAAATCGCCGTCGACGAAATCAACGCCTCTGACAGCGCCGTGAAGTTCGACCTCCGCTACGAGGACGACGCCCACGACGCCGAAAAGGCCGTCAACGCCTACAACGCCCTCAAGGACTGGGGCATGCAGATTTCCCTTGGCTCCGTGACCTCCAAGCCCGCCGAGGCCACGTCCGCCGAATCCTTCGCCGATAACATTTTCTCGCTGACGCCGTCGGCGTCCTCCCCCGCCACGATTGCCGGGAAAGACAACGTATTCCAGATGTGCTTCAGCGACCCCAATCAGGGCACCGCCTCCGCCGAGTACATCGGCACGCAGAATCTGGGCAGCAAAATCGCCGTTATCTGGAAGAGCGACGACGTTTACTCCAAAGGTATCCGCGACACGTTCCTTGAAGAGGCCGACGCGCAGGGGCTGGAAGTCGTCAGCGACCAGACCTTCTCCGACGGCAACGCTACCGACTTCTCCGTACAGCTCAACGACGCCAAGACCAAAGAGGCCGATTTGGTATTCCTGCCCATGTACTACGAGCCGGCGTCGCTGATTCTGGCGCAGGCCAGCGCCATGGGCTACGCGCCCAAGTGGTTCGGCGTCGACGGCATGGACGGCATTTTGACCATGCAGGGCTTTGACGCGTCGCTGGCCGAGGGCGTCATGCTGTTGACCCCGTTCAACGCCGACTCCAGCGATGAAGCTACCGCCAAGTTCGTGGCCGAATATGAAAAGCGCTTCGGCGAGAAGCCCAACCAGTTCGCCGCCGACGGCTACGACTGCGTCTACGCCTACTGTCAGGCGCTCACGGCGGCCAACGCCACGCCCGACATGGACGCCGCCACCATTAACGGCCTCATGAAAGAGCAGTTTACAACCATGACCTTCCACGGTCTGACCGGAACGGAAAGCGGCCTGACGTGGGACGAGACCGGCGCTGTGTCCAAGTCCCCCAAGGGCATGGTCATCACCAACGGCGCGTATGTCGGCATGGACTGATAAACGAGGGGACGCGCCGTAACGCGTCCCGCTGACAGCCGGAACGGCCTTCGGGTCGTTCCGGCCACGGCGCATATCGGAGAAAGCATCCATGAGACGCTTTTTCGGATATGCACCGATATTCTATTTTTGTGTGCGGGGGGAATTTCGCGTGAATTTTATAATTCAGTTCATCAGCAGTCTGACTTCCGGCGGGGGCGGGTACCAGCTCCTGAACCATATCATTAACGGAATCAGTCTGGGGAGCGTTTACGCCATTATCGCGCTGGGCTACACAATGGTCTACGGTATCGCGAAAATGTTAAACTTCGCCCATGGTGACGTGATTATGGTGGGGGCTTATGTGTGCTTCTACGCCTTCGGCGCGCTGAAACTGCCGGGGGCGCTGGCGGTGTTCGCGCCGCTGATTGCGATTTGTGCCGCCGTGGCCGTGTGTACGCTGTTGGGCGTGACCATCGAGAAACTCGCCTACAAGCCCTTACGCGCCGCGCCGTCGCTGGCCGTACTCATTACCGCTATCGGAATCAGTTACTTTCTGCAGAACGCGGCCTTGCTTCTGTGGTCGTCCAGTCCGAAAGTGTTTCCGAGTTTTTTCGTGTTCAAGAGCGTCAACGAGGCCGGGGAGGCCGTCACGTTGCGCAGTGTGCAAATCGGTTCCGTGTCGGTGTCGTTCGTCACGATTGTGACTATCATTTCGTGCGTTGTCATTATGTTGTGGCTGACGTGGTTCACGGGGCGCACCAAAATGGGAAAGGCCATGCGGGCGTGTTCCGAGGACAAGGCCGCCGCGCAGTTAATGGGCATTGATGTCAACGCGACCATTTCCCTGACATTCGCCATTGGCTCCGGACTGGCCGCCATTGCCGGGGCGCTTCTGTGTTCGGCCTACCCGAATCTGGTGCCGACTACAGGCTCCATGCCCGGCATTAAGGCCTTTACCGCCGCCGTGTTCGGCGGAATCGGTTCCATTCCCGGGGCGTTTCTGGGCGGCTTACTGCTGGGCGTGCTGGAAATCTTCGCAAAGGCCTATATTTCGGTACAGCTCTCGGACGCCGTTGTGTTCGCCGTGCTGATTGTCGTGCTTCTGGTCAAGCCGACGGGGCTTTTGGGGCGTACCGTCCGCGAAAAGGTGTGAGGTGACACCATGAAAAAATCTCCGTTTCACTTCCTGACTTATATTTTAGTTATCGGCGCGTACGCCGCCTTGCAGGTGTTGCAGGCGCGGGGCGAACTCAGCGCGACTATGCGCGGCATGCTCGTGCCGATTTGCGCCTATGTCGTCATGGCGGTGTCGCTGAATCTGACGGTGGGCGTACTGGGCGAACTGTCGTTAGGCCACGCCGGATTCATGAGCGTGGGGGCGTTCCTCGGCACGTCGACGGCTATCGCGCTGCAGGACGCGGTTCCGGTTCCGGGCGTACGCCTCACGATTGCACTGATTGTCGCGGCACTGTTCGCGGCTCTGGCCGGGTTCCTGATTGGGATTCCCGTACTCCGGCTTAACGGCGACTATCTGGCCATTGTGACGCTCGCCTTCGGGGAGATTATCAAGGCCGTTTTCAACAACCTGTATCTGGGCGTGGACAGCAGGGGCGTGCATATCAGCCTTTTGGAGGACGTGACCAACACGGCCAAAGACGGGCGCTTAATCATACAGGGTCCCATGGGGATAGGCGGCATTCAGAAAATCTCGACCTTCACGGCCGGGTTTATCCTGATTATGATATCCCTGATTGTGATATTCAATCTGGTGGGCAGTCGCGCCGGGCGCGCCATTATGGCAATCCGCGACAACCACATAGCCGCGCAGAGCGTCGGCGTGAACATCATCAAGTATAAAATGATGGCGTTCGTGACTTCGGCGGCGCTGGCGGGCGCGGCGGGGGCGCTGTTCGCTATGAACTACTCCACGGTCGTGGCGAACAAGTTCGATTTCAACACGTCCATTCTGATACTGGTCTTTGTGGTACTCGGCGGACTGGGCAACATGCTCGGGTCGATTATCGCGGCGGCCGTGCTGACGATTCTGCCGGAGGCCTTGAGGCCTATCGCCGAATACCGTATGCTCTTGTACGCGGTGCTGTTGATTCTGATGATGCTGACGGCGAATCACCCGTTTGTCAAGGGCTTCTTCAACCGTTTCCGGCAGACCGGGCAGTTTCAGCTACAGGGCGACGACGAGGAAAAGGAGGCGGCGGCGTAAATGTCGAAACTGGTTCCCGTCCCGTCCGGAAGCATGGTGCCGGACAGGGATATCAACAAGAAGCCCGTGCTGGAATGCGTTGACCTCGGCATTTCGTTCGGCGGCCTCCATGCCGTACAGGACTTCAACATCATCATTGGCCCCACGGAAATTTCAGGGCTTATCGGCCCCAACGGCGCGGGGAAAACGACGGTCTTTAATCTGCTGACGAAAGTCTACCAGCCGACGCAGGGGACGATACTCCTGAACGGCAAGGACACCCACGGCATGAACACCATGCAGGTCAACCGCGCCGGAATCGCGCGGACGTTCCAGAATATCCGCCTGTTCGACAACCTGTCCGTGGAGGACAACGTAAAAGTGGCCATGGACGCGAACATGAAATACAGCATGTGGAGCGGCATTTTCCGTCTGCCGGGCTACTGGCGCGAGGAGAAGGCCGCGCACGAAAGGGCGTTAGAATTGCTGTCGCTGTTCTCCATGGAGAAGTTAGCGAACATTCAGGCGGGGGCGCTTCCGTACGGGGCGCAGCGGCGCTTGGAGATTGTCCGGGCGCTGGCGACAAAGCCCTCTCTGTTACTGCTGGACGAACCCGCCGCGGGCATGAACCCGTCTGAGACGGCCGAACTCATGGAGAACATCCGCAAAGTCCGCGACACGCTGCAAATCGCGGTTCTGCTGATTGAACACGACATGAGCCTTGTCATGAACATCTGTGAGGGAATCTGCGTGTTGAACTTCGGCAGGATTATCGCGAAGGGAACCCCGGCGGACATCCAGTCCAACCCGGCGGTGATTGAAGCCTATCTCGGCAAAAAGGAAGGAGGCGATGTTAAGCAATCGGAAATATGAACAAATGCGTTCATAGATACTCAGACGTATTTATGAATAAAGGAGATGAGAGCCTTGTTAAAGAGCCTGAAAACAGAGATTAAGCCCACGCCGGAACAGCGCGTCACTCTGTTAAAGGCAATCGGGACTTGCAGATTTGTCTATAACCTGTTTTTAGCGGAAGCGGATAAGCGGTATCAGGAAGGTCAGGAGTACATGGGTGCTTATGACTTCTCCTTATGGCTGAATCACACGTATCTTTCCGAAAACCCGGATAAGATTTGGATTAAGGAAACGCACGCCAAAGCGGCAAAACAGGTGATAATCAACGCAAATTCGGCATATCAACGCTTCTTTAAAGGGCTTGCCGCTCACCCGAACTTCAAGAAGAAAGGCGTCAACGAGCCGTCCTACTACTTTGTAAGAAACGGCGCGAAACAGCCGATTGTCTGCGAGCGGCACAAAATCAAAGTCCCCGGCCTTGGATGGGTTGCGCTGAAAGAGTATGGATACTTTCCAATGGAGGCAAATGTCATTCATTCCGGCACTATTTCTCTTCACGCGGGACGGTTTTTCTGCTCTGTGCTGGTGGAAATCCCCGACCCGGAACCCGTTCCAGCGGAAACGGAGGGCATAGGAGTGGATTTGGGAATCAAGTCTTTGGCAGTTGTCAGCGACGGACGCGAATTTCCCAACATCAATCACACACGCAAAGTCCGAAAACTGGAAAAGAAGCTCAAACGGGAACAGCGGCGGCTTTCGAGAAAACGCGAAAGTCAGAAGAAAAATTCAAAGAAAGGAAAAGATTCAAGCAAACGGTATCAAAAACAGCGTCTGAAAGTTCAAACACTCCGCTATCGCCTTGACTGTATCCGTAAAGATTATTTGCGGCAAACAGTCGCCGCTCTGGTGAAAGCCAAGCCGGAGTTTGTGGCGATTGAAGATTTGAATGTGCGCGGTATGATGAAGAACCGCCATTTGTCAAAAGCCGTGGCGCAACAGAATTTCTATGGATTCCGGGATTTTCTTACATGGAAATGCAAAGTCCATGGGATTCCGCTTCGCATTGTTGACAGATGGTATCCAAGCTCGAAAACCTGCCATTTCTGCGGAACGCTGAAAGCGGACTTGAAACTTTCCGACCGTTCTTATGTCTGCGAATGTTGCGGGAAACTGATTGACAGAGATTTGAACGCGGCTCTGAACATACGCGATACGACGCAGTACGTTTTAGCTTAGTACCGATGGATTGTCGGGAATTTACGCTCGTGGACTGTTAAACAAACCGGATTACCGTAAAGGAAACTTTTGGGAAACGGAACAGGTTGAAACGAGAAAAAGCAAAAACGTATTCATTGAATATTTTTTATATCGTTTGACTACGTTTTTTGAATCAGGCGCGGCGCGTGAGTAAAGAACCCATTTTGAAAGCGGAGGATTTGAACGTCTATTACGGCAGTATCCACGCCATTAAAGGCGTCTCTTTCGAGGTGTGCGAGGGCGAAATTGTGACGCTCATCGGGGCGAACGGCGCGGGGAAGTCTACGACGCTGAACACGGTTTCGGGCATTCTGCGGAGCCGTACGGGAAGCGTGACGTTCTTGGGCGAAAATCTGCGGCGCGTCCCGTGCCACAAAATCGTGGAGCGCGGACTTGCGTTAGTCCCGGAGGGGCGGCGGATTTTCCTGCAAATGACCGTGGAGGAGAATCTGGAAATGGGCGCGTTCACACAGCCCCCGGCGGGCGTCGCGGAGGACTTGGAGCAGGTCTACACACTCTTTCCGCGTCTGCGCGAACGCCGAAAGCAAATCGGCGGCACGCTCTCCGGCGGCGAACAGCAAATGTTAGCGATGGGGCGCGCCATGATGAGCCACCCGAAATTGTTAATGCTGGATGAGCCGTCCATGGGGCTTGCCCCGATTCTGGTGGAGCAGATATTTCAGATTATCCGGAACCTGCACGAAACGGGCGCCACGATTCTGTTAGTGGAGCAGAACGCGCAGGCGGCGCTTTCGATTGCGAACCGGGGCTACGTGCTGGAGACGGGCAAAGTCGTCACGACCGGAACCGGGCAGGAACTGCTTGCAAGCCCCGAAATCAAAAAGGCCTATCTCGGCGGATAAGTCCGCGAACGCGCCGATTTTGTCAAAAATGGAACCTCATCCCAAGCTCTCCTTGTCAGCAAGGGGAGCTTTTGTTATTTTTGACGATTCCCGGCGCGGAAGCGGGAAGCGTTTTTTACTTTGTTCCAAAAATAGGAAAAAGATTTGACCTGAATGTAATTTTTTGCCAAAAAAACTATTGCTAACGCTGGAAAAATATGTTATAGTGCGCTTGACAAAAGTCCCTTTTGTCCCGCCGGAACCCCGGAGCGGCTCGCGCACACTATTTCCGGAAAGGAGCCATGAACCTATGGAAGAAGACCGCCAAATCAGAGAAAAAATTGACCCGAAAATTATTGTGGCTCTCATTTCGGGTCTGGTGTCGATTGTCAGCGCGGCGATTCCCCTGCTCAACAGCGCGGAACGCAATTTCGTTTTGGTGTCCGCCGCCTTCCTGATTGCCCTTGTGCTGATGGCAATCTGTATCTTTATTCTGTTCCGGAAGCGGCTCTATGTGGGAATCGCGGTCTTGCTTCTGTTGGCGGGCGTGGCGCTCTCGACACTTCTGGCAAAGCAGGTCGTCCCGGCCTCCGCCGTCCTCACGTACGCGGACACAACGGTTTCCGTCTACGCGGGCAACGGGGAGCGCGTCTACGAGGACGGCGACTTGCCGGAATGCTCTTTCGTGTCCCCGGCCTGCCTGAGCGCGTCGGGCGACAGCGTATACGTCGCCGACAGCGACCGCGTACGCCGCCTTGAAAACGGACAGGCTTTCACGGAACCTTTTCCGGCCAGCCGCTACAACGCCCTGATGGTGCGGAATCTCGAATCAGATTTGTACGTCCTCGCGGAAAACCGGGAGGTGGAAAACGACAAATACTACACGTTCTTCCTGCGTATCCGGAACCATGAGGCGGAGGTCGTGTCGGGGCGGCTGGACGTGGGCGCGTTCTCGGCGACGGTGCCGGACTTCGCTTTTTCGCGGGGCGGGGTGCTGTGGTTCATCCGGCTCTACGACGCCCCCGGGAGCGCCAACGCGACGCTTCAGAAGCTCTCCTACGACCGCGACGCCGACCGCTACGGCCCCCCGGAGTGGGCAAAGGACTTTGACTACTCGGTCGACGACATGCGGGAATCCCGCATGGCCTTCGACGCGGACGATAATTTGTATGTGTCCGTGCCGGGCAAGGGAATCATCCTGCGTCTGGGAAGCGGAGAGCAGGAATTCCGCGTTTTCGCGGGCAAGGAGGCCGAACACACTTTCAACGACCAAGGGCAAGCGACATTCTCCTACCCGACCGCCCTGCTGCCCGAAAACGGGCGGCTGTACGTACTCGACAACGGCACCGTTCGCGCGCTGGCCGTCGACGGCGACCGCGCCACGGCCTGCGAGACTTTGGCGGGCGTCACGCCGGAAGTCCTGAACTCCGGCAAGGTCAACATCCGGACGCTGGAACCCGGCGAAACCGTCGCGGGGGTTGACTTCGCTTTCCCGGCGCATGTCAAGGGTTCTCTCGCGCTGGACAATCGCGGGCGGCTCCTGCTCAGTGACCCGGAGGACAGCTTCATCTACCAGATTTGGCAGAACTAACGGGGAAGGTGGTTACTATCAAACGCGAACAGAAAGGACTCTGGAAGCTCTGGAAACAAGGATTGTGTGCAACTCTGTCGGCCTGCGTGGCGGTGACGTTCCTGCAAACACGGGGTTTCGCGTCGGGACCCGGCTTCAACGCCTACGACGCGGTCTCCGTGGATACGAGTGTCACGCTTCACACGGAATTTCTGACCTCCGTCAACAGCGCCGAAAGCGCGCTGGACGCGGTCAGCCGTCAGGCCAACTCCATGACCGAACAGCAGAAGCGGAACCCGGCGGACGTGAATCAAGCGGTGTTGTTCGCGGAAACCGCCGTGGCGGCGGCGGTTCGCCAGACAAACAACGCGGCGGTGATTCACATTTCCAAGGACACGCTTTCGACTTTGACCGAAGCGGCGCGGCAAGTCCGCGACGGAGCCGCCAAGGCCTTGACGGACAGCGGCGTTTCCCTGCCGCGCGCGGTCGCCGCCACGGCCACACTCGAAACGCAGGCCTCCGCGTTCACACTCGTCATCCACTCCGATATACTGGATACGGCGGCCGAGAAAATCAAAGTGACAAAAACCACCGCCCCCGCGTTTTCCGTCACCTTCCGCCCCGCCGACTTCAAGCGGGAACTCCGCCCCGACGAGAACGACCCCGCGCCGTATAAGCTCTACATCTCCGTGGCGATAACGCGCGGGGAGGACGGGGTGCCGAAAGTGCGGGTTGACGTACCCGACGGACAGCTCTCCGCGCCGCTGACGCTCTCCATGAATCCGGGCAGTAACGAGCCGTCGACGCTGGCGGTGCGCGGCGCGACGGGCGAGAACGCCCCCGCGCACTATAACGCCGCCTCCCGCACACTCGACGCCCGGCTGGATTCCAGCGACGTCTACACCTTCGGCAAGCGCAACGTGACCTTTTCCGACCTGACCGACAAAGACCGGAAAATCCGCATGGCCGTGGAGGCGCTGGCGCGCGTCAACGTCGTCTACGGCTACCCCGACAACACCTTCCACCCGGAACGCGCCGTGACGCGGGCGGAGTTCGTGGCGTTCGTCATGCGGGTTCTGGGGCGCGTCAACAACTCCCTGAAGTCGCCCTTCGTGGATGTCACGGAGGAACACGGATGTTACCACGAAATCGCCTCCGCCTATTATCACGGCGTCATCAAGGGCTACGACGAGGAACACTTCTGCGGAGAGAAACTTATCAGCAAGACCCAGATTTACACAATCTTAGGCCGCATTCTGGAAACCGAAATGGGCTACTGGCCGCCCGAGAACCCCGCCGAATATCTCGCCGGGGAGTTTACGGACACCGTGGACGAGTGGGCGCAATCAGAGATTGCGCTTGCCACCCGCGAGGGGCTTGTCATACGGCAGAGTACGGGCTGTTTCGACGGACAGCAGATGATGAGCCGCGGCGACGTGGCGCTGATTATCTACGGACTTTACCAGCGCCTTGCGTGACGGAACTTTTCACCACAAGTTGAAAATTTTCTGTCATAATTGGAACACGCACAGCATATGCTTCTATGTTAGGAAGCGGGATACCATTTGAAGGGGGTAGGTCGTGGTGGCACGGCGATTATTCCATGTAATATTGGTGTGGCTTCTTCTGGCCGCGCAGACGGTGCCGACTGTGACGGCGGGGGCTGCCGATATCCCCGCGTTTACGGAACAGTACGTACGCGAAGCGGCGGCTGCGGAAACAGAAGTCACTTGGGAGGACTTGGCTTTCCCGTTCGTCAACTCCGACAAGGAAGTGACCAACAAGAACATGCCCGGCATTGGCTACGAGGCTTGCGCCGACGACGACGGGAAACCGTATAAAATTCCCTACGAGCGCTACACCGAGATTTTCAACGAGACGGCGCAGGCAATCGCCTACTACAACAGCGCCCAGCAGTGGAAGGGCAGTTGTTACGGCATGGCGGTCGTGGCGGCGTTACTCTACCAGCACCAGAGGCAGATAAACCAGACCGGGCTTTTGCCCGTCTCCGGCAAGCCCCGAGAACTGATGGTGGACTTTGACAACCTCGAGAACGACGAGCTTGTAAAGTTCATTGAGGCCATTCAGGTCAGCCAGCAGGACTCCATCATCCAGCACGATTACGCCAAGAACAAAGACCGCTACGACGACCTTGTGTCGGAGGTGCGGGCGTTCCAGCGGAGCAAAGACCACCCCGTGCTGATTGCCATTGGCATTACCGGGCAGGCGCACGCCCTAATCGGCTACAAAGTCGTGGAGTACAGCGAGACCGAGACGAGAATCATGGTCTACGACTGCAACCTCCCCGGCCCCGACCGCTGGATTACCCTCGAAAAAGACCAGCAGGGGCATTACTTCCGCTGGTATTACCGCATGAACGACAATCAGGACTGGGGTCCCAAGTACGACGCCAAGGGCAGTTGGATATCTTATGTCCCCTACAGCGACTTTTACCAGACGTGGGTCAACCGCCCCGACGTGAACGGCAACAGCAAGGAGCAGCTCCTTACGATTAACTCCCAGAACGCGACCATTACGGACGAGTACGGCGCGAACAAGGTGGAAATCAAGGACGGCGTGGTGTACACCTCCGAATCGGACGTGTATCCGATGGTGGAGCTTGCCATTACGGCGGACGCGCCGCTTGTCCCCGTCGTCAATGATACCAGTGTCTACGTCTGGCTCCCGACCGGACACCAGTACACCGTCGTCAACAACGACCCGGGCATGCTGGAGGCGACTATGGTTCACGTCAAGCAGTACGCGACGGTCACGACCGCCGCCAAGAGCGTGACCTTCTACGTCGACGACGCCCACAACCTCAACGCCGTCGAACTCGGCGACCCCGGCGCGAAGTACGAAATTGAACTCTATTCGACCCTCCCCAACACCGAAAAAAGCGCGCAACTGCGCGGCACCACCACTTTGATGGTCTCCAACGACAGCAACCCGCTTTCGTTCGTGCAGATTGACGGCACCCTTTACGGCGATAACGTCAGCAACGCCTCCTTGAAACTCGGCGAAGCCGAAGTACCCACCACCCAATTGAAAGACGGCGCTCACGAAAGGGTCGACAGTTTCCTCCCGTTCACGGATGTTGCGCAGGGTTCGGCCTACTATGACGCGGTTTGCTGGGCGGTGGCGCAGAACATCACGAAAGGCACTTCCTACAACCCGAAGCAGTTTTCCCCGAATAATCCCTGCAAGCACAGCCATATTCTGACGTTCTTATGGCGCGCCAACCACTCCCCGATTTATCAGGGGAGCAACCCCTTCAAGGACTTGGACGCGCAGTCCGATTTCGGCAAGGCCGCGCTCTGGGCGTACGGACACAACATGATTTCCCCCGACAAATATCAGGCCTCCCGCGCCTGCACGCGCTCCGAGGCCGTTATGTACCTCTGGAAGCTCGCCAAAAGCCCCGCCATTCGCGGAAGCGCTCTGACCGACGTTCTCGACAACTTCACGGACGTTTCCACGGATAGCGAGTACGCGCAGGCGGTCGCGTGGGCTGTCAATCTGGGGATTACCAAAGGCACCACGGACACCACGTTTTCCCCGGACAAAACCTGCACCCGTGGACAGATTGTCACCTTCCTGTACCGCTGTTACGGAGAGGCCGCCGCCTGAGCGGCACACGCTCCGGGTTCCACGCCCGGGGCGCGGCGCAATGTGAAATTTGTATCGTGGGAGGAGATTCTGTGAAAAAACGGATTTATGGCGTGATACTCACGCTTCTGTTGCTTATGACTGTCCCGCCGGCGGCCTCCGCCGCCGAACACGGGATTTTTCAGGGACACATGCTCGACGGTGCCTTGAGTGACGCCGTGCCGATGTCGCAGGGGCATATTGTCGGCACGGACAACGCCCCCATTTATCAGGGACACATTGTCGACGGCGTGACCGCCGACGACGGCCAGAGTGCGCCGCCGGATTCCGCGCTCCCGGACGCCCCGGCCTTTACCGTCACATTTCTTGCCAACGGCGCGGGCGCGACGGTTCCCGTCAGCAGTAAGGAAGTCACGAACGGGAGAGCCTACGGAGAATTGCCCGAACCCGTCCGCGCCGGGTACGTGTTTCAGGGCTGGCACACCGCGTCCGGCGCGGCCGTGACCGCCAACACCGCGGTGAACCTGAGCGCCGACCAGACCCTGTACGCCTACTGGGCGGCCGCCGCGTACGAAATCAGGCTTGACCCCAACGGCGGCACACTCCAAGAAGTTTCCGTTGCCATTCCCGACGGCGGCAACTACGGCGAACTGCCCCGCCCGACCCGCGCCGGGTACGCCTTCGAGGGCTGGTACACGCACCCGCGCGGCGGGGAGCGCGTCGTGAACAACGCGCCCCTGTTCCGGCTGGAGAGCCACACCCTGTACGCCCACTGGGTTCCCGCCTTCGCGCTGGCCGATACCGAGGACTACGACACCGCGCTGACGTTCCGGGACGTTCCGGCCAGTTCGAGCTACTATCCGGCCGTATGCTGGGCGGTTCGCTGGGGCATTACGAGCGGGACTTCCCCGGAAACGTTCTCCCCGAATGAACCGTGCAAGCGCCGCCACGTCCTCACGTTTCTGTGGCGCGCCAACGGCTGCCCGGAGACCGAACAGCTTTTAGACGCCGTTGTGCCGGGTACCCTCTGGGCGTACGAAAACGGCCTCATCCCCCGCGACATCCTCTACAACGACGAGGACGCCTCCACGCGTTCCGACGCCGTGACGTATCTTTGGAAACTGGCGGGCTGTCCGGAGCAGGACGCGTCCATGCAATCCGTCGTGAACCGCTTCACGGACGTTCCGCCGGACAGTGACTACGCCCCGGCGGTCGCGTGGGCGCTGAATACCGGAATCACCAACGGCACCACGGAAAGCACCTTTTCCCCGGAACGTATCTGCACGCGCGGACAGATTGTGACGTTTCTGTACCGCTGTTACACGAACTGAACGCGGAACGCCCCCGCCGTCACGCGGGGGCGCTGTTTTATCAGATTTTCGGCGCGGCGCGGGGGTCAAGCGGTTTCACGTCGTCGAAGTCCGCCCACGCCCCGACGCCCGTTCCGTACAGTTTGAACGGGTGCGCCGCCCCCCGCGAACACGCTACGACTTGCGCCGCGCAGGCCGCCGCCGGAATCGCCTCCGCGTCGTCGTACGGGCTCGAAAACTGGGAATGTCCCTTGAACGCCACCATGTCCCCGGCCTCCGGCTCCGGCTCCCCGTAGAGGTACTGGTCGGCGTCCGGGTTATCGGCCTCCGGCTCCGGCGTGACGCTTTCCGGCTCCGGCTCCTTCCCGTCCCCGGCCTCGTAGGCCGGGCGGAACGCCCCCACAATCAACGACCGTTTCCGCTTGCGACGCATGACCATGCCGCCGTTGGACTGGTTGTCGTTGCTGGTGTTGCCCTCAATCGTGAACACGTACGCGGCATCGTCGCCGGGTTCCTCCACAATGCCGACGTGTTCGGCGTCGGACGCGTTGCCCGGGAAATCGAAAATCACAAGGTCGCCGGGCTGTAAATCGGCGTTCCCGTGCCAGTTTCCGGCCGCCCTCGCCGCCTCCATGAAGTCACTGCAGGACGCCGTGCGAATCGGCAACAGCGCCGACGCCCCCGCCCGATGGAATATCCACATCACGAACATCATGCACCACGGTTTCCCGTCCAGCCCGTACCACTTGCCGTACTTGGTTCGGTTGCTCTTGGCCGGGGATTCGCGGTAGCCCAATTCTTGCCGCGCCAACGTCAGAATTTGTTCCACTGTGGCCATGTTGACACCTCCACAATACACGAAATCGGCTCCGGAATGTCAATTGCTGTCGATTCTGGTATTATACATTCCATAATCTGGGAATGCAAGTAAAATTTCGCCGTTGACAAATTTTGTGACGACTTTCGCAAAAAAACACTTGACAAATCCGTGCTTTTGCCTTATAATAGCCGTCGCAGTCTTTCAAAGGGACGCGTTACGCGGCTGTGCTGGAACTGGTAGACAGGCCAGCTTGAGGTGCTGGTGTTTTAGCGACGTGTGGGTTCAAGTCCCGTCAGCCGCACCATTCCGGGCGGTCGCGGAACGGTTCGCCCGTTCCGTGCCGATTCCCGTTTTGAGTTCCCTTCGGGACTGCCAACGCGCGCGAGTGGTGGAATTGGCAGACTCGCCAGATTCAGGTTCTGGTGTCCTCTACGGACGTGCGGGTTCAAGTCCCGCCTCGCGCACCACGAAAAGCCCCCTTTATGGGGGCTTCTGTCATATTCGGCGGTGTTTGTCAGAAAGGAATGTCCACAATGATTGTACAGCGTTCCGAAAACCTTGCCCCCGTCCATTCCGACATCCGGGGGTCTCTCTATCTGGAAAGCCAGCGCATGGCGAAAGAGGGTATCAAAGTCCTGCGCCTGAACACCGGAAACCCCGCCGTGTTCGGCTTCGGCATGCCGGAGAGCGTGCGTAACGCGCTTCTGGCCAACGTGGACAAGGCCGTGGCCTACTGCGACCTGAAAGGCATGCCCGCCGCGCGGGAGGCTATCTGCGCCTACCACAAGGCCAAGGGCGTTCGGGATATCACGCCGGACGACATCTACATTGGCAACGGCGTCAGCGAACTGGTGTTGATGTGCCTGCTGGCGCTGTGCAACAAGGGCGACGAGATTCTCATGCCGTCGCCGAGTTACTCCCTCTGGTCGAACTCCGCCTACATCGCCGGGGCGAAACCCGTCTTTTACACCTGCGACGAGGCTAATAACTGGTTCCCCGACGTGGCCGACATCCGGAAAAAGGTCTCGAAACGTACACGCGCAATCGTGATTATCAACCCCAACAACCCGACGGGCGTTGTGTACCCGAAAGAAGTTCTCCTTGACATTGCCCAAGTGGCGCGGGAAAACGACCTGATTTTGTTCTCCGACGAAATCTACGACCGCCTCCTGATGGACGGCGCGGTACATTACGCAACGGCCGCGCTCGCGCCGGATTTGATGGTCATTACCACCAATGGCCTTTCCAAGTCGCACATTGTTTGCGGCTTCCGTTGCGGCTGGATGTGTATCAGCGGCTACAAGGGACGCGCCGACGACTATGTGGAGGGCATTTTCCAAATGGCCGCTATGCGCCTCTGCTCCAACGCGCTGACACAGTTAGTCATTCCGGCGGCGCTCGCCGACAACGAAAGCACACAGTCCATGATGGTACCCGGCGGGCGTATCTACGAACAGCGGGAAGTCACTTTCCGGGAACTGGCCAAAATCGACGGCCTGACCTGCGTCAAGAACAACGCCGCCTTCTACGCGTTCCCGAAAGTCGACGTGAAAAAGTTCAACATCACCAGTGACAAGCAATTCGCCCTTGACCTGTTGCACGAGAAGCATATTTTTATGGTGCCGGGTTCCGGGTTCGACATGCCCACGCCCGACCACTTCCGCATTGTCATGCTCCCCGAACCCCACGAAATGGAACAGGCTATGCGCGACCTCGGCGACTTCCTCAGCCATTACCGCCAGAAATAACACAACGACGCCGCCAGAAATGGCGGCGTTGTTGCGCGGCAACGCGCCGGGCGGGGTGCTGACATTAGGTGAAAACTCCTTTCATTTCACCGCACAGCTCGAAAAATTTTCGTTTCCCTCTTGACAAGACTGTTCATACTGTGTATACTGTTCATATACAGAGAAAACAGTAATCACGGGAGGCGGTGACATGGAAATTATCATACGCAACACGACGAACCGTCCCATTTACGACCAGATAGCGGGGCAGTTGAAGGCGGGGATTCTGTCCGGGGAACTCAAACCCGGCGAGGCGTTGCCGTCCATCCGGGCGCTGGCCAAGGACTTGAAAATCTCGGTCGTGACCACGAAGCGCGCCTATGACGAATTAGAGGCCGCCGGATTCCTGTACACGGTGGCCGGAAAGGGATGTTTCGTGGCGGACAGGAACCCCGAACGCGTCCGGGAGGGTATCGCCCGGGACATGGAGGCGCGTCTGAGCGACGCCATCCGGCTGGCCAAGGACGGCGGCATGACGTACGCGGATTTCCGGGAGACGGCGCGGATTTTGTGGGAGGAGGAATGAGGAATGGACGCTATCACACTGTCGCATGTGACAAAATCGTTTCGTGACTTCACGCTGGACGATGTGACATTGCGCGTACCGGAGGGGACGGTCTGCGGGCTTGTCGGGGAGAACGGCGCGGGCAAAACGACGCTAATCCGGCTGTTCATGGGCGCGATACGCGCCGACGGCGGGGCAATTTCCGTACTCGGACGCTCTCCGAACGCGCCGGACTTCCGCGAGGCTAAGGAAGATATCGGCATTGTATTAGACGACGCTTACTTCCCGGAGGTCATGACGGCGTTACAGGTCGGAAAGGTCATGCGCGACACCTACCGCCGCTGGGATATGGAGCAGTTCGCGGAGTATCTGCGGCGGTTTGACCTGCCCGGAAAAAAGCCGTTCAAGGAGTATTCGCGCGGAATGCGCATGAAGCTGGCGATTTCCGTCGCGTTGAGCCACAACGCGAAACTGTTGGTACTCGACGAGGCCACGGCGGGGCTTGACCCTATCGTGAGGGACGAAATCATCGAGACGTTCCGGGAGTTCGCGCTTCAGGACGCACACTCCATTCTGATTTCGTCCCACATCGTCAGCGACTTGGAGAAGCTCTGCGACAGTATCGCGTTCCTGCACAGGGGAAAACTGCTTTTCTGCGAGGAGAAAGACGCACTGTTAGACCGTTACGGCATTTTCAGAGGCACGGCCGAACAGGCGGACAGTCTGTTAGCGGAAGCGATTGTCGGGCGCGAGGACAGCGCCTACGGCGGAGTGAGGGCGTTGGTACGCCGGGACGCGTCGCCGTCCACGCTGACGCTCGAACGCCCGACGGTCGAGGACATTATACTTTTCACGGTCAAGGAGGCGCAACGGTCATGAAAGCGTTAATCCGCAAGGACTTCTATGTGCTGAAAAAGCAGTTTCTGTTGTTCGCGGTGATTGTCGTTGCCTTTCGCTTCGGGAACAACGGTGCCGCCACGCTGATTTCGATTCTCTACGCGGTCATGCTCCCGTCGTCGGCGTTCGCCTACGACGACCTTAGTCACTGGGACGCCATGGAGTTAATGCTGCCGTACAGCACGCGCCAAATTGTGCTGAGCCGCTACTGCGTGGGCTGGCTGTCCATGCTGTTCTTTCTGGGGCTTAGCTGGCTGGTACAGTGCGCCGCCGCGCTGTTCGGCGTCCTACCGGAAGCGGACGATTTCCGGGCGATTCTGGCGCAAGTGGCCATAGCGGCGTGTTTTCTGGCGATGACAATGCCGATATATTTTCGCTTCGACGCCGAAAAGAGCCGCGGCGTACGTACGCTGATAATTGTCCTGCTTGCCGCTGTCGTCGGCGGCGGGCTCAGCTTCGTGACGGTTCGGGATTCCGCTTTCGTCGGCAACGTTTTTGCGGAACTGCTGGGGGTCATGTCGGCGGCGGCGGCCGTGCTGACGGCGGTTTCCGTGCCGCTGTCCGCGCTGGCGTGGAGGCGGCGTCACCGCTGAACGAATCGCCCCACCCGGCGCGGGACTGCCGACAGGAAAAACGCGACAATTTTACCGGAAATGTCGGGCTTTGTGCCTCCCCCGCACTGCGGGGGAGGTGTCGCATAGCGACGGAGGGGGCAAAATTGCTTTCACAAAGAAAAAAAAGTGAAAAACCCTCTTGCAAAGCGCGTCCGGGTATGGTATACTCTTGCATGTCAGCGGAAGATTTACGGAGTGGGTCACGGAACCCGCTCTTTTATTTCGCGTTCACACGGGAATCCGCCGGGGTACGGCGGCCGGGAGGGAGACTATGAAGAAAATCACGGAACTGACGGCGGAACTCGCCGCCCCGCTCGCCGCCGGACGGGGCTGTACACTCTGGGATGTGGAGTACGTCCGGGAGGCCGGGACTTGGTATTTGCGCGTCCTGCTCGACAAGGAAGGCGGCGTCGACATTCTCGACTGTGAGGACATTTCGCGCCAGCTCTCCGACAAGTTGGACGAACTCGACCCCATCGAGGGCAGTTACACATTAGAGGTCGGTTCCGCCGGAGCCGAACGCGCTTTGAAGCGCCCGGACGACTTCGCGCGTTTTACGGGCAGTCCGGTCTTGGTGAAGCTCTACCGCGCCGTGGAGGGGCGCAAGGAGTTTCCGGGCGTCCTGACCGCCTACGACGCCGACACGGGCGCGGTCACGGTCGACGTCAAGGGACGCGCCTTGACATTCCAGAAGAAAGACACGGCGCTGGTACGCCTGCGCGTGGAGTGGTGAAAAGTATCATGAGTAAGGAGAATCGGCCATGAAAGGCAGAGGCACGAAGGGCAGGAAGCAGAAAGAACCCGTGGGCATGAATCCGTCGGAGATTTTCGCGGCGCTGGAACTGTTGGAGAAAGACCGCGGCATCCCCAAGGCGTTCATGCTCGAGAAAATCATTCAGGCCATTATCGCCGCCTACAAGAAAGACCACCCCGACACGGAAAATGTCGAAGTGGAAGCCGACGACGAAGCCCAGACCTTGCGGATGTTCGTCAAAAAGAACGTCGTCGACGAAGAGGACTACGTCGACCCGTTCAACGAAATTCCGCTGGAGGAGGCAAAGAAGATTTCCGCCGTGTACGAAATCGGCGACACGGTGAATATCCCCGTGGACAATGTCGAGTTCGGGCGCATCGCGGCCGGGAACGGCAAGCAGGTCATCATTCAGGGTCTGCGCGAGGCCGAGCGCGGCATGACCTATGAGGAGTTCAACTCCAAACAGCACGAGATTCTGACGGGGACTGTCACGCGTGTTGACCCCAGAAACCAGAGCGTGACCCTGCACATCGGCACGGGTTCCGAGGCCACGGACGCCGTTTTGACCGCCGGGGAGCAGATTCCCGGCGAGGAGCTGACCGAGGGCATGATGGTCAAGGTCTACGTGGTGAGCGTCAGCCGCGCCACGCGGGGGCCGCAGATTCTGATTTCCCGCACACACCCCGGACTTGTGCGGCGTCTGTTCGAGTTGGAGGTGCCGGAGATTTACGACGGCACGGTAGAGGTAAAGTCGATTTCCCGCGAGGCCGGGAGCCGTACGAAAATCGCGGTGTTCTCCACGGACGAGAAAGTGGACCCTATCGGGGCATGCGTGGGGCCGCGCGGACAGCGCGTGAACCACATCACGGAGGAACTCCACGGCGAGAAAATCGACATCATCAAGTATGCCGAGGACCCGGCGGCGTTCATCGCGGCGGCGTTAGCCCCGGCGGAGGTCGACAGCGTGACGTTAGCCCCGGAGGGCAAGGCCTGCCGCGTACGCGTACCCGACCACCAGTTATCGTTGGCAATCGGGCGCGAGGGGCAGAACGCGCGTTTGGCGGCGCGTCTGACGGGCTACAAAATCGACATCAAGCCGCGCAGTTTCGAGGAGGCCGAGGAACCGCGGACGGAGGCCGACGCCGACGCGCCGGACGTTCCTTTCACGTACGACGACGCGGAAACAAGGGAAGCCGCTGAAGCGCCGGACGGTACGGAAGCGGTGAAAACTGCCGACGCGCCGGACAGCGCGGAAGCTGTCGAAACTGCCGACGCGCCGGACGGTACGGAAGCTGCCGAACCGGAAGCGGAGGATTCCGCGCTTGACACGGAACATAAAGAGGAAACCGATATGTAACACAATGGGAAAGGGTGGTGTCGCGCCATGCCGAAAGTGAAACGGATACCGCAGAGACAGTGCGTGGGCTGTCGGGAAATGCGGGACAAAAAGTCCCTGTTACGGGTGGTCAAGTCGCCGGAGGGCGACGTGAGCCTTGACTTCAAGGGCAAGAAGCCGGGACGCGGGGCGTACGTCTGCCCAAGTCTCGACTGCCTGAAGCGGGCGAGAAAGACACGCGCCTTAGAGCGCGCCCTATCCGTCACGATTCCGGCGGAGGTCTACGACGCCATGGAGGCGGAGATGAAAGGGGGAAGCGATGACACCGCATGACAGTTACACGCGCCTGCTCGGGCTTGCGCTCCGGGGCGGAAACCTTGTGACAGGAAGTGACGCCGTGCAGTCCGCCGTACACGCCGGAAAGGTGCGTCTGCTCCTGCTCAGCGCGGACGCGTCGCCGCGAACCTGCCGCGACGCCCAGCAGTGGTCGGAACGCGGGCATTGTCTGTGCGCCGTCCTGCCCTGCGACAAGGCCGAACTCGGACACGCGCTCGGAAGCGCCGCCGTGGCCGTCGCCGCGCTGACCGATACCGGGCTTGCAAGCGCCGTCGGCGAACGTCTGGCGCGGTTCGACCCCGAACGTTACGCGTATTTGTCCGAACGGCTGCAGCGGAAAGTCGTCCGTGCCGGGGAACGCCGCGCGGCTCGCGCCCGTGCGCGTCCCGACGATACGCGCCGCCCCCGTCCAAAAGCCCCCGCAAAGCGGCAAAGCGGGGAACGTCCTAACATTGCAAAGCGGCAAAGTGGGGAAACTCCCAACGCCCCGAAGCGCGGAGAACGTCTCAACGTTGCGAAGCGTCAAAGCGGAGAACGTCCCAACGCCACGAAGCGTGGGGAACATCCCAACGTTGCGAAGCGTCAAAGCGGGGAACGTCCCAACGCCGCGAAGCGCGGAGAACGTCCCGCGCCCGCAACAAAAGCGCGTCCCAGTGTGCCGCCGCGCCGCCCCCGTCCCAAAAAAACGGATACTTGAACTTATAACTTCCGGCCTCCGTGCCGGATATAGCGAGGTGTGTTTGATTGGCTAACAATGGAAAATACAGAGTGCATGAAGTGGCAAAGGATTTCGGCATTCCGTCGAAGTCCATCACGGAGATTTTAGGCACATATTCGGTCAAGCCGCGCAACCATATGCAGCCGCTGTCGGAAAGCGATTTGGCCATTATCTTTGACTATCTGACCCAGCACAACCAGATTTCTAACATACAGTCTATTTACGACGACACGAAGCCCGCGCCGCGCTCCGGCAAGAAGTCCGCGCCGAAGTCGGAGGCGTCCCCGGCACCTGCCGAAGCCGCCGCGCCATCTGCGGAGGCGGTTCCGGCACCGGAGGCCGCCGCGCCGTCCGCGAAACCCGAGGCCGCCGCGCCGAAGTCGGAGGCGTCTCCGGCACCTGTCGAGGCCGCCGCGAAGCCCAAGGCCGTGGCAGTGTCCGCGAAGCCGGAGGCCGCCGCGCCGAAGTCCGGGAAGGCCGAACCCCGCAAAGCCCCGGAGACCCAGAACAGAGACGCCCGCAAAGCCCCGGACAACCACCCCGCCAAGAAGCCCGATAGCGGAAACCGCGTCCCCGCGTCCAAACCCGCGCCCCAGAACGCCGCGCCGAAGTCCGGCGACGCTAACAAGGCCTCGAAGCCTCAGTCCCGGGTTCCACAGCGGAAAATCGTGGACACCCGCAAGGGCGGGGATGTGAACCTTGCCAAGTACGACGAACGCCTTGAAGATTTGGGCGGACAGCGCGGCGAACGCATGCAGCAACGCGCCGGAAAGGAAAAGTTCCGCAACAGCCAGCGCCAGAACCGCCAGCAGGCGATGTCGGCGAAACGCCGTCAGGACGAGGCCGAGCGCCTCCGCCGCCTGAAACTGGAAGTGGCGCGGAAATCCCCCGTCAAGGTCTCGATTCCCGATACCATTTCCGTCGGCGAGCTGGCTTCCCGCATGAAAAAGACCGGCGCGGAAGTCGTCAAGTGCCTTATGAAAAACGGCGTCATGGCCTCTCTGGGGCAGTTCATCGACTTTGACACCGCCGCCATTATCGCCGAGGAAATGGGCTGCAAGGTGGAGCGGGAAATCGTCGTCACTATCGAGGAAAAGCTGATTGATGTCCGCGAGGACAAGGCCGAGGATTTACTGCCCCGCGCCCCGGTCGTCGTCGTCATGGGACATGTCGACCACGGCAAGACGACCCTGCTTGACACTATCCGGAATACGTCGGTAGCGGCCGGAGAGGCGGGCGGCATTACGCAGGCAATCGGCGCGTATCAGGTCGAAATCAACGGCAAGCCCATTACGTTCCTTGACACCCCCGGCCACGAGGCCTTTACGTCCATGCGTGCGCGCGGCGCGATGATTACGGACATTGCCATTTTGATGGTCGCGGCGGACGACGGAATCATGCCGCAGACGATTGAATCTATCAACCACGCCAAGGCCGCGAATATTCCGATTATCGTTGCCGTGAACAAAATCGACAAGCCCAACGCCAACCCCGACCGCGTGTTACAGCAGTTGACGGAACACGGGTTAGTCCCCGAAGACTGGGGCGGTGACACGATTTGCTGTCAGATTTCCGCCAAGAAGAAGATTGGCATTGAAAACCTTCTCGAAATGGTCATTCTGACCGCCGAAATGGCGGAGCTCAAGGCCAACCCGAACCGCGCCGGGCAGGGTACGGTCATCGAAGCGCGTCTTGACCGCGGGCGCGGCCCCGTGGCGACGCTTCTGGTACAGAACGGCACGCTCAAACAGGGCGACATCATCATAGCGGGTACGGCCGTCGGGCGCGTCCGCACCATGATGGACTACAAGGGGAACCGTCTCGAAACGGCGGGGCCGTCGGTGCCTGTGGAAATCGCCGGGTTATCGGAAGCGCCGACGGCGGGAAGCCCGTTTTTCGCGGTCGCCGACGAACAGATGGCGCGGAAACTGGTCGAACAGCGCAAGGCCGAAGAGCGCGCCAAGTCCGCCGCCCCGGTACAGAAGGTGTCGCTCGAAAACCTCTTTGACCAGATTCAGGCCGGGGAGCGCAAGGAACTGGCGCTTGTCGTGAAAGCGGACGTGCAGGGCAGTGTCGAGGCGGTCACGGCGTCGCTCGAGAAGCTGTCCAACGACGAGGTAAACGTGAAAGTGATTCACGGCGGAGTAGGCGCTATCAACGAATCGGACGTGATGCTTGCGGCGTCGTCGAACGCGATTATTGTGGGCTTCAACGTCCGCCCGGACGCGGCGGCGCGGGACGGCGCGGCGCGGCAAAATGTCGATATGCGTATGTACCGCGTCATTTACGACTGTATCGGCGAAATCGAGGCCGCCATGAAGGGCATGCTTGCCCCGAAGTACCGGGAAGCGGTGCTGGGACACGCCGAAGTCCGGAAAGTGTACCACGTTTCGGGCGTCGGCACGGTCGCCGGGTGCTACGTCAAGGAGGGGAAGATTGTCCGCTCGTGTTCGGTGCGCGTTGTGCGCGACGGCATTGTGATTCACGAGGGCGCTCTTGCGTCGCTGAAACGCTTCAAGGACGACGCCCGCGAGGTCGCCGAGAATTACGAGTGCGGCATGACCGTCGAGAAGTTCAACGACATCAAAGAGGGCGACATTATCGAGGCGTTCACGATGGAGGAAATCCCGCAGTAACGGAACCAATCAGGGGCGGCGGCGTTGCCGTCGTCCCGCTTTGCAATGGAGAAAGCGGAAAGGAGCAACCATGCCAAGTAACCGAATCGGACGCATTAACGAGGAAATACAGCGGGAGTTGTCGGCGCTCATACGGCAGTTGAAGGATCCCCGCGTGAATACGGTGGGCATGGTCTCCGTGACACGCGTCGACACGACCGCCGATTTGCGCTACGCGAAAGTCTATGTCAGCGTGCTGGACAAGTCCCGCGAGAAGGACGCGCTCAAAGGCCTGAAATCGGCGTCGGGCTTTCTGCGGCGCGAAATCGGCGGCGCGTTGCGCTTACGCTACACGCCGGAGTTACAGTTTTTCGGAGACGATTCCATGTTACACGGGGCGCAAGTGCTGGAACTTCTGCGGCGCGTGGAACAGTCGGACGCACAACGGGAAGCCCACAACGGAGAGGATGAATCGAATCATGCTGACAGTCCGTAAAACCGCCGCCCTGCTCAAAAGCTGGAACAATATCCTGATTCTGACGCACATCCGCCCCGACGGGGATACTGTCGGGTGTGCGGCGGCGTTGTGCGCGGGGTTACGCGCAATCGGGCGGACGGCGTACCTGTACCCGAACCCAAGCCTCACGGACGCGAACATCTTGACGCCGTATTTCGCGCCGTACGCCGCGCCGGACGACTTCGCGCCGGACAAAATTGTGTCCGTGGACATCGCCACGGAAAATCTGTTTCCCGACAATATGCAGTGCTTCAAGGGACGCGTTGACCTTGCAATCGACCACCACCCGTCTTTTGAGGCGTTCGGGCGTCAAAACATTGTCCGTCCGGGCGCGGCCGCCTGCGGGGAACTGCTCTATGACATTCTGGCGGAAATGGGTCACGTTACAACGGAAATCGCCCTGCCGCTGTACGTGGCGATATCGACGGACTGCGGCTGTTTCGCGTACGCGAACACCACCGCGCATACGCACGCCGTCGCGGCGGCGCTCATGCGTACGGGCATTGACTACAAGTCGGTCAACAAGGCCTTTTTCCGCACAAAGACGCGGGTTCGCATGCGCTTGGAGGCCGAACTGCTCAAAAGCGCGGAGTATTACGACAAGGGGCGTATCGTGTTCATGACGGTGCCGCTTTCGCTGGTGGAATCGCTGTCGGCGACGGAGAACGACACGGAGGAGTTGTCGTCGCTGGGCGGACAGATTGAGGGCGTGGACTGCGCGATTACGGCGCGGGAACTGTCGCCGGACGAGTGGAAACTGTCCGTCCGGACGGGCAAGCGCGTCAACGCCACGAAAGTTTGTCAGCTCTTCGGCGGCGGCGGACACGCGGCGGCGGCGGGCTGTACGATAAAGGCTCCGCTGGAAGATGTGCGGCGGTATGTGCTCTCGGGCGTGGCGCAGGTCGCGGAGGACTGAACGCTGTGCCGAACGGGATACTGATTATCGACAAGCCCGCCGACTGGACGAGTATGGACGTGTGCGCGAAGGTGCGCGGCGTACTCCGTGAAAGGCGCGTCGGACACGGCGGGACGCTTGACCCCATGGCGACGGGCGTTCTGCCCGTGTTCGTCGGGCAGGCCACGAAAGCGGTCGGGTTCGCCGAAAGCGCCCGCAAGGAATACGTGGCGGGTCTGCGTCTCGGGCTGGTCACGGATACGCAGGACGTGACCGGGAACACGCTGGAAACGCGTCCCGTACATGCCACGGCGTCGGACGTGGCGGCCGCGCTGGAACGCTTCACGGGCGACATACAACAGGTGCCGCCCATGTATTCCGCGCTGAAAGTACAGGGGAAAAAGTTGTACGAACTGGCGCGGAAGGGCAGGGAAGTCGAGCGCCCGCCGCGCCCGGTCACAATCTACGAACTGGAACTCTTGGCGCGGGAGAGTGACACCGATTACAAATTCCGCTGTCTGTGTTCCAAGGGAACCTATGTGCGGACGCTCTGCCACGACATCGGGCAAGTGTTAGGCTGTGGCGGTACGCTGTACGCTCTGCGCCGGACACGCGCCGGAGACTTCACGGAGGCCGACGCCGTGACACTCGACGCCGTGCGGGAACAGGGCGCGGCGCTGTTGCGCCCGCTCGATACCTTATTCCGGGCTTACCCGGAAATCCGGGCGCTCTCCCCGGCGAAGGAGCGCCGGATTCGTTGCGGGAACGAAATCCGGTGGCAGGTGCCGGACGGCGTTTACCGCGTGTACGGGCAGGACGGGGCGTTTCTGAGCCTGTCGGAAGCCCGCGGCGGTACCCTGAAAGCCCTTAAAAATTTCTTCACGTCATAGAAAAATGGAAGTGTAGCCATGTCGCAACAGGAAAAAGTCATAGCGCTGGGATTTTTTGACGGCGTACATTTAGGCCACGGGGCGCTGTTGCGCCGCGCCGCGCAGGAGGCCAAAGAGCGCGGCGTACTCTCCGCGCTCTTCACGTTCGACCGTTCGCCGAAAGAGGTTGTCACGGGCATTCCCTGTCCGCTCATCAACTCGCGGGAGGACCGCGCCGGACTGGTGCGCCGCCTCTACGGCGTGGAACACGTTATTTTCGCGCCGTTCAACGCCGAAATGATGGCCACGACGTGGGAAACGTTCGTCACGGATATTCTGTGGAAACATCTCCGCGCCGTCCACCTTGTCGCCGGACATGACCACCGCTTCGGACACCGCAACGCCGGAACGCCCGAACTTCTCCGCGCGAAATGCCGGGAACTCGGCATTGGCTGCGACATCATCCCCAAAGTGACGCTTGACGGCGTTACCGTCAGTTCCACGCACATCCGGCGACTGCTGGCCGTGGGCGACGTGGAGACGGCGGAACGCTTCCTCGGACACCCGCACATCCTCACGCAGGAGGTACGCCACGGGCGGCGGGTCGGGCGTACGATGGGCGTACCCACTATCAATATGACCTTGCCGCCACATGTCATGTCTCCGGCGCGGGGCGTCTACGCGACGGTCGCGGTACTCCCCGGCGGACGCCGACACATTGCCGTGACGAACGTTGGAACCCGCCCCACGTTCCAAAACGGCGAGGACATCACGGTGGAAAGCTGGCTGTTGGACTTCGACGGCGACTTGTACGGGCAACTGGTGCGGATTGAGTTCCGGCACCGTCTGCGGGGGGAAGTCCGTTTCCCGTCGCCGGACGCGCTCCGGGCGCAAATCGCCGCCGACGCCGACGCCGCCCGTGACTGGTTCCGCACACACACTTTGGCAACGAAATGATTTCCGGATTTGTAAAAAAACTGTGAAAAGCAGTTGCCATTTCCGGCGGAATGGTGTATGATAATCTCGCAACTCAAAAAACGTCCGGACTTAGGAGGAGGTGGTAAGTTAGCGAAAATATGGTCAAATATACGCGCTTGTGAACATTTGCCACTGTAAAAGGTGGAAGACGCCTAAAAGCCGTGGCGTTAGTTCGCGCTGACTTTACAGCGGGCGGAATCTCCGGAAGAAAACCCGTGCCGATTGAAACAGTCCGGCTAACTATGAGGTAGAACTCTGAGGGCGGAGATTGGTCAAGGTCTAATCCAAAAACCCAAGCACACCATTCAGAATTTTAAGTAAAGGAGGTAACTGCTACTAAGTACGCGGGGCTACCGCGGAATTTACGCCCGCAGACTGTGCATGAACTTGTGAGTAGCGACCATTTCCCGGCGCAAAAGCACACAGGATGAAGCGGGAATTTTCTCAATGCGGACATTTGT
>JAFXQV010000028.1 GCA_017526785.1 Oscillibacter sp. | reverse complement strand
TTCCTCCGCGAACTCCTTCGCAATTTCGAGGGCAAGTTCCGGCGTGGCCTCGCCCGGTTTGAAGGACAGAATCATATGGTAATATTGAACTCCGTCCGTCTTGTTGACGCTCTCCTTTGTGTCTTGCATTTGGCGCGCCGCATGGCCGGGGTCGCAGTTCAGGTAAGCGGTCAGCGTCTGGCCGTTCGTCTTGTCGCCGTTGACAACGTACCGAATCGCGTCGTTCAGTCCGCCTTTCCTCGCCAGTATTTTTGTGACCGCCACATTGACTTTCCCCCTTTCCTGCGCGCTGGAAGTCCATGTCAGTCCGCGCCGCGCTGATTTTCGCTTCGGAGCCGCCATGAAGTCCGTATTTTTACAGCGGTGCCATGCGATTTTCGAGTTACTCCAACGCGTTCCTTAACGCGTCCGCACGGTCGGCGCGCTCCCATGCGACGCGCAACTCCTCCCGTCCCATATGGCCGTAGGCGGCGAGTTGGCGGTAGATGGGGCGGCGTAAGTCCAGGTCGCGGATAATGGCGGCGGGGCGCAGGTCGAAGACCTGTTCGACGGCGGCGCGGAGTTTGGCGTCCTCAACGACGCCTGTGTCGAACGTGTCCACGAGGATACTCACGGGACGCGCCACGCCGATGGCGTAGGCAAGCTGTATCTGACAGCGGCGGGCGAGTTTCGCCGCCACGATGTTTTTGGCGACCCAGCGGGCGGCGTAGGCGGCGGAACGGTCCACTTTCGTGGGGTCCTTGCCGGAGAAACAGCCGCCGCCGTGCGGGGCGCTTCCGCCATAGGTATCCGCGATGATTTTGCACCCGGTCAATCCGGCGTCCACCGCAGGGCCGCCGCGCACAAAGCGTCCTGTAGGGTTGACAAAGTATTTTGTCTTATCGTCCAGCAGTTCGCCCGGAATGGCGGCTTTCGCCACAAGTTCAATCATGTCGCGGCGAATCCGCTCCAAGGAAATGCCGGGGTCATGCTGCGCGGACAAAACTACCGTATCCACGCGCACGGGGCGGCGGTTCCCGTCGTACTCCACCGTGACCTGACTTTTGCCGTCCGGCCTCATGTACGGGACGATTTCCTGTTTGCGCGCAGCCGCCATTTGTCGGCAGAGCCTGTGCGCCAGCGACAGCGGCAACGGCATCAGTTCCGGCGTCTCGTCGCAGACGTAGCCGAACATGATGCCCTGGTTCCCGGCGCCCTCTCCGGGTTCGCCGCCATCCCTGCTTTCCAGAGACCTGTCCACGCCCAGCGCGATGTCCGGCGACTGCCCGTTGACGGACACGACGACCGCGCAAGCGGAGCCGTCGAAACCGTATTCGCTCCGGTCGTAGCCGATTTCCCGCACGACGTTTCGGGCGATTTCGGCAATGTCCGCACGGCATTTTGCGCTGATTTCCCCCATGATGTGAACCATGCCCGCGCAGACGGCGGTTTCGCAGGCGACGCGCCCTTGGGGGTCACGCGCCATAATTTCGTCCAGAACGGCGTCGGAAATCTGGTCGCAGACCTTATCCGGATGTCCTTCCGTCACCGATTCCGAGGTAAAAAGATAGTTGCTTGCCATAGATGTTTTCTCCTCGTATCATAAGTTTTGCCCTTGCAATCAAAATCTCGGCGTGTTATCCTGAAGCCGTTCGCTGTCCGCCACGCCGACGGACAATCCTCAACGAAGCCTTTCAGGAGAGAACGACATGAAACAAAAGACTCTTTCCCAACTTGCCCCGGAAGCGGCGCGCATTCTGGACAGCCTGTCTCAGGATGGGGAAGTCCTGCAAATGCGCCGTTACCGGCAACACGGCGACGTTTCCACGTTCGACCACTGCCGGAATGTGGCGGAATTGAGCGTCCGGATAAACCGCCGCCTCCATCTGCGGGCGGATGAGGCGGCGCTTGCGCGGGGCGCCATGCTTCACGATTTCTACCTCTACGACTGGCATACGCCCGACCCTTCCCACCATTTGCACGGCTTCCGTCATCCGGAACGGGCGGCGCAAAACGCAATCCGCCGTTTTGATGTGGGGGAGACGGAACAGCGGATTATCCGCAGCCATATGTGGCCGCTGACGCTGACAAAGCCGCCGCGATGCCGCGAGGCGTGGATTGTCTGCCTCGCGGACAAATATTGCGCCGTGACGGAAACCCTGTTCCGCGGACGGCGCGCAAAATGAAGTTTGGAGGCGGTTTTTATGAGCGTCCTTTTGATTTACGCCTACCTGTTTTTCATCGGCTCCCTGTTCGGGTGGATACTGGAACTGTTTTACCGCCGCTTCCTGTCCGCCGCGAACCCGGAGCGCAAATGGATTAACCCCGGCTTCTGCGTGGGTCCCTATGTTCCCCTGTACGGGTTCGGGCTGTGCGCGCTGTACGGATTCGCAACGCTGGGGACGCGGTACGGTCTGGACGCGTCCGGAGGTTCCAAATGGGCGCTGTTCGCGGGAATGGCGGTCAGCCTAACGGCGCTGGAATACGTCGCGGGAATCATTTCTCTGAAGTGGCTGAAAGTCCGTCTCTGGGACTACAGCCGGGAATGGGGCAACGTACAGGGCATTATCTGTCCGAAATTCTCCCTGTTCTGGGCGATTTTAGGCGCCGTTTATTATTTCGGCGTCCATCCCGGCATTCTTGACGCGCTCCGGTGGCTCTCGGAGAATCTCGCGTTCTCCTTTGTCATCGGCTATTTCTTCGGCGTGTTCACCATTGACGCGGTCTACTCCGCCAATCTAATTGCGAAACTTAAGAGCTATGCGGAGGAAAATCAGGTCGTCGTCCGCTA
>JAFXQV010000027.1 GCA_017526785.1 Oscillibacter sp. | reverse complement strand
GCCTTGTAGTAGACCGTATAACTTCCTGCGTCCTTGTAAGACGGATTATCGCCGTACGTGCCGCTTTCGGTCTGGCTGTACGTCACGGTAACATCCTCCGGCACGTCGACGCTGATACTGTGCGCTTTGCCGTCATAGACGCCGCTGTAGCTCTGCGCCGTCACGTTTAACTCGTTCGCGGTGACGTTCGCGGTCGTCTCGGACTGCTGTCCGGTCTTCGCTAACTGATAATTGTCCGCGTCCGCGCCGGAAAGCGTCAAGCCGCTTATCGTAACCGTTTTTCCGTCGCCGATATCCGCACTGTCAAAGGTGCCTGTCGCCGTGACCGTCAGCGTGTCGCCGCTTACGATACCGTTAAAAGTTACGTTATCATAATTCAGTGTCGCGTCGGTGTTGCCGTCATAAGGCTTATTCGCCGCCGTGATTCCCGATACCGTCACGGGCTTCTTGCTTATCGTGACTGTCGCGGAACCCGTGACAGCGTTCGCGCCGATTTTCGTTGCCTTGTAGTAGACCGTATAACTTTCGGCGTCGGTATAGGACGGATTTTCCGTGCCGTACGTGCCGCTTTCGGTTTCACTATAAGTTACAGTCACGCCCTCCGGTGCTGTGACGGTGATACTGTGTGCCTGCCCGTCATAGGTGCCGCTGTAGCTCTGCGCCGTCACGTTTAACTCGTTCGCGGTGACGTTCGCGGTCGTCTCGGACTGCTGTCCGGTCTCCGCTAACTGATAATTGTCCACGTCCGCGCCGGAAAGCGTCAAGCCGCTTATCGTAACTGTTTTTCCGTCGCCGACATCCGCACTGTCAAAGATACCTGTCGCCGTGACTGTCAGCGCGTCGCCCGTTATGATACCGTTAAAAGTTACGTTATCATAATTTAACGTCGCGTTGGTGTTGCCGTCGTAGGGCTTATTCGCCGCCGTGATTCCCGATACCGTTACGGGCTTCTTGCTGATTGTGAAATCCGCGCCCGTAAAGCTGATAGCGTAATTGTCGCCCGCTGACAGCGTTCCTTGACTGATTGCGTACGTGCCGACATCCTCCCCGGCGTCACGGGTCAACGCGCCACTGATTGTGTCACCGTTTACAAGGCCGTCCGTTGTATACGTCAAGGTCGGGTCAGCGTCGCCGTAGGTCTTGGACTTGGCTTCCGCCGTCACGGTCAGTGCCGCCTTTGCAATCGTCACGGAAATGCTTGCTTCCTCCGTGTCGGCGTGGGTGTCGTCGCCCACCACCTTATAGTAAACCGTATACGTCCCGGCGTCTGTCGCCGTGGGGATTGTGGCGGAGTATGCGCCGCTGTCGCCCACTTTATACTGTACCGTTCCGCCCGTGGCGGCACCCGCCGTGACAAGCGCTTGTGCGGTAGCGTTATAGGTCAAATTTTCCACGGCGGCGGGTGCTGTGTCCAGCGTGGACATTGCCAATAAAGCCGCCTCGCCGCTGTCGTTCAGCTTGACGACGTAATCGGCACTGTCGCTGGTGAAATTGGACGCCGCGCCCTTGCCGGACAATCCGCTGGTGAACACGCCGGGCGTCTGCATGGTCACGCCGATGGGCGTTTCATTGGACAGCGCCCCATCAATAGCAATGGCATTGTCGGAAGACACATTGACGTTTTTTATAACGCCGTCCTGCGTCTTATTGCCGGAAATGACCGGATTGCCGGAAAGCGTAATAGTTCCGCTCACGCCGGGAGCGTCGCTCAGGCCTATATTGTTCGCAATCGTCCCGCCGCTGATATGAATGGTTCCTCCGCATATGCCGCTCGCCCATGCAGCCGTATTATCGGAAATAGAGCCGCCGTTCATATAAACGCGACCATGCGCAAACACTCCGCCGCCTCCGTCACTGCTGTTATGGCGTATAGAACCGCCGTTCATGTAAAATACCCCGTTGTTATAAACGTAAACCCCGCCGCCTATAGCAGTTTTATTGCCAATGATATTCCCGCCGTTCATTATAAACGTCGAATCTTGGTAATCATATGGGTCTATAAATACGCCCGCAGTGTTGGCGTTTGACTGGTTTCCAATGATGGAACCTCCGTTCATAACAAACTTGCCACCGTCTACAACCACCGCGCCGCACGAGTAATCGGAGGCATTTTCCCAGTTTACGCCGGTAATATATCCTCCGGTGAAGGAGTTTTCGCCACTGCCGATAACAGCAAGACCGTCTGTAATTGTATAATAATGCGTTTCTGTACCGCAATCATACAGATTAAGTGTCGCGGAATCAACTTGAATTGCAGGAGAATCCGTATAATTTACAGCGATAATGTGGCCGTTGAGGCAGAGGTTGGTTTCGCCGCTTGGGACGTTCCATGTACTGGAAAGCGTCACGTCTTTGGTCAGATAGTAGTCTCCCGCCACCGTGGGGAGACTGTCGGAAGCACTCCACGGCTCGAAAATTATGTCGTCATCATCGTGCGTGTGCGCCGTGAAAATATGCGCGTACTTCTGCGTATGGCTTGCGATGAAATCGGACGTGGAAACCTTCACGGCAGACGATACGTCGTTTCCGGCTTTTACGGTCAGACTGTCCGCTATTGTGAGCGCGGTTGTCTCATTAGTGGAATGGGTGCCGATGGCGAGAACGCCGAAAGCTGTCACGTCGCCGCCGTGAATCGCCACAATAATATGGCGTCCGCTTGAGTCGTCGCCGTAGCCAATCCCTGCGGAATTTTGCGAGCCGCCCGTCGCGTTGATAACGCCCCCGTAAATTGCCACGGTAATATTACTCGCCGACGTTCCACCGCCGATTCCCGCCGCCCTCTGTCCGCCTGTGGCGTTGATTTCGCCGCCGTAAATCGTGACGGAAGTGCTTCCATAGGGACGCCACCCGCTACCAATGCCCGTGTTCATCGCCTGACCGATGGCAGTGACGGAGCCGCCGTAAATCGTGACATTGCCGCCGCCGCTGTTGCCGCCCGCGCCGCCGATTCCCGCGCCGTTATTGCCTCTGGCTTCAATCACGCCGCCTTTTATGGTAACTGTGCCGCAGTTGCTGCTTCCGTTGTTTGAGTGGTAAGCGCCGATTCCGGCCTCTTCATTGCCGGAGGCGGTTGCAATCAGGGTACCCGTGCCGCCGCTTTGCGCGTAGACAGTCAACTGGTTGCTGTTTTCAACGGTGATTCCCTTGCTTGCGGTCAAGGTCGCGCCGTCGCACAGAATCAGGTTGACTTCTCCCGTAACGGTTACGCGGTCGCTAATCGTCACGTTGCTGTTGACAACGTACCAACCCGCGCCCCACGCCGTCAAGCCGGACGTGACAAGCGTGTAATCCTTGCACGGTTTCTCCGTGAAGTCCACGGTTTTTGTCTCCGCGTTCCACGCCGCGTCCAGATAGGCTATGACAGCGGTAATCGTCAATACGCCGCTGTTCGTCGTCACGTCATAGTTGGGATTATCGCCCGGCGTCACGGTAATGGCGTATTCGCCCGCGTCCTCGCCCTCGGCGCGGGAGAGCGTATAGTTGACAGTATCGCCCGCCACGGCACCTTCCACAGTGGCGGTCAGTTCCGGGTCGGCATCGCCGTAAGCCTTGGACTTGTCGTCCGCCGTCACGGTCACGGGCTTTTGAGCGATAACAAATTCCTTAACGACGTTTTCCAGAGGATTGAAATCCTCGTCCACAAAGGAATAATTCCCGTTGTGAAATGTCACCGTGACGGACGCCGTTCCCGCATTGATATTGTCGCTGTAAGAAACCTCGTATTCCGTATCCGGTATCGCCGTGTTACCGTCCTTGACCGTCACGGGCGGCTCTATCGCCGAACCGGTGTAAGTCCAGCCGTTGCCGTTGTTGTCGCTGACCGTCACCGTGGGGTCGGTTATCTCTTTCGGGTAAATTTCCAGACTTCCCGCTGTGAACTTTATTTCATAGTTATTCGCCCACGAGTCCTTAAGGGCAAGCGTACCTTGTTTAATTTCGTATATCCCGACATCTTCCCCGGTCTCGCGTGTCAACGCGCCGATAAAGTCGTCTTTCGTTGGCAAGGGAACATCATCAGAACCGCTTCCTGATGTGTCGCCGCCTGCGTCCGGGTCGTCCAAGACGACACTGGAACTGCTTTCGCCGCTTCCCACGGTATACGTAAACTCCGGGTCGGGGTCGCCATAGGGTTTGAAGTACATACCCGCATTGACCGGGACTTCCGCCTTGGCAATGGTAAAGGCCGCTGTCGCCGTGGCGGGTAACTGATAATTGGCGTTGCTCAACGCCGTTGCCGTTGCGGTATAAGTCCCCGCGTTGGTCTTTCCACCCGTGACCGTCACGGTACAGGTATCGCCGTCAATCAAGCCCCCCGCTGTCGCCGTGGGCGTTTGCGCCTCGCCGTTGTACGTCAAGGCCGTGTTTGCCCATGACAGCGTGACTTCCTTTTTGGCAATGGTAAAGGCCGCTGTCGCCGTGGCGGGTAAGCGGTAGTTGGCGTTGCTCAACGCCGTCGCCGTCGCGGTATAAGTCCCCGCGTTGGTCTGTCCACCCGTGACTGTCACAGTACAGATGTCGCCGTCAATCAACTCGTCCGCTGTCGCCGTTGGCGTTTGCGCCTCGCCGTTGTACGTCAAGGCCGTGTTTGCCCATGACAGCGTGACTTCTTCCGGGGCAATCGTCACGGATACGCTTGCTTCTTTCGTGTCGGCGTGGGCATCGTCGCCCACAACTTTATAATAGACTGTATACGTCCCTGCGTCCTTCGCCGTGGGGATTGTCGCGGAGTATTCTCCGCTGTCGTCCAACTTATACTGTACCGTTCCGCCCGTGGCGGCACCCGCCGAAACAAGCGCCTGCGCGTTGCCGTTATAGGTCAGCGACTGTGCGGCGGGTGCGGTGGTCAACGTCGCGGCAGCCATAAGAACCGCCTCGCCGTCGCTGTTCAGCTTGACGCCGTAATCCGCGCTGTCACTCGTGAAATTAGACGCCGCGCCCTTGCCCGAAAGCCCGCTTGTGATTGTGACCGCAAAATCCGCCGCGGGTACGTCCTCCGTGGTGACGCCCACAGAGGCCGCCGCCGCCAGTGTTCCGTCTAAGGTAATGGTTTTGCCGGACTTCAAATACACATTTTGGGCGGTTCCGCCAGACAAAACGCCGTCCGTAATCGTGCCGCCCTTGACGTTGCCCGTAATCTTGGGGCTTTCGGAGAGGTTGAACGTACCGTTGGAGATGTACACGCCGCCGCCGTTGTCTTGCGCCGTGTTGCCGGAGATTTCGCCGCTCTTCATGGTGAACGTACCACCGGAGTTGTACACGCCGCCGCCGTAGTTCGCCGTGTTGCCGGAGATTTCGCCGCCGCTCATGGTGAACGTACCGTAGTGGTACACGCCGCCGCCGGATTGCGCCGCCGTGTTGCCGGAGATTGCGCCGCCCTTCATGGTGAACGTACCACCGGAGTTGTACACGCCGCCGCCGTAGTTCGCCGTGTTGCCGGAGATTTCGCCGCCGCTCATGGTGAACGTACTGCCATAGTAGTTGAACACACCGCCGCCGGATTGTGCCGTGTTGCCGGAGATTGCGCCGCCGCTCATGGTGAACGTACCGCCATTGTAGTTGCGCACGCCGCCGCCATTGTAGTTCGCCGTGTTGCCGGAGATTTCGCCGCCGCTCATGGTGAACGCGCCGCCGTCGTCGATGTTCACGCCGCCGCCGTCGTATTCCGCCGTGTTGCCGGAGATTGCGCCGCTTTCCAGCGTGAACGCGCCGTAGATGTACACGCCGCCGCCGTTGAGATTGTTATAGCCGCCCGTGATTTTGCCGCCCGTGCCGCTGTCTTTGACCGTTAACGTACCGGACACTTGGATTACAGAACCGTCACTTGTCGCCGCCGTGAGGGCGCGGTCAATGGTGTGTCCGTTGAGGTCGAGCGTGACCGCTTTCCCGGACGGGACTTGCAACGCGGTCGTGTCCGACGCCGACGCCGTGACATCCCACGTCAGTTTGATTTCGCCGCCCGCGTTCAACTTGGCTTGCAAGTCCGCCCACGCCGTTGAGCCGTCCATGTACGCCTCACCGCTGTCGTCCGTCTTGACAAGGTAGCCGACATCGGAAACGAAACTGGACGCCGCGCCCTTGCCCGAAAGCCCGCTTGTAATCATCACTGCGGAATCCGCCGTGGGCGCGTCCTGCGTGGTGACGCCCACAGAGGCCGCCGCCAGTGTTCCGTCTATGGTAATGGTTTGACCGGACACCAAATACACATTCTGGGCGGTTCCGCCAGACAAAACGCCGTCCGTAATCGTGCCGCCCGTGACGTTGCCCGTAATCTTGGGGCTTCCGGAGAGGTTGAACGCGCCTAAGTTGCTGAGTACGCCGCCGCCGAATTGCGCCACCGTGTTGCCGGAGATTGCGCCGCCGCTCATGGTGAACTCGCCTGATAAGTTGAGTACGCCGCCGCCGAATTGCGCCGTGTTGCCGGAGATTGCGCCGCCGCTCATGGTGAATGTACCGTTGTTGGCCACGCCGCCGCCGAATTGCGCCGCCGTGTTGCCGGAAATTTCGCCGCCCTTCATCGTGAACTCGTTGCTGTTCCACACGCCGCCGCCGTGGGAGTTCGCTATATTGCCGGAGATTTCGCCGCTTTCCAGCGTGAACGCGCCGCTGCCGCCATCGATGTACGCGCCGCCGCCGTAGTCTGCCGTGTTGCCGGAGATTTCGCCGCCGTACATCGTAAACGCGCCGTCAAAGATGAACACGCCGCCGCCGTCGTATTTCGCCGTGTTGCCGGAGATTGCGCCGCCGCTCATGGTGAACTCGCCGCCGTCGTCGATGTTCACGCCGCCGCCGTGGAAGTCCGCTATATTGCCGGAGATTTCGCCGCTTTCCAGCGTGAACGCACCGCCGTCGGGGATGTACACGCCGCCGCCGTGGGTATTGGTATGGCCGCCCGTGATTTTGCCGCCCGTGCCGCTGTCCTTGACCGTCAACGTACCGGACACTTGGATTACAGAACCGTCACTTGTCGCCGCTGTGAGGGCGCGGTCAATGGTGTGTCCGTTGAGGTCGAGCGTGACCGTTTTCCCGGACGGGACTTCCAAATAGCTGTCCGACGCCGATGCCGTGACATCCTCCGTCAGAGTGATTTCGCCGCCCGCGTTCAACTTGGCTTGCAAGTCCGCCCACGCGGAGTACGCAAGATAAGCGTAGGGTTGTGTATGGCTCTCCGTGAAAGACGCCACGCTCACCGCCACAGCGGACGCCGCGTCGTTTCCGGCTTTTACGGTTATGCCGTCCCCGATGGAAAGCGTTGCGCTGTCGGCGTTGCCAATACCCGCGCCGCCGCCGCTACCTATCGCCGTGACGGTGCCGCCCGTGATGGTAATTTCGGGGCCGTTGCCGTACATCGAAGGAGTGCTACTACCGCCGCCGCCACCGCCGCCGATGCCAATTGTGCCACCGCCGATACCCGCGCCGCCCGTAAGACTGCTGGTGTCCGCGCCACTGCCGATACCCGCGACGCCTATATTTGACGTTCCCGTGACGGCACCTCCGGTTGCTGTGACTGTGCCGCCCGTGATGGTAATCGTGCCGCCCAAGGACGCCATGCCACCGCCGATACCCGCGCCGCCCATTCCTCCGGTCGCCGTGACTGTGCCACTGTGAATCGTTACCTCAATGTTTATACTACTGCCGCCGTCGCCGATACCCGCGCCGCCCATTCCTCCGGTCGCCGCAATGGTACCGCCGTTGATGATGACACTGGTTGGCTGGCCGGACTGGCTAGCGCTGGCACTGCCGATACCCGCGCCGCCCATTCCGGCTTGTGCCGTGACGGTGCCGCCATTAATCGTAATTGTGCCGCCGCTACCCCATTGTCCGCCGCCGATACCCGCGCCGTCACTGTTATTCGGACAGCCGTATGCCTCGACCGTGCCGCCGTTGATGGTAATCGTGCCACCGCCGCCGCCATAACCGCCGCCAATGCCCGCGCCGGCCTGACCCCCGGTCGCCGTGATTTTGCCGCCGTTGATGATAATCGTGCCGCCGCTGTGGTATTCCGTCGTGTAGCCACCTTCGGACAGACTGAGGCCGCCAATGCCCGCGCCCAAGCTAACGCCTGTGGGAATGGTCAACGCGCCTGTGCCGTTGGTCTGCCCGTAAATCGTCAGGCTGTTGCCCTCGTTGACGGTAATGCCCTCGCTGGCCGTAAGCGTCGCGCCGTCGCACAGAATCAGCTTTACGTCGCCCGTGACCGTGATACGGCTTGCAATCGTCACGTTGCTGTTGACGACGTACCACGCGCCGTCCGTCCCGCCGTTCCACGCCGTAGCGCCGGACGTGACGGGCGTGTAATCCTTGCACGTTTTCTCCGTGAAGTCCACGGTTTTTGTCTCCGCATTCCACGCCGCGTCCTGATAGGATACAGGAGGCAACACCTTTGTATACACGTATTTTTTCCCGGACGCGTCGCCCGGATTCGTGGTCGCAACGGCGCTTTCCGCCGAATCGCCTACCTTCATTCCGAGCAGTTTGCCCGCCACATTGCAGGAATCGCAGAAAGCCTTCGCTTCGTCGTCAGAACTTGCGGAAGCGGTCACTTCGCCGCCGTTGATGGTAACGCCTCCGTGGAACGCAAAAGCCTCGTAGCCGTTGTTTGTCGCCCGCGCCGTCACGGTTCCGTCGTTGATTCTTATCGAACCGTGGGAATAAATTCCTCTGCTCTCATAAGCCGACGTCGGGTTTCCGATGCCCGTAAACGTCCCGCCGTTGATGGTAATTCCGTCTTGGGTATAAATGCCCGCGCTCTCCTTCGCGTATCCGCCCGCAGTGGTCACGGTTCCGCTTTCCATGACGAACGCGCCCGGCTCGCAGAAAATGCCGTTTCTCTTCCAGATTCCGCTTGTCGCCGCCTGAAAGGAAATGTCAAGGCTTCCCTCGCCGCTGATAGTCAATGTTCCCCCCCTGAAATAAATCCCATGACTACAATCCGGATCGGAAGTCGCGCTTTTCACGATGGAGTTGCTTCCTTGCAATACAATGCGCAAGTTCCCGCCTCGATAGTCAATGCCGCCGCCTTCTCCCCACTCAGTATACCCGTTTCCGGCATATGAATAGTTATTCAAGGTAAGCGTATGGGTTTCGGGGTCGTAAGTAGCCGTGCCGGAACCGCCGGACACGGTGAGATTGTCGCTTGTGATTTCCACGCCGCCGACATGAAGTCCGTAGGTGTTGGCCGCCCGCGCCGTCGTCAACATGCTGAACAGTATCAGCAACAGGAAAAGTACCAAAAATGTCCCTTTTCGCATATCCTTCGCAAGTTTCATTGGAAATCTCTCCTTTCCGGGGTTTCCGAAAGCGGCTCCGCGCCGCCAATTCCCGCCGAAAGCGGGATTTTCGTATAATTCCACATTTATATTTTACCAAATTTGAGCCACGCCGTCAAGAAACAAGTATGTTACGTCGGTATCACTTTGTCGCGTGGGGTTTTCTGAAAGGGACTGGAAATGGGGAAACGGTATGAAAAAGAACCTGTTCCGGGTTGAATTTTTGGCGTAATTTTGTTGATTCTCTACAATTTTTTCCGCTTCCACCAAGGCTTCAATGATTTTGGAAAATTCTCCCACAAAAAAGTTATGGCCACGACAGCGAGCGGTGCCATTGACAAACCGGAAGAGAGGTCTTATAATCAAGCCAAGTCCAATCACAACGGACATAAGGAAACACCGACCCCGCATAAATGCCAAATTCAGGAAAGGTGTGCAAAACTCAATGAAAAAATTGACGTTACTTCTGCTTACGCTCGTACTGCTGACGCTTCCGGCGTGGGCGCACGAGGCCGACGGCGCGGAGCCGTTCGAGGTTCGGGAACGCCACGAGGCCGAACTGCGCAGACTCCGCGAACTCGAAGCGAACGGCCAACAGGCCGCGCTCATGGCGGGCGGTTCCGCGAGCGTGACCGTGAATGTCCGCCTGCCCTCCGGCGCGGCCGCCGACGCGGATACGTACATGTACATGTACCTTTACAGCCCCGCCGAGATTGACGCCTCCGGGCGCGTGATTCGGGAACCCGTATGGGTCGACAGCGAAAAGGCACAATTTCCGAAGGGCGCTTCCTCCGCCACGGTCGTCTTTCAAGGCATTGCGGCGGGGAACTATGTCCTCAATACCTATACCGCCCATATGACAGGCTGTAAAGTCCTCAACTGCTACGACCTGTATTATAACGCCGACGGTTCGTTTGCTTCCAGCGAGTACACGGCCACGCCGTTTTCGGTCTCCGACGGACAGAACGTGAGCAGAACTGTCACGCTTCCGGCGGCGGATGCCTTTATCAGCGGCGTTTTGCGCTTCAACTCTCCCCTGTCGCAGGATACGGAATTTGAAATCTATTGCTCCGGACAAGGCAGATATCGGGATAATTATTACGTCTACTTTACCGGACAGCGGGGCGCGACTTCCGTTCCGTTCTCCATTGGCGTGACGTCCGGCGGCTACTCTCTGGATTTTTCGGTAGAAGATTACTATTATCTGGATTACGAGGGAACACTCACAAAGGAGTATAACAAACACTATGTCTGCCATGTAGTCTCCGGCGCGGACAGAGACCTCGGAACCATTGACGGCGACATCCTGTTGGGCAAAACTGAAAAGGCGGAAACGGTGAAAGTTGACGTTTCCGTTACGCTCCCGGAAGCCTTGACACAGCAACGGGAATACGCGGTTTCCGCCGTATATCAGAACGACAATTATCTATCTTCAAGGTCGTCTTATAAAAATGTCGAAGCCGGACAGGTCAGCTTTTCCAGCACCATAACCCTGCAAAAGGGCAGGGAGTACGCCATAGGCTATCACGACACAACGGACTGCAACAGTATCTACAACCCCGAAACCTCGAAAGACATGCGCTATCTCTCCAAGGACGGCGGCATTACCACGCTGTACGAAAACGCGAAAAAATTCACGTTCGCGGGGGACGCCTCCGTAACGATTCGGGAGCCCGCCTGCGGCCGCGTGACGGGAAGCGTCAGCCGCAACGGCTTTAACGCCGGAATGCCCGAAGCCGCTTACGTCTATGCCAAGTTTCCGGACGGGGAACGCTACTGCGCCCGCGTCCCGCTGGGAACCGCCGATTCCGCCGGATATGTCATCTACGTTCCCATGACGCACAACGGGCAGAAGTTCGAGTTAAGCGCGGCAATGGCGGAGACCAACAGCAACAGGCCGCTGGAATCGAGCGCTTCCGCCCCCGTTTCCGTGACGTTTAGCGGCAATGTGTCCGCCGGGAGTGTCTCCGTTTCCGACGGCTATTTCACAGTTTCCGGCACGGTGTCCCTGCCGGACGGCGTCACGGCACCTACGGGCGGACAGGCCGTACAGTTTGAAGTGCAATACGAGGGCGACGTATATTATATTATCCCCGGCGGAAAGAACAGCGTCGCGTTCTCCTTCCAGAGCTACAGACGGGAGGATTACAGCTCGGAATCCATGCACGCTTATCTGTGCGGCCGTCTGTCCGGCGTTTACCAAGAGATTTCCCAAAGCAAGTATTTCGACGACTCTACCAGTGATGCAGAGCGCAAGGCGTGGTATCAGAACCAATCCCTTGTCTTTCTGAAATCGGCCGTGATTTCCGGCACGGTTTCTTTCGCGTCCGGCGTGAAAGACGTGGGCGCGAGCATGGAATTAGCCGCCAATCTCAATGACAGCGACAACTCATACTCCGCCTATTCCTACTCGTACGTCTCCATTTTGAAGGGGCAGACTTCCTCCCCGTATTACTTCACGGTTCCCGCCGGGAAGCTCTCCTCTCTCCAAATGTACATGCGGGGCAGTACCGACGGACGCGCCGCGGACGATGATTTGTACGTGGACGAAAACTGGAACGTTTCCAAGGAATGGGGCAAAGGCCCCACGGTCACGGGCGACCGCTCCGGCGTCAACTTTACCATTGACGTGTTCAGCAACGGCGTAAAGCCGCAAATCATGTCCGTGAAATCGTACTCCAACGAGGAAAACGTCATGGAAGGTTTCCGGCAGGACGGTTACTTTTACGCCGTCTGCGCGGGGCCGACCGGGCAGAGTGCCACGCTGATTGCCTCTATTTACGACAACAGCGGTCGTTTTCTGGGCGCCGCCGTGCAGTCCTACGCGGATTTGAAGCGTGACGGCTCCGAAATTTATGTGCGCTTCGACGGCGACAAGTCCAAACTCGCCGACGCGGCCAAGGTACGCGTATTCCTCTTTGACCGCGAAACCCTCGCGCCGCTGGCCGACCCCGTCGCGTTCTGACGCAATCCATGAAAAACGCCCCTCCCGTACGCCGGGAGAGGCGTTTCTTTATGAATCCAGTCAAGTCACCCTCCACTTGTCGCCGCTTTTGTACGGTCACAGAGAGATTTTCCGTTTACGGGGGCTAAAGCTATTTTCGGGGATATTATTCCCGGTTCTCCATCGGGACATACGAGCGGTGTTCCTCGACGCACTCATAGCGCGGACGAATCAGCTTGCCGCCGACGCTTAACTCCTCCATACGGTGGGCGCTCCATCCGGCGATACGGGCGATTGCAAACAGAGGCGTATACAATTCGGTGGGAAGCCCGAGCATTTCGTAGACAAAGCCGCTGTAAAAGTCAATGTTGGTCGAGAGGGCTTTCTTGTGCTGGCGCTCTTTCAGGAGCGCTTTCCCGACGGATTCCACTTTCTGGTAAAGCGCAAGTTCTTTGTCGCGTCCCTTCTCCGCCGCCAGACGCCGCACGTACTCCCGGAACACCTCACAGCGCGGGTCGGACTTCGTGTAGACCGCGTGTCCGAGACCGTAAATCAGGCCGCTTCGGTCGAACGCGTCCCGGTTGAGCATGCGCGTCAGGTATGCCCGGATACAGTCCTCGTCCGACCAGTCCCGCACATTGTCCTTGATATCGTCCATCATCATCATGACTTTGCTGTTCGCGCCGCCGTGGCGGGGGCCTTTCAGCGACGCCATGGCCGCCGCCATGGCCGAGTAGGTGTCCGTACCCGACGACGTGACGACGTGGTTCGTGAAGGTGGAGTTGTTGCCGCCGCCGTGGTCGGCGTGGAGTACCAGAGCCACGTCTAATGTACGCGCCTCCAAGTCGGTGTAACTCCTGTCCTCGCGCAGAAGCCGCAGGAAGTTCTCCGCCGTGGAGAGTTCCGGTAGCGGAACGTGGATAAACAGGCTTTCGCCCTGTACGTACCGCCACGCCTGATAGGCGTAAATCGCCAGCACGGGCATATTGGCAATCAACTGCAACGACTGCCGCAGGACGTTCTCAAGGCCGATGTCGTTTGGGTTGTCGTCGTAGCAGAAGAGCGTCAGAATGCCCCTCTGCATGGTGTTCATGAGGTCGCCCGTGGGGGCTTTCATGATAACGTCGCGGAAAAAGTTGGTCGGGAGTGTGCGGTAAGAGGCCAACTGCCCGCAGAAGTCCTCCAACTGCTCATGGCTGGGCAGTTCGCCGAACAGAAGCAGGTACGCGGCCTCCTCGAACGCGAAGCGCGCGGAACCCTCCACGATTTTCCGGCAGTCGATACCCCGGTAGTACAGAACGCCGTCGACGGGGGAAATCATTTCGTGTCCGCGGTCGCCCCGGACGGTGTACGACTGGATTTCGGCGACGCGGGTCAGTCCCGTTAAGACGCCGCGCCCGTCCTCGTTGCGGAGTCCGCGCTTGACGTTGTACTCTTTGTAGAGTTTGGGGTCGATGTAGTTTTTCTTCTCCCACTGCTCTTTCAATGACAGAATGGCGGGCGTAATTTTTGAATAGGCGTTTTCCTCCGTACGAACCATAACCGAAACCTCCTTGCACGGTGCAATCACGGATTGCAATTTTAGCACAACTATCTTGCACTTTCAACGGCAATCTGTGGGAAATTTCCGGTTGCGCGCCGCGTGTTTTGCATGATTCCACGAAACGCCCTGCATTTTCACATGTCGCCGCCGCTGACGCGCACTTCCGACACCCACTCAAATCGTTCCGCGCGGATTCCGCACCAGCCGCAGACAAGCGCCTTTCCGCCCTTCCAACAGGTCAGCTTCCCGCACTTGCCGCACTGTACCAGATTCTTCGCGCCGCAGTACGGGCAGCCGGGGTAATCGGCCTCGTAGCGCAGACTGCCCCGAATTTCCATGCGGTCGTAACCCTCGGACTTGGCCTGACGCGCATTGACCGGAAACGCCCAATTCCGCCGCCAGTCGCCGTCGGGCATTTTCTGTGTGCGCATGCCGTAGAGCTGCCCGTTGTCGGGACACCGCGCCAGTATGACCGTCGCTTCCATGTCGTCACGCTCCTTTACGCGTCTCCGCCGATTCCACGAAACCTTGAAATTCCGCGTACATGGAATCGGTTACGTAGCAAGCCAAATTCAAATTTTGTTCCGTGCGCCGCAGTTCGTCAAGGGAAATTTCCCGGACGATTTTCCGGAAGTCCAGCCGGGAGAGAACCTGTTTCGTATAGGGGCGTTTCATATCGGGAAACGCAATCCCGGTTAGAAAGCCCCGCACCCGTTCCGAATTCAGCAGAAGCATGGCGACGTAAGCCAAATCGTACTGCTCGAACGGGAGAAAATAACTGGTGTCGTCGGTCATGACCGGCTTTCCGTCCCCGGAGTACAGGAGGGAGAACAGCGGCTCTTTATAAAATCCGCTGACGCCCACTTTATACCGCGCGTAGGAATAATCCCCCACGCCGAACATGGAGAACGGCGGCGCGCTGCGATAAATCGAACTTTTCCGCTTTTCAAACGAATCCCGGTAACGGTTGAGATATGCCCATGTCTCCGGGGCTTCATGGGCGATGTGCGCCGTATCCTCGCGGGGCTTTCGCTGGGTCACAAGAACGCATTTTGAAAAACGGTTGACAACAGGCGTCTTGAACATACTGCTCTTGACCAGCGGAAATACAAAATCGGGTTCGATTGCGACAGGCACCTTGTGTCCGTTGCAGAGGACGCCGTTGTGATACGTCAGCTCCATGACTTTCGCGCAGTCGTGTTTGACGCCCTGCCGCCACGCAAAACAGCAGTGTCCGTCAAGGGAATCTTGCGCGGCCTCGCGCTCGCACTGCCCATTGGCAAACCGGAAGCGTGACTTGGCCTCGGCCGGGTTCTCGAAGTCGTACACACAGGACACATCCGGGGACAGCTCCCTGTCCGTAAGCTGAACCAGCAGGAGGCAGGCGCTCGCGTGGACACCAAACACTTTCCAAGCGTCAAATTCCAGCAGGTCGCAGAATTCAAACGGCGTTTTTGTCCGCTTTAACTCCTGAAACACGTTCCGCGCCACGGACGTTTTGCAGAGCATGGCAATGAGCGTCCGGGAACCCCGGTATTCCCGAATCAGGCGCAAAATGACGGCTTCACAGATATCAAAATTCGCCGCTCCGGTTTTGGCGTCCAGCCCACGCAAGCCCTTGAAATTGGCTTTCGGCGGCAGATTGCCGGAATCAAGCGCGGAGAGTGTGCTGTTCGTGACCCACGGGGGATTCCCGATGACCAGCACCGGGGAACGGTTCCGCGTCAGGGCGCGGAACCGAACCGAAAACACGTTGCCTTGGATAATGTGTACCCTCTCGTCCCGGATAGTGTCCCCGCAGACCGCGCAGTAGTCGGGATTGAGTTCCACGCCGTAATAGGCCTCGGCGGAGAACATCAAGCCGCCGCGCAGAAAGTTTCCCACGCCGCAAGTCGGTTCCACGACTGCGGCGGGGCGGACATTCCGGCAGTCTTTCAGATACAGACACACCTTTTCAGCGAAGCGGGGCGGTGTCTGATAGTCCCCGTACTCCCGTTTCCCGCTCACAGGTTCACGACCCCGGAAACGCGGTTTCCCAGTTCGATGACCCTTGCGTACTGTAGCCGCCACTGTAAGGCGTTGCTGACGGTCAAATAGCCCTGTTCCGGCGTACGGGACAGGATTTCGTCGGCTAAGTTCCCATAGATGATTTCGTCCCCCGGCACATTTCTGTCCTGCAGATAGGCGATAATGTCCTCACGGTTCGCGCCGTCAGAGAGCATTTCCCGCAGACGCTTCGTGGTGGTGAAATCTCCGGTTCGGTCTTTGTCGATAAACGCGCAATGCGTGAAGCGCAGAGTACAGGCGTTTTCCGCGTCCGATTTCTCATAGACGAACACAAGCAGATTAGCCGAGGCCGAAAATCTTCTGACGCGCGTTTCGGAACGGGCAACTGGACTGCGGCTGTGTGACAGAAGTTACTTTAATGTCCGTCAGAATACCTCCGCCCGGCAGGTCGATTCCCTTCGCGCTGTTTCCCGCCTCAAATTCGTAACGGGATTGCAAAAACTTCCGAAACGCGTGTTCCACATACGCCCCGACCGTCTTTCCGTCCGTGACGCCGATTAACTGGACATGATTCCGCGCTTCTTCTTCCCTACAGAAGATTCCCGCCGATTTTATCAACTGTTCAATTGTCAGAACTGGTCTCATGAAGAACCCCCGTCTCCGGCGGAGGCGCTGTCCGTGTTGGAGAGCGCCAGCAGTTCCGACAGCAGTTGACGCCGTTCCGCTTTGACCGCCTGATATTTCGCGTCGTACGCGGAAAAGGCTCTTTCGGCGTCCTCGAACTCCCGTTTCCGGGCTTTCAGACTGCCCTCACAAGCGGCTTGCAAGCGCTCCCGTTGCCGGATTTCCTCCGCGAGCTGTCCCAATTCCTCCGCGTGATTCCCCGGCGTCTTTTCCAGCGACGTTTTGCTGACCATCAGAAACGCCAATTCCTCATGGTACATGGAATACTCCTCTCGAACCAAGTCCAAGCGGCTTTGCGCGTCGCGCATCCGCTTGGAGAGAGTTTCGTATTTCCGCGCCCCGCTCCGGAGTTCGTCGCCCTTCCAGAAGAGGCCTTCTTCCAGTCCGTATCGCCTGACATCCATGCGCCAGAGTTCGGCGAAACGCGCCAGCTCCTCCGGGCACACAATGCCCGCTACCGACACGTCGTCCCAACTGCCGCCGTAGCCGTACAGGCCGCGCATGCTGAACCCCGGAAGCATTTCCGCGAGATACGCCGACAACCCGCCGGGCGTACGCGACGCCGCCTCACAACTCAGGGACTTGTAGAACGTATGCACGCCGCCCATTAAGGCATGGCTTTCGCCGAGGTCGGCGTAGGTGTCGCGGAAGGCGTCCTCGACGCCGTCGGTACCCATGTAGCAGGCAATCACGGGCGTTTCGCGCAAGTCCAAAATGCGGCTCCGGAAACTGACCGTGGCGTCGGGGTCACACAGGGAAGTCGTGACATTGCCCTCACAGCGGCTGTCCCACGGAATGGGCTGCTCGGCGCGCCCGTCGGCGTAGAGTACCTCACAGCGCCCGTCGCCCTGTTGCAGAAGCATGAGCGCGGGCGGGAAGTACAGCGCGGCCATTAATGTTGTGCCGTAGATATGGGGAATGGCGTCCGGCTCGCGCATGCGTTCCGGCAAGAGTTCCATTTCCCCGGCGTCGGGCGGGTTTTGTTCGTAGTCCCGGCGTATGGCGTCCGTCCAGCGGCTTAAAATAACGTCCGTCCAGCGCCGGAACTCCAATTGACGATAGCGGGCGTTTGCGAATATGTCGTGAAAGAATCGCTCCCGCAAGGTTTCGGACGCGGCCTGCTTCTCGGCCGCCACTTCCTTGAGAAAGTCCATGGCGACGGAGACGGCCATTTCCGCACCCGCACGGCTCCGGAAACAGCGCGGGTCGCCGTGGCCGTCCGCGACGGCGATAATATGAAACGCGCCGTCGGCGGCCGTGAACGCGCCGGACGCGTCCTCGCAGGGGATTTTCCGCTCAATATGCGACGCCCCCCGCGCCGTACTGCTGAAACTGTAGGTTACCACTTGTCATCACCCCAGTCGTCGTCCTCTTGCATTTTGGGTTCGGGGTTGTAGTCGTCCTTTTCGAGACTGACCTTGGCTTCGTCGGGGATTCCGTCGACCCGCTGGAGGATTTCCGCGCCGGAGGGGGCGCTGTCGGCCGTAGCGGACTGTGAGCGCACCATCGACGACGTGACCGACACGAACCGCATTAAGCGCCGGAATAACTCGTTGTCCGTCACGCGGATGACGGCCTCGCTGTTGCCCACAATGGACGAAATCATTTTCACATCGGCGTCCTCTCCGAGCGCGAACCCGATTTTTGTGCCGCGGGCGAACCAGCGGTTTTTCCGGATTTCCTCTAACGCTTCCTCGTAGTTGTCGGTGGCGTAGCCGTCGGTCATGAAAATCATGACCGGCATTAACGCGCCCATCATGGAGCCTAAAAATTCATGTTGTGAGAGTTTGCCGTTGAGTTCGCGCAGAGCCGCGCCCATGTCGGTCAGTCCGCCGGCTTCCAGATACTCGTACTCGAAATGTTCTTCCAGATATTCGGGGCCGTTGGCTGTGACCCACTCCGCGCCGGTGTTGAAGCTCAGGACGGCGATTTTCAGGCGCGCGTCGGCGTTCTGCTTTGAGAGTGTGCGCAGGACTTCGATTGTCTCGTCCATGGCGTGGTTCAGCGCGCTGATTTTGGTTCCCTCCATGCTCCCGGACGTGTCCAGAATATAGAAGATGTGCAGGTCTTTGCGGGGCATATCGGTCAATTCATTCGTGGTCGGCATAACGTCCTCACTTTCTCGCGCAGGTTGCGGCGGATTTGATTTCAGTTGGACAGAATTTCGATGTTCTCCCCGCAGGCCGTGAAGCGGATTCCGTCTTTCAGCGGGATTGTCTCCTCGGGGGCGACTTTCCGCGCCTCGCCCCTGCTGGTCACGGCGTCCCAGCGGCGGTCACTCTTGTTACGGATTCCCAGAATGTCGGGGCGGTTCTCCTTGGCCACGACCATTCCCACGGGGCTTAACGCGTCCTTGGCGTCGCAGACGCCTAACTGACAGCGGTAAATGCGGCTCCCGCGCACGGCCGGAATCGCGTACTGGCTGAACTGTAACCGAAACGGAATTTGTGCCGGACGCCCGCATTTCTCGCACTTGCGCGGCTTCCCGTCGCGGGTGAAAATCTCGTTGCCGCATGTACACGGCACAATGTCGCTTCGGAAGCGCGTCAAGGTGTTGAGCCACACGGCCTCGCTCGGACGCGCCGACGGCTTCTCCAACGCTTTCCGGCTGAACGCGTCCAGAAAGATTTTCCGCATATAATCCGGCAGACAGCCCCAGACTTTGATAGAGTTGCCGTGTACGGCGGGATTCGGCGCGTTGGCGTGGTCGTCGGGGTCCATCATAAACAGCGCTTCACTGCCATATAGCTTTTCCTCTAACACGGGCGTCAGCGCCGGGACGAGGTAACGCTGTCCCTCCAGCGGGTGATTCAGGCAGAAGAGCATATAGAGTATGACCGACATGGAAAAGCGGTCACTCAGGCTGTCGGGCATGTTCTTTCGGAGTACGATTTCCGGTGCCATGTAGCGCGGCTTGCCGACAATGCCCGTCTCGGTCTTGTCGGGTGCCACATTGTCGTTGTCGCCGATGAGGACTTTCCCGTTTCGCGGGTTGATAAAGAAATTGCCGTCGTTGAGGTCTTGGTAGCTGTAGCCGTCGTTATGGAGAATGCGGAACGCGGAGACAATCGAGAGACAGGCGTCGATGACCGCCTTGTAGGACGGAAAGCGCACATGGCAAAGCGTAAAATCGGTGATGTCGTAATAGCCGTCGGGGCGCAAGTCCATGACGTAGCCGAAACTGCCGCGCTCCCATCCGGTCAGGTCGAGAGGCCAGAGGAATTCCCGGCTCGGCGCGCCGCGCATGATGTTCTGACGCAGGTTTTCCCGGAAGGCGTCGGGATTTTTGAGGCTGTCTTTCTTGTACCATTTCAGGGCGGCGGGCTGTCCGTCGCAGGTGACGTGATAGACTTCGCCCTGTCCGCCCTCGCCCAGAAGCCGATTGACCGTCAAATCCCGGTGGAACTCCGTCCGCAAATGGAAACCGTTTTCCAGCGTTGGCATATACAACCCCCCTTTACGGTTCATCATACCCGATTCCACGCGCTTTGTCAACGCAAGTATTAAATTTTGGTTACAAAAGCGTGTCGGCCTTGATTTCGCGAAAGCGGTTGAAATCCCGCGCCGGGCGTGGTAAGATACGGAACATGGCATTGTATGACTTTCGCAAAGGAGTGGCAGACATGGCAAACTTGAACGCGGGCGACATTCTGAATACCGTGAATTCCATTCTCGGAGCCGCGGCCAGCCAGAACGGCGGCACAAGTCAGAGCGGCGCGGCAAATCCTGCCGCCGGACTGAATTTCGGCGACTTGGGCGCGCTGGCAGAAGTCATCCGGAACACAAACTTTCTGGACGCGGAAAAACTCGAGGCCTTGAAAACGGGTCTGCTGTCTCTGGCGGCCAAAAGCAAGCTCTCCCCGTCGGTTCTGCTGAAACTGGCTCCGCTGGTTGCCGCGTTGCAGACCGTGCGCCCGGCGGAGGCGGTGCCGGACACCGGCGCGGCGGAAGCGGTGCCGGACGCCAATCAAAAAGCGTGGGACTTGATTAAGCCGTTCCTCGACGACAAGGACAAACTCGCGTCCCTGCTCCCGCTGTTCGGCGAATACGGCGGAAAACTGCTCGGCATTCTGAAAGCGGTCTTTCTCCGCGCATAAAAGCACCCTCTCCCGCGCCGGGGGAGGGTGCCGTGAGGCGGTTCCGGAACGGGAACCGCTTCCAGTTTTCCGGAAAGGGGACGGTGTTATGCTGTTAGCGGTCGATGTGGGCAACTCCACGACTTCCATTGGGCTGTTCCGGGAGAGCCGGGAATTGTGCTTTCTGGCCTCCCTCAACACTGACAGCCGGAAAACCGCCGACCAGATTTCCATTGACCTGATGAACCTGTTCGCGCTCTACGGGCATTCCCATAGAGAAGTCACGGGGGCGATACTGTGCAGTGTGGTTCCGCCGCTCAACTTCATGATGGAAAAGGCGCTGGCGCGTCTGCTCGGACGCCCGCCGATGGTCGTCAGCCCGGGAATCCGGACGGGTCTCAACATCCGCCTGTCCGTGCAGGCGCAGATGGGCGCGGATATCGTGGCGGACGCCGTGGCGGCGCTGGAACGCTTCGCGCCGCCCATTGTCACTATCGACATGGGTACCGCCACGACAATCGGGGTCATCACGGAGGGGCGGACGTACGAGGGCGGCCTGCTGTTGCCGGGCGTGGGGGTGTCGCTGGAGGCGCTCAGCCACAGCGCCGCGCAGTTGCCGGATATCTCGATTCAGCGCCCCAAAGCGCTTATCGGGCGCACGACAGAGGAGTGCATGCGCGCGGGCATCGTCTACGGCACGGCCTGCATGCTCGACGGCATCATAGACCGTATCCGGGACGAGTTCCGGGGGCGGGTCGTGACCGCCGTCGCCACGGGCGGAAACGCCCCCGTGATTGTCCGCTACTGCCGCAACGAGATTGTATACGACAAGTATCTGCTCATGAACGGCCTTTGGAGTATCTATCAGAAAAACTGTCAGAGTACGGCGGAACGCTCATAGCCCAATAAAACCCGGTCGGCGATGAGGGCGATAAACTCGGAGTTGGTCGGCTTGCCCTTGGAGTTGCTGACGGTGTATCCGAAATACTTTTGCAGGACTTCCAAATCCCCACGGTCCCACGCGACTTCGATTGCGTGCCGTATGGCGCGTTCGACGCGGGAGGCCGTGGTTTTGTACTCCCGCGCCACGGCCGGATACAGTACCTTCGTCACGGCGTTGATGGAGTCCATGTCCTCGACGGTCATCATGATGGCCTCGCGGAGGTATTGGTACCCCTTGATATGTGCCGGGACGCCGATTTCGTGGATGATGGAGGTGACAATGCTTTTCAGGGACAGGTCGTGCTTCGATACGGGTACTGTCGCCGGACGGAGCGTGTAGCGCATTCTGTCCAGCAGGTCGGGGATGTCAAACGGCTTGGGAAGAAAGTAATTCGCGCCCAGATGGTGCGCTTCGGACAGCATGGCGTCGTTGCAGAACGAGGAGTAGAGTACCGTTTTCAGGCCCTTGTTGTTCTCCCGCAGATATCGCAGGATGGAAAGCGCGTCCTTGCCGGGCAGAATGGCGTCCATAACGACCATGTCCGGGGACTTGGACAGGATTTCTTCCAGCGCCCGCGTGCCGCTGTCCACACAGGCCACAACATGAAATTCACCGCACGCGTCGATTTCATCGCGCAGCATGGCGCGGAATTCCGGGTTGGCGTCCGCCAGTAGAACCGTCTTGCGTTCCTCCATCATCTTCAGTTCCTCCTTCAACAATTACAGCGTTTCAGCGAATGCAGAGAACATCCGACACAAATCGTGGCGTATCTCTGTTTATCCATAAAATACCATAATGTGGAATAAATTACAAGCGAAAGGCCGGAAATTTTCTGAGAATATTTTGACACGCTTCCCTTGGTTTCCCTAAAAAGTTGTGAATTTCCCCAAAAACCGTAAAAATAAGGCATTTCTTAGGGCGTGTCCCAAAGAAGCGAACAAAAATAAGGCATGTGGTATACTGAGGCTGTAGAAATCCACAGTATGCCGAAAGAACGAAAGAAAGGAGTACGTCATGTCTTATAGTAACTTGACACCGACATTGTTTTTATATATTCGGCGATAAAACTTTGCAACCTGCGTATTCAGAGCAACGTCCCGGCTCACTCGACAGAGGACAAGGACTGCAAAGAACAGACGCCGCCTATATAGTCGGCATAACATTTTTGTAAGGGAATTTTCCGAAATATGGAAGTCTCGACTGAGGCGGAGAGAAACTGTAGAGAATCGGCAAAATCGCGCCGAAAATTGAACCCCGGAATAGGCTCTTTTTCATACCCTTTCCCCGTTTCCAGTCCCTTTCAGAAAATCCCTACAGCAAAGTGATACCGACTTTTTTCGGTAAACGCCTTGACACGCCGCCGGAAAGCGGTTATAATGGCGTCATGCTGTAAGAAGCCTTTAACGCTGTCCATACCTTCCCTATGAGGGATTAAAACGCGAGCCAGTTCGCAATCTCCTGCGACTTTGCGCCTTTTACGTTCATACCTTCCCTATGAGGGATTAAAACGAAAAGGAGGTCGTCATGTTGAAAGCATCGCTTCGCTCGGTCATCGTTCATACCTTCCCTATGAGGGATTAAAACACATTCGCCCACCAGTCCACATCTTTCTGGTATTCAGAACACTTCATACCTTCCCTATGAGGGATTAAAACTTCGCCAGCTCGCTCTGCACGATGGACTGCACATGTTCATACCTTCCCTATGAGGGATTAAAACCCGGGCAGGAGCGTTGCGTGGCTAATCTTGAGCTGTGTTCATACCTTCCCTATGAGGGATTAAAACGGGAGTCCGCTGGTGTCAACGTCAAGGAATGTGACCGCGTTCATACCTTCCCTATGAGGGCTTTACAGCGACAAAAAAAGAGCCGTCCCGTGACTGCGGGACAGCTCTTTTTATACAAAGCGGCCGGGAACGTCGAAACGTTCCCGGCTCGATTTACTTTTCATCGTCATAATGTCCAGAGGCCGAACTATCCATTTTCTCCAAGTCCGCCATGCTGACGCGGACGCACTTTCCCGCTTGAATTTGTTCCATGCCGCGCCTGTGGGCTTCCGCAAGTTCTTCATCCGTGAACTCGCTTTTTTCGGCCGGGAACGGGAACGCGTGGCGGTTGACCGTCCGGCGCAGAAATACCGCCATGGCGGCCGGGAGATTCGTCCCGAGTTCCTGAAAGACGCTTTGTGCCTCCCGCGCTAATACCGGGTCAATGGAGAGTTCATAATTTTGCACAGTGTCGCCTCCTTCGCTGGCCACATTGTAACATATCCGGGCTTCGATTGCAATATGTGTTACGCTTCCAGCGTCCGCACGGCGTACGGCACGCCCTCCACGGGTTCATACGTTAGCCCCGGCGTTACCAGTATTTCGCCGTCGTCGGTAATCAGCGCCATGTCAAAGTCGGGGTGATTCCGCCAGAAACGTTCGGCCTTCTCCGCGCCCATGACAAATAAGGCCGTTGACAGCGCGTCGCATAACGCGCCGTCGTCGGCGATAACCGTCGCCGAAATAACCCCGTTCCGCGCCGGACGCCCCGTGGCCGGGTCCATGATGTGCCAGTAGGTTTGGCCGTCGTCGGCGGTGAAATAACGCTCGTATCCGCCGGACGTGACGGCGGCTTTGTCGCGGATTTCGACGATTCCGGCGTAATGCGTATCGTCGTTAGGGTCGCGTATCGCCACGCGCCACGCGGTGCCGTCGGGCTTGCTCCCGATGGTCTGGACGTTGCCGCCCAGATTCAGCAGGCCGGACGTGACGCCGTGTCGGCGCAGATACGCGGCGGCCTCGCGTCCGGCGTAGCCCTTGGCCACGCCGCCGAGGTCGATTTCCATGCCGTCGGGCAATGTCACGGCGTCGCCGCTGACGCGGATTCGGGCGTAGTCGACGTGTTCGAGTAACGCGGCGGTCTCGTCGTAGGACGGCACGCGGTACTCGTCCGTCGTGAAGCCCCACGCCCGGACTACCGGGTAAATCGACACGTCGAACGCGCCGCCCGTCACGCGGCACATCGACAGCGCGGTATCGAGTAACGCGGCGGTCTCCGGGGAGACCGTCCCGCCGCCGTCGCGGTTCAGGGCGTAGATTTCGCTTGTTTCGCGGGTCGTGGAGACGCGGCGCTCAATGTCCATGACGATATCCCGCGCCTCTGCTAACAAGTTTTCGCTGGCCTTGTACGCGGAGAACTCCATCACGGTGTCCATTGCGAAGAAGTCCAGCTTTGCGGGCGCGGCGCTTCCCCCGCAAGCCGTCAGCGACAATATCAGCGCGCATATCACGCAAAGTCTTTTCATGCCGCCCCCTTAGTCCAACTCCGCCTGCCCGGTGTAGAGACGGTAATACCGCCCTTTCGCGGCTAACAGTTCGTCGTGACTGCCGCGCTCTATGATTTCGCCGTGTTCCAGCACGAGTATCGCCTGCGCGCTCCGGACTGTCGAAAGGCGGTGGGCAATCACGAACACGGTACGGCCTGTCATAAGGGCGTCCATGCCCTGTTCAATCAGCTTTTCGGTACGGGTGTCGATAGAGCTTGTGGCCTCGTCCAAAATCAGCACGGGCGGGTCGGCGCAAGCGGCGCGGGCGATGTTCAAGAGCTGTCTTTCGCCCTGACTTAAACTCCCGCCGTCGCCGGAGAGTTCCGTATCGTAGCCCTTGGGCAGACGCTTTATAAAGCTGTCCGCGCCCGCGAGTTTCGCGGCCGCGTACACCTCGCCGTCGGACGCCGTGGGGCGGCCGTAGCGGATATTCTCGCGTACGGTTCCCGTGAACAGGTGCGTATCCTGTAGCACGACGCCCAGCGAGCGCCGCAGCGATTCCTTGGCGATGTCGCGCACGTTGATTCCGTCATAGGTAATGGTGCCGTCCTGAATGTCGTAGAAGCGGTTCAACAGGCTTGTGACGGTCGTTTTCCCCGCGCCCGTGGAACCGACAAACGCGATTTTCTGCCCCGGCTCCGCGTACAGCGACACGCCGCGCAACACCGTTTTTTCCGGCACATAGCCGAATGTCACGTTATCGAAGCGCACGTCCCCGCGCAGTGGAATTAACGTGCCGTCGGGCTGTCTCCACGCCCACGCGCCGTACTCGTCGGGGCGTCCGCGTTCGTCGACGCGCGTCAGCGTGACGCGCCCGGCGTCGGGTTCGGGTTCGGCCTCCATCATGTCGAAAACGCGCTCCGCGCCCGCGACGGCGGACAGTATCGTGTTTACCTGTTGCGAAACTTGCGTGATAGGCTGGCTGACCTGCCGCGAGTACAGCAGAAACGCGCCCAAGCCGCCCAAGTCCCCGCTCCGGATTGCCAGAAGCGCCCCCACAGAGCAAGTCAGCGCGTAGTTAATGTAACTCAGATTTCCCATGGCGGGCATCATGATTCCGGCGAAAATCTGCGCTCTTGTCGCGGCGGTACGGTAGGCGTTGTTCTTCTCATAGAATCCGGCTTTGGCGGCGTCCTCGTGGTGGAACACTTTGATAACTTTTTGACCGCCTGTCATCTCTTCAATGTAGCCGTTGAGTTCGCCTAACGCTTTCTGTTGCGCGGAGAAGTAGCGGCGGCTCCGGCTCCCGATGACGCGGACGACCGTCAGCATAACGACCAGCATGCCCATTGTGACGAGCGTCAGAACCGGGTTCAGCAGGAACATGGCCGTAATGGTGAATGTGAAATTCAGCGTACTGGAAATCAGACTTCCGAAGCTGTTGTTTAACGCCTCCGACACGTTCTCGATATCGTTCGTGTAGCGGCTCATCAGTTCACCGTGGGTATGGGCGTCGAAGTAGCGCAGGGGCAGGGACTGCATTTTTGAGAACATGTCGCGGCGTATCTCCGAGACGGCGTTCTGTGAGACCTGCACCATAATCCGGGCATAGCCGTAGGAACACGCCGCGCCCACGGCGTAAATGACGCCCATCACGCACAGCATACGCGCCAGTCCGGCGAAGTCGCCGGGTATGATGTAGTCGTTAATCAGGGGCTTCAGCAGGTACGACCCGCCGACCGTGCAAAGCGAACTGGCCACGAGTAAAAACGCCACGAGTACCAGTACGAACTTGTACGGCGCAAGATACCGCATGAGTTTGACAATGGTCGTTTTGAGGTCTTTCGGCTTCTGGAAGCCGTGCTTTTGCGGACCGTGACCCGGTTCGTGTTTAGCCATTTGCCATCACCCCTTCCTGTTGCGACTGCCACACATCCCGGTAAATCTCACAGCGTTGTAACAGTTCGCCGTGGGTACCCGCGTCGACAATCGCGCCGTTGTCCATGACGATGATTCTGTCCGCGTCCATGACCGACGCCACGCGCTGGGCGATAATCAGCTTTGTCGCGCCCGAAAAGCCCGTCCGGAACGCCTCCCGTATTTTGGCGTCCGTGGCCATGTCCACGGCGCTTGTCGAGTCGTCTAAGATTAGAATGTTCGGGTTCGCCAGCAACGCCCGGGCGATACAGAGCCGCTGTTTCTGTCCGCCGGAGACGTTCACGCCGCCCTGTCCAAGGTCGGTGTCGAGGCCGTCGGGCATGGCCTTCAAGAACTCGTCGGCGCAGGCCGCCCGGCAGGCGTCCCATAACTCGGCGTCGGTTGCGTCGGGCTTGCCCCACAGCAGATTGTCGCGGATAGTCCCCGAAAAGAGCGTGTTCTTCTGTAGAACCATGCTGACGGCAGTCCGGAGATGTTCCATGGTGTAGTCCCGTACGGGTCTCCCGCCGACGCGCACCGTACCCTCTTGGCACTCGTACAGGCGCGGTATCAGCGACACCAGAGACGTTTTCCCGGAACCCGTGCCGCCCAAAATGCCGATTGTCTCCCCGGATTGAATGTGCAGGTTAATGTTTTTCAGCACCCATTCGGGGCTGTCGTCGTGGTAGCGGAACGACACGCCGTCGAAGTCTATGGAGCCGTCCGCGACACGCGCCGACGCGTCGGCGTCGGCGTCCGTGACCGTGGGTGTCTCGTTCAGGACTTCCAGCACCCGCCGCAGACACGCTATCGCGCGCGTCGCCATCATGAACATCATCGAGAACATCATCAGGGATATCATAATCTGCGTGATGTACGTAAAGTACACCATCAAGTCCCCTTTCCCGAGCGTCCCGGCGTACACCATGTGTCCGCCAAACCACATCACCGCAATGAGCGTGGAATAGATAATCAGCATCATCACGGGCATGTTGACGACGACCGTACCGAACGCCCGCAGGGACGTGTTTTTCAAGGCCTTGTTGCGTTCCTGAAACTTTTCCGTCTCTCCGTCCTCGCGCACGAACGACTTGACGACCCGGATACCCGTCAAGTTTTCCTGCACGACCAGATTTAACGCGTCGGTCTGTTCCTGTAGCGCCTGAAACAGCGGGCTTGCCCGAACCATAATCAGCGCCACGACCGCCGCCAGTATCGGCAGGGACACCAGAAAGACCGAACTCAACCGGGCGCTGATTCGCACCGAAAACACGATAGCCGCCACCAGCATGACCGGAGAGCGCACGGCGATTCTCATGCCCATCATGAGCGTGATTTGCAGGGCGGTCACGTCGCTTGTCAGGCGCGTGACGAGTGACGCCGTGGAAAACTTCTCGATATTGGCGAAAGCGTAGGTCTGAATCTGTTCGTACTCCGCCTTGCGCAGGTTCGCGCCGAAGCCCATGCCCGCCATGGACGAGAGTACCGCCGCCGACATGCCGAAGCACAGTGACAGTACCGCCATGCCCACCATTTTGAGGCCTTCCCGCAAAATGTAGGCCGTGTCGGCGCTGGCAATGCCGATATCCACGATGTCACTCATGACCATGGGAATGAGCAGTTCAAAAATGGCTTCGGCGGCCGAACAGGCGATTCCCGCCGCAATCAGCGGAACATAGGGGCGCATGCAGCCCCAGATTTTTTTCATACGGTCAACCTCCTTTACCTTCCCCGGAATTCCTCTGACAATACAAGGATACTAACACGCGTTCCCCGCCGCTGTCAAGGGAAAGTGCGCGGTTTGCCGCCGCGCTTCCGCCCCGTCAAGGACACGGGGCGGAGAACTGGTCGAATTTTGCTTTCTTTTGCGCGGGTTCTGTGATACAATGGCAAACGGGCGGCTCCATGAACATCGAAAGGAGACTTTGGCATGAAAAGAAAACTGCTATCCCTGCTTCTGATAATCGCGGCGCTCTGCGCCCTGACGGCCTGCGGCGGTGCCGGAGGCGGACAGACGGCCGCCGCGCCCGTCACGGGACGGAGCGGCCTTGACATGGGGAGCGTCACTTCCACACTCGACACGAACCCCGAGCGCGCAATCCGCCGCAGTGTCGAACCCATCCGGCAGACGCGTATTGCACGCTTTGACGGTGACAGCGTGCCGGAGAACTTCTACCTCTACCGGAACACGCTCACGGAACAGTATCAGGACGCCTACGACCAAGTCTGCCAAGGCTTGACGCAGAGGCGGAGTTCCATTGTCCTGTCGACGCCCGTACCCGCAGACGATTTTCAGTACGTATACAACACCGTACTCAGTGACCACCCGGAAATCTTCTGGGTGACTTCGACCTGTAACTACTGCTATAACAACAGCAATTTTCTCACGGAAATCAAGCCGGTATACTGGGACATCGACGTGGACGCGATGAAAGCGGAGATGGAGGAGAGCGTGCGCGGGGCGCTTGCGGACATGTGGAGCCTCGGAACCGATATCGAAAAGGTCAAGTACGCCCACGATTACCTGACCCATACCATTACCTACGCCCATAACGACATGGACCAGAACGCCTACAGCGGTTTCGTCTGGAAACAGACGGTGTGCGCCGGATATGCGAAGTGCTTCTCCTACATGATGCACAAAATGGGGATTCCCTGCGCCTACGTGATTGGCGACGCCGGAGGCCCCCACGCGTGGAACATCCTGAAACTCTCTGGCGAGTATTACATGATGGATGTGACGTGGGACGACCCCGACACCAGCCCCGACGACTACGACTACGACTACTTCAACATCACGGACAGGCAGATTTCCGCGAACCACAAGCGGGGCGTGGAAGGCCTCACCATTTCAGAGAAACTGCCGCAAGCCAACGGAACGGCCATGAGCTATCAAAACGCGTTCGGCGGCGACGCCTACGGCACCGATTTCGACGCGCTTCACGGAACTTTGTCCGCCGCGTCCCCCGAGTGGCCGGACGATGAGAACGACGATTACGACGGCGGCGACGATTACGATTACGATTACGACGGCGGCGACGATTACGATTACGATTACAGCGACGTGGAATACGATTGGTGGAGCGCGCTGGATGACAGTTGGGAGATAGACGATTGGGAGTACGACGGCGAAAGCTGGTGGTACATCTACGACGACGAAACCGAGTTCACCTATATCTACGACGAGGAAGACGGGACTTTCGGCGCGTATTCCGACGGCGACCCCGATACCGTGTACTGGTTTAACCCGGACAGCGGCGAGTGGGAGTGACGACAGGCGCGGACGAAATACGGACATATCCAAACAGCATTCCGTGTCCGCCGGAATGGTCGCACAAAAGCCCGTCCTCTTTAAAACTTTCACATGCTACCACGATTTCAAGAGGATTGCAAGACTTTTGGTTTTTCAGTCACGTAAATTGAAACCGTTCCCGTATCCGGAACCGGACACGGGAACGGTACGCTTGTCAATTTTATCAAAACAAGCCGTGAATTTTGGATATCCTGACAATTTTCTACTTCTTTCGGAAAAACGCTTGCAATTTCCGCCGCTATCGGTCATAATACAGGCACAACGAACGCCGTACGGCGTCCGTTGACAGAAACAGAATAAGCGGTAGGCCGTGCAGTGTTCCAGCACCGTACAGCCCTATGATGAGTGACAAGTTTGAAAGCGGCACTCAACACAACAGACGATTATGCCTGCACCGTAGGCATAGTATACCCGTTTTCCCAAGATTTTACAAGCCGGAAATCGGGGTGTAATCGTTGTGTCATGGTCTGATTATATTCAGGCGGTGTTGAGTTCACGCTCGGCACCGCTTGTTTTGTTTCTGACAGGGATGGTCTGGACGTGTTCGGACACCAACTGTCGGAAAGGTCGGGATGTGGAGAACTTCTGGACGCTACAGGAATCAAAGAGAAAGGAGCAAAACAAAATGGCTGACGCTGTAAAGTATTACGCAGTGTGTCAATACTGCGGAAAGAAAGGTAGTTCCACTACCGTGAGGAACGGACCGCCTACTATCCATCCGCCTTCGCCACAAATGGGATGTCCCAACAGTTCGGACAAGTGGCACCGCTTTAAGTGGGAGAGAGCGTAATCATTACGCAATGGGGTGCGGACACCGGGACAGGCGTCCGCGCCTCTGCTCTGAAATCGGCGTAAAATCATTGACAATCGGAACAAACCGAATATAATAAAAAGGGAAAGTCGGGTGAGGATATGGAACAATTCCAGATTATCTTTTACACAAAAGAGGACGGCACACAGCCAGCCCGTAAATTTATGGATGGCTTGTCCCAAAAAATGCGTACCCGCTTTGCAAAGTTGATTGTTCTGCTCCGGGAGGAGGGCGTAAAACTGCGCATGCCGTACTCAGAATATCTCAAAGACGGCATTTTCCAGATACGCGCCCAGCAGGAAGGCAATATTGCCCGTGTCCTATACTTCTTTTGGGACGGACAGAAAATCGTCCTCACGAACGGCTTCACAAAGAAGACGCAAAAGACGCCGCCCCTTGAAATCGAACGCGCAAAGCGATATAAAGCGGATTATGAACGTAGGGAGGCTGACAGGAAATGAATCACCCGGTAACATTTGACGAATACCTTGCGGAACAGATGAAAGACCCGGAATTTAAGGCCGAATGGGACGCGCTCGAACCGGAATTTCAGATTATCCGGGCGATTATCGAAGGCCGGGAGGCGCGGAATTTCAGTGAGGAACAGCTTTCGGAAGTGACAGGCATTTCCCCGGCTGAAATCATCCGTCTGGAAGAAGGCTCCGCCGACCCGACTTTGACGGACTTAAAACGTCTCGCGGCGGGTTTGGGAATGACCTTGCGTCTGGATTTCCAGCCGATAGCGTAATAAAACCGTTCCCGTATCCGGAACCGGACACGGGAACGGCATTTTTACGCGTTATCGCTTTACAGGCTTACTTCTGCAAGGACTTGACCCACGCGCCGTAACGCTCATTATTCGCCTTGGCTTCGGCGGCGTCCTTGCCCTGCGCCAGCACGTAGACCTTGACTTTCGGCTCCGTGCCGGACGGACGCACGATAACCGACGTTCCGTCGGCCATCTCAAAGCGGAGGACGTTGGAACCGCTCAATTCCATGGTGTCGACTTTGCCAGTGGTCGTGTCAATGGCGGTGCCGTCCTTGTAGTCCTTGCGGGTGACAATCTTGACGCCGGAGAGTTCGGCGGGCGGCTCTTCGCGGAGTTTGCGCATGAGTTCCGCCATGTCCTTGAGGCCGTCGAGACCCGGCATGACCAGATTATAGGTGTGTTCGGAGAAATAGCCGTACTTCTCGTAGAGTTCGTCCATAGCGTCGCCGAGGGTCTTGCCCTGCGTGGCGTAGTAGGCGGCCATTTCGGCGACCAGCATCGCCGCGCCGATAGAGTCCTTGTCGCGGCAGTAACTGCCCACCATGTAGCCGTTGCTCTCCTCAAAGGAAATCAGGACGTTGCCCTCTCCGGAGTTTTCGAGCTTATCCTTCTTCTCGGCAAGGAACTTGAACCCGGTAAAGGTGTCAAAGCACTGCAGGCCGTTGACTTCGCAGACCTTGCGCGCCATTTCGGTGGAAACGAGGCTCTTTAACGCGGTGGGGTTCTTGGGCATAATCCCGGCGCGTTTCTTGGCTCCGATGACGTAGTCAAGCAACAGCACGCCGATTTGGTTGCCGGACAGCACTTTGAAGTCGCCGTCGGCGGTACGCACCATCAAGCCGAGGCGGTCGGCGTCGGGGTCGGAACCGATGATGAAGTCAGCGCCGACTTTCTTTGCCAGTTCGACGGCGAGGGCGAATCCTTCGGGGTTTTCGGGGTTGGGGGACTTGACGGTGGGGAAATTGCCGTCGATGACCATCTGCTGGGGTTCGCAATAGAGATTCTTAATGCCCAGACGGTACAGGGCTTCGGGAATCAGCTTGTGCCCGGTGCCGTGGAACGGCGTAAAGACGACCTTGAACGTGTCGGCGACTTTCTTGACGCTCTCATAGTCGTTGACCTGCTCCATGACGTTGGCAAGAAACTTTTCGTCGGTTTCGGTGCCGATACGCTCAATCAGCCCGGCGCGTACGGCGTCATAGTAGGGCATGGTCTTAACGTCGTTGAAGATGTCGATTTGTTCCAGACGGGCGGAAATGGCGTCGGCGTGTTTGGGCGGGAGCTGCGCGCCGTCCTGCCAGTAGACCTTGTACCCGTTGTACTCCTTGGGGTTGTGGCTGGCGGTGACGTTGATACCGGCCTGACAGTGGTACTCGCGGACGGCAAACGACAGTTCGGGCGTCGGGCGCAGGGACTCGAACAGCCGCACATGAATTCCGTTGGCGGCGCAGACTTCGGCGGCGGCTACCGCGAACTCCCAAGAGTTATTGCGGCAGTCCATGCAGATTGCCACGCCGCGCTTTTTGCCCTCCTCGCCCTCGGCGCAGATGATGTCGGCGAAACCTTGCGTAGCCCAGCGGACAACGTGAGTATTCATCTGGTGGAGGCCAACGCACATTGTGCCGCGCAGTCCGGCGGTGCCGAACTCCAGCGGGCCGTAGAAGCGGGATTCGATTTCCTTCGCGTCGCCGCGAATGGATTCAAGCTCCGCCTTCTCCTCCGCCGACAGCGCCGGACTTGCCAGCCACTTTTCATACTCTTTCATGAAATCCATTGCGAACTCCTCCATCTTCAATATATGAATTTTGCCGGGATAACAGAGGGATTAGCCCCGCGTGTGCGGGGAAAAGTGGTCACTGTTCACGTACGGATAAACTTCGTGTCGGACGCGGGGACGCCCGCCGCGTCGGAGATGTAGCGCTCGGCCTTCATGCGCAGGTCGTACTTTTCGCGCAGTGCGGCGATAGTGGCCATCATGGGCGTGGCGTGGTGGGCGTCAAGCGCCGCTTGGTCAGACCACGCGTCGATTAACAGGACGGTTTCGGGGTCGTGCATGGGGAAGAAGTAGGCGTATTTTTCGTTGCCGGGTTCGGCGCGGATTGCGTCGGCGGTGCCGGAACGCTCCATTTCCTCGGCGAACTTCCGGGCGTTGCCGTCCTTGCCCGTGTAGTACAGGTTCATAACAATGCTCACAGACACTCTTCCTTTCGCGTTATTTATGGTACTGCCCCCCGGCCTGAATCTGACAGGCGCGGTAGAGTTGCTCCAACAGCATGACGCGTGCCAAATGGTGCGGGAACGTCATGGGCGACATGGAGAGCCGCAGCGCGGCGGCGTCCTTGACGGACGGGTGCAGGCCGTACGAACCGCCGATGACGAACAGCGGCGACAAACTCCGGTTCGACAAGTCCGACAGCAGTTCCGAAAACTGTTCGCTGGAATACGGCTTGCCCTCGATACACAGCGCGGTCACAAAGGCGTTGGGCGCGTACTGCTTTCGGATAGCGGACGCTTCCTTTTCGAGCGCGGCGCGTACCTGTCCGGGCGACGGGCGTTCCGGGAGGCGGGTTTCGGGCAGTTCCACGATGTCGGCTTTGCGGTAGCGCGACAGGCGCTTGACGTACTCGGCCGCCGCGTCGATATAGAACGGTTCCCGGAGCCGTCCGACACAGACCAGCGTCAGCTTTTGCACTTATCCGACCATGGCCGCCGGGACTTCGCTTTCGGTTTCGGCGTAAATCGTCGCGCCCAGCATGCGCAGTTTTCCTATGATGTCCTCGTAGCCGCGCTCGATATACTGCACTCCGGTAATCTCCGTGACGCCGTGGGCGGCGAGTGCCGCGATAACCATGGCCGCCCCGGCGCGCAAGTCGTACGCCTTGACAGGCGCGCCCGTCAGGTGGTCGACGCCCTCCACAACGGCGGTCTTGTCCTCGACTTGGATTGACGCGCCCATCCGCCTCAGCTCGTCCACGTAGCGGTAGCGGCTGTTCCAGACGCCCTCCGTGACAAGGGAAGTCCCTTTGGCGAGTGTCAAAACCGTGGTAATCTGCGGCTGCATGTCCGTCGGGAAGCCCGGATAGGGCAGGGTCTTTACGTTCGTCTTGCGGAGTTCGTCCGTGCGGCGGACAAGAAGCGTGTCCTCGTGTTCCTCCACGTCGACGCCCATTTCCCGCAACTTGGCGGTGATACAGTCCATGTGTTTGGGGATGATGTTCTTGATAAGGAGCTGTCCGCCCGTGGCGGCGACGGCGGCCATATAGGTTCCGGCCTCTATCTGGTCGGGGATAATGGCGTAAGTGCCGCCGTGGAGCGACGGGACGCCCTGAATTTTAATCGTGTCCGTACCCGCGCCGCGAATGTTCGCGCCCATCGAGTTCAGGAAATTGGCAAGGTCGACGATATGCGGCTCTCTGGCGGCGTTCTCAATGACGGTGTTGCCCTCGGCCGTGACGGCGGCCATCATGACGTTCATGGTCGTTCCGACGGAAACCACGTCCAGATAGATATTCGCGCCTTTCAGGCGGCGGTCAAGCGCCTTGGCGTAGATGAAGCCGCCGCGCATGGTGACGCTCGCGCCCAGCGCCGTGAAGCCCTTCACATGCTGGTCGATAGGCCGGACGCCGCCGAACCAGCACCCGCCGGGCATGGCCACGTCGGCCTCGCCGAAGCGCGCCAGAAGCGCCCCAATGAGGTAGTAGGAGGCGCGGATTTTCTGGCAGAGGTCATAGTTTGTTTTGGCGGAGCGGACGCGGGTACAGTCAATTTCGACCGTGTGGCGGTTCATGAACCGGACGGAAGCGCCCAATTCCTCTAAAATCTGCAACAGCAGGGTGACATCGGAAATCTGCGGCACGTTCTCAATGCGGCAGACGCCGTTGACCATCAGAGCCGCCGGGATAATCGCCACAGCCGCGTTTTTCGCGCCGCTGATTTCAACCTCTCCGAATAAGGGCTTGCCGCCCTGCACAATGTATTTTGTCAAAGTCGTGACCCTCTTTTCATGGAAGTCGTTTTCTGCCTGTCCAAATCGGCGTACGTTTGGCCGGAAACGGACGATTCCGGCACTCCCAAAGAGCAGTTTGCCCGTCAGCCGGAAAGTAATACCCCGTTCCCGGAGGCATTCTGTCCCGGCGGCACCCGGGAGGCGTCCGCCGCGCGCAAATTCGCGGGACAGAGTGTTACACTGGCAAGCATACCACAAGCGGACAGAAAATGCAAATCTTTCCGGAATATTTTTTATGAAAAAATGGAAAAAAACGTAACAGTTCAGATACGCCCCTTGAATTTGCGAACTGTTCGCAAATTCGCGAGGACAGAACCCCTGCGCGACGCGTTACGAAAAAATCAGCCCGCCCGTGACGCAGTTGACGTAATACGGGACGGTATCCGTCTCCACGCGCCACACGGGAACCAGTATCAGTGCCTCCTCCTCGGTGCTTTGGATTGCGTAGCAGAGGGAAACACGGCGGATTTCCGCCGAAACCACGCGGTTTTCGCGCCGTTTGGCCTGAAAAATGGCGAGCGCGTCCATGGCGGTCAGTTTGGGCGTCTCTGCGGGCTTCCCAGTGCGGGGAATCAGCGTGCCGTAGGCCTCCACAAGCACGTCCCCGTCGAAGAGAAAGCACACCCCGCAGTTGTACACGCTCAGATTGCCGTAGCGGGCTGTCAGCGTGATGTCGTCCTCGCCGATACTGTCCGAATCGGGCGGGGCGTACGACCAGTTCCGGCAGAACTCCCGGCAGAACGCGTCGGGGTTCACGTGGTTGGACAGCCCGGTGGCCGTGAAGCTCCCGTCGGAGTGGAAGCGTACCACGCTTTCCCCGGCCTCGAAGCGCCGGGCGCTGGTCTGCGTCGCGCCGTCCCCGATGAAAAACGCAGCGGCCTGCGCCAGTTCCGCGCCGTCGGGGAAAAGCCGTATCACGGGCGGGGGCGCGCCGTGCGGAATCGTCTTCGGGGATAGGGCAATGCCGTCGGCGGCGAACAGTTCCAGTAAATTTTGTTCGGCGTGATAGGCGGCGGCGCGTTCCGACACCCGTTGCCGAACCAGATACAGGCATAAAAAGGCGTTCAGCGTGGCAAGGATGATAATCATGATGCGCTTGAGTTGATGTCGTTCCATATGTCCCCCGCTATTCCGGCACGGCAAACCACTGCGCGTTCATTCTGGCTCCGCCGTTGTCCTGATACCCAAGGCACAGTTCCGCGCCGGGGTGGAGTTCCGCGACGCCGAGCGCCTGTTCCAGAGGCAACAACAGTGACTGCGCGTCGGTGGCGCTGTAGCGGCGGGGGCGGAGTTCCACGGAAACGACTTTGCGGCAGTCGAGCGTCACGACGGCGGCGGCTCCGCCGTCGGCGTGGAATACCGGGACGCCGTTCAGGGCGTAGCCGAAGCGCAACAGTGTAAGGTTGTCCTGTCTGCGCACCTCTCGCGGAATGACAGGCGCGTAGCCTTGCGCGACAAGAATACTGTTCAGCAGGGCGGCGCATTCCGTGACGGCCTCCCAAGTGGTGGGGATTTCGGCGGCGCTCTCGATGCTCAGCTCCCCGCGCTCCCCGCTCTGGTAGTAGATGGTGCCGTTTGTGCGGATTCGGACACTTCTCCCGCCCTCCATGATGACTTCCGTGCCGTTGGCCTCTGTATAGCGGGATTTGGTCAAGGGGTTGAAGCGGAACGCGGTCAGCAACTGCCCCGTGTCCGGCAGGCTGACAGAGACCGCGTACACGGGCAGAGACGGCGCTTTGTCCGGGAACAGCGACAGCGGCGACACGTTCCGGCGGCGGCCGTCCGCGTCTTGGAAGTCCATACCAAAGACGCCGCTCCCGAGTTCGTAGTTGCTGACAAGTTCATCGACCTGCCGCCCGGATATCGCCGTAAGGCGTCCGGAGTATTCCGCGCCGCCGTCCCAGATGTAGAGCCTTACGCCGTCCCAGTCCCGCGCCAGCGCCATACAGCGCACCGGACGCTCGTCCGTCGAGGACGCGTCCAGCAGTCCGCACAGCAAGGACAGCGGCAGGGGCGTCAGAAAGTCACAGTAGAGCGAACTCCCCCGCACGGATGACAGAAAGGTTTCCCGCGAAATACGGTCAAAGTCCGTGGAACTCTCCAGCGCCTCCCGGAACAGGCGGCGCACCCCGCGGAAAGCGCGCTCCCCGGTTTTCATGCCGAGGCTGACGTAGCGGCCGCGCACGTCGCCATAGACGCCCGTCGCCGCGAAGCGCACCGGGACGGACAGCGTACTCGGCACGGGTTCCTCCGGCGCGGTCTCCGGCGGTTCGGACACCGCCTGAAATTCGCCGCTGACCGTCTCCCAGCCCAAGTGAAACAGTTCCGTCCGGGCGAACAGCGCCACCGCCATGACCGAAAGCAGGGCAATGGCGAGATTCTGCCGGAAATCGAGTGCAAGGCGTTGTCGTTCGGTCATGGCGCGGCCACCTCCGGCTTCTGCGTGACGGGGAGCGTCAAACGAATGGTCGTGCCGGAACCGTCGTGAGGCGGGAGGGACAGCGTGCCGTGGTGGCGTTGCACGATTTCCCACGCAATGGACAGCCCCAGCCCCGTGCCGCCCGATTCCCGGGAGCGCGCCTTGTCCACGCGGTAGAAGCGCTCGAAAATGCGCCCCCGCGATTCCTCCGGAATGCCGATACCGTCGTCCCATACGTCCATCCAGACCTGTTTCCGGTCGGGGGTCAGCCCGGCGGTCACGCGGATATGTCCGCCGTCGGGCGTGTATTTGATTGCGTTGCCAATGATGTTCATCATGACCTGTTCCAGACGGTTCCGGTCTCCCTCGACGCACGGAAGCGGCTCCTCGGCGCGGAAAGATAACTCGTGACTGCGCGTCCGGGCGTTCAGGGCGTTGGCGCGGACTACGCTTTCAATCGCTTCCTGAAACGGAAAGCGCGTGAAAGCAATCTCCGTGTTTCCGGCGTCCAGACGGGAGAGAATCAACAAATCCTGCACAATGTGCGTCATGCGGTCTGTTTCGTTGATGATGATGTCAAGGAAGCCGTTGGACGTGTCGGGCGGAATCGAGCCTTCGGCGTCGCGGAGCGTCTCGGCGTAACTGCGGACGTTCGTCAGCGGGGTACGCAGTTCGTGGGAGACGTTCGCCACAAATTCCTTGCGGCGCTCCTCGTTGCGGTGACGCTCCGTCACGTCGTGCAGGACGGCCAGAACCCCGCCCAATGTCTGATGTGAAAAGGGCGCTAACAGCAGTTCAAGCGTCCTCTGGCCGACCATCATTTCCCCCTCGGCGTGGCGCGGACGCTTCAGCGCCAGCACGTCCCCGAACGCGAACAGCCCCCCGAAAAGTTCGTCATAGCGGCTCCCGGCCTCGACTTTGCGCTGTAACATGTTCGTGGCGGCGGGGTTGCAGTGGATGACCGCCCCGGACATGTCGAACGCTACCACGCCGTCGGTCATGTAGAGGAAGAGCGTGTCGAGCTTGTTGCGTTCGTTCTCCATGGCCGCGAGCGTGGTGTGAAGCACCCCCGCCATTTCGTTGAAAGTCCCGGTCAGAATGCCGATTTCGTCCGTGGACTCGACGGGCAGTGCCGTGTCGAAGTCCCCGGCGGCGACTTTCTCCGCCCCGGCGGTGAGTTTCTCCAGCGGCCCCACCATCGTCTTGGCCAGCAGGAAACTTAACAGCGCCGTAATCAGCAGGCCTAATATCAGCGATTGCAGGATGATATGGAACAACTGCCGATTCAGCCCGGAAAGCGTCTCCTGATTGTCCAGAATGTAGATAATGTAAGCGTGTCCGTCGGAGAGAATCGGAATGGCGGCGTCCAGATACTCGGCGTTGAGGTAGCTTTCGTCGCCGACGCCGGAGGCGTCCCCGCGCGCGACGGCCGCCCGCGCCGTCGTCAGATTGAGGCTTTGCCGCATGGGCAGGGCGTCGGCGTTGGCCGAACCCGCCAGCCACGCGCCCGTGTCGCCGTCGAGTACGAAGTAATTCCGGGTGTGGTAGTCAATGCCCAGCGGGCCGGCGTTGGCCTCCAACATTTTCCGCAGGCTTTCGGCTCCGTCGTCGTCCCCGGCGGCGCTGCGCAGGTCGGACACAAACTCCCGCTGGTCGGGTCCGAATACGCTGTTCAATTGCCGATAAAAACCGTTCATGTAGAAACCGCTGACGCCGGTGGTCAGAAAAGTTCCGACAATCGTCATCTGGGAGCCAATCAGCATCAGCATTATCATGGTCAGTTTCATGTGCAGGCTTCGGAACATGGGTCATCACCTGTAAGCGCGTTATGTCTCGGCGACGGCGGAGAAGTAGTAGCCCATGCCGCGCCGGGTTCGGATGTAGACGGGGCTCGCGGGGTTCTCCTCGATTTTCTCCCGCAGACGCCGGACGGTCACATCGACCGTCCGCACGTCGTCGCCCACGTAGCCGTAATTCCAGACCTGTTCCATGAGGTCGACGCGGGAGTAAACCTTGTTCGGGTTGGCGGAAAGGAATGTCAGAAGGTCGTACTCGCGCTGTGTGAGGTCGATGGGGTGTCCGGCGCGGAAGACCATGTGGCTTTCGGCGTTGACGGACAAATCCCCGGCCAGCGGCACGGCTCCGGTACTGGTGTCCACGGCGTGGGAAAGCACCGTCGTCCGGCGGATGTTCGCCCCGACACGCGCTATCAGTTCCCGCATGGAAAAGGGCTTGGTGATGTAGTCGTCCGCGCCGATTTCCAGACCGCGTACTTTGTCGGCCTCCTCCTCGCGCGCCGTGAGGATAATCACAGGCACGTTGTTTCCCTCGTCGCGGAGAGACTTGCAGACCTCGAACCCGTTGACTTTCGGCAACATCACGTCAAGCAGGATTAAGTCCGGGTTTGCGCTCCGGGCTTTGGAAAGCCCGTCCTCGCCGTCGTAGGCCTCGACGGTCTCGTAGCCCGAACGTTGCAAGTTAAACCGCAGAATGTCGACAATGTTCTTTTCGTCCTCCACGATTAAAATTGTTTTTTTATTGTCCATGCACCCTCCTCTGTGAAGTTCACAAATTCAGTTTTAATTTCGCTTTCAGTACGGCGACAACGGTTTTGGCGTCCTCGATTTCCCCGGACAGACAGCGGTCGACCATCTCCTGAAACGGCACCCGCGCGACGTTGAGAAACTCGTTATGGTCTAACTTTTGCTCTTCCATGCGCAGTCCCCGCGCCAGATACAGATACAGGCGCTCCGAATAACAACCCGGTGACGGGAAAATCCGCCCCAGCGGCTCGAATGTCTCCGGCACGGCTCCCGTCTCCTCTTTGAGTTCGCGCAACGCCGTAACGGCGGGGTCTTCCCCGGGTTCGAGTTTCCCGGCGGGCAGTTCCAGCAGGGTGCGCCCGAACGTGTAGCGGTACTGTGTGACGACAAGGACATTGTTGTTTTCGTCCAGCGCCAGAACGGCCGCGCCGCCGCCGTGTTCGATGACCTCCCGCGTGGACGTTTCGCCGTTGGGCAGGCGCACCTTGTCAACGTGTACGGAGAAAATACGCCCCTTGAAAACGTCCTCCCGTTCGAGCGTGGTTTCCGTCAGGTTCATGGGTTCCATGTCGTTCGCGCTCCTTTCGCGTGTTTCCGGCAAGCAGTATATCACAAGATGTCGGATTTGCAAAGAGAAAGTCGATGATTTGGGAAAAATTGTTTGTGGCGCAAAAAACAGAACCGGAAACCCGGTTCTGTGATATGGTTCCTGTTCACGGCTCCGGCAGGTCGTAGGCGAACAGCGCCGCCGCGCCGCCCGTGTGGACAAAGACTATGCTCCCGTCGCCCGGGAACGCGCCCTCTTTCAGAAGTTCCAGCATGCCCGCCCACGCCTTTCCGGTGTAGATGGGGTCAAGCAGAACGCCCTCCAGCCGCGCCAGTTCTTCAATATATGGCGTGTCGGCGGGTGTCGGGACGGCGTAGCCCGCGCCGATTCGGGGGACAATCCGGAAATCGTCCGCCGTCCGCGCAAACGGCACGTCAATCAGCGCGGCGGCGTCCTCGGCCAGTTGCGGCACGATATCCTCGAACGCGTCGGGGTAGACCGAAACCCCGGTAACGTTCGCGCCGGGGAGGTAGAGCTTCGCGCCCAGAAGCAGTCCGGCGGCCGTGCCGCCGGAGCCGGTCGCGCTGACGATATGCCCCACGCTGTCACACTGCGACGCGATTTCCTCCGCGCAACTGACGTAGCCCACGGCACCCAGCGGCGTCGAGCCGCCTACTGGGATGGCGAAACACTTGTGTCCTTGCGCCGACAGTTCCTCGTCAAGCGCCAACATCTGGTCGTAAATATAAGAATACTGGTCGGTGTCGAAGAAGCGCACTTCCGCGCCGTAGAGGCGGTCAAGCAACAGATTTCCACGCGGTTCCGTAACGCCGCGCTCTTTCAGGAACAGCACACAGCGCATGCCCAGACGCGCCGCGCAGGCGGCCGTCAGCATGGCGTGGTTAGACTGCGCGCTCCCGGTCGTGAAAACGGTGTCACAGCCGTTGTTCTGCGCCTCGGCCAACAGATATTCGAGTTTTCGGATTTTGTTCCCGCCCAGCGCCACGCCGCACAAATCCTCCCGCTTTATCCAGATATCCCGGCCGTATCGGGCGCTGACGGCCTCCAGCGGATAGCAGGGCGTCGGGAACAGGCCAAGCGAAAGTTTTGGTAACTCTTTCATACTTCATCCCCTTAACGCCGCGATACGCGCCGGAATGTCGTCCGCCCCGAACACCGAACTCCCGGCCACAAGGACGTTGGCACCCGCTTCAATGCAGGTTCGGCAGGTGTCGGGCGCTACGCCCCCGTCCACTTCCAGTTCACAGCCCGGCTTCCGCTCGTCAATCCAGCGGCGGATTTGCGAGACCTTGGGCATCATGTCGGACATAAATTTCTGTCCGCCGAAACCGGGTTCCACGGTCATGACAAGGATGATGTCGCACTCGTCCAGAAACGGCAGTACGGCCTCGGCGGGGGTTTTGGGCTTGACCACGACGCCCGCTTTTTTGCCTTTTGCGTGGATTTTGTCAAGGGCGGCGCGGGTGTTCTCCCCGGAATCGGCCTCGACATGCACGGTCACAATGGACGCGCCGCCGTCGCAGAAGCGTTCGACGTAGCGCACGGGGCGCTCTACCATTAAGTGTACGTCGAGCGGCAGGGCGGTCGCCTTGCGGATTCCCGCCAGCACCGGGAAGCCCAGAGAGATATTCGGCACGAAAGCGCCGTCCATGATGTCCACATGGAGGTAGTCCGCGGACGCGACAGGCCGGAGCGCTTCCGCAAGGTTTGAGAAATCCGCCGACAGCACGGACGGGGCAATTTTAATCATACAGAAAGACCTCTTTCCCGAATTTGTAATGCTTCCGGAGATTGTGTCAGGGTATCCGCTTCCGTCCGGCTTCGGAAATCCAAGCAAGTTTATCAAAGTTCGCTGTCAAAAGCAAGCGTTTTCTCGCGGAAACGGGGCGAAATTTTGCGGTATGGTCATATTGCACAATTTTCGAGGCAAAAATTCTGAAAGTTGCCCAAAGGCCGAACTCTTGCGGAATTTCCGCGTGTTGTTTATAATAAGGTTCGATATTGTCTGTTTGGAAGCCGCTTCCGGTTTGCAGGCGGAACAGGAGGAGATGTAATTGAAACTGGACTTGTTGACGGTTGGCGAGGTACTCATTGACTTGACACAGACGGGAGTTGACAGCAGAGGCGTCCGACTGCTGGCGGCGAACCCCGGCGGCGCTCCGGCGAACGCGGCGGTAGCGGCGGCGCGTCTCGGCGCGAACGCGGCCTTTGCCGGGTGCGTGGGGGACGACTCCTTCGGCGCGGGTTTGATTCAGACCCTCAAAGACAACAACGTGGACGTGTCCGCCGTGGCGATGAACCCCGTGGTTCCGACCACGCTGGCGGTCGTGACGGTCGACGAGACGGGGGAACGCAGTTTTACCTTTTACCGCAGTCCGGGCGCTGACCTGTGCCTGACGCGGGAACAAATTCCCGATTCCCTCTTGGCGGACGCGAAAATCGTACACTTCGGGAGCGTCAGTCTGACCGCCGACCCGTCCCGCACCGCAACACTGACCGCCGCCCGCGACGCGAAAAAATTGGGCGCGCTGATTACCTACGACCCGAACTACCGCGCCGCCCTCTGGCCGAAAAACGAGGACGCCGGGGCGCGTATGCGCGAACCGCTCCCCATGGTGGACGTGCTGAAAATCAGCGACGAAGAAATGGTACTCATGTCCGGCAAGGACACCCCGGAGGCCGCCGCAGAAGTCCTCACGGGACAGGGTATCAAGCTCGTACTCGTCACGCTGGGCGGCGCGGGCGTGTACTACCGTCTCCAGAACGGCGGCGACGCGATGACCGGAACCGTCCCCGGCTTCTCCGTGAAAATCGCCGACACCAACGGCGCGGGTGACACGTTCTTCGGCGCGGTACTGCGCTGTCTGGCCAAGCGCGGCGACCCGCTCGGCGGCCTCGCGCAAGACGAACTCGAACGCATTCTGCGCTTTGCCAACAAGGCCGCGTCCCTGACCGTCAGCCGCCCCGGCGCACTGCCCGCCATGCCTTGGCTCAAAGAATTGGAGGAGGAGGGAATTTTGCCTTGACGAGAGAAGACCAGATTTTCTATGACCGCCTTTGGTCGAAATACGACGAATTAAGATGGCTCTATATGGAGCTGTACGGGAATGAGGCCGCCTTCGACTACTTCCGTACCATGCTCTATAAGGCCTACAAGAGCAGAAACCCCGAACTGCGCATGATGGACGAGGCGCGGGAGGCTCACCCCGAATGGTACCGGGAGCGCGACGTGCTGGGCATGCTGATGTACGTCCAGTGCTTCGGAAAGACGCTCAAAGGCGTACAGAAGCACCTCGACTATCTGGAAGAGAGCGGCATTAACTACATTCACTACATGCCCCTCCTGCAAAGCCCGAAAGGCCGCAGTGACGGCGGCTACGCGGTCTCCGACTTCCGCGCCGTGGAACCCGAACTCGGCACCATGGAGGAACTCGCCGCGCTCAACGCCGACTGCCACAAGCGCGGAATCTCCGTCTGCCTCGATTTCGTGATGAACCACACCAGCGAAGACCACGAATGGGCGGTGCGCGCCCGCGCCGGAGACCCCGAATACCAGAAGCGTTACTTCTTTTACGACAACTGGGACATTCCCAACGAGTTTGAAAAGACCGTCCCGCAAGTCTTCCCGCAGACCGCCCCGGGCAACTTCAGTTGGTGTCCGGAGGCCGGAAAGGTCGTCATGACCACGTTCTGGCCGTATCAGTGGGACCTCAACTACGCCAACCCGGTCGTGTTCAACGAAATGACGGACAACATGCTCTACCTGTGCAATCAGGGCGTGGACATCATCCGTCTGGACGCCACCCCGTATATCTGGAAAGAGCTGTACACCAGTTGCCGGAACCTGCCGAAAGTGCATACGCTCGTCCGCATGATGCGCCTTGCCTGCGAGATTGTCTGTCCGGGGACGCTTCTGCTCGGGGAAATCGTCATGGAGCCGTCGAAAGTCGTCCCGTACTTCGGCACCGTCGAGAAGCCCGAGTGCCACATGCTCTACAACGTCACCACCATGGCCAGCACTTGGCACACCGTCGCAACGTCCGACGTACGCCTGCTCCGCCACCAGATGGACACCGTTTTCGCACTGCCGAAACAGTACACCTTCCTGAACTACCTGCGCTGTCACGACGACATCGGCTGGGGGCTTGACTACCCCTTCCTGAAACCCTTCGGCGTGGACGAGGTCTCCCACAAGAAGTATCTCAACGACTGGTTCACGGGCAAGTATCCCGGGAGCATGTCGCGCGGCGAACTCTACAACGACGACCCGCGTCTGGGCGACGCCCGCATGTGCGGCACAACGGCCTCTCTGTGCGGCGCGGAGGGTGCCGAGGAAAAGGGCGACAAGGTCGCGCTGGAACTCGCGCTCCGTCTCGACGAAACTTTGCACGCGTTCCTGTTGACACAGAGCGGTATTCCCGTCCTCTACAGCGGCGACGAAATCGCGCAGTTGAACGACAACAACTATCACAACGACCCCCTGAAAGTGGAGGACAGCCGTTACATTCACCGCGGCGACTTCTCGTGGGACGACGCCAAGAACCGCAACGACCCCGCCACGCGTCAGGGACGGATTTACACCTTCCTCCGCGAGATTGAGAAGCTCCGCGCCGAGCACCCCGTCTTTGACCCCGACGCCGATGTGTGGACGATGGAGCCGCTCAATGACCACGTACTGGCAATCGGGCGCTACTACCGCCGCGAGAAGCTGTTAGCGCTCTTCAACTTCTCCCAGATTGAGCAGTCCGCGTGGCTCAACGAGCCGGAAAACTATATCGACCTTCTGACCGGAAAGCCGCGCTCCGACCTGAAAGTAGACCTCCCCGGCTACGGCTTCGCGTGGCTCTATACCAAACTCGACTGAGTTTGATTCGTTCCGCATGTTCTCCCGCCCCGCGCCGTGGGGCGGGCGGTTTTCATGACACGCGGCTTTCCGGAACCCGACCTTTTCCGCCCCCGCGTAACTTTTCAGAAATTGACGCATTGCACAAGGTTTTCGGGAGGCGATTAGACGCTTTGCACAAGGGAGCGTCACAATGTTTATGAATTTTGCGGCTTTACAAAATGCTACAAAACGATTACAATATGTAATGTTTAGCGGTCTGGAAAGCCGCCAACCACCTTGGAGAAGAAAGGGAGAGTGAGCATGGCATTAGACTATCGGAAATGCGCGGAAGAAATCTTTAGCCACCTCGGCGGCAAGGAGAACGTTGTCAGCGCCGCGCACTGCGCAACCCGTCTGCGTCTTGTCATCGCGGACAACAGCAAGATGGACATGAAGGCTCTGGAAGACGTGGAGGGAGTCAAGGGCGTCTTCTCAAACGCCGGACAGCTTCAGCTCATCATCGGTACCGGTACCGTCAACAAGGTCTATGACGAATTCCTTGCCATTACCGGACTGACCGCCGCCAGCAAGGAAGAAGTCAAGGCCGCCGCCGCCGCCCAACAGCCCCTGCCCAAGCGCATGGTCAAGGCTTTAGGCGACGTATTTGTACCCATTCTTCCCGCTATCGTGGCCTCCGGCCTCATGATGGGTCTCGTGGAAGCGCTCGGCAAAATCCCCGGCCTCGGCTTCGCCGATACCGACTGGTACGGCTTCCTCGACATGGTTGCCAACACCGCTTTTGCGTACCTGCCCGTAATCGTGGCCGTGTCCGCCGCGCGCGTGTTCGGCGGGAATATCTTCCTCGGCGCTGTCGTGGGTCTGCTCATGATTCACTCCGCGCTGACAAACGGCTGGAACGCCGCCGACGGTTACGATGTCTGGTACCTCTTCGGACACATCAAGATTACCGATTCCTACACGCTTGGCCAGATTAACCAGCTCGGTTATCAAGGCCACGTCATTCCGGTGGTAATCTCCGTCTGGTTTATGTGCCAGTGGGAGAAGTGGCTGCACAAGCACGTCCCCGAAATGATTGACCTGTTCGTTACCCCGCTCTGCACCGTGTTTGTCACGGCTCTGCTGACATTCATGGTCATTGGCCCCATCTTCTCCGGTCTGGAAACTATCGTACTCAATCTCGCCACGGTCATTGTCAAGAACCCCATTGGCGCCATGGTCATGGGTGCCGTGTACCCGGCCACGGTCGTTATGGGTCTGCACCACATGTACAACGTCATTGAGGCGGGCATGCTGTCGTCAGCGGGCTTGAATACGTGGATGCCGATTGCCTCCGCCGCGAACTTCGCGCAGTTCGGCGCGTGCTTGGCCGTCGGTCTCAAAGCCGTCAACAACAAGACGAAAGTTATCGCTATCCCCTCCTCCGCCTCCGCCGCGCTGGGCATTACGGAACCTGCCATTTTCGGCGTGAATATGCGCTTCTTCAAGCCGTTTGTGTGCGGCATGGTCGGCGGCGCTGTCGGCGCTATCTTCGGCGCGATTACCGGACTGGGCGCTACCGCCTACGGCGTCACGGGCATTCCCGGCTACCTGACCATCAACAACCCCGTGGTGTACACGATTCTGCTTGCCGTCTCCGGCGGTATCGCCTTCGTCGGCACTTGGTTCGTATGGAGTGAGGAAGCCCCCGCCCCGAAAGCCGCGCCGTCCGACATTCCCGCGCAACCCTCCAAGCCCCAAGAACCCGTGATTACCTGCGAGGCCGGAACGGTGTTAGCGCCCGTCCCTGGCAAGGTCATTCCCCACACCGAAATCCCCGACCCGACTTTTGCGGCTGGCGTACTGGGCAGCGGCGTCGGCGTTTGGCCGGAAGAGGGCATTGTGCGCGCTCCCTATGACGGTACCATTTCCTCTGTCGCGGAGACACAGCACGCCGTCGGCATTACCGGCCCCGGCGACATGGAAGTGCTTATCCATATCGGCGTCGACACGGTTGCCATGAACGGCGACGGCTTCCAAGCCCTTGTCAAAGAGGGCGACGAGGTCAAGGCCGGACAGCCTCTCGTGAAGTTCGACCGCGCTAAAATCAAAGCCGCAAACCACCCCGATGTTGTCGTCACGCTTCTGACCAACAGCGACGACTACAGCTCCGTGTCGTTCCCCGGCGTCGTGAACGCCTGACAAGCCCTGACGGAGATGAGAGCCTGTCCGCGTCACGCGGACGCGTCCGGACAGGCTTTCGGGGCTTTCGTATCGGTTGTAAGCGGGTCTCCCGCGCCCGCTTCCAATATTCCACTTTAACACCTGTGTTAGAAGGAGAGTTTAACCATGTTGGAATTTAAGTGTGTCATTAACGACGAACTCGGAATTCACGCCCGCCCCGCCGGACAGCTTGCCAAGGAAGCCAAGAACTTTGGCGAGACCACCATCAGCGTCACCAAGGGCGACAAGACCGTGAAGGCCTCCCAGCTCATGAAACTCATGGGTCTCGGCGTCAAGAAGGGCGACGAAGTGACCGTCAGCGCCGAGGGCGGAGACGAAGCCGCCGCTATCGACGCCATGAAGGCGTTCTTCAAGAACAATTTCGCCGCCGAAATTTAATCCGCTCCGCGTTCCGCGGACAGGAAATCAAACGCAACGGGAACGACCGCGCCGCGGGCGCTCCCGTTTTCCCGTAGCGCCGCCCGTACTCCGGGCGGCTCCATAAAATATCAGTCGGGAGGAAAATTTTATGGTTCTGATTCAAGGCAAAGGTATCTCCAAGGGCGTTGTCCGTGGCCCCCTCTACTTCTTCCAGCGTCCCAATTACGACATTGCCAAGGTGAAAGTCGCCGACGTTGCCGCCGAAAAGGCGCGCGTCGTGGAAGCGCGGGAAAAGTCCTCCAACCAGCTCTACGAGCTGGCGGACAAGTGCCGGGAAGAGGCCGGAGAGGAAAGCGCGATTCTCTTCGAGACCCACGCCATGTTCTGCGACGATGACGACTACGTGGAAGCCATTGAAACCATGCTCAACGACGAATCCTGCAACGCCGAGTACGCCGTCAAGGAAGCCGGGGAGCAGTTCGCCGCCATGTTCGCCGCCATGGACGACGCCTACATGAGAGCGCGTTCCGCCGATGTCAAGGACGTTACACAGCGTATCCTTAACAACCTCATGGGCATTGCCGAAGGCGGCATTGACTCCGAAGAACCCGTCATTCTCTGTTCCGACGACCTCGCCCCCTCCGAAACCCTCCAGCTTGACAAGTCCAAGATTCTGGGCTTTGCCCTTACCGCCGGTTCCAGCAACGGCCACACCGCCATTCTGGCGCGTACCATGGGCATTCCCGCCGCCTGCAGTCTCGGCGCGGACCTCAAAGAGACCCTGCAAGGCCGTATGGCCTACCTCGACGGCGAGACCGGAAAAGTAGTCCTTGACCCCGACAACCTCACCATTCAGACCTTTAAGGACAAGATGGAGAAGCAGAAGAAGTTCAAGGAACTCATGGACGCCATGAAGGGACAGGAGGACGTGACCCTCGACGGGCGTCACATCAACGTCTACTGCAACATCGGCAACCCCGACGACGTGGCCGCCGTCAAGAACAACGACGGACAGGGAATCGGCCTGTTCCGCTCCGAGTTCCTGTATCTGGCGGAGACCGACTACCCCTCCGAAGAAAAGCAGTTCCAAGCCTACAAGAAAGTCGCCGCCGCCATGGAGGGCAAGCGCGTCATCATCCGTACGCTCGATATCGGCGCTGACAAGCAGGTCGAATACTTCCACCTCAAAAAGGAAGAAAACCCCGCCATGGGCGTACGCGCTATCCGTATCTGCCTGAACAACCGCGAGGTGTTCCGTACCCAGCTCCGCGCCCTGTACCGCGCCTCCGCCTACGGCAAGGTCGCCATCATGTTCCCGATGATTACCTCTGTTTGGGAAGTCAAGGAGTGCAAGCGCGCCTGTGCGGACGTTATGGCCGAACTCGACAAGGAAGGCGTCCCCTACAACAAGGAAACCGAAATCGGTATCATGATTGAGACGCCGTCCTCTATCTTTGTCGCGCCGGAACTCGCCGAGGAAGTCGACTTCTTCTCCGTCGGCACGAACGACCTCACCCAGTACACCCTTGCTTGTGACCGTCAGGCCAGCGATTTGGGACGCTTTTTCGACGCGCACCACCCGGCGGTTCTCCGCGCCCTGAAAATGGCCGCCGACGCCGCCCACGAGAAGGGTATCTGGATTGGCATTTGTGGCGAGTTGGGCGCTGACCTGTCGCTTCTGCCGACGTTCCTTGCAATCGGTATTGACGAGCTGAGCGTGTCGCCGTCGTCGGTACTGCCGCTCCGCGCCGAAATCCGCAAGAGCATTGCCAAGACCTGCACCCTCGACGCCCTCAAATGCTGATTGCCTCTGACGCAATCCCGCATAACGACAGCCCCGCCCATTCCGGGCGGGGCTGTTGTTATTTGTTGCGCCTGTACGCGAGTACACGGACGTAATCATGGGCCTTCAAGCCGCGCCCATACGCGGGTTGCAACGTAAACAGGGGGTGTAACAATGCCTACCTCTTGGTGTCCTTCAAGCCGCGCCCATACGCGGGTTGCAACGGAGGCGTCCGGCGAGTTCGGAATCAGTCATAACCTTCAAGCCGCGCCCATACGCGGGTTGCAACGGCAATTCCGCACAAGTTTGCGGCTCATGCACGGATTACTATGTGCATATCTTAACCTTTTCGAGTGTGTCGCCCACTCTGAAACTCAAAGTTTTACGGCTACTGTCTCGATTTTGGGACGGGAAGTCGCCCCTGAATTGTGCGAACCTTCCGGGAATTTTATGTTTGCTTACGGTTCGCACCTATTGCTTTCGCTATGATTTTGTCAATATTCCGAATGGAGATGTTCTGAGAGGCGTTAAAATCGGCGTTCGCGGAAAAGCCACATTTCGTACAGCAGAAATCCGCCTGACTGGTTCGGTTTGCCTTGTCAATGTGTCCGCACCGACTGCACCTTTGCGACGTGTGGCGCGGATTGATTTTCACAACCTGAATCCCGTGTTCCGCCGCTTTCGCTTCAATTTTGGACTGAAGGTCATAGTAAGTCCAGTGGCGCAGAAACTTCGGAAATCCGGTATCTTCCTTAATCCCCGTCAAATCCTCCATTTGAATGGTTCCGCACTGGTTTTTCAGCGCGTAGTCAATCAACGCTTTACTGTAGCGGTGGTTGATTGTGTCACGAAAACGCGCCACTTTGTCTTTCGCCTGATAGACAACAGACACCCGCGTTTTTGTTCCGTGTCCGATACGCCCTTCCCCGCAGTGCGCCGCCTGTTTCTGCATGGAGCGGATACGCGCTTCCATTTTTTTGGCGTATTTCGTGATTTCTCCGCCGTCAATTTTCAAATAGCCGTGTTCGCCGAATGTGCTGGCGTACAAAGCGCAGGCTTCGCCCATGTCAACGCCCAGAATTTTATCCGGGTCTAACGGGTGTTCAACAGGCGGGAATTTGTACGTTACAAACAAAAACCATTTCGGACGCTTGTAAACCAGTTGGCATTCTCCAAGCTGGTACGTGCCATTCATCAGATTGGCGAAAATCGCTCTTTGCGTCCCGTCATGCAGAGGCATGGAAAATTTGACGTTGGAAACGCCTTGCGCCCGTTTGAACTTGTCGGAAAAGAGCGTCAAAGTAACAATGGGATTGCGTTCACCTTCCGACAATTTTACAGTATTCTTATCCAATGTAAGCGGCTGATTCATCTTGTAGGACGGTATCGACATGGAACCGCGCAGAATTTCTTTTTTTGAGGAATTGTATTTTTTCCACGCTTTTTGAATAGTCGCGTTTAGATTACTGGTGGCCATATCTTCATACTGTCCTTTCAGGCAATTGTAAATATGCCCGTCAAGACGCTTATACCCGGTTTCGGTTTTCAAGTCCAGATATTCACCTGTTTTCCGGTGGTGTTCGCTGTTGGCGCAGTCCCATTGAAACGCGATTTGTATGGAGCGGTTCAAAATCTCGCGGGTTTGACGTTGCAACGCCCACACCTGTTCCTGCATATTGGAGAAGTCGCCGCAACCGTCAAGATAGCGAAGCTCATATTTCATAACTTTGGCGAGGACGCCCTTTCCCATGTGGGTTCCCCCTTCCTGTCGGAACATGCCTAATTATAGCAAACACGGGATTCTTTTGCAAGACTTTTTTTGTCGGCAGTCGGTATCACTTTGTTGTAGGGATTTTCTGAAAACGGCTGGAAATGGGGAAACGGCATGAAAAGAGCCTATTCTGGGGGTTCAATTTTCAGCGCGATTTTGCCGATTCTCTACAGTTTCTTTCCGCCTTAATCAAAACTTCCATATTTTGGAAGATTCCCCTACAAAAAAGTTATGCCGACTTTGTCGGCAAAACGCGCATTTCGACAAGAATTTACTTTTTCCGAAAAACGGTAACAATTTACCGGAAAATGGATACAGATTGTTCACAGATTGTCGCTTGACGCTCCGCGCCGATACTGGTAAAATAGGCGCAGAATTTCACCACGGCGTCCGCGCCGTGTTCACCGAAGAAAGCGGCAAGGGGGAATCTTGCGTGAATCTGAAAGAGCGCTTCCTGAATATGACCCGGAAACCGAAAGGCTTTCTGGGGACACTCATGTTAAACCGCATGAACGGCAGACACGCCAAACTGGCGGACTGGTCTATGGGCATTTATCAGGGCAACCCGGCGGAGATTCTGGACATTGGCTGCGGGGGCGGCCGGAATTTGTCGGCACTCCTGCACCGTTACCCGGACGCCCGCGGCACTGGCGTCGACTACGCGCCGCTGTCGGTACGCATGACGAAAGCCAAGAACCGCGGCGCGGTTTTCGCGGGGCGCTGTCGCGTCGTGGAGGGCAACGCGATGAGTCTGCCGTTACCGGACGACGCCTTCGACCTCGTGACGGCTATCGAGACCGTGTACTTCTGGACGACCATTGAGCAGGGTTTCCGGGAGGTGTACCGCGTACTCCGTCCGGGCGGTACGTTCATGATTGTCAACGAGCTGGACGGCCGCAACGGCACAGGCGACGAGTACGTGAAGATTATAAAGCGTATGCGTACATACACCGGGGAGGATTTAGAGGCCGCGCTGAAATACGCCGGGTTCCCCCGCGTACGCGTGATTCATCATAATAACATGCTCTGGATGTGCGTCATGGCCGGGAAAATATAGGTCAGTCCGTACCCTTCTCCGACATCGGAGAGGGGATTTTTACATATTCGGCCAAGAGCCGCAAGGCCTCTAAATATCCTTCCAGCCCGTGTCCGCGAATCGTGGCGATAACCGCGCTCCGGATATACGACACATGCCGGAAGTCCTCCCGCGTGTCGGGGTTCGTGACGTGTACTTCGACCGTCGGAATGGCCGTCGCTTTCAGCGCGTCCAGAATCGCCACGCTTGTGTGGGTGTACGCGGCGGGGTTGAAGATGATACCGTCCGTTTTGTCGAAATAGGCCTCCTGTATGGCGTCGACCAGCGCGCCCTCGTGGTTCGACTGGAAAAAGTCCACGGCCACGCCCAAGTTGTCCGCTTCGCGCCGTACCATGTCCAGTAAATCGGCGTACGTCCGGCCGCCGTACAGTTCCGGCTCCCGTACGCCCAACAGGTTCATGTTGGAACCGTTCAGCACCAGAATTTTCGCGGACGCCGGAAGCAATTCCGCCTGTCGGCGGCGGGACAGTTCCATCAGTGTCGAGAAAAACCGTTGCGCGTAACACGCGTATTCTCCCGACTTTTCCGCGACGTTCGCTAAAATTTCGCGTTCCCGCTCCGCACAGAGAATCGGCAGACCGTGCGCGGCCTTGTACGCCGAGACCTGTTCCGAAAGCGCCATCCGTTCCAGAAAGAGCCGCAGTAATTCCGCGTCCACGCGGCTGATTTGCTCCCGGATTTCCGTCAGTTCCATGGTTATTCTCCTTGTTCCAAAAGCGCGTCCAGCAGTACGCAGGCCGTCACGGCCTCCACGACGGGAACCGCGCGGTGTGCCACGCAGGGGTCATGCCGCCCGGACACCGCCAAGACATCCGGCGTCATCGTGGACAGATTGACCGTGTTTTGCGGCTTCCCGATAGACGGCGTGGGCTTGAACGCCGCCCGGAATACGAGCGGCATTCCGTCACTGATTCCGCCCAGAATGCCGCCGCAGTGGTTGGTCTCCGTGACAACGGTGCCATTGCGTACGGTAAAGGGGTCGTTGTTCCGGGAGCCGCGCAGTTCCGCCGCGTGGAAGCCCTCGCCAAATTCCACGCCCTTTACGGCCGGGATTCCGAACACGGCGAAAGAAATACGGCTTTCCAGTCCGCCGAACAGAGCGCCGCCTATTCCGGCGGGAAAGCCTGTCGCGGCGCATTCCACGACGCCGCCCACGCTGTCACAGTCCTTACGGGCTTGCGCAATCGTTTCTATCATGCGTTCCCCGGCGGCGTCGTCCAGCACGGGAAACGGTTTCGCGGCGACACGCGCCAGCAAATCCGGCGTCGGGAGTACGGGAAACGGCGCGTCGGACACCCCGCCGACGCGTCGCAGATGTGCGCCGACGTAAACGCCGCGCCGCGCCAGAATCTGCTTTGCGATACCGCCCGCCACGCACAAAGGAGCCGTCAGCCGCCCGGAAAAGTGTCCGCCGCCGCGCATGTCTGCGAAGCCGCGCCACTTGACAAACGCCGTATAATCGGCGTGTCCGGGACGGGGCTTGTTTTCGAGCGACGCGTAATCCCCCGAACGCTGGTTTTTGTTTTCGAGAACCGCGCAGAGCGGAAAGCCGCAGGTTCTGCCGTTTTGCAGTCCCGACAGGAAGCGCGGAGTATCGCTTTCGGCGCGGGTCGTGGAGAGGCCGTCCGGCTTTGCGCGGCGGCGCTCCAGAAATGCTTGCAGTTCCGCGAGGTCGATAGTCTCCCCGGCGGGGAGGCCGTCCATGAGGACGCCCACGGCGTCACCGTGGGACTGTCCGAACACCGACACCCGCAAAATGTTTCCAAATTCAGAGGACACGGATTTTCCCCCCTAACTTTTGATAGTCCGCGAAAAACGCCGGATAGGACTTGTTGACGGCCTCCGCGCCGCAAATCGTCACGGGCTTGTCCCAGACCGACGCCAGTACCGCCGCCGCCATAACGATTCTGTGGTCATTGTGTCCGTCGAGCGTCAGCGGCGCGCCGGGGTCGGAAATCCCGCCGTGTACGCGCATCCAGTCCGAACCGGTTTTGACGCTTGCGCCGAACGCGCGCAACAGGTTTGCGATACTGTCCAGACGGTCACTTTCTTTGAGCCGCAGTCGCCCGGCGTGGGTAAAATATGTTACTGTGTGCCACGCCGCCATGACCGCCAGCGGCGGGAACAAGTCCGGAATGCCGGACAGGTCAATTTCAATCGGTATCGGGTTCGGGTTCGCCATTTTCCGGAATATCTCCACAATTGCCCGGTCTCCCTGAACGGACGCCGGGTTAAGTCCCAGAATCTTGACGCGGTTGCCCAGAAAGTTCGCCGCGCACCAGAAGGCCGCCTGAGACCAGTCCGCCTCCACGGAGAGACCGTCCGCCCGGTAACGCTGTCCGCCGGGTACAAGGAACGTCTCCGCGTCGGGACGCGCGACGGCGACGCCGCATTTGTCCAGCACGTCAAGCGTCATGTCGACGTAGGCGGCAGATTCAAGCGGGGATGTCAGCCGGATAGCGGAATCTCCGCGCAAGAGCGGCAGGGCGAACAGAAGCCCCGTGACAAACTGGCTGGACACGTCGCCGGGCAGGCGGTATTCCCCGGGCGTGAGGCGTCCCCGGACGGTCAGATAATTTTCCGACTGTTCGCACAGCACGCCTTTTTCCCGGAACAGGTTCCGGTAGGGTTCCATAGGGCGTTCCAACAGCCGCCCGCGTCCGGTGAACACGCCCCCGCCCCGCAAAACAAGGGCAACCGGAATCAGAAAGCGCAGAGTAGAGCCGGATTCCCCGCAGTCCAGCGCGGGCAATTCAACACAGTCCGGCGCGGACAATCGCAGGGCGTCGGCGCAGGAGAGCGTGGCGCGGATATCCTCCGAGAGCGACGCCGACACGGAAAAGGTATCTTTGCCCGCCAACAGTTCCGCCAATGCGACCCGGTGCGCCATCGACTTTGAGGGCGGCGGCGTCAGTGTGCCGCAGAGGCGGCGCGGGTAAATCGTCACGTCCACGGCGTCACACCCCCGCCCGGATAATTCGCGGCAGTTCGCCCACGGGAACCGTTTTCAACACGCAGTGTCCGATACGCTCCGGCACCGCCAGCGTGACATGTTCGCCGGAACGCTTTTTATCGGACAGCGCCGCCTCCGCCAGCGCTTCGGGCGGGAAATCTGTCCCGGTCGGCAGGCCGTTTCCCGCCAGACAACGGCAGATTCGCGCCGCCACGGGTTCCGCCGTCCAGCCCAACGCCTCTGACGCCCGCGCAATCACGCCCAGTCCGGCCGCTACCGCGTGTCCGTGGGGGATTGTGTAGCCGCTGCATTTCTCGATAGCGTGTCCGACGGTGTGTCCCAAGTTTAACAGCCGCCGTTCGCCCTGTTCGCGCTCGTCGCGCTCCACCACGCCCGCCTTGTACGCCACACAGCGGGCGATGACTTCCGCCGCGCGGCTTGACAGTTCCCCCGCCTCGCAGAGCGAAAACAGGCTTTCGTCGCACAGTACGCCCGTCTTGACGGCCTCCGCCGCGCCGTCGGCGAACACATCCGGCGGCAAAGTCGACAGACAATCCGTGTCGCACAGCACGGCGGCGGGCTGCGCGAACGCCCCCGCAAGATTTTTCCCCGCGCGCAAGTCCACGGCCGTCTTTCCCCCTACGGAGGAATCCACGGCGGCAAGCAGTGTCGTGGGCATTTGGACATACCGGACGCCCCGCAGGTACACGGCCGCCGCGAAGCCCGCCATATCCCCCGTGACGCCGCCGCCCAGCGCAATCAGCGCGTCGGAACGCGTGAAACGCTCTTGCGCCAGAAATTCCAGAATGCCGCCCAATGTGCGCAGGTTTTTATGTTCCTCTCCGGCGGGAAAGACATAAGAACGCACGTCAAACCCGGCCTTCTCCAAACTCCGGCGCGCGGCGTCCAGATACAGCGACGAAACAACGTCGTCCGCCACGACGGCGACGCGACAGCCGTTGAGCGTGTCCCGCAGGAGGGAACCGCAGTCGGACAGCAGTCCGCCGCCCACGAGAACCCGGTAGGCCGGACGCGTGTTGACCGATATCGAAACCGCGTTCAAGTCGACGCCCCCTCTCCGTGAATGGACTTCATAGCGGCGTGAAGCGCAAGCAGTTTCCGGGATACCGCGTCAAAGACGCCCGGTTTCAGGGACTGCGACCCGTCGCAAAGCGCGTGTTCCGGGTCGTTGTGAACCTCAATCAATAAGCCGTCCGCCCCGGCGGCGACCGCGCCCAGCGCCATGGGCTCCACAAGCCAGTATTTCCCCGTCGCGTGACTGGGGTCTACCACTATCGGCAAATGGGTCAGGTGCCGCAAAACCGGAATACAGCAGAGGTCAAGCGTGTTCCGGGTGAAGCTCTCAAACGTCCGGACGCCGCGCTCGCACAGAATGACGTTTTCGTTACCGCCCGCCATGACGTACTCGGCACTCATCAGCCATTCCTCGTACGTCGCCGACATGCCGCGCTTAATCATGACCGGCTTTTCCTGATGTCCAACGGCTTTGAGCAGGTCGAAATTCTGCATGTTCCGCGCCCCGATTTGGATAACGTCCACGTCTTTGAAAAGGGGCAGTTGCGTCACGTCCATCAATTCCGTGACAATGGGCAGTCCGGTCTCCTCGCGGGCGCTTTTGAGGTACGCAAGGCCGCGCTCCCCCAGCCCTTGGAACGCGTAGGGGGACGTGCGCGGCTTGAACGCGCCGCCCCGAAGCATGGTAGCCCCGCTGGCCTTGACCGCCTTGGCGATTCCCACTACCTGCTCCTCGGACTCCACGGAACAAGGCCCCGCCATAATTGTCAGCGTCCCGCCGCCGACTTGCGTACTCCCAACGGGGATGACCGTGTCTTCCGGATGAAATTTCCGGTTCGCGTTTTTGTAGGGTTCCTGCACCCGCTTCACGTCCTCGACGATATCAAGGGCGGCAATCAGGTCAATGTCGATACGGGACGTGTCGCCGACAAGGCCTAAAATCGTGTTCCTCTCGCCGACGCTGGTGTGAACCTGTACGCCCTTTTCCTTCAGCCATTCAATGAGGCTTCCCAACTGTCCGGGATTCGGACTTTGTTTGAGTATGACAATCACGGGAAATCCCTCCTTTTGGTTATATCAAAACACGTTTCGCCGGAAAAGAAAAGCGGCAACTCGTACAAATCAGGCGGCGGGATGTGTTGCATTTTTCACAGACTGCCCAATAACGCCCTGCCAATGATTCCTTGGCGCGGACTTCTTCCGCTTGTTCACTTGACATCTGTTTTCGCGCCGGATATAATGAAGCCGTCATTTCTGGCACGAAAGGAACTGTATTTCATGAATCAGACCTACACCTTGCGGAATGTGGCCGCCGTCCTGTTAGGCCGCCTCCGGTTCATCGTGATTTGTACCATACTCTTCGGTATGGCGGCGCTGCTGGCCGCGCGGTTCTGGATGCCGTTCCATTACGAGGCTTACGCGTCCATGTACGTGCGCGCGGACACTGAACGGACGGGCAATGTCAATCTCAGCGACCTGAACGCGTCGAAATCGCTGGTGAGTACCTATATCGCCGTGCTGACCAGTCAGACGGTGATGAACGAGGTCTCACGGCAGTTGTGCGACACGCTGGACGAGGCGACTTTGTGGACGGCGTTCCCGGGAGCCGGGGCGTCGAACCCCCCGGACGTGCTGGACTGTATCAAAATGAACGCCGTCAATTCCACGGAAGTCATGAGAATTACCGCAAACACGAAAAGCCCCGAGGTGTCGGCGCGAATCTGCAACATTTTAGTGTCCATCGCGCCGGAGGCGCTGATTCGCGTCGTGGGCGCGGGTTCCGTGGAAGTGATTGACGAGGCGGTGCCGATTTACCGCCCCGTGTCGCCGAATATCCCGCTTGTGACGCTGATTGGCGCACTCGCGGGGCTTGCGGCGGCCGTGCTTCTGGTGCTGGCGCTGGACTTCTTCGACGATACCGTCCGGGATACCGAAAAATTGCTGAAAGCCTTCTCCCGCCCCATTCTGGGCGAAATCCAGAGTACCAGCGGCACGGAAAGGGAGCCGTTCCTGTCACGGGTGCGGAACTTCATCGCGGCATTTTCCCCGGTCAAGCGGAAAAAGCGGTCAAGCCGTCCGCGCCGGACAGGCCACCGCTCCCGCCGGACACTCATCACGGACGACAACATCCCCTTTACTATCGTGGAGGGCTACAAATCCATTCGCAGTAATATTGTGTTCGCGCTCGGCACGGCGGAGCGTAAAGCCATTGTCGTGTCGAGTGCCTCGCCCCACGAGGGCAAGTCCACGACCGCCGCGAATATCGCTCTGGCCTTCGCGCAGATTTCCGGCCGCGTCCTGCTCATCGACGCCGACATGCGAAAGCCCGTCATGCACAGGACATTCGTTGTGGACAACAGTACCGGGCTGTCCACGCTCATCATTGCCCTGTCGTCCGTCGAGACCTCCATAAGACACCACGTCATGGGGAATCTGGATTTACTGCCGTCGGGGCCTCTGCCGCCGAACCCGTCCGAACTGCTCTCGTCGTCGCAGTTTCAGGAACTGCTCGCGGCTCTCTCCGAACGCTACGATTACGTGATTATCGACACGCCCCCGATGAACGTTGTCAGCGACGCCTTGGTTATGCGCGGCGTCGGCGGGATTCTGCTTGTGGCGCGTTACGCGCAGGCCACCTACGAGGATATCGCCGAGGCCATGAAAAAAATAGACCTGTCCGGCGGGAATATGCTGGGCTTCGTCGTCAACGACGTGGAGCGCCACCCCGCCGGGGCGTACTACAGCCGTTACGGCTACCGCTACGGTTACGGCTACGGGTACGGCTACGGCCGCCGCCGCAGACAGACCGCGACGGCCGTCACGCCGGAGATTGCCGCCGCGAATGCCGCGCTGTTCGCCGACGCGCCGTCCGCGCCGCTGATTGACGAACCCTCCGCGCCGTTGTCCGACGAACCCTCCGCGCCGCCTGATTCCGATGTGCCACCCCAGCCCCAAAGCCCACTGTAAGCCGGAAAGGCGGTACAACCCATGACTGACTATCATTGCCACATCCTCCCCCGCATGGACGACGGCCCCAAAGATGTCGCGCTCTCGCTGGACATGATACGCCTGATGATGGCGCAGGGCGTCGACCGCATTGTGGCCACGCCGCACTTTTACGCCCACCGGGAAAAGAGCGTCTACGACTGGCTCGAACGCCGTCAGAACGCTTTCCGGCAGATTGCCGACACCGATATGACCCTCCCCTACATCCACCTCGGCGCGGAAGTCGCCGTTGAGCAGGGAATCAGCCGGCTTCCCGGAATTCACCTGCTTACGCTTGCGCGGACGCCCTATATCCTCTTGGAATTGCCCTACGCGCCCTTCGCGCACTGGATGTTGGAAGAAATCTTCGACCTCTCCCAGCGTTACGGCCTCACGCCCGTGCTGGCGCATGTCCACCGCTATGCCGGGTTCTACTCCCGGGCGCAGATGTCGGAAGTCCTGCAGGCCGACGCCGTGTTTCAGATTAACAACGAGGCTTTCCGCACATTCTGGGGACGCCGTTTCGTGCGTTCGCTCGTCCGGAAAGGCTGTCCGTACGTTCTGGGCAGTGACGCGCACAATATGACCTCCCGCCGCCCCGACTGGGATACCCTCACGCGGAAAGTCGCCCCGGAGATTCTCAATCATCAGGAAAATCTCTTTTCCGGCAAAAACGCCCCTTAAACGAAAGCCTGTCCGACGCATGCGGACAGGCTTTCGTTTTGTCGAAAGTATCAAAATTGGCGGGTTACTCCCGAAACAGATTCGTCAAAAGCAATAAACATCGGCGCTTGACCCCACATCCAAAACCCGATATAATATACTATGCTTTTTTACATCATATCGCAAAAAGAAGGCGCGGTACCGCCGCCCTTACATTACAAACAGGAAAGAGAGGACTGCCATGCCACAATTACATCGCTTCCAATCTCTGCTCGCGGCTCTGCTGGTTGTGTGGCTCTCCATGACGGCGGCCTGTGCCTTTTCGGATACGCAAGGCCACCCCTCGGAAGAAGCTATCGACAAGTGGAGTACCGGATACGGCCTGATTTCCGGATATGGTGACGGAACCTTTCGCCCCGACGCCTCCATTACAAGAGGGGCTTTCGCGGGCATTCTCGACCGCATGATGCACTTTTCCACGAAATCCCCGCCCTCCGCGTTCCGCGACACCGCCGGGGACTACTGGGAGGACGCTGTCTTGAAACTTCATGCCAACGGAGTGTTTCAGGGGTTTAACGGCTACGCCAACCCATCCGCCCCGATTACCCGTCAGCAGGCCGTCTCCATGCTCGCCCGCGCCTTCCATTTCTCCGCCGATTCCATTCACCCGCACTATGTCGACGATGTGGATATTGAGGGCTACGCCCGGGGCGTGGTTTCCCGCATGACGGAGCTTGGCTATCTGGACGGCGTCGCCGGGGACTATTTCCGCCCCAACGACCCCATTACCCGCGCCGACGTGGTGCGTATCTTCGATAACATGATAAGCGTGATGATTCTCGACGACACGCCGCTGTCGGAAGATGTCACGGGCAATGTCCTCGTAAGCTGTACGGACGGCGCGACTTTGCGCGGCATGCGCGTCTTTGGTGACTTGTATATCGCCCACGGGGTGACGGGTTCCGTCGTTCTGGAGGACGCGACCATTGACGGGGAAATCCTGAATTTCTCGCCGGACGCGGTTGTGGAACGCTCCCCCATATCCGCGCCGGAACCGGACGAATTTGAGCCTGTTTCCAGCCCGGACGCGGGCGAATTTGACTATTCCAACCCCGATATGGACGCGTCCGGCTCCAATCCCGAAATGGACGACTTCGCACAAAAGAAAAGTGCCGCCTCCGACGGCGATATTTTCTACGACCCCGGCAAAACGGTCGATTCCGGCAAGACTGCCGCGCCCGCGGACAGCGGTGTGACGACGCCCGCGCCCGTTCCCGCGCCCACTGTCCCCGAAAAGGCTGTCCCGGCAACCCCTCCCGCGCCCGTTTTGTCGGATAACGGCGAATTTTTCTACACGCCCGGCGCGACCTCCAACGGCGATTCCGGCAAGACCGCCGCGCCTACGCCCACGCCCACGCCCACTACAACCGCGCCCGCGCAAACTCCGCCGAGTTATGGCGATATTTTCTACGACCCCGGCGCGACGACCAAGGCTCCCGACTCCGGCAAGACCGCCGCGCCCACGCCTCTTGAAGAGCCGGAAAGCCAGCTTCCGGCCGTCCCGGCCACTCCGGCTACTCCGGCCGCCCCGGTTCTGTCGGATAATGGCGAGTTCTTCTACACGCCCGGCACGACCCCCAACGGCGATTCCGGCAAAACCACGGATTCCGGCAAAACAACCGATTCCGGCAAAAGCACGGATTCCGGGAAAACGTCGAATTCCGGCAACGGCGATATTTTCGACCCCGGTCAAACGTCCAATTCCGGGAAAAGCAACGTGGAGAATCCCGAATTCTACCCGCCCGAACCCTACAAGCCCAATCCGGAAAATGAAATGCCCACCGGCTATCCGAATACGTCCACATCCACGCCCGCGCCCTATGTCCCCGCCAACACGGGTTACGGCACACTCCCCAATAAACCCGTCTCACAGCTCACCATTTCGGATGTCTACACGCCCGGCAGAACCACCGGACAGTATTTCACCTACCAAGGCAGTAGAATTCCCGTCTACGCGGGTGTCAAGACGCGGAACGTGTACGCCGGGGACTTTGTGTGGCGCACCGGGCACCGCCTCCGTTATCTGGGCGGCCGCTATGACGCGAAATTCGGCGTGGACGTGTCCGCCTACCAGAACCGCGACCGCGCCAACGGCACCATTAACTGGGCGGCCGCCAAGGCCGACGGCGTACAGTTCGCCATGATTCGCGTTGGCTTGCGCGGCACTTCCACGGGCGCGCTCCGCGAGGACGCCTACTACGGCCGCAATATTGACGGCGCTATGGCGCAGGGTATCCAGACCGGGGTCTACATCTTCGCGCAGGCCAAGACCATCGCCGAGGCCATCGAGGAAGCCGATTTCGTCATTGCCCGCTTGCGCTACCATAAAATCAATGGCCCCGTCTCCTACGACTGGGAAATGCAGGACCGCTCCTATCGCGTCTACGGCACGTCCAAGGAAATGGCGACCGCGTGCGCGGTGGCGTTCTGCAAGCGCGTCGCCGCCGCCGGGTATACGCCCATGGTCTACAACAGCCGTTATGTCTGCTACCTCAAATACGACCAAGGCGCGCTTGCCCCGTACATGATGTGGTATCCGCAGTACCCCGGCACCGATATCGAGTACCCCTACCCGAACCTCTACTATCAAATGGACTACTGGCAGTTCACGGACAGCGCGGTAGTCGAGGGTATCGGCAGGAAAATTGACGCCAACATCTGGTTTAAGGCGAAATAAAGTGGCCTCCCCCGTTTCGCGGGGGAGGTTCGCGTTTTGCCGCCCATTCCAGCGCGGATAGAGCGGGAATCTTTTTTTAACACCAGTTTCCAAGTTTTTGGGCGCACATATCCCCCTCAAAAAGCCCATTATTCGGGCAAGAATGAATCAGGCTCGGATTTTTTGCCACTTTGGGAGGCACCCCTTAAAGCCTCAAAAATATAGTCGTCATTTTAATGCCTTGAAATATTGCGAAATTCCACATAACTCGCTAAATTTCTGAACTTTTCATAGGAGGCCTGTCCAGAAAACTTGGAAACTGGTGTTTTTTTAAATTTTCAGGATTTTTTAAGTTACGGGTGCTATCATGTCGCCAGACGGTTGAGAGAGGGACGCGGAACACGGAATTCCGCCGAACTCATGCCATAAAAACTGCCTCTATAAAGACAGAATACATTTGAGGAGGAATTGTGATTATGTACGGCAATGACAATTGGAACAACGCCCCGGAGAGCCAGTACGGCGTAAGCGGGCGTCGGCAATATTACGCGAATGTGGAGCCGGAACCCTACCGGAACTTCCAGCCGTCCGGCACCATACAGGACATGAAGCCCTCCAAGAAAAAGCGCGGGACAAACATTGTGGCGCTTGCGCTGTGCTTCTCGCTGCTGGGCGGCGTTGTCGGCGGCGGCGGCGCGTGGTACGCGGCCAGCCGCCTGCACAGTCCGGCCGTACGGGAAACGACCATTCAGGTGAGCGAATCCCGTTCGGAGACGACCCAACAGCAAAACAACGCCTCCGGCGTCAAGGCTCTGACCAACGGCAGGCGCTCCATGACCGAGGCGGAAATCTACGCCTCTCAGGTCGGAAGCGTGGTCTCGATTAACGTCACGGGCGAAAGCGGCGTCAACTACTTCGGACAGCCCGTGCAGTCGGCGTCGTCCGGCTCCGGCTTCATCCTGACGAAAGACGGCTACATTGTCACAAATTACCATGTAGTGGAAAGCGGCAAGACCGTCAAGGTCACGCTCTACGACAACACCACGTATGACGCGAAAATCATCGGCGGCGATTCTGATTACGATATTGCCGTGCTGAAAATCGAGGGAACCGATTTTCAGGCCGTGACCGTCGGCGACAGCAGTCAGTTGAAAGTCGGCGACCATGTGGCGGCTATCGGAAACCCGCTCGGCGAACTGACGTTTTCCATGAGCGAGGGTATCGCGTCGTCGGTCAACCGCGCCATTAACGTGGACGGCACGCCGTTCAACATGATTCAGGTCACATGCGCCATCAATCCGGGCAACTCCGGCGGGCCTCTGTTCAACGAGTACGGCGAGGCCGTGGGCATTGTCTCCGCGAAATATTCCAGCTATTCCACGACGACTGTCGAGGGTCTCGGCTTCGCTATCCCGATTAACGACGTGCTGTCGATGATTGAGGACATCATGACCAACGGCTATGTGGCCAACAAGCCCTATCTGGGCATTGTGCCGGGGACGTTCAACAGCAATCTGGCGGCGCAGTACCGCTTTGACGTACAGGCGGGCGTTATCATCTACTCCGTGGAGGAGGGAAGCGCCGCCGACAAGGCAGGCCTGAAGCGTGACGACGTGATTACCAAGGTCGACGACACGGAAATCAAGACCGTGGAAGACCTCAACGCGGCCAAGAAGAAGTATTCCGCCGGGGACTCGGCCACGCTGACAGTCTACCGCGACGGACAGACCATCACGGTCGATATCGTCTGGGGCGCGGTTCCCGCGGAGGAGAAGCCGCAGGACACCCAGCAGCCGCAGGAACAGCCCCGTAATTATTACGGCAACGGCTATCCCTTCAACGACGACTTCTTCAACTATTTCTTCGGCAACGGTTTCTTCGGTCGGTAAGTCTGACAGAACTTCCGAACGCCCGTTTTCCTCCTTCCACGGGCTGACCCCTTACGGAATGGCTGACTGTCAACAAGGACTTCCGAATGACGCCCGCTTTCACTTCCTTTCTCGGGCGTGGGCGTACCCCGATTCCTGACACGGAATCGGGGCGCTTTTTTCACGGCTTTTCCTGTTCCGGCACAGAAACCGACGCCGACAGGAAGTCTCCGAACTCGTCGGTAATGTGCATGAGTTCGTCCGCCGCGCAATAGAGCGGCTTGGAGTACGTCTGTCCGTGAATCATCATCAGCGTTTCGTAGACGCACTGCAACCGGAGCAGTACGCTTTCCATCTCGCTGTATTCGACGATACGCCTGTTCATGTCAGCAGTCCTCCTTAGTATCCGTGTCCGCCGCGTCCAGCCCCTTCCGGATGAGGCGGCAGAGAATTTGGGATACCGGAACGTTCCGCAGTTCCGGCGTCCGCCTGAGTTTTTCGACCGCCGCCTCCAAGTCACGCGGCAGAGAGACCATCACGCGTTTCAGCGTCGTCATTCCGTACCCCTCCCGTATTATAAGTGGTACACTTTTTAAAAAAGTGATTCACTATGGAGAGGATACCAGAAACTGTCACACTTTGCAATGGACAAAACCTCCAAAAAACGCGTCACTTTTTTGAACATTGTGTGACACTTTTCGCTTGCCACTGGTGCAACACTTGTGATATACTGTCCCGTGGGGGTGGGAACATGGCCACGAAAAAACCGCGTGTCCCCGTGACACTGGAACCCGAACTTTTGGAACAGGTCGAAGCGTATCAGTATCAATACGGAATCACGTCCCTGAGCAAGGCCATCCGGCAGTTGGTGCGTGTCGGTATCGGCAGTCTGGAGGGCGGCGGCGTCAGTCGTCAGGAGCCGGAGCTTCCGCGACAGGAGCGCTTGCTTCTGGAGGCTGTCCGGGAGCTGGAACCCGTCCAGAAGGCGGCGCTTCTCCGCGTTCTGGAGCTTGCCGGTGGGAGCGCAGAAACAGGGCAAACGCGAGAATAGATTGACGTTCTTCCGGTTCCAGCCGCCGGAAGAGCTTCAGCACACGGGTGTCATAATTCATCATGCTTGTTTCCTTTGTGCCGTGGTACCCCGGCTTGGTTTACGCGCAAGGGAGATTATAGCACATAGAAAACAGTCGAGAACTGTTTGCGCGAAAAAGAACGGCGGATTTTGCCGTCTGGGGAAAGGGGTTGCCAATGAGGCTGATTTCGTGGAATGTCAACGGCCTGCGGGCGTGTCTGAAAAAGGGCTTTCTGGATGTGTGCGACATCGCCAACGCCGACATGATTTGCCTGCAGGAAACCAAAATGCGCCCCGAACAGGCCGACTTTGACCTGCCGGGTTATCACCGCTACTGGAACAGCGCCGACAAGGCCGGGTATTCCGGTACCGCGATTTTCACGCGCCCGGAGCCGCTGAACGTCACGTACGATTTCGGCGACGATATCCACCGCCACGAGGGACGCGTCATCACGGCGGAGTATCCGGACTTTTACTTGGTCTGTTGCTACACGCCCAACTCCAAGCGCGACCTGAGCCGCATTCCCTACCGCATGGCGTGGGAAAACGACATCAGGGACTACCTCTTGGAACTGGACAGCGCGAAACCCGTCGTCTACTGCGGGGACTTCAACGTGGCACATCAGGAAATCGACCTGAAAAACCCGGCGGCGAATCATCAAAACGCCGGATTCACCGACGAGGAGCGCGGGAAAATGTCGGCGTTGCTGGCAAGCGGCTTTACGGACACTTTCCGCGCCTGTCACCCCGACTTGACCGGGGCTTACACATGGTGGAGTTACCAGCACAACGCCCGTAACCGGAACGTGGGGTGGCGAATTGACTACTTCATCGTGTCGGAGCGCCTGCGCCCGCGTATCCGCGCGGCGGACATCTGGAGCGAAATTCAGGGGAGCGACCACTGCCCCGTCATGCTCGAACTGGAAGAATGATTGCAAAGGAGTGCGGAACGTGAGACAGTTTGAACAGCATTTGTACGAAATCGGCTACTCCCGGCAGCGGGAATTGAACTTTGTAGACTGTGACCGTAATAAACAGGTACGTATCGGAACCCTGCTAAGCATTCTCTCAATCTGGGGCGGCTACGACTACGACGCCCGCGGGCTGACCCATGAAAAGCTGACAGAAATGGGACATGTCTTTCTCATGTCCCGCGCCGCCATGAAGATTCACCGCCGCCCGGTCAACGGCGAGGTGTTGACCGTGGACACATGGGAAGATGGGTGCCGGGGACCCCATTTCCGGCGCGTCTACCGGATTTCCGACGACGCCGGGGCGCTGTGCGTCAGCGGGAAAAGTGACTGGCTTCTGGTGAACCCCGCAAGCCGAAAGATTCTGCGTCCCGTGTCGTTCACGGCGCGACAAGTCCCCGCCTCGTCCGGACAGGAAATCGACTGCCCCGAACCCAAAAAAATCCGCATGCCCTCCGTCGCGCCCGACGAACTCGGCAAGCGTCCCGTGTACTGGTCGGACTTGGACGGCAACGGGCATTTGTTCAGCGGCAACTACGGCGACATTGTGTGGGACTTCCTCCCGGACGACTTGCAGGCGCGTCCCGTCGACACGTTCGCCATCAACTACCACAAGGAAGTCACGCTCGGCGACAGCGTACGTCTTGCCGGACACCGCGCCGACAACACATATTATATGGAAGGCCACGGCTCCGCCGAACTCTGTTTCACGGCGGAATGTGTCTTTGCATGACAAAAACGCCTCTCCCGTTACGCGGGAAAGGCGTTTTTGTCAGTCCTGAATGCCCTTGCTCATCCAGACGCCGCTCCGGTAGCGCCGGACAAATATCACGCTCCGCGTTGACCAGTCCAGAATGGCGTGTGCGAACCAGACGCCCTCCACGCCGTAACCCATGTACTTTCCCAGCACGTACGCGAAGAACACCCGGCACAGCCACATCGACGCCATGCTGACAACCATGGTAAACTGTGCGTCCCCGGCGGCGCGTAAGAACGACGGCACCAGAAAGGACGGCGTCCACAGAAACATGGACGACACCCCGTGTAAAACCGTCACGCTGACGGCGAGGCGTTCGGCCTCCGGCGAGACATTGTACACGCGCATTATCAGCGGCAGTAACGCCAGAATCAGCAGGTTCACAACGATTAACAGCGCGTAACAGACTTTCGACAGCTTCCGCATATAGGCGCGTGCCTCGTCGTACTCCCCCGCGCCGACGCACTGACTGACAACGGTCGTCAGCCCCAAGTTGACGCCCATTCCGGCGAACAGGTGGAAGTTGCCTAATGTGTTTCCAATCGCGTTGGCGACAATTGACGCCGTGGGGAATGTCGATATCAGGCTGAACAGCACAAGCCGCCCTAACTGAAATGTCCCGTTCTCAATGCCGCTCGGAATGCCGATGTACAGGATGTTCCGCATGAGGCGCGGGCGGAACGTGAACGCCCGCATATTCGACAGGTGCAACGGCAGTTTCGGATTGCACAGCACGGCGAGAATGACGCCCGCCGCCAGCGTCCGGGAAACAAGCGTCGGAATCGCCGCGCCGGACACGTCCATGCCAAGGCCGAAAATCAGTACCGCGTTCCCGGTAATGTTGACGGCGTTCATCAGCAGGGACACCCACAGCGAAATGTCGGAACGTTCCATAGTGCGCAGAATCGCCGCGCCGCCGTTGTAGAGCGCAATGCCCGGAATGGACGCCGTGACTATCCTGTAATATTTGTCCGTGGCCTCCATAACGTCCGGCTCGACATGCCCGAAAAGCGTGTTGAGCACCGCGTGGCGGAACAGGTACAGTAACAGCGTAATCACCACGGAGACCGCGCCTAACAGCAAAATGAGATGTTGTCCGGCGTTGTTGGCGTTGTCGCCCTCGCGGCGTCCGATGTACTGTCCGGCGACCGCCGCGCCCCCCGCCGCCATTGCGCTGAACGCGTAAATCATCAGGTTACTGATGGAATCGACCAGCGACACGGCCGAAATTGCCGCGTCCCCCACATGGGAGACCATGAGGGAGTCGGCCAGCCCCACGCCGATTGCCAAAAACTGTTCCAGCAACAGCGGGGCGATTAAGTCTATCAGTTGCCGATTGGAAAAGCGGCTGAGCGTGACAGGAGGCTTTGAGGGTTTCATGACGGGGAATGCCTTCTTTCCGGCGAATTTTCCGTGAGAATATCACATTTCCGCCGCGAAATCAACCCCGAAACAAAACAGAGACGGCTTTTCGCCGTCTCCGGGACGCGTTATTTCTTGGCGCGGTAGAGAATCGTCACAATGTCGGCGCGGGTGCAGGGGGCGTTCGCGCCGCCCGCGAAACCCGTCATCAGGTGCTTTACGTTCGCCCACTTGACGGCTTCCTCTTCGGTGGCGTTGGGCTTGCCCTCGGAGCGGAGCAGGTACTTCAGCACGTCGCCACGCGTACAGGGCGCGGTCGGCTCAAACGTCGTGGCGCTGGTACCCTCCATGATACCGTTTTCGACAGCCCAGAGAATCGCCTTGTAAAAGGGGCCGTCGGACACGTCGGTAAAGGGACTGCTGGCCTTTTTGGGAGCCGGGGAACCGTGGGCGCGCCACAGGAATGTAGCCGCGTGGCCGCGGTGGCACGGATTATTCGGCGTGAACGTGGTTTCGGTGGTGCCGCTGGTAATGCCCTTCTGTACAGCCCACGCGACCGCCTCGGCGTAGTACGCGCTGGCCGGGACATCGGTAAATTTCGTTTTGGCCGTGGGCTTGACACTGGGCGTGGCCGTGGGCTTGACGCTGGGCGTCGCGGTCGGCTTCACGCTGGGTGTGGCGGTCGGCTTCGCGTTGTTATTGTTGGCGTTGGGCTTCTGGCCGAACCCGAACAGGCCGCGCTTCGCGCCGTCGGTCTCGTTATTGGCGGCGTTTACGCCGGTAGTCGCGGCGTGTTCCTTGATTTTGTTGCTAAGGGCGCTGAACTTGTTATTGTCTGCCATGTTTCTGCGCTTCCTTTCCCGCGTAATGGGCAGGCGAGAGCCTGTAAGCGTATTGTAGCGCTGTCAACGGAAAATAGCAAGCGTTTTTTGACCAATGTCGACGTTGCTTTGTGGCGGGGCTTTCGTCGTTTTCACAAATTCGACGCAAAAACGCCGTCCCGGGTTTCCATGGGACGGCGTTTTGGTGCCGATGGTGGGACTCGAACCCACACGGTGTCGCCACCAACGGATTTTGAGTCCGTCACGTCTACCAATTCCATCACATCGGCGACAACAGGCACATTATACACCCTCCGAAAGCGGATTGCAAGAGAAATTTTCAAGAAATTACGCCCCAGCCTCAAAAATTTTCCGCTTGGAAGCGTCGCGGGCGGCCTCGTCACGCCGTCCGACGTACGCCCGCTGTCCGAATGCCAGTACCGAAACGGGGCGCGGCATGTCGATTTCCGGCGCGGGTTCGGGCTTGGTATCGGGGACGGTGACGGGTTCGGACTTGGTATCGGGAACGGGTTCCGGCTCCGCGTCATTTTCGGTATCGGCGGCCTGTTTCGCGGCTTTCCCGGCCTCTTTGATTTCCGCCTCCATGCGCAAGGCTTCCTGTCTGGCTTCGCGCTCCTGTTCGCGCTCTATGGCTTCGTCGGCCTCCGTGGGCAGTCTGTGATACGCTTCGCTCTTGGTAAAGTCCGTCATGGTGCGCGTCAGACGGTTCAGACGCATTAACGCGCTTTCGTCGCCCTTTTTCGCCGCCGACAGCACCTCCCCCAGCTTCGACAGGTGCAGACGCCGCGCTTCGTCACGGGTCTTGCAGTGCTTCAACGCTTGCTCGTATTCCTTCTGCTCGCGTTCAATGGCTTTGAGCTTCTCGTACATCACGGGATTTTTCGCCCGGAGGTACTCCCATTCGTCATGGGACAGTTTCCGCCCGGCTTCGGCCTTGGTCATAATCGCGGACATTTTCTTTTCGTCCGCGTCCGCCTGCGGCAGCACGGAAGAAGCCTTCGTCATGTTCACGTAGTCGGACAGTGACTTCTTGTGGCCGTGGAAGTCTCCGCTCTGTTTTTTGAGGTTCCACTGCGTTTTGAGTGCCTCGTTTTTCGCGTACTGGTTCGCGGAACCAATCATAAGCAGATTCATGGACGGCACCCCCCTTTCAAGCCTCTATTTTATTATCGTCCGTCCGGCGGAAAAATTAAGGGCGTACGGCGCTTGTATTGCCGCGCGACAGGTGCTACAATCGGGGCATTCCGGCGCAAAAGGAGAATCAGAAAATGACTGAAACCCGAATCGAACATGATACCATGGGAGAAATCGCCGTCCCGGCCAATCACCACTGGGGGGCGCAGACGCAAAGAAGCCTCGAACACTTCAAAATCGGCGGGGAACGCCAGCCGCGCGACATTCTGACGGCGTTCGCGTACCTGAAAGAAGCGTGTGCGCGTGCCAACGAACAGGCCGGGAAACTGACAGCCGTACAGGCCGACGCCATTGCTACGGCGTGTCGGGAAATCCGCGCCGGACGCTGGGACGACGAATTTCCGTTAGTGGTCTGGCAGACCGGAAGCGGCACCCAAACCAATATGAACGTAAACGAAGTGATTGCGCATTTGTGCGCGGAGCGGGGCGTACCGCTTCACCCCAACGACCATGTGAACGCGTCGCAGTCGAGCAACGACACCTACCCGTCGGCGCTACACATCGCGGCGGCGCTGTCGGTCAGCCGCGACGTACTCCCGGCGGCCGAACGCCTCGCGGACGCATTCGCGGCCTTGGAGGCGGCCTACCCGGAACTCATCCGCATTGGGCGGACGCACTTGCAGGACGCCACGCCGTTACGCTTCGCGCAAGAGGTTTCCGGCTGGCGGGAACTCGTACAGGCACCGTGCCGCATGCTCCGCGCCGCGCTCCCGGAGTTAGAGCGCCTCGCAATCGGCGGCACGGCCGTCGGAACCGGGTTGAACGCGCCCGAAAATTACGACGAATCGGTATGCGCTTTTTTGCGCGACATGACCGGGCTTGACTTCCGCCCCGACGCGAACAAGTTCCACGCGCTGACGAGTAAGGACGCGTTAGTATTCGCCCACGGGGCTTTGAAAGCGCTTGCCGCCAACCTGATGAAGATTGCAAACGATATCCGCTTTGAGGCCAGCGGCCCGCGCTGCGGCATGGGGGAATTGCACATTCCCGAGAATGAACCCGGCAGTTCCATCATGCCCGGAAAGGTCAACCCGACGCAGTGCGAAGCCGTGACCATGGTCGCCGTGCAGGTCATGGGCAACGACACGGCGATTGGGTTCGCGGCCAGTCAAGGGAATTTCCAGTTGAACGTATTTCTTCCCGTGTCGGCCTACAACTTCCAGCAGTCGGCGCGGCTTCTGGCCGACGTGTGCGACAGCTTCCGCGCCCACTGCGTCGCGGGCATTGTGCCGGACGCCGGACGCATGACCGATAATTTGTACCGTTCCCTCATGCTCGTCACCTGTCTGACGCCGAAAGTCGGCTACGAACGCGCCGCCGAATGCGCGAAACGCGCCTTGCAAGACGGCTGTTCGCTGAAAGAGGCGGCGCTTGCTATGGGTCTGCTCACCGAAACAGAGTTTGATGAAATCGTCCGCCCGGAAAATATGGTCTGAAAGTTGGGAAATACTTCCAATTTCGACAGAAACCGCGCAATTTTACAAAATCTTTGCTTGCAATCCCCCCGACGCCTGTGCTACAATGTCCCCATGCACACAGTTTGTCAAAAGCGAGGTGTCAGCGGTGCAGAAAAGAAGTCATTTTCTCTTGGCGCGGTCGTTGCTCGCCCGTGAACACGGGTTCCCCGCCCGCCGTTATGAGTTGGCGTTCCTGTTCGGTTCCTTCCAGCCCGATTGCAACCCCCTCAGTTTCCTGAAAGGCTCCCTCCGCGGCAGTCTCTTCGGCGGGCATACATACGGCAATTCCAGAGCCTATATCAACCGCCACATTCGCCGCCTACAGCGCCGGAAAAACTGGAACCTGTGGCATTACTACACCATGGGGAAACTGACCCATTACGTCGCCGACGCGTTCACATGGCCGCACAACCCGCACTTCCCCGGCGTCGGCTGGGAACACCACACCTACGAAACCGCGTTGCGTCTGGCGCTGGAAGCGCGTCTGGCGAGCGGTACGGGCTTCCGGCCTGTCGGGGACGCGTCCGCCGCGCTCCCGTACGCGTTGCAGTCGCTCCACGACGAGTATCTTTCCGAGGCCAAGCCCGGCGTAGACGTGGACATGGACTATATTCTAAAGGCGTCGGATATGCTCCTTGCGGGGTGCCGCCCGGCAATGGACACGGCTCACGCCCTCCCCCCGCTCCCGGCGTCCGGAAACAGAATTGGGAATTTTGCCTGAATTTACGCGGAAATTCGTTGCGATTTTGTGCGAATTTCCGCTTTCTGTTTGCCGCCCAAAGTGCTATTCTTTATACGCTCCGAATCGGGAAATTTCAGAATACCGTTTTATGCGCGGCATGGTTCAGCCCCGCGGCTTGTACGGCCGCGGGGCTTTTCTCTGAAACCGGATATCACAATCATCAGGAGGCTGAAAGTATGACAATCGGCATTGTAGGACTGGGTCTGATTGGCGGCTCTGTTGCAAAAAGCGCGAAAGACCGTACCGGACACACCGTGTACGGCATTGACAAGGAGCCGGAAGTCGTCACAATGGCGCGTATGGCGGGTGCCATTGACGGACAGCTCAACGAGCACAACTTGCCATGGTGTGACCTGATTCTGCTGGCAATCCGCCCCCAAGACGCCGTGGCGTGGGTGGAGAGCCAAAACCGCATGATTTCCCCCAAGACGATTGTCGTGGACATGTGCGGCGTGAAGCGGAACGTATGCGCCCAAATCGCGCCCATCGCGCGCAAGCGCGGCTTTACGTACATCGGCGGACACCCCATGGCCGGGCGCGAACGGAGCGGCTTTACCGCGTCCTCTGGGGACTTGTTCGTGGACTCCTACATGATTCTCACGCCCGACGAACGCGCGGACGTTTCCCAGTTGGAAACGCTCAAGAACTTTTTCACAGACCTTGGCTTCGCCGGGCTGACGTTCGCGACCCCCGACGAACACGACCGCATTGTCGCCTACACCTCGCAACTTGCCCATGTGGTGTCGAGTTCGTACGTGAAACTGCCGGAGGCGCAGAAACGCCGGGGCTTTTCGGCAGGGAGTTTCCGCGACATGACCCGCGTCGCGCGCCTCGACGAAAACATGTGGACGGAACTGTTTCTCGAAAACGGCGACTATCTCGCGCCGCAAATCGACGCGCTCATTGAACAACTCCAAATGTACGCCAAGGCAATTCGGGAAAACGACGCCGATACGCTCTGTTCCCTCCTGAAAGAAGGACGGGAGAAAAAGGCGGAAGTCGGCGGCAACTGATTTCGGATGAAGAGCAGTGGCAAAATTTACGGCCTGATTGGCCGTACGCTGGGGCATAGCTGGTCGTTGCCCATTCACCACGCGCTGGGCTGTCCGTCCTACCGCCTCATGGAGCTGGAGCCGGACGCGCTTCCCGCGTTTCTGGCGCGCGAGGACATCGGCGGCCTGAATGTCACCATGCCCTACAAAAAGGCCGTCCTGCCGTACTGCGACCGGGTGGACGCGTACGCCGCCGCGATTGGAAGCGCCAACACGCTTGTCCGTGGCGCGGACGGGAAGCTCGGCGCGTGGAATACGGACGCCATTGGATTTCGCGACATGGCGTGTCTGGCGGGAATCCCGTTTCGGGGGCAAAAAGTCCTGATTCTGGGCAGCGGCGGCGCGTCGCTGAGCGTGCAAATGGAAGTCCGGCGGCAGAACCCGCGCGAAATCGTCGTGATATCCCGTACGGGCGAAAACCGCTATGACAACCTCGAACGCCACGCGGACGCCGATATCATCGTCAACGCAACGCCCGTGGGGATGTACCCCGGCAACGGTGCCGCGCCGCTGGACTTGACGCGCTTCCCGTCTCTGCGCGGCGTGCTGGACTTGATTTACAACCCGCGCCGGACGGCACTCATTTTACAGGCGGAGGCGCTCGGCATCCCCTGTTCCGACGGCCTGCCGATGCTGGTGTCACAGGCGGCGGCGGCGGAAAGCCTCTTTTTCGGGACGGACATTTCGGAGGAATCACAGTTTCATGTGCTGTCCTGTCTGCGTCACGACCGGACGAACATTGTCTTGATTGGCATGCCCGGGTGTGGGAAAAACGCCGTCGGAGAGGCGTTAGCGCTTCTGACGGGGCGGGAGGCCGTCGACCTTGACGCCCGGATTGCGCGGCGCGCCGGAAAGTCCGTGCCGGAGATTTTCGCGGAAGACGGGGAGGCCGCCTTCCGGGAACTCGAACGCGAGGAGGCCGCCAACGCCGGAAAGGAAACCGGGAAAATCATCATCACAGGCGGCGGCGTTGTCAAGGACGCGAAAAATTACGCGTCTTTGAAGCAGAACGGGCGGATTTACCATCTTCTCCGCGACCTGTCGGCGCTGCCCACGGACGGGCGTCCGCTGTCACAGCGCACACCGCCCGCGCAACTTTGGGCGGAACGCGAGCCGCTTTACAGGCGCTTCCGCGACGTCGCCATTGACAACAACGGCCGCGCACTGGACACGGCCGAACGTATCCGGGACGATTTCTCCGCCCACGCCGCAGACTGACACAAAAGCCCGTTGGCCGTCCAACGGGCTTTGGAACTCTTATCAGTTCGACAGCGCCTTCACGAAGCGGTTGAGCGGTTCCATGAGGTTGTCCAAGTCGTGGATTGCGTCATTCAGGCGGTCGAAGTCCACCTTGTCCAGAGAACTCATCGCCGAATTGAGGCGGTTAAAGTCCACGTTGTTCAGGCGGCTTATGGCGTCGTTGAGCTGTCCGAGGTCGATACCGTCTAATTTTGTCATGGCCGCGTTGAGGCGTTCGTAGTCCAGCCCGTTGAGCTTTTCCAGCGTGTCGGCGACGGACACGCCGCTTTCCTCTGTGGTGCCAATCAGCGCGTCGACACTGCCGGAAATCGTGTCGATTTTCCGCATGGCGTTCTGTGTCGTCCGCACCGCCTGAATCCCGTACGGCAACGCGCACGCGATACCGATAAGCATTGTCAGCGCCAGCCCCAGCGCGATACGGCTGTAAAGCAGTGCTTTCTTCTGCGTTTTCAATAATTCCTGCAAAAGTTCGTCCATTGTCATGTCGATGATACCTCCCGTATGTCGCAATAGCGTTTCCGCCCACATCATACACCCCGGCGGCGCGAAAATCAACCGCGACGGAAAAAAGTGCGGGTGGGCGGTTGTGCCGATATCGTTTTTATGCTACAATATAAACGTTATCCTTTTCGCTCTGCCGTGAAACCAACCACAGGAGGAGATTTTATTGAAGAAAAAACGCCGTGAAAAATTATCCGTTCCCCAGAGACCCGAGCCGGAGCTTTCTTCCGTTCAATCTCTCCCCCAAGAGGCGGAACCCGTTCCCGTCCGGAGTGCCGAACCGGAAACGGCGGAACCTGTTTCTGTGTACCCGGAAAACCCCTTTGTCCCGAACCTGTCAGAGGAAACATCCGGCCTGAAAATCCGCAGTATCAACGTGCTGGTGGTCTCCACGGCGGTCATTTTGCTGACGCTCTTTCTGCTCAGCTCGTTTCAGACCTCTTTCGCCTACGACCGCCTCCGCCACGCCAACGACAAATATATTTCCTGCGAACTGGCCGCCAACCAGTTGAAACACGCCTCCAACTATCTGACGGCGCAGACCCGGATGTTCGCCATCACACAGAATACCACGTACATGGAGCGCTATTTCGAGGAGGCGCTGGTATCCCGCAACCGCGAACAGGCCACGGACGTTCTCAGAACGTACATGAAAGAGAGCCACGCCTATATGTATCTCGACGAGGCCTGCCGCTACTCCTACGACCTGATGAGCCGGGAATATCACGCCATGCGGCTTGTGGTCGACGCCTGCGCCTACAACCCCGTCGGGGAAGCCGCCAGTATTCTCGGCGTCGTGGAACTGACCGACGCCGAACAGGCTATGACCCCGGAACAGAAAATTCAGGCCGCCATTAACATGCTGCATGACGACTACTACCAGCGCTACATTGACCTGATAGAAGACTGTGTGTCGTTGTGTGTCCAGCGCGTGATTGAGGAGCGGGATATCGCGGAAGAGACCAACGCCGCCCTGTTGACGCGGCTGACGTTCAGCCAGCGCTTCCTCGCCGTCCTGCTGATGCTCATCACCGTGATAACGATTCTGACGGTGATGAAACTTGTCCTCTGGCCGATGAACTCTTTTGTGACCTGCATCCACCGCTACGAACCCCTGCCCATGATTGGAGCCTATGAGTTGCGCTATCTGGCGCTGGCCTACAATATCATGTACAACGAGAACCAGAAGACCAGCGCGCACTTACGGCACGCGGCCGAACATGACGGCCTAACGTCGCTCTACAATCGCCGCACCTTCGACAAAATGCGGGAGGAATACAAAAATCTCCCCATTGCGCTCATGCTGATTGACGTGGACTTGTTCAAGCACGTCAACGACGCCCACGGCCATGACGTGGGAGACCGCGTACTGCAAAAAGTGGCGCGCCTGCTCGACCAGAACTTCCGGGACACGGACTTTCCGTGCCGGATTGGCGGGGACGAGTTCGCCGTGATTATGACGGACGCTTCGTCGCAAATGCGAAAACTCGTCGAGGACAAACTGCGGAGAATCAGTCAGGCGTTGCAGGACACCTCCGACGGCCTCCCGTCCGTGACATTGAGCGTCGGCGTGGCGTTCACAGACCGCGACGGCGGCACGGACGACATTTTCAAGGACGCCGACCGCGCCCTGTACGTCGTCAAGACCCACGGCCGCGACGGCGTGGAGTTCTACGGCGAACACTACGCGAAATTATGAAGCAGTGCGAAAGGACAGGCTGAAAGGCCTGTCCTTCGCGCCGTCATGTTTCGGGCGTTGATTCCGTTCCGGTTTCGCTGACAGCTTCGGATTCCGTCGGCGGCTCCGGCGCTTCCTCCGGGGACGCCAGCCCCAAAGACAGTTCCAGCCGCACACAGGTTCCCTCGCCCTGCTTCGACAGCACGGTAATGGAGTGTCCCAAGTCCGCGCAGATACGGCGGCAGAGGTACAAGCCCAGTCCGCGCCGCGCCTCCTGCCCTCCGGACATGGGCGACGGGTCAAGTAAATATTTCAGCGTATCCGGGGCAATGCCCGTGCCGCTGTCGCGCACGGACAGGAACGGCCCCGCGCCGCCCCCGGCTCCGTCGGAGACGCTTTCCCAGTCCGCCATATCCTCCGGCGCGGCCGCCTCCCGCTCTATGGCGACCGTCACGCCGCCCGAAAACGTGTACCTGAACGCGTTGGACAGAATCTGTTCCAGCATGAACAACAGCCACTTGGCGTCCGTGACCACCATCGCCGGAACCGGGTCAAACGTGACGGAAATCTGCTTCTCAATCATTTCCCCGTTGAACTTCTTGAGGCTTTTCTGCACAATCGCGCTGAGGTCGTACTTTTTGAGCGCGTACGCGGGGGCGGTCTCCAGCCGCGCGTACGCCACCGCCATTTCGGCATACTGCTGTAAATGCCGCAACTCCACCGACATCCGGCGTACCATCGGGGAATCCCCCGTTAATAGAAGCTGTTCCATTGCGCTGACAGGCTCCTTGATTTCCTTCGCCCAGCGCGTGTAATACTCCGCAAGGCCGTTTGTTTCCGGCTCGGCGTTCCGCGCCGCCTCCTCCGCCTCCACACAGCGCCGCAACAGGGTTTGATAGTCCGCGTCCTCGAAGCTGTCTTCCGGCGGGTAGTTCGTGGCGAGTTCCTCCAGCGTCTGGCCGCTGACCTCCGTCATCTCGGACATTGTAAGGTGTTTCTGGTACACGCGCAGCAGGCGGCGTATCTCGAAAAACAGTACCGGAGCCAGACTGAACAGTATCATATAAGAAAGGAAGTCCACCTGCAACGCGTTCGCGGCGAACACAATCGCCCAGACAATCCAGCAGAGCGCGATATACCCCGCCGCGTACCGACGGGAATAGACGTACTGCAAGGCAAAGCGTATAAAGTCCATAACTTCTCCTTTCAATCCGGCGACAGCGGAGCGCCCGCGCGTAACTCCCGCCACTGCTCTTCGGTAATGAGCAGTTGCCGGGGGCGCGAACCCTCGAACCCCCCGATATAGCCCCGGCGTTCCATCTGGTCTATCAGGCGCGACGCCCGGGAGTAGCCCAGTTTCAAGCGGCGCTGTAACATCGACGTGGACGCCTGTCCCGTTTCCAGCACCACGTCCACGGCGGCGGGTAACAATTCGTCCTGCTCTTCCACGGGTTCCGGCGCGGCCGCTTCCGGCTTGGCCTGCCCCGACACCGCCGCTTCCATTGCGGCGTGTAGATTATCATTGTATTGCGGCGTTCGTTCGCCTTTCACGAACGCCACCACTTTTTCTATCTCTTCCGGGGAGACGTAACAGCCCTGCACGCGCTTTCTCTCGCCGCCAAGCGGAGAGTAGAGCATGTCCCCGCTTCCGACTAACTTTTCCGCGCCCGCGCTGTCAAGGATGATACGGGATTCCATCGCCGACGCCACGGCGAACGCGATTCTACTGGGAATATTCGCTTTCATGAGGCCGGTAATAACGTCGGCGGACGGACGTTGTGTCGCTATGACAAGGTGTATCCCTGCGGCGCGTCCCATCTGCGCTATGCGTATAATGGATTCTTCCACTTCCTTCGCCGCCGCTATCATTAAATCCGCCAATTCGTCAATCACTACAACGATACTTGGAAGCGGTTTCAAATTCTTGTTTTTGAACGTCAAGCGCTGGTATTCCGCCAGTTTTTTGACGCCGTTTTCGGAAAATATTTTGTAGCGGCTCATCATCTGTCCCACAGTCCACTGTAACGCGCCCGCCGCCTTGCGCGGGTCCGTAACAACTTGGTCTAACAGGTGCGGAATGCCGTTATAGGGGGCGAGTTCCACCATTTTGGGGTCTATCATGATAAAGCACAACTGTTCCGGCGACGATTTATATAAAAGGCTGATTATCATGGAGTTGGTGCAGACGGACTTTCCGGAGCCCGTCGTCCCGGCTATCAGGACGTGGGGGAGTTCCTCAATAGCACCCGTGACGATATCGCCGCTGATATCCTTGCCGAGCGCGAACGTTGTCGCGGCGCTCTTGCGGAGGAAGTCCGGGGATTCCACCACGTCGCGCAGGAGTACGGGCGTTTTCAGGGCGTTCGGCACTTCAATTCCGACGACCGATTTTCGATTCTGAATCGGCGCGATTCTCACGCCGCTGCTCCCCAGCGATAACGCGATATCGTCCGCCAGATTCATGATTTTGCTTAATTTCACGCCCTGTTCAAGCCGGAACTCATAGCGGGTAATCGACGGCCCCCGCACGGCCTCCCCCGCCGAAACCGCGTTCACGTCGAAACTCGTCAGCGTTTCCTCCAAGCGCTTCGCGTTACGGGCGAGTTCGGTTCTGTCCTCCCGCTGGCTCTGGCTCTGGTTCTTCGTCAAAAGCGAAATCGGCGGCGACAGGTAATCCCCGGCCTCCCCGCGCGACATCTCCCGTGTAATGTCACGCGTGACGCTTCGCGCCTCCTTGCCGATACTGTCCTCTGATTTCCTGCGGGATTCCTTCGGCTTTTTCGGCTCTTTGGGCGGCGGGGGCGGCTCCGGCACGGGTTCCGGCTCCGGCGCTTTCGCGGACTTCGGGGCGGAGTTTTTCGGCGGCAGTCGCTTCGCGGGCGTCTTTTTCGGCTTTACGGGCTTCGGCGGCTCATACGGTATTTCGTCGTCGTCGTACGCCTCCGGCGCGGCGCGGAAACTGTTGAAAAAGTTCGCCACGCGTTCCCGGAGACCAAGACGGCGCTGATAGTCCACGCCGACAAAATCGGGTTCATCGTCGGGGGAGTAGTCCGGATAATCGTCCTCCGGGTAGCCGCGCGCCGGACGCCGCCTCCGGCGGATTTCCAGATGTGACGAGACTTTGTACAGGGCAATCAGCAGAAGCACCAGCGCGACAAACTGCGAGAAGAACGCCCGGAACAGTTCCGCGAGGCCGCCCGAGAGTACCCCGCCCGACGCCAACGCCTGTCCGGTCGTCCAGAGGCTCCGCAACAGTTCCAGAAAGCCTTGATTTTTCGTAAGCGCCACGCCGGGTAACAGCAAGTGTCCGAGCATGCCGAACAGAAACGGCAGAAGCAGTGTACACGTCACGGGCAGAACCGCCGGGCGGCCTTCGCTCCGCCAGAGAATCAACAGCGCCAGCGGCAGGGCAATCAGCGACATCATGTAGCCGTAGCCGAACAGCCCCCGGAAAAGTACCGATATCCAGCCGATTAAAATGCCGCCCGACGGGCTTTCCGCGAACACGTTCGGGAGTGTCAGCAGGTCGCAGAGCGTCAGAATTACGAGCGTTACGAGCGCGATTTCCCGCTTGTAACTGTAAAATAAATATCCCGCCTCTTCCCAAAGCCAGTCAAACAGGGAGATTTTGTCCCGCTCCAACTCCATGGCGACGGGTTGCGGTTTTTTGACGCGCGTCTTTTTCTTGACACTCCGCGCCGTCGCGGTACGCTTCCCGCGCGTTGACGCGTTCTTTGCGCGTGTCGTACGCTTGGGCTGTGAAGCGGTCTTTTTCGCGGCGGGTTTCCGCTTGACGGGAGGCTTTTTCTGTGTCGAGGCCGCCATATCACATCCCCCCATAGCGCTTGACGAGCGTTCCGGCGAGCGTCAGCGCGCCGACCGCCCAGCAGTAGAGCGCGAACGCGCCGAACTTCCCGCGCCGCGCAATCATGTGCAGGAGCCGAATACAGGCGTAGCCCGTGACCGCCGCCACGGCGACGCCCGTCAGGTACACCGGAACCGCCCCCGCGTCGATACCGCTTTCCAGCGCGTCCTTGAGGCTGAGCAGGTTCGCGCCCAAAATCGCCGGAATCGACAGCAGAAACGAGTAGCGTACGGCAAATGTACGCTCAAAGCCCGCCAGACATCCGGCCGTAATCGTGGTGCCGGAGCGCGAAATCCCCGGACAGGTTGCGACCGCCTGCCCGACGCCCACTATCAGCGCGTCCCGGAAAGAGGCGGTTTTTTCGGTTTTGTGTCCGCTCACGACGCGGTCGCAGAGGCACAGCAGACAGCCCGTGAACATCAGCGCCCCCGCCACAAAGTACAGGTTATCGCCCAATGTCTCCACAGTGTCCTTGACCGGAAGCACCAGAAACAGCGGGAGCGTACCCGCAATGATTAGCAGAATCAGCCGCCGGGCGGACGGTAGCGGGTTCGGGGTCGTACGCCGTACGAGGTCACGGACGCCCCGGAACAATTCCAGAATCATGCCCCGGATATCGTCCCAATAGGCCACGAACACCGCTGCGAGCGTCCCCAAGTGCAGAAGCACGTCGAAAAACACGGGGATGTCGGACGCGCCGTCCATGCCGAAAAGTTGTTCCGCGATTGCCAGATGTCCCGACGAGGACACCGGGAGAAATTCCGTCACGCCCTGCACGATACCCAGTACGATGGAAGAAAACAGCGTCATAAAAGTTCACGCTCCTGATTGCCCCCAAGATTTCGCCGGAGTTTCCCGGCGCGGACAGTAATACTATACCACGGCACACAGAAAAATTCCAGTCACATTTCCGCGCCTCCCCAAAAAGACAAGCCCGCCGTAAGGCGAATGAAAAGCCGTCCCGTATGGGGCGGCTTTGTCTCTATGGGGCGGCTTTCACCGGGCTTGGGCGACCGCGACGCCCAGCGGCGCGAACGTGTCAGGGTTCAACGCGAACGCCTTGACCGTGTAACGGCCGGGGGCGTAATCTTCCGGCAGAATTTGCAAAGGCGGATAGGTGGTCGACCCCGCAAGATAATAATGTGTGTCCAGCATGATGAGGTCGTACAAAGACCCGTCCGGGCGGTAGACGCCTATCGCACACTGCGCCGTTACATCCTCCGGGGTGCTGAAAAAGAGCATAAGAAAGGGTTTGTCCCCGCTTTCGCTGACGCTGACAAGTGCCGTAAGGGTATCGTTTAACAAATCCTGCGTGTACAGGCGGGCGTTGTTAAGGGCGGGATTGTAGTCCAATCCGTCGATTGCGTCCCACTGCGTGTACGGTCCCGCGAAATAGACATCCTCCAGCGCGGAACACCCCTGAAACGCGCCTTGCCCGATACTGCTTACGCTGGAGGCCATAAGGACGAGTTTCAGCGCGGAACACTCCAGAAATACGCCCACTTGCAGTGTGGTCACGCCGGGCGAAATGACTGCGGTTTCCAGCGAGGAACAATGCCAGAACAGCCCGTCCTCCAAAGTGCGCAACGTCCCCGGAATCTCAACCTTTGTCAGGGCGGCGCACTGTTTAAAGGCGTAGGTGCCGATACGCGTTACGCCCTCCGGAATCGTCACGCTCTTCAAGCCGCATTGGCAGAACGCCTGCGCGCCGATTTCCCGAAGCGTGTCCGGAAGGGAAACTGTCGTAAGTTTGGGGCAGTTATAAAAGGCGGCGTCGCCGAGGAACTCGACGCCGCTTAACAGTGTGGCGGTCGTCAAGGCAGAGCAGGTATCGAAAGCGTGTTCCCCGACGCTGACGACGCTTCCGGGAATGGTAATGGAGCGCAGTCTGACGCATTCGGAGAAGGCGTACTCGTCGATAGCCGTCAAGCCGGACTGCAGGCTGACTTGTGAGAGCGACGAACACCCGAAAAACGCCCAAGGCTCAATCCGCCGCACTGTGGCGGGAATGGAAATGGACGCGAGAGCGCCGCAATCCTGAAACATCCCGTCCCCGATAACGCTAAGCCCATAGCCTAAAGAGACTCTTTCCAAGGTGTCGCACATGGCGAAAGCGCCTAAGCCCACGGAAACGACGCTTCCGGGAACGCTGACGTTTTTCAAACTCGCGCAGTTCTGAAAGGCGTGGCTTCCGATTTTTGTTACCGTGCTGGGAATTGTGACATCAGCCACATTTTTGCAACCCATAAACGCGGCGGAGCCGATACCCGTTACGCCGGATTGGATGTATACGTGCCGAATCTGGTTCAGGTACGCTTCCCACGGGAGACGGAGGTCAAGCAAATCCGCCATCTCCCCCTTGCCGCTGATAGTCAGCGTGGCGTAATCGCTGGACAGCGCCCACTTGACGTTATTGCTGAAATAGCCTCCGGTCACGGGTCCGCAAGAGCCGCCGACGGCTAACAGCGACGCTTCCTCAGAATCCGCCGCTTTCACAGGGGGGGATAGGACAAGGGATAGCGCCGCGAAAAACAGCGCAACGCATAGAATTCCGTAACGTTTGGTGCGCTTCAAATTGTATTCCTTCTTTCTTTTTATTCTCGCACAGCCGACGGGCGGTGCCAACCCACGCACTCGGGGAAACTTTTGCCCGTTCATGGAGCCGCGCTTCTAACGTCGCCATTATATCGCCTTGCCCGGAATTTGTCAAACGGGAAATTCCTGTAGGTCGCTTAACCAGCCGGGTTTCCGTTTCAACATAAAAAATACGAAAATTCAGCCCATATGGCGAAGTGTATTACCAGTTTTCATAACGCTGTCCGCGATTCAGATTCCGGATAGAGTTCATCTCATTTTCGGAAAGGGAAAAGTTAAACACATCATAATTTTCCGCGATATGTTCCGGATTGCCGGAACCGGGAATCGCAACATATCCCGCCTGTAACTGCCATCTTAAAATAATCTGAGCTGACGTTTTGCCGTGCGTCCGCGCAATTTCCATCACGGTCGCGTTTTCAAAATGTTCATGCGTATGGCCGCGCCCGCCAAAGGGATACCATGACTCCATGACGGTTCCATATTGCCTCGCGTAATCCCGCAGACTGTCGTTCTGATAATACAGATGATTTTCGTTTTGAATTACGGCGGGAACAATCTCCGCATAGGAAAGGACTTCGTCAAAAGCCTGTTTCGTATAATAATTGGAAATTCCAATGGAGCGGAGTTTTCCGTCCCGGACACCCTGTTCCATCGCCTGATAAACCGCCCTGTCATGAGAGCCGGGCTGATGAATCAGCATAAGGTCGAGGTAGTCCAAACCCAAATCCCGCAAGGAGGCGTCAATGCCCTGCGCGGCGCGGTTATAGTCGCCCGGCATAATTTTGCTTGTGACAAAGATTTCCTCCCGTTTGACAAGGCCTTCGCTGATTGCTTTCCGAATCCCGCGCCCTACGCCGACTTCGTTGCCGTAATAGCGCGCCGTGTCAATCAGGCGGTATCCGTCTTTCAGCGCGTGGTAAACCGAATTTTCCGCCTGTTCGTCGTTCAGCGTCCATGTGCCGAGACCGAGAATGGGCATATCGTAACCGCTGTTCAGGCGGACAGTTTTCGTTGCAAAATCAAATTCTCCCACGGCCGATTTCCTCCCTGACGTTTTCGCAACAAGCGACAGCGTGGCCGTCACGTTTCCCGCACCCAACAGGGCTTGCAATTCCGCCTTTGTCATGCCCGTGATTTTCCCCAACGGCGTTAAAGACCAGTTGTTTTTGTCATAGTAAATCACAAACTGCCGCCCCTGATAAAGAATGATGTCGCCCGCGTCCGTATTCATCGGCTCATTGTTCTGCGGCAATGCTTCGGGGAGCGGCGCGCCTTTCTCAAATCCGGCGTAATCACTCATTTCTAACGTAATGTCGCCCTTTTTTAAGAGTTCGCGCAAAGCGTCCACTGTGGAATTGTCCGCCCATTCCACGGTCAGAACCCGTCCCGCCACTGTAAGCGCAATTTCCGCTTTCCCCGATTCCACTGGCGCGGAAATCGCCGGGAGTACGGGACGCGATTCCGTATCCAGACGGAACATTTTCACCACGGACGCCTGATTCGCGTCACAGACAATCTCTGTTACCCATTCCGTCACGCCGTCCGGCGCGACCGCCGCGCCCAGCATTTGGCCGCTTTCCGCGTAAAGCGCGAAATAAGCCGTCCATGCCACCTCTCCCCAGTACGCGGAGACGCGGACGCCGCTTTCCGAACGCTCCGCCCGCAACAGACCGGAATCCGCGTCAAAGAGACTTGACGCGGAATTATCTTGAAACGCCGTTTCAACCTGTTGAAGCGTTTCCATCAAATTCGCCGTTTCCGTCAAGCGAACCGCGCCCGTTTCGGGAAACGCGTCTCCCGACGCGCAGGACGTGAGTACAAGCAACAACGCAAGCAGCGCGGCGGCGTAATTCGCACAGCGCGTTTTCATCACAGCCCCCTCCCGAACTGATACGCCCGCTCCAAAATGTCGGGACGTTTCGCGGCTTCTTTTGCGTCGTTCAGGCCGCCGCCGCTGAAATTCCCCGCGAAACGGCACTCCGGGAAGCAGGCAATCCAGCCCTGCAATCCGTTCGCGGCGGTTCGCCACACCTCGTCGCCGTCCTCCGCCGACGCGCTCATCAGATACACGTCCCGGAAAGCGTACTTCTGCGGGAACAGCGGGTTGCACCTGTCCAGAAACGTCTTTAACTGTCCGCTCAGTTCGTAATAGTAGATGGGGGTAACGAACACCAGAACTTCCGCGTCGCGCACTTTGCCAATCATGCCGTCCATATCGTCCCGGATGATACACTTGCCCGTTTTCTGGCAGGCCAGACAGCCTTTGCAGAAACGCAGGTCTTTTTCTTTCAGGGTGAGAAACTCGACCTCATGCCCCGCGTCACGCGCTCCGCGTTCGGCCTCACGCGCCAGCAGTTCCGAATTGCTCCCCGTGCGCAGGCTGGAGGATACGATTAAAACTTTCTTTGCCATGTTTCACGCCGTCCTTTCAAAAAGCCGCCTCCCGCGAATCCGGCGGGAAGCGGCGCGTATGGTTGTCAGTTTAAGGCGTCCTTGAAAAACGTCTCAATCTTATCAAAGGGGATAATATCCGTCTGGTCGTACAGGTCGGTATGAACCGCGCCGGGGATAATCATCAGTTCCTTATTGTCCGCGTAAGCGCCGGACGTGAGCTTTTCATACGCGCTTTCGCTGAAATAGCGGGAATGCGCCTTTTCGCCGTGAATGAGCAGTACGGGGGAGCGAATTTCACTGGCGTAAGAGAGCAGAGGCATATTCATCAGAGACAGGGAAGAGGTCGTGTTCCAGCCGCCGTTAGAGTTCAGGGAACGGGGATGATAGCCGCGCTCCGTCTTGTAGTAGTCGTAATAGTCCTTGACGAAAAACGGCGCGTCGTCCGGCAACGGGTCAACCACGCCGCCCGCAAGCTGATACGTTCCGTTTTTATAATCCTCCGTGCGTTGCGCGTTTAACGCCACTCTCGTGTTGTAGCGGTCGTCCTCCGTGTTGGCGTCAAAGTAGCCGTTGGCGGCAATGCGGCTCATGTCGTACATCGTGGACGCCACGGTAGCCTTAATCCGCGTGTCAATCGCCGCCGCGTTGACCGCCATGCCGCCCCAGCCGCAGATTCCGATAATGCCGATTTTCTCCGGGTCCACGTTGTCCTGCACGGACAGGAAATCGACGGCGGCGCAGAAATCCTCCGTGTTGATGTCGGGAGAGGCCACATAGCGCGGTTCTCCGCCGCTCTCGCCCGTATAGGACGGGTCAAAGGCGATTGTCAGAAATCCGCGCTCCGCCATAATCTGCGCGTACAGCCCGGACGACTGCTCCTTGACCGCGCCGAACGGCCCCGAAACGGCGATAGCGGGCAGTTTGCCTTCGGCGTCCTTCGGCTCGTACAAATCCGCCGCCAGCGTAATGCCGTAGCGGTTATGGAATGTCACTTTCCGGTGGTTCACTTTGTCGCTTTGCGGGAATACCTTGTCCCATTCGTTGGTCAATGTCAATCCGTCGCTCATCATCGTGTCTCCTTCCTGTAAATCCGCGTCCGCAGTCTCTACCGCCACTCCCGCCGCGTCCGCTTCTCCGGACGGCTCACTCTGCGGCGTTGCGGCGTTCGTCGCGCAAGCGGCGCACAACAGCGCCAGCGCAAGAACGGCGGCAATTAATCCCAGTTTCTTCATTTGCAATTCCCTCCCGTCATCTTTCCAATGAAAGTATACGCAATGCTTACTGCCCTTGCTCTGAGAGTTTAGCCATAGTATAACTGCGGAAGCCGGAAAAGGCAAATACTTCTTTTCTATATATTTATATGCTTGACAAGCATGAATTTTTTGCGTATGATTTTGGAATGGGAGGTGTTTCTATGGAACTGCGGGTATTACGGTACTTTTTAGCGGTCGCCCGTGCGGAGAGCATTACGGGAGCCGCGCAAACTCTGCGGATTACCCAGCCGACGTTATCGCGCCAGATTGCGGATATGGAACAGGAATTAGGCGTCAGACTGCTCAACCGCCGCAAAAACAGCAAGGTGACGCTGACGGAAGCGGGCGTTTTCCTGCGTCGCCACGCGGAGGAAATCGTCGCGCTGGCGGATAAGACGGAAGCGGCGTTTTCCGCGTCCGGGGAAGTCGTGACGGGAGACGTGCATATCTCCGCCGGAGAAACGGACGCGGTGCGCCTGCTGGCTCGCGCCGCCCGGAACCTGCGGGAACGCTATCCGAACATCCGCTATCACATTTCCAGCGGCGACAGAAGCAATGTGGAAGATGAACTGGACAAGGGTTTAAGCGACTTCGGCATTTTGCTGGGACCCGCGAATTTCGCCAAATACGACTATCTGACGCTTCCCATTCGGGACACATGGGGCGTACTCATGCGCTCCGACGCGCCGCTGGCGGAGAAAGAGCGGATTTTCCCGGAGGACTTGTGGGACAAGCCCATAATCCTCAGCCGTCAGAGCAGCGGCGAGCAACTCCCGAAATGGATAGGAAAACCTACGGCGGAGTTAAATATCGTGGCGACTTACTCTCTCGTTTACAACGCTACCCTCATGGCCTCGGAAGGGCTTGGATATGTGGTGACGCTGGATAAGCTGATTAACGTCAGCGGAGACAGCGAATTTTGCTTTCGTCCTCTGGATGGAATTGACGCCGTTCCGGTTCATCTGGTGTGGAAAAAGCGTCAGGAGTTCTCCACCGCCGCAACGTTGTTCCTGAATGAATTGCGGACGGAAAGCGGCGTGTAAGATTCCAAAATATGTCACTTTTTATGGTAAACCCCCTCCTTTATGGCAATTTTACCACCTGTTTCCCACATTTTGCCAATCTATGCGGGACGAATAGTGTCAAAACTGGGACGAATGGCGCTTTTATTGTCGCTGGTTTTATGATATGATGATAATGGCTAATTCTAAGGAGGCGACCCCGTGGGCGTCGCGGAGGTGTTGCTATGGACTGGGTTGCAATCGCTGACGACGATGTGATGAGCCTGAAAGCGGCGGGACACATCCTCAATCAGCGTCAAATGCGGGTGTCGGCGTTGAAATCCGGCGCGGCTCTGCTGGACTTTCTCAAGGCGAACCGCCCCGATTTAATCCTGCTGGACGTGAAAATGCCCGGCCTGAGCGGGTTTGAGACGTTCCAAGCCATGAAGGAGCGGACGCTTCCCGGCGAGGAAATCCCCGTCATTTTCTTGACGGCGGACGAAAGTCAGGAAGCGGAGGAGTTCGGCCTGCAATTGGGCGCGATGGATTTCATTAAAAAGCCGTTCGCGCCGGGGGTTCTCGCGCTCCGCGTCCGGCACACGATTCAGCTTGTGCGCCTGCAACGGAATCTGGAAGCCGAGGTCGAACGGAAAACCCGTGAAAACGAACGGCTTTCTCTCCATGTGGTGCAGACGCTCGCGGAGGCCATTGACGCCAAGGACGCCTACACGAAAGGCCATTCCGGGCGCGTGGCGTCGTATGCGCGGGAGATTGCGCGGCGGTACGGCTATCCGCCGGAACGACAGCGCGAAATCTACATGATTGGACTGCTCCACGACGTGGGGAAAATCGGCGTCCCGGATTCGGTCATCAGCAAGCCGGAGCCGCTGACGCCGGAGGAACGCCAAATGATTGAGCGCCACCCGGTTTTAGGGGCGCGGATTCTGGAACGCATTCGGGAAATGCCCAATCTCTCTATCGGGGCGCGGTGGCACCATGAGAAATACGGCGGCGGCGGTTATCCCGACGGCCTGCAAGGCACGGAGATTCCGGAGGAGGCGCGCATTATCGCCGTGGCGGATTCCTACGACGCCATGACCAGCCGCCGCAGTTACCGCGACGTACTGCCCCAAAGCGTCGTCCGGGACGAGATAGCCAACGGCAAAGGGACGCAGTTTGACCCCGTTTTCGCCGACATCCTGCTTGCCATGATGGACGAGGACGCGGATTATCAAATGAAAGAAAGGGAAAGTCGATAAGGGGGAATCCGCTGTGGACGGGGTTATTTTAGAAGGTTCCGCGCTTCTGCTGAGTTTGTTTTGCCTGATTTACAGCGTCACGGCGCGCAAGAAACTATATTTTCCTTTGCCGAAAGGGTGTCTGGCCGCGCTGAAAAGCCAGCATTTCGCCTACCTGCTGATTCTGTGTTCGGTGATGGTCTCTGCGGCGGCGTCCGTGGCGGGGACGCTGGGCGCGAACGGCGGCGCGGGCGCGGCGGCGCTCAACTTTCTGCATATGGCCTACTATGTCACGCACAACGCGCTTTCCTTTTTCTTCGCGCTCTACATCTTGAATATATCCGGCTCCGCGAAACGTCAGGGCGGCGTCTTCTTCGTGTTCTTCTTCCTCCCGCTGTTGTTGGGCGAACTCCTGATTTTGACAAACCCCATCACCCGCTTATGCTTCTACATTGACGAAAATCTTATTTACCACAGGGGCGCGGCGGTCTGGGTTTTGTACGCCGTCGGCGCGGCGTATACCCTCGCCGGATTCCTGTATTTTATCCGCTTTCGGGGCGCGGTTCCGCAGGCAAACCGTATGGCCACGCTGATTCTGATAACCGTCGCGGCGGCGGGCGTGACGATTCAGGCGGTCTGGGCGGTTCCGGTGGAACTGTTTTTCGATGCTATCGCCTTTCTGGGCTTTATGGCTCTGCTGGAACGTGACCCCGGCTCGGCGGACGGCATAAACGGACACTTCCGCGTCAGCGTCACGATAGCGATTGTTCTTACGTTCCTCGCGGTCATTTTTATGAACGTTACCCTGATTCTTAACCAGACCGCCGCGCAGTCGGACAAAATCGGCAACATTCAGCTTGACGTGATTCGCGGCGACCTTCAGGAGACCATCACCGCCGCCGAAACGGACGTTTTGCGCGTGGCTATCGCCGCCGAACAGTTTATGGACTCCCGCCCAAGCATGGACGAGATTTCACGCTTTTTTGAGACCCGCCGCGACAGTCTCCTCTCTAACGACAGCTTTATGAACGTTTACATAGCGGGCGGAGACTGGCACGTTATCCCCACGTTTGACGCCCCGCCCGACTACCACGCCGCCGAAAGGCTCTGGTATCTGGGCGCGAAGGAAAACCCCGGCGAGGTCTATATTACGGAACCCTATAAAGACGCCCGAACCGGAACCATGTGCTTCACGGTCTCCACGATGCTTTCCGACGGGGAAACCGTGGTGGCCATGGACTTGAACTTCTCCAAGGCACAGGAAAGCATTCAGCGCATGACGAACGGGAGCGACCAGACCGCCATGATTATCACGTCCGGCGGCTTGATTGCCGGCTACACGGATATGTCTTTGGTAGGCGAACGGGCGGAGGACAGGCTTCCCGATTACACGGACGTTATCCGCCGCGTCGCCTCCTCCCATGAGCATGACAGTTTCCGGGTACGCGTCGGGGGACAGTCCCGCGTCGTGTTCTCCTCCGAGACGAGCAACGGCTGGTTTCTGATTCTCAGCGCCGACACCGCCGCCCTTTACGCCGACAGCTACCGTCAGATGATTATGATGGCGGCGGTCAATCTGCTGATGTTGGCGGCGGTTCTGGTGTTCTACGTGACCGGGATTCGTGACCGTCAGCGGACGGCGGACGCGATGGAGGAGGAACGGCACCTTATTGACGCCCTGTCAGACCGCCTGAAAAAAGCGGCGGCAAAAATTGTGCGCCTGAGCGACTGGAACCTGATTGAGGAAACCGAATCGCCCCCGGAAACCGTCCTGCAAATCAAAGAATCGGGTCTGCAACTGATAGAGGCCATGGAAAATCTCCGCTCCTGTTCCGACCTCCTCCGCAAGCCGCCCGAACAGGAGCGGGAAAAAGCGGGGAACGACGGCGGCGCTATCGGCGCGCCAAGCCGGAAAGTGCGGAACGGGATTATTGTCACCCTGCTGGTTTCCCTTGCGCTGATTCTGGCGCTCTGCGTCCGAAGCGCCGTCAATCTGGGGGACGCGCGCATGAGCCGGGAGACGGACGAGTTTGAAAACCAGTTGAACGAGTGGATTATCCGCCAGCAAAGCATTCTGTACATGTTCACGGACGTGATTTCGGCGCAGCCCGACATGTTGCAAGATTATGAGGGAACCGTGTGCTGGCTGGACGACATAGCGGAGAATTACCCGGAAATCTCCGCCTGTTATATCGGCAATCCCTACGCCGAACACCCCCTGATTATGAACAGCGGCTGGGTTCCCGATGAGAGTTTCCAACTGGAAGCCCGTCCGTGGTACCGCGATACCGAGCGTTCCGTCACGGGCTTTAATATCTCCGTCCCCTACATGGACGCCCAGACGGGTTATTACTGCGTCACGTTCTCCCGCGTGGTCTACGGGGACAGAAACGAGTTTCTGGGCATTTTCGGCATTGACTTCTTTCTCGATAAGCTGATTCACGTCCTCGGCGAAAGCTATTCCAGCGCGGGCTACGCCTTCCTCGCCGACTCCGACCGGATTATTATCAACCACCCCAACGAACGCTATCAGATGAGCCAAAACGTGGCGGTCAGCGTGGAGGATACGGAGTACGCGGAGGCGTACAACCGGGAGGGCGTCACGTTCCTGCGGGACTACTCCGGGCGGCTGATGGCCTGTTTGAGCCGGAAAACGTCCTCCGGCTTTACCGTCATGGTGGCGAACCGCTGGGGGATTATCTACGGCGGCGCGCTTCTGCTCGCGCTGGCCTTCCTCGCGCTGTTCGGATTCTGTATCGTGATTATCGTGACGTTAATCAACCGCCTGATTCGCTGGCAGGAGGACGTGAACCGGCAACTGGTGGAGGCGGCGGAGACGGCGGTCAGCGCCGGGAAAGCGAAATCCATGTTTCTCGCGCAGATGAGCCATGAAATCAGGACGCCCATTAACGCCGTACTCGGCATGAACGAAATGATTCTCAACGAGAGCGCCGCCCCGGATATTCTGGAATACGCCGCGAACATCCAGAGCGCGGGGCGGACGTTGCTTTCTCTCATTAACAGTATCCTTGATTTCTCCAAGATTGAGGACGGGAAAATGGAACTCGTGCAGACCCGTTACGATACGCTGGGCCTGATTGATGATTTGGCCAACATGATTTCCGAACGGGCGGCGAAAAAGGGGCTGGAACTGTCGCTGGACATTTCCCCGGACATTCCCCGCGCCCTCTACGGCGACGATATGCGCTTACGGCAGATTGTCACGAACCTTTTAACCAACGCCGTCAAATATACCCCGTCCGGCTCCATTACGTTGCGGATGAAACCGCTTCGGGTCGGGGAGGAGACCTGCGAACTGGAAATTGGCGTGGCGGATACCGGAATCGGCATTCGGGAGGGGGACATTGACAAACTCTTTGAATCTTTCCAGCGGCTTGACCAAGAGCGAAACCGGAGTATTGAGGGAACGGGTCTCGGCCTCGCTATCGTACAGCGCCTGCTGGCGATGATGGACAGCAAATTGGAAGTGCGGAGCGTTTACGGGCACGGTTCCACGTTTTCATTCCGGCTGACACAGCGGATTGTCGAACGGGAACCCATAGGGATTTACGAGAACCGCCCCAAGGCGGCGCGTCCGGAAGAACAACGCCGCGTTGTCTACGCCCCGGACGCGAACGTTTTGGTAGTGGACGACAACGGAATGAATCTGAAAGTTGCCAAAGGCCTTTTGAAGCGTTCCGGGATTGTGCCGGACATGGCGGACAGCGGCGAAAAGTGCCTTGAAATGACGGCGCGGAAGCGTTACGATTTAATTTTCCTTGACCACATGATGCCGGGCATGGACGGCCTCGAAACGCTCCGCGCCTTGCGCGAGCGGGAGGATTTGCCGGAATCCACGGCGATTGTCGCCTTGACGGCCAACGCCGTGGCAGGGGCGCGGGAGGAGTATCTTCGGGCGGGGTTCCGGGATTACCTGTCCAAGCCGATTGAGGTGGACGAACTGGAACAGATATTGGCGCGGTATCTGCCGGAGGACAAATTCCGCTGGCTGGACGCGGCGCGACCGGACAGCGTGACGGAGACGGGCGACGCTTTGGAAACGTTGTCCGCCGCCGGATTCCGGACAGAAGCGGGCTTGCGCTACGCCGCCGGGGACAGGGATTTCTATCTCGAACTGTTGAACGGTTTCGCCGCAGAACAGGAAGCCAAGGCGGGCGCAATCCGGGACAGCTTTGAGCGGCGCGATTTTGGCAATTATGAAATTCTTGTCCACGCGCTGAAAAGCGGGGCGCGGACGATAGGCGCGGACACGCTGTCCGGCATGGCTTTGGCGCAAGAGGAGGCCGCGAAAAACGGCGACATCCGCGCCGTCGAATCGGGTTGCGCGCCTCTGCTGGAACGTTACCGGGAGGCGGCGGAGGCCGTCCGGCACGCGCTCGGCGGCGCGTCCGGGGAGGCGGAAGCGTCCGGGGAGGAAATCACGCCGGAAGAATTGCGCGCTATGTTGGAGGAGGCGCTGTCCTGTCTGGAGAGTTTCGAGGTCGAACGCACCGGACAGCTTCTGAAAGAGTGCCGGGACAGTTTCTTTCGTGGACAGCCGCTCCGCGCCCCGCTGTCGGAGGCCGTCGCCGCGCTGGAGGAGTTCGAGACGGACAGCGCGGCGGAAACGCTCCGCGCCCTGCTGGACGCGCTTTAAGCGTCCGTATGCCCACGAAGCCGGAACATTGCAATGCTGGGCGACAATCAGGCGGACTTGGATAAAATGAAAAGATGGTTTGTCTGGAAAACCCGGTTTCCCGTCAACGCGACAATTTTACTGGAAATATCGGGCTTTCCGCCCCCCACACACAGCGACGGGGAACTTTTGCGCCTATGGAGCTTGTACTGCATGAGAAAACCGGCCTTTCGGCCGGTTTTTACGTTCTGTCAGCCTGCCGGGGCGGCGGGTTGCGGAACGTCCCACTCACCGCGCGGACACAGCGGAAGGTTGTTGCCATCCATGATGAACAGACGCACCTTCGCGGCTCCGTCGTCAAGCGTGAAAGACAGCGGGTAATCTTGACCAAGCGCCGTCATTTCCTCCGTTTTCGCGGACAGGAACCGCCCCTCGTTATCGTATATGGCGCAAAGTGCCACCACGTATTCTTCTCCACAGTGAACAGTTGCCGTGAATCTTGTCTGCTCCACAGCGTAATCTTCTTTGATTTGGGTCTGCTCACTCTCCGGGGCGGCGGCCTTCAGACAATAAAAGGGTTTCTCCGTATTGCTCGGGTTTTCCTTGTCTGCTTCCTTCACCAGATTGTTCAGGTACTTGTTGTTTTCCCCGATTTCAACCTCCAGCCATTGTTCCCAGTAGCCGTCATAAATTACTTGCTTCAACGAGCTTGCGTCCTCGAACGCGCCGGGGGCGATACTGGTCACGGTGTCGGGGATTTCGGAAGTGTCTTTCTGCGGGCAGTAGATGAGATAGGTCTGGTCCTTGTTCATGAGCATATCGTTCATGATACAGTACGCCTGATTCGCGCTGTCCACGGTGATTTTCCCCACAGTGGGACTGGACAGGAACACATAATTGCCAATCCCCGTCACGCTGGACGGTAAAGCGACATCGTACAGTGTCGCGCATTTTGACAGGGCAAAATCCCCGAGTGTCGCCAGGTTTTCCGTAAACTCCAAAGTCACCAGCTTCTCGCAGTCGGCGAGGGCATAGTTGCCGAGGGACATATGGGCGTTGTCTTCGTCTTCCTCCGGCGAAGCCATTGTGAACGTGGTCAATTCCTTACATCTCCGAAACGCCCAGTCCCCGATTTCGGTTACGGAGGCCGGAATTGTGACTTCTTTCAGGCCGCAATCAAGAAAGGCGCGCTCCCCGATAGTCAGAAGCGTTTTGGGCAACGTGATACCTGTCAGAGAGGAACAGGCGTTAAAGGCATAGCCACCGATGGATTCCAGCGGACTGGCGTCCGTCTGCTCGTCCGAGAGCGGCAGATTGATTTCCGCCAGCTTGGCGCAGCCCGAAAACGCGTATTCCCCAATCGTTTTCACGGTCGAGGGGATTGTCACCGTTGTGAGATTCTTACAGCTATGAAAGGCGTAGTCCCCGACGTTGGTGATACCAGTTCTGATAAGGACGCCGTCTTCGATAAGGTCTCCCTCAATGGTCACGGTCTTAATTTGGTCGCGCAAGTCCTCCGCTTTCGCCTCTTCGCCCGATTCCGCGCTTGCGTCGGGGTTCCGGTAACTGACCCACGGCATGTCCGTCTCGCTTCTGTAATTCATCATGGCTCCCTCGCCGCTGACGACAAACGCGCCTTTGTCGTTGAGGGACCATATGGCGTTACTGCCACGCTCCCCGCATTCCCCCGAGGCGATGATTTTTTCCTGTGTGTTATCGCTCAACTCAATGTTGGCGTTGGTCAGCCATTGGTTGTCGGGACGGATTGCCAAAGATAGGGCATTCCACTGCCGCGGGTTGCCGTTAAAGTGGACGGTTCCCGTTTTTTCAATGACGTTATTCTCGCCTGACGTACTCAGGTTGTTGCACTGGAAGAAAGCGCGCTCTTCGATGGATGTCAGACTGGACGGCAGGTAAATATCTTTCACACCGCTATAGGCGAACGCATACGGGGCAATGGTCTTGACCCCGCTGGGTACCCTGACCGTTGCCAGCTTGACGGCGTAGACAAAGGCATAACTGCCAATGGTTTGGATACCGTCCGGAATCGTATATCCCGTTTCCGTGACCAGCTTCGCCGCCGGATAGCAGGTAATCTTATCGGGCTTGGCATCGCCGGACGCGGACGGCTCCACACTATCGAACTCGAACAAAACCCCGTCGACGGCGGAGTATTTGACGTTGCCCGCCTCTACCTGAATTTCCTTTAGCTTGGAACAGCGGTAGAACGCTCTTTCGTTGATACTCTCGACACTGGCCGGAAGGGTAATTGTCTCAATCTGGCAGAAGCTGAACGCGTCATACCCAATGGTCTCGAGACCCGACGGAAGAAGTATCTCCTTCAGGGCGCTACAGTTATAAAACGCCGTTTCTCCAATGGATGTCAGGTCTTGGGAGTCCAGTGTCACGGATTCCAGCTTTGTGCAGTTTCTAAACGCGTTCTGGCCGATTGTCGAGACGTATCCCTCAATGGACACGGATTTGACCTGCGTCCGATAGGAATACCACGGCACGGCGCTTATACTGGCGTAGTCGTTCATTTCTCCCATGCCGCTAATCGTCAGCAGGCCGTCGGTGTCCAGCGTCCAAACAACATCGTTTCCGTTTTTGCCGCACTCGCCGCTTGTGATGACCGTCACGGCTCCCGCCGGAAAGGGCAGCAGCCCCATCAAAATCGCCAGCGCGAGCGACAGGGCAAACAGTTTCTTTTTCACGGGTATCTACCTCCTTGTTTTCGGACGGCGGCACTCCCGCCGCCGCCCATCGGGCGAAACGTACTCCGCCTTGGAAAATGGATGTTCCTTCATTTTTTCTCCTGCGGATTTCGCGCCGCATGGTTCCGCCCGCCCGTTCCTTCCTACAGAACACCGCCAGCCTGCGCGGCTTTCCATGTGGTGGGGCGCGGAGCGTGTCACACCCCGCGCCCGTTGTGGGAGTTACTTTCTCAGGTGGGCAATGGCGGCCTGCGCGGCGGCCAGACGCGCAATCGGCACGCGGAACGGAGAGCAGGAAACATAATCCAGATTGGCGCGGTGGCAGAACTCAATGGACGACGGGTCGCCGCCGTGTTCGCCGCAGACGCCCATGTGAATTTGGGGGTTGGTGTCGCGCCCCAGACGGGCGGCCATCTCGATGAGTTTGCCGACGCCGGTCTGGTCGAGGCGGGCGAACGGGTCGAACTCGTAGATTTTCTTCTCGTAGTAGGACGGGAGGAACTTCCCGGCGTCGTCGCGGGAGAAGCCCAGCGTCATTTGGGTCAGGTCGTTGGTGCCGAAGGAGAAGAAGTCGGCCTCTTTGGCAATCTGGTCGGCGGTCAGCGCGGCGCGCGGAATCTCAATCATGGTGCCGACGCGGTACTTCAAATCGGTTCCGGATTCGGCGATGAGCTTGTCCGCGGTCTCGCAGACAATGCCCTTGACGTACTTCAACTCTTTCACGTCGCCGACGAGCGGAATCATGATTTCGGGTACCATGCTCCAAGCGGGGTGGCGTTCGTGGACGGCCAGCGCGGCCTTGATGACGGCGCGGGTCTGCATGACGGCAATTTCCGGGTAGGTAATCGCCAGACGGCACCCGCGGTGACCCATCATGGGGTTGAACTCGTGCAGGGAGGCGATGACGGCCTTGATGTCCTCGACGCTCTTGCCCATGTCCTTGGCCATGAAGGCGATTTCCTCCTCATCGGTGGGGACAAACTCGTGCAGGGGCGGGTCAAGGAAGCGAATCGTCACGGAGTGGTCTTCCATGGCCTCGTAAATGCCCTCGAAGTCGCTCTGCTGCATGGGTTCGAGTTTGGCAAGCGCCTTTTCGCGCTCTTCCTTGGTGTTGGAGCAAATCATTTCCCGCATGGCGGTAATGCGGTCGCCGCCGAAGAACATGTGTTCGGTGCGGCACAGCCCCACGCCCTCCGCGCCGAATTTGCGCGCCTGCGCGGCGTCGTGGGGGTTGTCGGCGTTGGCGCGGACTTTCAGGCGGCGGAAGTGGTCAGCCCACGCCATGACGCGCCCGAACTCGCCGCCGATGTTGGCGTCAACGGTCGGAATCGCGCCGTCGTAGACGTTGCCCGTGGAGCCGTCAAGGGAAATCCAGTCGCCCTCGTGATAGGTCTTTCCGGCGAGCGTAAACTGCTTGTTGGCCTCGTCCATGGTAATGGCTCCGCAGCCGGACACGCAACAGCGCCCCATGCCGCGCGCCACGACCGCCGCGTGGGAGGTCATGCCGCCGCGCACCGTCAGCACGCCCTCGGCGGACTTCATGCCCTCGATGTCCTCGGGGGAGGTCTCCAGACGCACCAACACGACCTGTTCGCCGCGCCCCGCCCATTCCTTGGCGTCCTCGGCGGTGAAGACAATCTTGCCGCTGGCGGCTCCCGGGGAAGCGCCCAGCGCCTTGGCGACGGGCTGTACCTTTTTCAGCACTTCGGGGTCGAACTGCGGGTGTAACAGGGCGTCAAGAGAACGCGGCTCAATCATCGTCACGGCCTTCTGACGGTCAATCATGCCCTCGTCGACAAGGTCGCAGGCGATTTTCAGCGCGGCGGCGGGCGTACGCTTGCCGTTGCGCGTCTGCAACATATACAGCTTGCCGTGTTCTACCGTAAATTCCATGTCCTGCATGTCGCGGTAGTGCTTTTCGAGACGCTCGCAGACTTCCTTGAACTGCGCGAACGCCTCGGGAAATTTCTGCTCCATTTCGCTGATGGGCATGGGGGTGCGGACGCCCGCTACCACGTCCTCGCCCTGCGCGTTGGTGAGGAACTCGCCGAAGAGCTTTTTTTCACCCGTGGCGGGGTTGCGCGTGAACGCGACGCCCGTGCCGCAGTCGTCGCCCATGTTGCCGAACGCCATGGACTGCACGTTGACGGCGGTACCCCAAGAGTAGGGGATATCGTTGTCCATGCGGTAGACGTTGGCGCGGGGGTTGTCCCAAGAGCGGAACACCGCGCGGACAGCGCCCATTAACTGCTCCTTCGGGTCGGACGGGAAGTCCTCGCCGATTTTGGCCTTGTACTCGGCCTTGAACTGCGTGGCCAGTTCCTTGAGGTCGTCGGCGGTCAGCTCGACATCCTGCTTGACGCCCTTCTTTTCCTTCATCTCGTCAATGAGTTGCTCGAAATACTTCTTGCCCACTTCCATGACGACATCGGAATACATCTGGATGAAACGGCGGTAGCAGTCCCAAGCCCAGCGGGGATTCCCGGACTTCTTCGCCAGCACCTCCACGACCTGTTCATTGAGCCCCAGATTCAGGATAGTGTCCATCATGCCGGGCATGGAGGCGCGCGCGCCGGAGCGTACCGACACCAGAAGAGGATTCGTCGTATCGCCGAACGTCTTGCCGGTGATTTCCTCCATTTTGCCGACGTACTCCATGATTTCGGCGGTAATGGCATCGTTGACGCGGCGTCCGTCTTCGTAATACTGCGTGCAGGCCTCCGTGGTGATAGTGAAACCTTGCGGCACCGGCATTCCGATATTGGTCATCTCCGCGAGGTTGGCACCCTTGCCGCCCAGCAGTTTGCGCATGTCGGCGTTTCCCTCAGTGAACAGGTAGCAGTATTTCTTCCCCATGTTCGATTCCTCCCTTAGTTCTTCCGCCGGATGTGTCGGCAGACTTCCTCTTTAGAGAAAGTGACCCTATTATACCGAAACTTTCCCGGAAAATCAATATCTTTTCGCGGAACGTCGGCGGACTTTTGGCGGCGGGGGCTTGCCGGAATTTTCCACGGGCTTCCCGGATTTTGGCAAAAAGCGAACAGCCCCGGAGAAATCCGGAACTGTCCCGCCGTGATAGTTGCCTGTTATTTGCCGCCGTTGGTGGTGTCCTTCAAGAGAACGTCGTGCGCGCCGCCTGTCCGTCAGTCGTCATAATGTCCGCGAAATGACGTAATATAGACGCTATTACCTCTTTCCACGTACAAAAGGCGGTTCTTTTCGTCAATTCTGCGGCTCCATCCGTCTTTGTGCCGCAAGGCTTCCGGTTTTCCCAGTCCACCGGAAAGCCCGTCCCGCTGGATACTTTGAATCAAAAGGTTGATTCGTTTCAGCGTTTTTTTGTCCTGCGTCTGCCAGTACAGATAATCCTCCCACGCTTCCGGCGAAAATGTCAGGTCATACATCGTCCGCCATAGCCTCCAACTGTTCCATAGTGACGTGAATACCGTGTCCGGCCTCTATCGCCTCAATGCCGCGCTGATGTTTTGCCATCAGTTCCGCCTCGGTAAATCGTGTCGGGTCGTCTGCGGGAAACGGAATCGCGTGATTTCGGACTGTCTGCCGGAGAAACAAACTTACGGCGTCAGACAGATTTGTGCCTAAATCTTGTAAGACAGTCTGCGCTTCCCGTGCCAAAGTGGGGTCTATTTGGATACTGTAAGTGTTCATATCGGCCTCCTGAAATGTGATTTTGCGTGATTCTATCACATATTCAGGGAGATTGCAAGGGCGTTATTTGCCGCCGTTGGTGGTGTCCTTCAAGAGAACGTCGTGCGCGCCGCCCTCGACAATCGACACCGACGAAACAAGCGTCAGTTTGGCCTTCTCGCGGAGTTCGGGGATGGTCAGCGCGCCGCAGTTGCACATTGTAGAGCGGATTTTGGCCAGCGTGGACGCCATGCCGTCCGACAGCGCCCCCGCATACGGCACATAGGAATCGACGCCTTCTTCAAAGCTCAATTTCGACGCGCCGCCCAAGTCGTAGCGTTGCCAGTTACGGGCGCGGGCGCTTCCCTCGCCCCAGTATTCCTTCATGTAGCTTCCGCCCATGAGGATTTTGTTACTCGGCGACTCGTCGAACCGGGAGAAGTAGCGCCCCAGCATACAGAAGTCCGCGCCCATGGCAAGCGCCAGCGTGATGTGGTAGTCCTGCACAATGCCGCCGTCGGCGCAGAGCGGGACGTAGACCCCGGTTTCCTCGAAATAGGCGTCACGCGTCCGGGCGGTGTCGATAACGGCCGTGGCCTGTCCGCGCCCGATACCCTTTGTTTCGCGGGTGATACAGATGGAGCCGCCGCCGATACCGATTTTCACGAAGTCCGCGCCCGCGTCGGCAAGGAAGCGGAACCCGTCGCCGTCGACGACGTTGCCCGCGCCGACTTTCACCCTGTCGCCGTAGCGGGAGCGAATCCAAGAGAGCGTCCGCGACTGCCACTCCGAAAAGCCCTCCGACGAATCAATGACCAGCACATCGACGCCCGCTTCCACGAGTGCCGGGACGCGCTCTTCATAGTCACGCGTGTTGATACCCGCGCCGACCACGTAACGCTTTTTATTGTCCAGCAGTTCCAGCGGGTTTTCCTTGTGGGAGTCGTAGTCCTTGCGGAACACGAACGAATCCAGATACCCTTCCGGCGTGACAATCGGCAGGGCGTTCAACTTGTGTTTCCACAGAATGTCGTTGGCCTCGCTGAGCGTCACGCCCGACTTTGCCGTGACGAGTTTGCCGACGGGCGTCATGAAATCGGACACTTTGGTGTCCGGCGACATCCGGCTGACGCGGTAATCCCGGCTCGTGACCAGTCCCAGAAGTTTTCCGGTTCCGGTGCCATCCTCCGTGACCGCCATCGTGGAATAGCCTGTACGCGCCTTCAAGGCCAGCACGTCCGACAGGGTGTCGTCAACTTTCAGATTGGACGCGCTGACGACAAAGCCCGCTTTCGTGCGCTTGACGCGCCGCACCATGTCGGCCTGTTCGGCGATAGGCTGCGAGACGTAGATAAAGGCGATACCGCCCTCTTTGGCCAGCGCGACCCCCATTTTTTCCCCGGAGACCGCCTGCATGACCGCGGACACCATGGGGACATTCATGGTCAGGGGGGACGCCTCGCCCCGGCGGAACTTCACGACCGGGGTCTTTAACGATACGTTTGCCGGTACGCACTCCGAAGAGGAGTAGCCGGGAACAAGCAGATACTCGCTGAACGTGCGGGACGGTTCCGGGAAAAAGTATGCCATGTCGCGCCTCCATTTCTTCAGACAGATGTTGCTTTACACGTTGAAATAGTCCTTTGCGGAATCGAACAGACCTAAGTCGTAATCGCCGGGGACGTTCCGGTAGAGCGCCGCGCCGATGCGTTCCGAGTGTCCCATCTTGCCGAACACGCGCCCGTCCGGCGACAGAAGCCCCTCCACCGCCCATACAGAGCCGTTCGGGTTGTACTCCACGTTCATGGACGGGTTGCCTTTCAGGTCGACATACTGCGTGGCAATCTGCCCATTCGCGCCCAACTGCGTCAAGAGGTCATGGGGACACAGGAAGCGCCCTTCCCCGTGGGAAATCGGCACGTTCACAATGTCGCCCTCCCGGACACGCGACAGCCACGGCGAACGCCGCGACGCAACCCGCGTGCGGACAATCCTTGACTGGTGCCGCCCGATGACGTTGTAACTCAGTGTCGGGCAGTCTGCGGACATGTCGCGGATTTCGCCGTACGGCACGAGACCGAGCTTGATGAGCGCCTGAAAGCCGTTGCAAACGCCTAATATCAGTCCGTCACGCGCTTTGAGCAGTTCCATGACAGCGTCCGACACGCCCGGATTGCGGAAAAACGCCGTGATGAACTTCCCGGAGCCGTCCGGCTCGTCGCCGCCGGAGAAGCCGCCCGGAATGAAAATTATCTGGCTTCCCGCGACTTTCGCCGCGAAGCGGTTCGCGGATTCCTCCACGCCTCGCGCGGACTGGTTGTTAATCACGAAAATTTCCGCCTGTAATCCGGCGTCCATGACGGCGCGGGCGCTGTCGTACTCGCAATTGGTGCCGGGGAACACCGGAATCAGGACACGCGGCACCGCGACGCCGACTTTGGGCGCGTGTTTCGGGCGGGAGCCAGTGTCCGTCAGAATCGGAGCCCACGTCTGTTCGGTTTCGGCGCGGTTGGGGTACACGTCCTCTAAAACGCCCTCATTCCGCGACAGCAGTTCCGTAACCGATACCCGGTCGTCGCCGATAGCCACGACGGGTTCCAGTGTCGTGGCACCGATGAGCGTACCCTGTTCGACTTCCTCCGCGAGTTCGGCGACAATCGCGCCCGGACAGGGACTGTACCACGGCACAGCCGATACCGCTTCCTCCTCCGCGCAGAATCCGACCCGGTTGCCGAACGACATTTTCATGACCGCCTCGGCAACGCCGTACTCAACCGCCCACGCCGCTTTGACCTTCCCGGCCTGACAGAGTGCGTGGAACGCGTCCCACGCCGCTTTGAGCGCGGCGTAGTCCACGGTCTCCCCGCCGTCCGCCCCGAACAGGTACACCGGATGTCCGTGTTTTTTCCCGGCGCGTTTGAACTCCGGCGACAGGACATCTCCGGCCTTTGCCGGGGCAATGGCAAAGGAAACCAGCGTCGGCGGCACGTCCATTTCCAAGAATGACCCCGACATGGAGTCTTTCCCGCCGATAGCCGCCACGCCTAACTCCAGTTGCGCCTCCAGCGCGCCCAGCAACGCCGCGAACGGCTTGCCCCAGCGCGTCGGCTCCTGCCTGAGCTTCTCGAAATACTCTTGGAACGTCAGATAGGCGTCGCGGTAGTCACAGCCCGCCGCGCACAGCTTCGCCAGCGACACAATGACGCTTTTCCGCGCCCCGTCGAACGGGTTCGCCGACATGCTCTCCGGGTCGAACCCCCACGACATGACGCTGCAATCCTCCGTGGTCTGCCCGGGGAGAACCGGGAACAGCGCCGCCATGACCTGCGCGGGGGTTCTCTGCCCCACGCCGCCGAACGGCATCAGCACGGAACCCGCGCCTACCGTGGAATCGAACCGCTCCGCCAGTCCGCGCCGCGACGCTACGCGCAAATCTGCCGCCATATCCTGCAATGTGCCGGGAATCGGCGCAACGTCCGTTGTGCTGTCCGCGACTTTCACGATAATATGCTTCTCCGCGCCGTTGGTGTTCAGGAACGCCCGCGACAGGTCGACGATTGTCGCGCCCTGCCACTTCATGACCATGCGCGGCGATTCCGTGACTTCCGCCACGGGGTACGCTTCCAGATTTTCGCGCTCCGCCGCTTCGATGAACGCTTCCACGTCTCCCGGCGCGACGACGACCGCCATACGCTCCTGTGACTCCGAAATGGCAAGTTCTGTGCCGTCAAGGCCTTCGTACTTTTTGCGTACGGCGTCCAGATTGATTTCCAGCCCGTCCGCCAGTTCCCCGATTGCCACACTCACGCCGCCCGCCCCGAAATCGTTGCAACGCTTGATAAGGCGCGTCACGGAGGCGTCACGGAAGAGCCGTTGTAATTTGCGTTCCTCGGGCGCGTTGCCCTTCTGTACTTCGCTGGCCATGGTCGTGAGGGACTTCTGATTGTGGCTCTTGGAGGAACCCGTCGCGCCGCCGATACCGTCACGGCCTGTCCGGCCGCCCAGCAGAATCACGACATCTCCCGGCGCGGGACGTTCCCGGACGACGTTCGCCGCCGGAGCCGCGCCCACGACAGCCCCGATTTCCATATGCTTCGCCACGTACCCGGGGTGGTACACTTCGCTGACAAGCCCCGTGGCAAGGCCGATTTGGTTTCCGTACGACGAGTACCCGGCGGCGGCCGTCTGCGCTAACTTGCGCTGTGGGAGTTTGCCGGGGAGCGTGTCGCCGACGGGTACGCGGGGGTCTCCGCAACCCGTCACGCGCATTGCCTGATACACCCAAGCCCGCCCCGACAGCGGGTCGCGGATACAGCCCCCAATACAGGTCGCCGCGCCGCCGAACGGCTCAATTTCCGTGGGGTGGTTGTGGGTCTCGTTCTTGAACATCAACAGCCATTCCTCCGGCTTGCCGTCTACGGTAACGGTTACGCGTACGGAACAGGCGTTGATTTCCTCGCTCTCGTCCAGATTTCTGAGGAGCCCGCGGCGCTTTAGGACTTTCGCGCCGACCGTGGCAATGTCCATCAGCGTTTGAGGCCGCACGGCTTCGCGTTCGCCGTAGACCTCTTTCCGCGCCGACAGGTACCGCTCGTACGCCGCCCGCACCTCCGGGCTTACGATTTCCACGCCGTCAATACGCGTCGAAAATGTGGTGTGGCGGCAGTGGTCAGACCAGTACGTGTCAACGACGCGGATTTCCGTCACGGTGGGGTCGCGGCGTTCCTCGTCGCGGAAATGCGCCTGCAAAAATTTCAGGTCGTCCGTGTCCATGGCCAGCCCCATGCGGTTGAGAAGTTCCGACAGTCCGGCGTCGTCCAGCGCCGTGAAGCCGTCCACAGTCTCGACCATCGCGGGCGGTTCCCAATCCGCCTGCAAGGTCTCCGGCACGTCCCTTGACGCCTCCCGCGTCTCCACGGGGTTGATGAGGTACCGCTTGACGCGCTCCACGTCCTCCGCGCTCAGATTGCCCGAAAGGCGGTAGATGTCCGCCGTACGAACCACCGGACGCGCCCCGCGCGTCATTAACTGGATACAGGCCGCCGCCGAGTCCGCCCGTTGGTCGAACTGCCCCGGCAACGCCTCCACGGCAAATATCGTTTCGGCGCGTTTGGCGTCCAGCGACATAACCAGCGACGCCTCGTCCACTTGCGGCTCCGAAAACACCGTCCGGACGGCGCGGTCAAACGTCGCCCCGTCCAGCCCCTCCACGTCATAGCGGTGAATGACGCGTACGCCCAGCAGGGACTTGATTCCCAGAACGCTTTGCAGTTCCCGGCAGAGGCTCTCCGCCTCCTGCCGTAACCCGTCCTTTTTCTCTACGTAAACCCGCCTTACCAAAATCAATCTCCCCCCTTCGCTAATCACCGTCCGCGCCCGTCCAAAACGCCGGACAGGGACAATGTCTGCACGTTCAGCGCATGCCGGCCTGTAGCGCCCGCCGCCCGATGTCGTGGCGCAGATACTTTCCCTCGAAAGATATTGTGTCCGCGGCCTGATAGGCGTCGCGCAAGGCCTCCCGCAACGTCGGCGCGACGGCCGTCAAGCCCAGTACGCGCCCCCCGGATGTCACTAACTGTCCGTGACTGTCCTTGTCTCCGGCGTGGTAGCAGGTGACATTCGACGGCAGGGGCGTCGTGAACGTGATGGGCTTCCCGGTCTCGTAACGCTCCGGGTACCCGCCCGACGCCAGTATGACGCATGCCGCGCAGTCCTCCGACCACTCCACGGAGATTTCCGACAGCGTTTCGTTCTCGACCGCCCGCATAATCGTGAGCAAGTCCGTTTTCAGAAGCGGTAACACGACTTGCGTTTCCGGGTCTCCGAAACGGCAGTTGTACTCGATGACCTTCGCGCCGCCGGGCGTCAGCATGAGCCCGAAATACAGACAGCCCTTGAACGGACAGCCCTCTTTCCGCATGGCGTCCAGCGTCGGCAGAAAAATCGTGTCCATACAGCTTTGTGCAATCTCCGGCGTGTAGTACGGGTTCGGGGCTACTGTCCCCATGCCGCCCGTGTTCAGCCCGGTATCGCCGTCGCCCACGCGCTTATGGTCCATGGACGATATCATGGGGACTATCGTCTTTCCGTCCGTGAACGCCAGCACGCTGACTTCGGGTCCCGTCAGAAACTCCTCTATGACGATTTCATCCCCCGCCGCGCCGAACACGCGGTCTTGCATGAGTGTCCGCACGGCGTCCCGCGCCTCTTGGAGATTTTGCGCAATCAGCACGCCTTTCCCCAGCGCTAACCCGTCCGCTTTCAGGACAATCGGGAATGTCGCCGTTTCCAGATACTGTAACGCCGATTCCGGGTTTGTGAACACCCGGTACGCCGCCGTCGGAATGCCGTACTTCCGCATTAGGTTCTTTGCGAACACTTTACTGCTCTCGATTCTCGCGGCCTTGGCGTCGGGGCCGAAACACGGGATTCCGGCTTTGTGCAGACGGTCGACACACCCCAGCGCCAGCGGGTCGTCCGGCGCGACTACCGCGAAATCAACGCGCTTGGACTTCGCAAAGTTCACAATGCCGTCAATGTCTTTCGCGCCGATTTCGGGAATACATACCGCGTCGGCGGCAATGCCGCCGTTGCCCGGAAGCGCGTAAATTTCCGAAACGTCCGGGTTTTCGCGCAGTTTCTTGATTATCGCGTGTTCGCGGCCGCCGCCGCCGACTACCAGTAATTTCATACGGCCTCCGTTCAGTGGTGGAACAGGCGCATTCCCGTAAAGGACATGACCATGTTGTACTTGTCGGCAGTCTCAATCACGTTGTCGTCCCGGATAGAGCCGCCGGGCTGTACGATATAATTCGCGCCGCTTTTCCGCGCCCGCTCCACGTTGTCGCCGAACGGGAAAAACGCGTCGGAACCCACCGTAACGCCCGAAAACTTGGAAATCCAGTCCCGTTTCTCGTCACGCGTCAGCGGCTCCGGCCTGACCCGGAATGTGTTCTGCCAGACGCCGTCCGCCAGAATGTCCTCGTACTCGTCGGACAGGTACACGTCAATCGCGTTGTCGCGTTCGGCGCGGCGGATACTGTCCACAAATTGCAGTTCCAATACGCGGGGGTGGTGGCGCAAAAACCAGTTATCGGCCTTGTTGCCCGCCAGACGCGTACAGTGAATCCGGCTCTGCTGTCCGGCTCCAACGCCGATTGCGTGTCCCTCGCGGACGTAGCAGACGGAATTCGACTGCGTATACTTCAGCGTAATCAGCGCTACCATCATGTCGCGCTTTGCGTCGTCGGGGAGGTCTTTGTTCTTCGTGACGATGTTGCCCAAAATCGACGCGTCGATTTTGTAGTCATTGCGCCCCTGCTGGAACGTGATACCGAACACGTCCTTGTATTCTTCATGTTCCGGCACATAGTCCGGGTCGATTTGCACGACGTTGTAGCCGCCCTTTTTCTTGCTCTTGAGGATTTCCAGCGCCTCTTTCGTGTAGCCGGGGGCGATGATACCGTCCGAGACCTCGTTTTTCAGGTACCGCGCCGTCGGTTCGTCGCAGATGTCCGACAGCGCCGCCCAGTCGCCGTAAGAGCAGAGCCTGTCCGAGCCGCGCGCGCGGATATAGGCGCACGCAATCGGAGAGAGTTCCAGCCCGTCCTCGACAAACAGGATTTTCCGCCCCGTCTCACAAATCGGCTTCCCCAGCGCCGCCCCCGCCGGGGAGACGTGCTTAAAGGACGCCGCGGACGGCATTCCGGTCGCCTCTTTCAGTTCCCGGACGAGCTGCCACGAGTTGAACGCGTCCAGAAAGTTGATATAGCCCGGCTTCCCGTTGAGTACCGCAATCGGCAACTCCCGCTCCCCGCGCATGAAAATTCTTGCGGGCTTCTGGTTCGGGTTACAGCCGTACTTCAATTCGAGTTCACGCATTTTCGCAGCCTCCATTCTCCGCCAGTTGTTTGCATACGATTTCCGCCGCGCGCGGAAGCAATACCCATTCGGCCTGTTCCATGACGCGCTTTTGCAAGGTCTCCGGGGTGTCGCCGGGAAGCACGTCCACGGCCTTCTGTAACAGGATTGTCCCGCCGTCCGGAATCTCGTTGACAAAGTGAACCGTCGCGCCCGTGACCTTCACGCCGCGCGCCAACGCCTCCTCGTGTACTTTCAGGCCGTAGTAGCCCTTGCCGCAAAACGACGGAATCAGTGACGGGTGAACATTCAGTATCCTGTCCGGCCAGAGCCTGACGAACTCCTCCGAAAGAATCGTCAGAAAGCCCGCCAGTATGATTACGTCGGCTTTGGCTTCCAGCAGACGGCGCAACAGCTCCGCCTCGAAGTCCTGCGGGGGGCGTCCCCTGCGCTCCACGGTGACGGCCTGCACGCCGTGGCGTTCGGCTCTCGCCAGCGCGTACGCCCCCGCCGCGCTCGACACGACCAGCACGATTTCCCCATGCGGGATTTCGCCGCGCTCCTGCGCGTTCAGCAACGCCTCCAAGTTTGTCCCGCCGCCCGACACAAATACCGCGATTCTTACCTTGTCCATAGCCGTCCCCCCTCAACAGAGAATGACACCCTCATCCCCGGCGACAATCTCGCCGAACGCGTACGCCTGACAGCCTTCCTCCCGCAACAGTTCCACGGCACGGTCGGCGATATCCGCCGCCACGACCATAATCATACCCACGCCCATGTTGAACGTGTTGAACATGTCGCGCTCGGGGATATGCCCCATGTCCTGCAGGAAGCGGAACACGGGCGGAACGCGGATAGCGGCCTTGTCCAGTTTCGCGGACATGCCCTTCGGCAGACAGCGCGGAATGTTCTCCTGAAAGCCGCCGCCCGTGATGTGGCTGATTCCCTTCACGCGCAAGGTCTCCAGACAGCGTAACACGGGCTTGACGTAAATCGTCGTGGGCGTCAGCAGAGCCTCGCCCAGCATACAGCCCAGCTCCGGGACGTTCCGCGTGAGGCTTCCCGTCTCGACATGGAACACTTTCCGCACCAGTGAAAAGCCGTTCGAGTGCAGTCCCGACGACGGCAAGGCGATTACGGCGTCTCCGGGCACAATGGACGCGTTGTCAAGCAGTCTGGCGCGGTCGACGATACCCACCGTGAATCCGGCCAAGTCGTAGTCGTCGGCTTTCATGACGCCGGGGTGTTCGGCGGTCTCGCCGCCCAGCAGGGCGCACCCGGCCTGTACACAGCCCTCCGCGACGCCCGACACTATCGACGCGACTTTCTCCGGCTCGTTCTTCCCGATTGCGATATAGTCCAGAAAAAACAGCGGTTTCGCGCCACAGCACAGCACGTCGTTGACGCACATTGCCACGCAGTCAATGCCCACCGTGTCGTGGCGGCGCATCAGTTGCGCGATACGGATTTTTGTCCCGACGCCGTCCGTACCCGATACGAGTACCGGGTCACGGTACGCGCTCAAATCCGGGGCGAACAGTCCCCCGAAGCCGCCCAGCCCCGACAGTACGCCGGGAATGTTCGTGCGTTCCACATGACCGCGCATGAGTTTCACTCCGGCGTAACCGGCCTCGATATCGACGCCCGCCGCCTTGTAGCTGTCCGAAAAACTGCGCACCCCGAACACCTCCTTGTAAATGACGAGTTATCCGTTATCGTGGGCTAAAAGCCGCTTCATGACTTCGGCGTAAGCGTCCTCGACGCCGCCCATGTCGCGGCGGAAGCGGTCTTTGTCTAATTTTTCGTGGGTCTTTTCGTCCCAGAGGCGGCAGGTGTCGGGGCTGATTTCGTCGGCAAGGACAATCGTCCCGTCGGGAAGCCGCCCGAACTCCAATTTGAAGTCAACCAGAATCACGCCGCATTCCTTCCAGAACGCTTTCAACTCCTCGTTGACCGCGAACGCGTATTTTTTAATGGTCTCGATTTCCTCGTCCGTGGCCAGTTTCAGGGCGCGGGCGTGGTAGGCGTTCAGAAGCGGGTCGTCGAGTTCGTCGTTCTTGTACGAAAACTCAATGGTGGGGCTGTCGAACACAATCCCCTCCGCGACGCCGTAGCGGGAAGCGAAATGCCCGGCGGAGATGTTGCGGATAATCACTTCAAGAGGCACAATCGACACCTTCTTGACCAGTGTTTCCCGTTCGCTCAGCTCTTTGACAAAGTGCGTGGGAATCCCGGCCTTCTCCATGCGCGCCATAAGGCGGTTTGTCATCTGGTTATTGACCACGCCCTTCCCCACAATGGTGCCGCGCTTTTTGCCGTTCTCGGCGGTGGCGTCGTCCTTGTACTCGACAACGCAAAGCGCCGGGTCGTCCGTGCGGAAAACCTTCTTGGCCTTGCCCTCATAGATTTGCTCTAACTTTTGCATACGTCATTCCCCCTATTCTTTGCCCGTCCAGCAGTAGGTGCAGATTTTGTCCGGCTCGATTCCGATTGCCTCCAAAAGCCCGTTCATCGACTGGTAGCCCAGCGAGTGGAAGCCCATCTGTTCGCAAATCGACTTCAAGAGGCATTTCCCGCGCTCCGTGGACGCGTCCGCGTATTCGGACAAATACTCCTGCCCGTCGTCGCCTTCGAGTAACTGTACCGTCCGGCGCGCCAACAGTTCCATGTCGGAGTTGCTCCGCGAGAAGTTCAGGAACTTGCAACCGTACATCACGGGCGGACACGCCGAACGGATATGCACTTCCTCCGCGCCGCTGGCGTACAGAAATTCCACGGTCTCCCGCAACTGCGTTCCCCGTACAATCGAATCGTCGACAAACAACAGTTTCCGGTTCTCGATGAGTTCCGGCACGGGAATCTGTTTCATTTTGGCAACCTGATTCCGTACGGCCTGATTTTCGGGCATGAACGAGCGCGGCCAAGTGGGGGTGTACTTCACGAACGGACGCGCAAAGCGTTTCCCGGAACGGTTCGCGTATCCGATAGCGTGCGGCAAGCCGGAGTCCGGCACGCCCGCGACGAAATCCACGTCCGGTATCGCGTCGCGCAACGCCTCTTCACGCGCCATAATCTCCCCGTTCTGGTAGCGCATGACTTCCACGTTTACGCCCTCATAATTCGAGTTCGGGTAGCCGTAGTACGTCCAGAGAAAGGCGCAGATACGCATCGTGTCGCCGGGCTTGCGCAACTGCTCCACGCCGTCCGGCGTGATACGCACAATTTCACCGGGGCCGAGTTCCCGCACTGTCCGGTAGCCAAGTTTCAGGTACGCGAACGACTCGAACGACACACAACAGCCGTCGTCGTTCTGCCCGACAAGCACCGGCAGGCGTCCGAGCCTGTCACGCGCCGCAATCAAGCCGTCCGGGGTCAGCAACAGAATGCTGGACGAGCCGTCAATCTGTTCCTGCGCGCGGCGTATGCCGTCCGTGAAAGACGCCTCCTCGTTGATAAGCGCCGCCGTCAGTTCGGACGCGTTGATTTCGCCGGAACTCATCGCCATGAACTGCCGCCCGCCCGCCGAAAAATACCGTTCGGCGAGTTTTTCGGCGTTGTTAATGCGCCCGACCGTCGAGATGGCGTAGAATCCCAAGTGGGAACGCACCAAAAGCGGCTGGGGGTCTGTGTCGCTGATACAGCCGATTCCGCTGGTACCGCAGAATTTCGGCAAGTCGGCCTCAAATTTTGTCCGGAACGGGGTGTTTTCGATACTGTGTATCTGCCGCCGGAAGCCGTCTTCGGGACTGTAGACGACCATGCCCCCGCGCCGCGTTCCTAAATGGGAGTGGTAGTCGACGCCGAAAAACACGTCCATGACGCAGTCGCGCCGGGAAATCGCTCCAAAAAATCCGCCCATGCCAGTTCTCCCGTTATTCCGACAAAGAAGCCTGTAGCGCGGCCTCTTTGTCGGCGATTTGCCGCCGCATGGTGTCGCGTTCGGCTTGGAGTTTCGCGGCAAGGCCGTCGTCCGTGACGGCCAGAATCTCCGCCGCCAAAATGGCGGCGTTCTTCGCGCCGTTGAGCGCGACCGTCGCCACGGGGATTCCGCCCGGCATTTGCACAGTGGCCAGTAAAGCGTCGAGGCCGTCCAGCGCGCCGCCCTTCATGGGGATTCCAATCACGGGAAGCGTCGTATTCGCGGCGAACGCGCCCGCCAAGTGCGCCGCCATGCCCGCCGCGCAAATCAGCACGCCGAACCCGTTATTTCGAGCGTCCCGCGCGAACCGCGCGGCGTCCTCGGGGGTGCGGTGCGCGCTGAAAATGTGGGCTTCGTACGGAATCCCGAACGCGCGGAGCGTGTCGCAGGACGACTTCACTACCGGCCAGTCGGAATCACTGCCCATAATGACCGCTACTTTTTTCATGACTGAAATTCCCTCCTTGTCATTTGATAGTTGACGATTTCCCCAAAACCAGACAGAATTTGCCGATTTTATGATAACAAAATGGACAATTTGTGGATTGCGCTGTCATTCGGAAGACGGTTTTTCCTCTGATGGCGTCAAGAATACTACAAAGCGTCCGCTATGTCAAATCTTTTTCCGAAATTGTTTCCAAAGCGTAATAATTAGCGCATGCTTACCGCTCCCTTATCACAGATATCATTTTTGACGATTCCGCGCCGTGGTACCTTGTGAATTTCGACAAAGTTTTGCAGGGGGATTGTAATTTTCTCAAAACTATGTTACAGTTAGCGCGACGCGCAACGCGTTTGCAAGGAGGGATTTTTCAATGGAACAGTTTTTTCATCTCCGCGAGAACGGAACCAGCGTGCGGACGGAAATTTTGGCCGGGCTGACCACGTTCATGACCATGGCCTATATCATCGCGCTGAACCCGAACCTGCTGACGGGCTTCGCGGTGGGGACGCCGCTGTGGAACGGCGTCTTTCTGGCGACCTGTCTGGCGTCGGCGCTCGGCACGGCCTGCATGGCGTTTCTGGCGAACAAGCCCTTTGTCATGGCTCCCGGCATGGGGCTTAACAGCTTCTTCGCCGTGATTACCGCCAACATCGCCGCCATGCTCGAAACCGACTATACCAACGCCTTTCAGGCCGCGCTCTGTATCATCCTCGTGGAAGGCCTCATTTTCATTCCGCTGTCGATTTTCCGCGTGCGCGACCGCATTGTGACGGCGATTCCGGCGTGTGTGCGGCTGGGAATCGGCCCGGCCATTGGGCTTATGCTCATGAACATCGGCCTCGGCTCCAACGCCGGAATTTACGCGGAGGGCAACGGATACTCCGCGCCGTTCTACGTCATGCGCGACTTTTTCGGGGCAATGACCCCCGGCGTCCTGAAAACCAACATGGGCGCGGAATACTCCATGATGGTGCTGTCCGTGGTGACCATGTTCGTCGGACTGTTCGTGATAATCCTGCTTAGCCTGCGGGGCGTACGGGCGGCGGTACTGCTGGGCATGCTCGTGGCGTCGGCCGTCTACTGGGGCGGGGAAGCGGTATTTTTCCATGTGAACCCGTTCGCGTCGCTGGCCACGGCGTCCTTCGTCCCGCCGTTCGCGGACATGGCCTCCACCACGCTGTTCAAGTTCAACTTCCGGACGTTCTTTGAAATCGGCTGGTTCACCGCCGTTACGCTGATTATCACGTTCTGCATGATTGACATGTTCGACACCATCGGCACGTTGATTGGCACGGCGTCCCGCGCCGGAATGGTCGACAAAAACGGCAAAATGCCCCAAATGCGGGAGGCTCTGCTGTCGGACGCCATCGGCACCGTGGCGGGTGCCTGCACGGGTACCTCGACCGTGACCACGTTCGTGGAATCGGCCTCGGGCGTGGAAGCGGGCGGACGTACGGGTTTAACCGCGCTGACGGCGGCGGTTATGTTCCTGCTGTGCGTGTTCATCGCGCCGATTGCGGCGGTCATTCCCGCTCCGGCCACCTCCGCCGCGCTGATTTACGTTGGAATCCTGATGTTGCAAGGTCTCGGCAACGTCGACTTCTCGTCCGTGGAGGACGCCGTACCCGTGTTTCTGATGCTGCTGGCCATGCCGATTTCCGGCTCTATCGGACACGGTATCGGCCTCGCCATGATTTGCTACACGGTCATCCAGCTTTTCACGGGTCGGGCAAACCGCGTTTCCGCGCTGACGTACGTTATTTCGGCGCTGTTCCTCGTCAAGTTCTTCGTGGCTGTGTAACGCTCACCCCCGCCCGGAAAACCGGGCGGGGGCGTTTCATTCTGTCATTGCCGCAGTTTCCGTTTGCCGCGCAAGCGTTTCAGAATCTCCGTTTGTCGCGGGCGCGTATGAACTCTTCCGGCAACGGGCATGATAACTCTATGCGCTGTCCCGTGCGCGGGTGGACGAACCGCAACCCCGTCGCGTGCAGGCACTGCCCCGTCAGCCCCGGAACCGCCGCGCCGTACACGGAATCGCCTAACACCGGATGTCCGGTGTAGGCCATGTGTACGCGTATCTGGTGGGTGCGGCCTGTTTCGAGACGGCATTCCAAGTCCGCACAGCCCCGCAGGCGTTCGACGACGCGCCAGTGCGTCACGGCGGGGCGTCCGGCGGGCGTGACCGCCATTTTTTTTCGGTCTTTCGCGGAGCGCCCAATCGGCGCGCTGACGGTTCCGGCGTCTTCGCGCGGCGCTCCGGTTACCAGACAGCGGTAAATTCTCGACAGGGTATGGTCTTGCAGTTGCGCGGCCAAACTCTGGTGGGCGGTATCGTTCTTTGCCGCGATAATTAACCCCGTCGTGTCGCGGTCGATACGGTGCACAATCCCCGGGCGTAACGCGCCGTTAATCCCCGAGAGCGTCCCGCCGCAGTGGTACAGTAACGCGTTGACAAGCGTCCCGCCGGGGTGTCCGGGCGCGGGGTGTACGACCATGCCCGCGGGCTTGTTGACCACTATCACGTCCGAATCCTCGTAGACCACGTCCAGCGGGATATTCTCCGGGCGGACATCCGGCGGTTCCGGCTCCGGCAGTGTCACCGTAATCTGTTCGCCGCCGCGGAGGCGCGTACTTTTCGCCGCCGCCGCGCCGTCGACCGTGACCGCGCCCTGTTCCAGCAGGCGCGCCGCCGCCGAACGCGTCAGCGTGTCGACCCGCGCGGCCAGCCAAGAATCCAAGCGCGCTCCGCTGTCCGCGCCGTCGGCGTACAGCGTCACGGGGAATCACCGTCGCCCTTGCCTGTGGCGGGACGGTCTTTGCTTCCGGGAAGATTGCCCCCGCCAGACGGCTTCACGTCGCCGCTCCCGTAGTCCACCGACGTGCGTACACTGCTCGCGCCGTGGTGTTCCCGCATGAGTGCGTTTCGCCGCGCCTGCCGCGCCGCGCGGACTTTCTCGCGCTGTTTGGCCAACTCCTCCGGGGACGGCTCACGCGCGAACAGGGCATAGAATATCCAGATGACGCACCCCGTCACCACGCACATGTCCGCGACATTGAACGTGGGGTAACTCGGCCAGAATAACAGGTGAATCATATCCACGACGTACCCCCGGAAAATGCGGTCAATCAGATTGCCCAGTCCGCCGCTGAGAATCAGGAACGCCGCGAACACGCCCGCCGGATGGCGTATCAGCCGGAGCGCCAGCACCGCCGCCACGGCCGCGACAATGCACCCCGTCACGATGACGAGTACCCAGCGCATGCCCGAGAAGAGCGACCACGCCACGCCGTAATTGTGGACGCAGTTGAGTTCCAGCAGGTTCCCGAGCAGGGGCGCGGTCTCCCCGAGGTTCATGTGTTGGGTGACCCACGCTTTCGACCACTGGTCGACAATCAGCAGTCCCAGCGCCACCACGGAGGAAAGAACATACAACAGCATAGACAGGCTCCTTTCCGCCTGAACAGTATTTTTCCTTGCCTGTCATTTTACACGATTTCGGGCGGCAATGCAACCGAGATTTCGTGAAAAGTAGTTCAAACGACACGAAATGACGGATTTGGGCTTTTTTTGCGGACAAACCGCAAAACTTTTTCAAATAACAGTTGACAAAGCCGTAAGAAGTGTGGTATACTCTCCCACAGTCCAAGAGGGTTTCCGACAGCCGACACCCGTTGAACGCGCGGCCGTTGGAAATATTTGGAGAGGTGTCCGAGCGGCTGATGGAACCGGTCTTGAAAACCGGCGACGTGCAATCCACGTCCGTGGGTTCAAATCCCACCCTCTCCGCCAGTCGTGGTACCGTTTCAAGCCAATAATACGCAATGCAGAAGTACCCAAGAGGCCGAAGGGGCTCCCCTGCTAAGGGAGTAGGCTGGTTAAAACCCGGCGCGAGGGTTCAAATCCCTCCTTCTGCGCCACACATGGGACCCCCTGAAATGACCGGTTCACGGTGATTTCAGGGGATTTTCCGATGATAGGATGTGATTCCGTGCGCCTTTTCCGAAATGTGATACCGCGCAAGCGGCTGGTGTGCGCGTCGCTGGCGCTGTGCCTCCTGCTGAGCGCCTGCGCCCCCGACGAGGAAGAACTTGACCGCGAGGAGGGCAGCCTGATTCCCATGGAGGAACAGGAACCGCCCAAGCCCCAGCCGTCGCAGACAAGCCTCCCGTGGCGCTTCTCCCTGCCGTACGAAACGGACAAGTCCATGGACCCCTACGACTGCCCCGACGGCGCACAACAGGTTGTGGCCTCCCTGATGTACGAAGGCCTCTTCCGGCTCGACGAACAGTTAGAGCCTGAAAATTACCTCTGCGAACGCTACACCTGCAACGACGATTTCACGTCCTACACGTTCAATCTGCGCTGGGAAGTGGCGTTTTCCGACGGCTCTTACATGACGGGCGCGGACGTGCGGAAATCGCTGGAACGCGCCCGGGAGTCCGCCCGTTACCGCTCCCGCCTCTCCCGCATTAGCTCCATTACGTCCAAGGACATGTCCGTGACGATTCACTTAAGCGCCCCGAACAGCGGCTTTCCGGCTCTGCTGGACGTGCCAATCTGCAAGCAGGGCAACGGCCGCGCCCCGCTGGGTACGGGTCCCTACCGCTACAATGTCGACGACTACGGTGCCTGTCTGGCTCCCAACCCGAACTGGTGGCGCGCCATGACGCGTCCCGTCGAACGTATCGCGCTCGTGGACGTGGGCGCGTCCCTGCTCTACAAGTTCAGCTCCCACGACGTGCAGTTAATGGTCACGGACTTCAGCTCCGGCGCGTCGGTCGGCGTCACGGGCGATATCCGCTACGCGGACGCCGCCACAACCGATGTCCATTATCTGGTCTGCAACACCGAGGCCGCGTGGCCGATGAATATTACGGCGTTCCGCCGCGCCCTCATGACCGGAATCAACCGCGAAAGCATTGTCAGCGCGTTTTTGTCCGGACACGGCGCGCCGTCGCAGTTCCCGGTCAGCCCGAATTCCCGCCTGTACCCCACCGACCTTGAAACGGACTATTCCGTCGAAACCGTCTCCGAAATGCTCAGCTCCATGTGGTACGAGGGAAGCCGCACACTCAAACTGCTGGTCAACTCCGACAACAGTTTCAAAGTGTCCGTGGCGAAGTCCATCGCCGAGAACTACCGCGCCATGGGGATTCCCGTACAGGTGAAGTCCCTGCCGTGGGAGGAGTTCCGCGAGGCCGCCCGGAACCGGGAGTTTGACTTGTGCTACTGCGAGACCCGCATGACCGCCGACTGGAACCTGTCGGCGCTGGTGGCGTCGTGGGGCAATCTCAATTACAGCGGCTGGTCTGACGCCCGCATGGCCGGACTGTTAGAGCAGTACGTCGCGGCCTCCGACCGCGCCGAGGCCATGCGCAATCTCTGCCAGCACCTCAAAGAGCAGGCTCCGATATTGCCGATTTGCTTTGCCTGTAACACGGTACTCATGCAGGCGAACGTCATCGAGAATCTGTCGCCGACGGCGCAGGAACCCTTTTATAATCTGCCGGAGTGCGTCATACACCTGAAAACAGCGTGAATCGCCGGGTCGTGTCGGACGCCGGGGAAGCCCGACGCGTCCGGACATTCAAGCGCCCTCTCCCGCGTTGCACGGGAGGGGGCGTTTTGTCGCGTCGTCAGCGCGGCGCGTGGCGCGGCGTCAGCGCCGGAAGGGGACAACGCGGCGCGTGTCGCGGGGAACCAGTCCGGCGCGTTTCAGCGACGGCAACAGGAGCGCCAGCAGTCCGTACAGTAAGGCCGCCTGTATCGGCCACATCACCAGATTCTTAACGGCACTCGCGGAGGCCGTCACAAGGTACGCCTTGCCGCTGAGTATCGCCATCCAGAGCGCGCCCAATACGACGTTCTCCACGTTCGTGAGCAGTTTCGCCGCCACGACGCGCCGCACTGTCAGGTCGGCGCGGTACAGAAACAGCGCGTATATCAGCACGCCAAGCATAGTCGTGAGCGTGTAGCCGAAGAAGAACGGGTACCCGCCCCCGCCCGTCAGGAAGAAATTTAGTATATCCTCCGCGAAGCCGAACAGCGCCCCCAGCACGGGGCCGCAGACGTACCCGCACAGCGCCCGCGCCAGAAACCCCCACGTCACGCGCCCGCCGTAGGGAAGCGTGACCGCCGGGAGGTAGCCCAGCACCGTGCAAAGCGCAATCATCAGCGCGGCAAAGACGAGTTTCCGCAAGTCGCGGACTTCGGCGGCGGCGTCGCGCCAGTACGCCGCCGAGAACGGATGAGGGTAACAGACAGGTTTCATAGTAAGGCCTCCTGTAAAAGATTGGCAGTCCGTTTCCGGATGCCGCACGGGAAGCCCCATACGGCAGCGGGATGCGGCGCGTATCCTGACGGAACGGTATCCAGTCCGCCGGACAGCAACTCCCCGTCTGTCCGGTCTGCGGCCTGCGCGCCTACTCTGCCTGTGCAGTATTATAGCGGCGCTTCGCCGGAATGCAAGCATTATCGGGGCATTTTTCACTTGTAATGCGCCCTAAGATTTGATATACTGTCGCCGCAAGCGATTCACTGACACGCGGACGAAAGGAGAGAGATTTTATGTGGGCGGAAAACGCGGTATTCTATCAAATAATGCCAATCGGACTGTGCGGCGCGCCGAGACAGAACCCCTTGCCGCCGGAGGCCGACCCCGACACGCAGACGGCACACCGTATCCCGAAACTGCTGGACTGGCTCCCCCATCTGCGGAAACTGAACGTCAACGCGCTGTACGTGACGCCAGTGTTTCTGAGCGATTCCCACGGCTACGATACCCGCGACTTCCGCCGGATTGACAACCGTCTCGGCGACAACGCCGACTTCCGGGAGTTCGTGGAACGCTGTCACGAGGACGGTATCCGGGTCGTCATTGACGCCGTGTTTCACCATGTGGGGCGGAACTTCTGGGCGTTTCGCGACGTGCGCGAAAAGCGCTGGGATTCCCCTTACCGCGACTGGTTCCTGATTAACTTCGACGGCAATTCCGCCTACAATGACGGCTTCTGGTACGAGGGCTGGGAAGGCCACTATTCCCTTGTGAAGCTGAACCTCCGCAACCCGGCCGTGGCGGACTGCCTGCTCGACTGCGTGGACTTCTGGGTGAGGGAGTTCCGCATTGACGGCCTCCGTCTGGACGTGGCCTACAGTCTCGAAAAGGACTTCCTGCGGCGGCTCCGCCACAAGGCGCAGAAAATCGGCACCGACTTTTTCCTGCTGGGCGAGACCCTCCACGGCGACTACAATCAGTGGGTAAACGCCGACATGCTCCACAGTTGCACGAATTACGAGTGCTACAAGGGACTGTATTCCAGCTTCAATTCCATGAACCTCTTTGAAATCGTCCACAGCCTGAAACGCCAGTTCGGCTCCGAATACTGGACGCTCTACAAAGGGAAGCACCTGCTCTGTTTCGTCGACAACCACGACGTGGGGCGTATCGCCAGCGTGTTGCAGAATCCGAAACACCTGCCGCTGATTTACGGCTTAATGTTCGGCATGCCGGGCATACCGTGCATATATTACGGCAGTGAGTGGGGCGTCAAGGCCGCCAAAGAGCGCGGCAGTGACGACAATCTCCGCCCGGCGTTCGACGCCCCGGAGTGGAACGACTTGACAGACCATATCGCCACCCTTGCCAAAGCCCACCGCGAAAGCGAGGCACTCTGTCAGGGCGATTTTCAGGACGTGGTACTGACGAACCGTCAAACGGTATTCCGGCGTCAGACGGCGCGGGAAACGGTCTATGTCGCGGTCAACGCCGACGAACGCCCCTATTTCGCGCATTTCAGCGCGGGGACGAATAAGGCCGTAGACCTGCTGACCGGGAAAACGTGGGAACTCAATAACGGGTGTGAACTCCCGCCCTACAGCGTGGCCTACCTGAAAGCGTAAGCGACAAGCCGCCCGATTCCGGGCGGCTTTCTTCACGCGATATCGTCGCCCGACAGGTATTTCCCCATGGGCTTTTGCAAGAGCGCAAACACCAGCAGACACAGCGCCATGTCGAGTACCATATAGGAACCGTTGTAGAGCAGAGAGTAGAACCAAGGCGAGGTCATGGACAGGCCGAAAAAGCGTTCCGGCATGTACGCCCGCCAGATAGTCGCGCCGACGACGTAGTGAACAAGGAACCGCGCCGCAGACCCGACGACCGTTCCCGGGAAAACGCCGTATTTCCAGTGCCGGAACAGTCCCGCGAGGCCGAGGACGGTATAGGCTACTAAATAGTCGCCGATAATCGACTGCCAGCCGAGCGCGATTCCGCCGTCAGACAGGAACTGCAACACGCCCAGCACGAAACCGCTCATCAGCCCCGCGCCCAGCCCCCAGCGGGCGGCGTACAGGAAAATAGGCAACATGCCCAGACACACCGCCCCGCCCTGCGGGAGTTTCCATAGGATAATCATGCTCAGCACCTGCGCCACGGCCACCATGACCGCGCCCTCAACCAGTCGCCGGAGTTCTTTCCGGTTCATAAAAAGCACCCCTCCCGGATAAAAATAACCGCGTGACACCCGAACATGTCACGCGGAAGGAGTTGTTGCCACTCCCTGCGCCGGCATTACCCGGTTCAGGTTCGAGGGTTCGCGGGCGGATTCGCCCACGTCTCAGCCGGGAACCTCCCAGCGCCCCTGTGTTCGTTGCCTCACGGCAAGTGTATTGTATACGCCGGACGCCCGTTTGTCAATGCCCTTTTGTTTGTAACATACAAATATCTTGACAGATTTGCCCTTTACGGGTATGATACAGGCAAAGAAGAAGCGTTGTGCTTCACTGCATGGGGGGTATTTTGGATGTCGGAACCTGTTTACAGACGCGTCCTGCTGAAGCTCAGCGGGGAGGCGCTGGCCGGCGACAAGGGTGCCGGACTGGACTTCGCCATGATTGCCCGCGTTTGCGACACGCTCAAAGAATGCCTCAATCTGGGCGTACAGGTGGGGCTTGTCGTGGGCGGCGGGAACTTCTGGCGGGGCGCGAAAAACAGCGGCGGAAGCATGGTACGCGCCCGCGCTGACCATATGGGCATGCTCGCCACGGTCATGAACTGCTTAGCCGTGGCGGACGTGTGCGAACAGAAGGGGATTCCCGCGGAAGTGTACTCCGCGCTGTCCATGCCCGCCGTGGCGAACCTCTACACCCGCCGCGACGCCGTGCGGCAGTTGGAACAGGGGAAAGTCGTCCTGTTCGCCGCCGGAACCGGAAGCCCGTACTTCTCGACCGATACCGGCGCGGTACTCCGTGCGGCGGAAATCGGCGCGGACGTGATTCTTTTAGCCAAGAACATTGACGGCGTCTACTCCGCAGACCCCGCCAAAGACCCCGCCGCCGTCCGCTACGATAAGATTTCCTACGAGGAAATGCTGGAAAAGCGCCTCATGGTCATGGACTTGACCGCCACTTCCATGGCAATGGAAAACCGGATTCCCGTACTGCTCTTCGCGCTCAAAGACCCGGACAACATTCTCCGCGTCCTGCGCGGGGAGAACGTCGGAACCGTCATAAGCTAACACAAGCCCGAACCGTGAAAGGAAGGAACACTGTATGTTAAAGGACGAGTACAAGGTCTACGAGGACAAAATGCAAAAGAGTATCGACGCCGTGAGCGCGGATTTCGCCGCCGTGCGCGCCGGACGCGCCAACGCCGCCGTGTTGGACAGAATCATGGTCGACTATTACGGCGCGCCGACGCCCATTCAGCAGTTAGCCGCGATTTCCTCCCCCGACGCCCGGACGCTCCTTATCTCGCCGTGGGACAAAACCGTACTGCGCCCCATTGAGCGGGCGATTCAGAACTCTGACCTCGGAATCAACCCCCAGAACGACGGAACCCAACTGCGCCTGTCCTTCCCGCAACTGACCGAAGAGCGCCGTAAGGAACTCGTCAAGCAAATCCACAAGTACGCCGAAGTCGGGAAAGTCGCCATTCGCAATATCCGCCGCGACGCCGTGGACAACTTCAAGAAGCAGGAGAAAAAGTCCGAAATCACGGAGGACGAGTTGAAACTTGCCGAAAAAGACCTTCAGAAGATGACCGACGAACACTGCAAGGCCATTGACGAGCTTCTGGCCAAGAAGGAAAAGGAGCTGATGGCGGTATAATGGCGGGCGACAATCACGCCGTGGCGGGGGCGGCCTTGCCCCGCCACATTGCGATTATCATGGACGGCAACGGGCGCTGGGCGACGAAGCGCGGCCTCCCCCGTACCGCCGGACACAAGGTCGGCGCGGAGACGTTCCGGACAATCGCCTACTACTGCAAAGACCTCGGCATAAAGTATTTGACGGTCTACGCGTTCTCCACGGAGAACTGGAAGCGCTCCGCCGATGAGGTCGGCGTCATAATGGCGCTCATGCAACGCTATCTGCTGGAACTCATGGAACTGATGGCGCGTGACCATTTCCGGATTCACTTTTCGGGCGACCTGACCGCGCTTTCCCCGAACCTGCAGAAACTGGCGCAAAAGGCCGACGAAATCGCCCGTTCCCTGCCCGACGACTACTGTATGGTCAATGCCTGCGTCAACTACGGCGGGCGCGACGAGATTCTCCGGGCGGCGCGGAAGTACGCCGCCGACTGCGTGCAGGGTACCCGGACGCCGCAAGACCTCGACGACAACCTGTTTTCGTCCTACATGGACAGCGCCGGAATACCCGACCCGGAACTGATTATACGCCCCAGCGGGGAAATTCGTTTGAGTAACTTCCTGCTCTGGCAGTGCGCCTACTCGGAGTTCTACTTCACGGATGTGCTGTGGCCGGACTTCACCCCGGCGGAAATCGACCGCGCCATAGCCGCCTACGGGCAACGGAGGCGGCGCTTCGGCGGCGTGACGCAATAAGATTCGGGGAGAGCGCGGATGAATACAAGAATCCTTGTCGCCGTTATCGGCGTTCCCGTCATTATTCTGATTGTGCTGTACTGCCCGCCTCTGGTGCTGTGCGCGGCGCTGTGCGCGCTGGCCGGACTGGCCGGAATGGAGTTGCAGCGGTGCGTCAGCGGACAGCGGCGGGGCGTGATGGCCGCCGTGAGCGCCGTCCTGCCCGTGTTCACGGTGCTTTGGTACCACTGGACGCTGGAAGCCCCCGTCACGCTGTGGGCGCTGGAACTCGGCGCGCTGTCGGCCTACGCGGTCAGTCAGGGCGGAAATGTCAAGTTTGAGCAGGTGTCGGCGGCCATGCTGTCGGCGACGGCTGTCGCGTACTCGTTCGCGTCCTTCCTGCGCATGGACAACGACGGGGTGGACAGAGTGTGGCTACTCCTGCCGTTTGTGCTGAGCTTCTCGTGCGACTCGGGCGCGTATCTGGCGGGACGCGCCTTCGGGCGGCACAAACTCGCCCCCGTCGTCAGCCCCCATAAGACCGTGGAGGGCGCGATAGGCGGCTTACTGGGCAATGTCGTCGGCGGGCTGGTGTTCGCGCTCGTGACGCACAGCGGGGCGTATGTCCCCGTCACGGCGCTTTCGATTGTCTGCGGCGTCATCTCGCAGTTGGGCGACCTGAGCTTTTCCCTGATAAAGCGTCAGTATGGAATCAAGGACTATGGACACGTCTTTCTTGCACATGGCGGCGTGTTAGACCGCTTCGACAGCGTGTTATTCGTGGCTCCGGTGGTGGAGTTCGCGCTGTTGCGGCTTCCGTGAACGCGGGAAAGGAAATCGCGTATGACACACACAAAGTCTGTGGACGCCCTCACGCTGAAATGGATTGCCATTGTTACCATGCTCATCGACCACGCCGGACACGTCTGCTACCGGTGGCTCGGCTGGTCGGAGACGTATTTGCTTATGCGGTATATCGGGCGGATGGCGTTCCCGATATTTGTATTCCTGTTGCTGGAAGGCTTCCGGTATACGCGGAACCGCTGGGCGTACCTGCGAAATTTGCTGATATTCGCGCTGATATCGGAAATCCCCTTTGACTTGGCCGTGAGCGGCTGGGAACGGCGCTGGGAATCGCAGAATATCTTCTGGACGCTCTCTTTGGGGCTGTTCGGCGTCATGGCGGCGGGTCTGCTGTTCCGGGCGTGCGAGAAGCGGCACGCCCCCCGGCCTGTGTCGCTGTTCGCCGCCCTGCTCCCCATGGCGGCGGCGGTCTGCGCCGGGCAGTGGATGCGCGTGGATTATCACTTCTGGGGCGTGCTGATAGTCGCGCTCGTCTACTGCGGGGAGGCCGCCGCGCCGTACCTGTTCGGCGACAACGCGACGCCGCAACTGTCGCGCAATATCGGCGCGGCGCTCGGTATCGTTCTTTGGGCGGTTCTCTATGACATTGCCCACGCATGGATAAACGAAGTCTACGGACTTGTGGCACTGGTTCCGGTTCTGTGCTACAACGGGGAGCGCGGCCATTACCGGCTGTCGAAATGGTTCTTTTACGGCTTCTACCCGGCGCATTTGCTGATACTGTTTCTGTGCCGGGACACCGTTTTCAAGTGGCTGTTGGCGGGATAAGGAAAAGAGGTGACGCGTTTATGAATAAGACCCTGTCCGTACTCGGCTCCACGGGTTCCATCGGGCGGCAGACGCTGGATGTCGCGGAGGCGCTGGGGCTGAAAGTCGAGGCCTTGACGGCGAACTCCGACGTAAAGCGCATGGAGGAGCAGGCGCGGAAGTTCAACCCGCGCATGGTGGCAATGGCCGACGAGACCGCCGCGGAAGATTTGGCCGTCCGGCTGGCTGACACGAAAATCCGCGTCGCGGGCGGCGCGGCGGCGCTGACGGAGGCCGCCACGATGGGCGGAACCGTCGTCACGGCGGTTGTCGGCGTCGCGGGGCTCAAGCCCACGCTCGCCGCAATCCGCGCCGGAAAGCGTATCGCGCTGGCGAACAAGGAAACGTTGGTCTGTGCCGGGGAACTGGTCATGGAGACCGCGCAGAAGTACGGCGCGGAGATTGTCCCCGTGGATTCCGAACACTCCGCCATTTTCCAGTGTCTGCAAACCGTGCGGGACATGTCGGAAGTTCGGCGGCTGATTCTGACCTGTTCGGGCGGCCCCTTCTACGGCAAGACGTGGGACGAAATGGCACCCCTGACCAGTGCCGACGCCCTCAAACACCCTAACTGGCGCATGGGGGCGAAAATTACCATTGACTGTGCCACGCTCATGAACAAGGGCTTGGAGGTCATAGAGGCTATGCGGCTGTACCGTCTCCCGCTGGAAAAGGTGCATGTCGTGATTCACCGTCAGAGCATCATACATTCCATGGTGGAGTTCCGGGACGGCGCGGTACTGGCGCAGATGGGCGCGCCGGATATGCGCCTCCCGATACAGTACGCCTTGACGTACCCCCGCCGCGTGGAAGGCCCCGCCGACCCGCTGGATTTGCTGACCTGTCCGCCGCTGACGTTCGCCCAACCCGACCGGAGCAAGTTCCCGTGTCTCCTGCTGGCGGAAGAGGCCGTACGGACGGGCGGCACGGCCTGCGCGGTTCTCAACGCCGCCAACGAGGAGGCGGTGGGGCTGTATCTCCGTGACCGTATCGGATTCTATGACATCCCGCGTCTGGTGTCGCGGGCGATGGAGACAATACCCGTCGTCCAACACCCGACTTTGCAGGATATTCTCGACGCCGACGACGCCGCGCGCCGTCAGGTGTTCTGAAATACAGGAGTTTTAGTGTTTATGTCAACTGTGATTTCTATTTTCGCGGCGATTCTGATTTTTGGCTTTCTGATTGCCACGCACGAACTCGGACACTGTGTCGTGGCGAAACTCTGCGGCGTGCAGGTCAACGAGTACGCCATTGGCATGGGGCCTCTGCTCTGGCAGAGGCAGTACGGGGAGACGCTCTACTCCCTGCGGGCGTTCCCCATCGGCGGATACTGCGCCATGGAGGGCGAGGACGAGGACACCGGGAACGAACGTTCTTTTGTCCGGCAGAAGGCTTGGAAAAAGTTCCTGATTCTGGTCGCGGGCGCGTTCATGAACTTTTTGACGGGCGTCGTGCTGATTCTGATTTTGTACAGCGGGGCGGGGGCGTTCCTGACCGACGAGATTACAGGCTTCGCCGACGGCTTCCCGCTGGAGGGCGAAAGCGGCCTCATGAAGGGCGACGTATTCTATAAAATCGACAGCTACCGAACCTATTTGCGCGGCGACGCGTCCCTGTTCCTGTCCTACCACAAGGGCGACACGATTGACCTTGTGGTAGTCCGGGACGGGCAAAAGGTTACGTTGAAGGACTTCCCCATGACGCGCCGGACGTATACCGGCACGGACGGGGAGTCATATACCGGATTCGGGATTTATGTCGGCATTCACGCCGACGAGGCCACATTCTTAAACAGGCTCCGCTATACGTGGCTCAACGCGCTGGACTTCGTGCAACTGGTGCGCTTCAGTCTGGTACAGCTATTCACGGGCGGGGCGTCGGTCAAGGACTTGACCGGACCCGTCGGGATTGTCTCGACCATGACCCAGATGAGCGAACAGTCAGAGACCGTGAAGGCCGCGCTCGATAACATGCTCTATTTCGCGGCACTGCTGGCGGTCAACTTGGCCGTGATGAACCTGTTACCGTTCCCGGCACTCGACGGCGGGCGTGTACTGTTTTTAGTGTTAGACGAAATTTCGCTGTTGCTGTTTCATCGTCCGGTTCCGGAAAAGTATCAGGCGGCGGTCAACGCCGTGGGCATGGCGGCCTTGCTGACGCTGATGTTACTGGTCACGGTGCAGGACGTTTTGAAGCTGTTCCAGTAAAGGAAAGGGGCGCGTATGGAATTACGTCCATGGCGTCTTTCGGACGCCGAATCGCTGGCGCGTTACGCCAATGACCCGGACGTGTCCGCGAACCTGCGCGACGCGTTCCCGTACCCCTACGCGCTCTCCGACGCGGAAGCGTATATCAGGGACTGTGCCGCCAAAGAGGAAACGCAACTCTGCCGCGCCATCGTGATTGACGGCGCGGCCGCCGGGAGCGTGGGCGTGTTCCCGAAAACGGACATCTGCCGCCGTACTGGCGAACTCGGCGACTGGCTCGCCAAACCCTTTTGGGGACGCGGAATCATGACGGCCGCCGTCGCCGAAATCTGCCGGGAGGCGTTCCGGCGCTTCGACATCGTACGCATTGAGGCGAATATTTTCGCCCGTAATATCGGTTCCCGGCGCGTCGTCGAAAAGAACGGCTTCACGCTGGAAGGCGTGTTACGGAAAAGCGTCTGCAAGCGCGGGGAAATTTTAGATAGCTGTATGTATTCGCTGTTACGGGAAGAAGTGGGACTATGACAAAACAGTTATACGTGGGAAAAGTGGCGGTAGGCGGCGGCGCGGCGGTGTCGATACAGTCCATGTGCAACACGCGCACGGACGACGTAGCCGCGACCGTGGCGCAAATCCACGCACTCGAAAACGCCGGATGTGAGATAATCCGCGTGGCGGTGCCGGATATCACGGCGGCCGAGGCCGTCGACAAAATCAAGGCGCGGATTTCCATCCCGCTGATAGTCGACATCCATTTCAATTACAAACTGGCGCTGATGTGCGCCGAACGCGGCGCGGACGCTATCCGGATTAATCCGGGCAACATCGGCGGCGAGGAACGCGTGAAGGCCGTCGCCGACGCCTGCCGGGCGCGGAAGATTCCGGTTCGGGTAGGGGTCAACGGCGGTTCTCTCGAAAAGGAACTCTTGTCGAAATACGGCGCTGTCACGCCGGAAGCGTTGGTCGAAAGCGCTATGGGACATGTCAAACTCCTGAACCGCTTCGACTTCGACGACATTTGCATTTCCGTGAAGTGTTCGGACGTACCCGTAACCATGTCGGCCTACCGTCTCTTGTCCGAGAGGACGGACTACCCGTTACATCTGGGCGTGACCGAGGCCGGGACGCCGTCCATGGGCATGGTCAAGTCGGCAATGGGAATCGGCGGGCTTCTGTGCATGGGTATCGGCGACACGATACGCGTCACGCTGACCGCCGACCCCGTGGAAGAAATCTACGCCGCGAAAAAGATTCTACAGGCCGCCGGACTGCGCAAGGAGGGCGTCAATCTGATTGCCTGCCCGACATGCGGCCGGACGCGTATTGACCTCATCCCGCTGGCGGAGGAGGTCGAGCGGCGTCTGCGCGGCTGTGAGAAAAACATCACGGTGGCGGTCATGGGCTGTGCCGTGAACGGCCCCGGCGAGGCGTCCGCCGCCGACATCGGCATAGCGGGCGGCGACGGCGAGGGACTGCTTTTCCGTAAGGGCGAAATCCTGTACAAAGTCCCGGAAAGTCAGCTCTTGGACGCGCTTATGCTGGAAATCGAGAAGTTATGACACGCGGCAGGGAAAGGAGGTCTCATGACGCAATCTGTTTCCTTTTTACGCATGTTCCCCGCGCTCCCGCTCAATCCGGCACTGCGCAGGAAATTGGCCGATTCCGAGGTGACGGAGGGCGTTATCGACCTCAACGTGCCGCGAATCCGGCTTTGTCTGAACCTGAACACGCTTCTGTCGGACGACGACTGCCGCTTTCTGCGCGACGCTATCCGAAAAGCGTACGACTTCGCGGAGGCGGAGTTGCGGTTATCGGCGCGGCCGCAGGCGGAGTTTTCGACGCCCCCGCGCATGGACGCCGCGCCCGTAAAACGCCCCGCGCCGTCGAAACCCGTCAGCGGCGGCGGGAAACCGTCCGGCGGCGGTAGCGGCAAATCATCCGGCAACGGCGGCAAGCCGTCCGGGAACAATGGCGGAAGTCGCGGCAAGCCCGACGCCCCGAAATCGGAAAAAGTCCTCATGGGCAGCGTCATCAAGGGTCACACCGTCCCCATGAAAGACCTTAACCTGAAAACGGGCGCGGCGACCGTCGCCGGGAAGGTGTTTTCGTTCGAGAGCCGCGAGACACGCCGCCCCGGACTGTGGCGCGTCAGCTTCGACATGACCGATTACACAAACTCTGTCAGTGTGCAGAAAAACGTCTCCGCCAAAGAGGCCGAGGCGCTGGAAGGCTCTATCAAGCCCGGAATGTGGCTCTGTGTGCAGGGACGCATGGAGCCGACGTGGGACGGCAAAGACATTCAATTGCACCCGTCGAATATTAACATCATCACGCACGCCGAGCGGCAGGACACTGCGGCGGAAAAGCGCGTCGAACTCCATTTGCATACGAAAATGTCCAACATGGACGCGCTCACCGATACCAAGTCCGTCGTACAGACCGCCATCCGCTGGGGACACCCCGCGATTGCCATTACAGACCACGGCGTGGCGCAGTCGTTCCCGGACGCGTGGCACGCCGCCGGGGACAAAATCAAGATTCTGTACGGCATGGAAGGCTACTTCGTGAACAATCTGGACGACCGGATAGCCGTACACGGTACGCAGGACGCCCCGTTAGAGACTGAAATCGTCTGCTTCGACATCGAGACCACCGGATTAAAAGTCGACCGGGAGGCCATCACGGAAATTGGCGCGGTCGTCCTGAAAGACGGCCAAGTGACGGAACGCTTTCAGACGTTCGTCAACCCCGGACGCCCCCTGACGCCGGAAATTGTGTCGCTGACCGGAATCACCGACGACATGTTAAAGGACGCCCCGCCCCCGAAAGACGCCTTGACCGCGTTTCTGGACTTTGTGCGGGGACGCCCTCTCGCCGCCCACAACGCCGAGTTTGACATAGGCTTTATCCGCGCCGGGTGCGCCGCAAACGGACTGGACTTTCAGCCGACTTATATTGATTCCCTGATTCTCGCGCAAAATCTCCTGCCCGACCTCAAAAAGCACAAACTCGACATGGTTGCCGAACGCTTACACCTCCCGGCGTTCAACCACCACCGCGCAAGCGACGACGCCGCCACCGTGGCCTATATGCTGGTTCCGTTCTGGGACATGCTCCGCGCCCGGGACATTTACACGTTACAGGCAGTCAACGCCGAAATGGAGAAGCTCCGCCCCCTGAATACGAAAGTAAGCCGCCGCCCGCGCCACATTATCCTGATTGCGCGGAACAAGACCGGATTAAAGAACCTCTACCAGATGATTTCCGATTCCAACTTGAAGCACTTCCGCAAAATGCCCACGATTCCCAAAACGGAATTGATTGCACACCGGGAGGGAATTCTTGTGGGGTCGGCCTGTGAGGCGGGGGAACTGTTCCGGGCGGTCGTCGACCATAAGGACTGGGACGAACTAAAGCGTATCGCGTCGTTTTACGACTACCTCGAAATTCAACCGCTCTGCAACAACGCGTTTCTTCTCCGCAACGGCGACGCCCGTTCAGAGGAGGACTTGCGAGAGTTCAACCGAATCATTGTGCGGCTCGGGGAGGAACTCGGGAAGCCCGTCTGTGCGACGGGGGACGTACACTTTCAGGAACCGGAGGAGGAAATCTACCGCCACATTCTGCTGGCTTCCAAAAAGTTCGCCGACGCAAACGAGCCGTTGCCGATTTACTTTAAGACAACGGACGAAATGCTACGGGAGTTCCAGTATCTGGGCGCGAAAAAGGCCTATGAAGTGGTCGTCAGCAACACGCGCCTGATTGCGAATCAAGTCGAAACGTTCGAGCTGTTGCCGTCGGAACTCTTCCCGCCGCGCCTCGAAAACTCCGAACAGGAGTTGAATACCCTTGTATGGGACAAAGTCCACCGCCTCTACGGCGACAACCCCCCGCCCCTGATTACGAAACGCCTCAATACCGAACTCGGCGGCATTCTGGGCAAGTACGACGTGGTCTATATGTCGGCACAGAAACTCGTGCAGCGTTCGCTGGAAAACGGGTATCTTGTCGGCTCCCGGGGAAGCGTCGGCTCGTCACTGGTAGCGTACATGTCGGGCATTACGGAAGTAAACTCCCTGCCGCCGCACTACCGTTGCCCGCAGTGCAGGGGAAGCGAATTTGTCACCGACGGCTCCTACGGCTGCGGCGCGGACATGCCCGACAAACTCTGCCCCGTCTGCGGCGTTCCGTACGTCAAGGACGGCTTCGACATTCCCTTTGAAACGTTCCTCGGCTACGGCGGCGGCAAGGTTCCCGATATCGACCTGAACTTCTCCGGCGAGTACCAAGCCCGCGCACACCGTCACGCTATCGAGATGTTTGGCGAGAAACAGGTATTCCGCGCCGGGACAATCGGCACGCTGGCCGACAAAACCGCGTTCGGCTTCGTGCTGAAGTATCTGGAGGAGAACGGGCTGGAGGCCTGCAACGCCGAAAAGAAACGCCTTGCAATGGGCTGTGTGGGGGTGCGCCGGACAACCGGACAGCACCCCGGCGGGCTGGTCGTCGTGCCGGACGACAAGCAAATTGAGGACTTCTGCCCCGTACAGCGCCCCGCCGACGCCGAAAACTCCGATATCATCACCACCCATTTTGAATACCACTGCATGGAGGCCAATATCTTAAAGCTGGACATGCTCGGACACGACGACCCGACCATGGTTCGCATGATGCAGGACTTGACGGGCATGAACCCGCAGGAAATCCCACTCGACGACCCCGACACGATGTCGATTTTCACAAGCAGTAAAGTGCTGGGCTACGAACACGACGAAATCTTGGGCGAGACTGGCGCGGTGGCCATTCCCGAATTCAACACCCGCTTCACAAGACAGATGTTGATGGACACGAAACCCAAAGACTTTAACACGCTTGTCCGGCTGTCGGGCTTCTCTCACGGGACGGACGTATGGCTCGGCAACGCAAGGGAATTAATCGTCAACGGCACGGCCAGCGTACTGGAAACCGTCGGCTGTCGTGACGATATCATGCTGTACCTGATATCCAAGGGACTTGACCCCAAAATGTCCTTCAAAATCATGGAGAAAGTCCGAAAGGGCAAGGTCAAGAAGGGCGGCTTCGACGAGGGCTGGGAGGACGCCATGAGGGAACACAACGTACCCGAATGGTACATTGAATCGCTCGCCAAAATCGGCTACCTCTTCCCGAAAGCCCACGCCGTGGCCTATGTCATGATGGCGTTCCGGATTGCGTGGTACAAAGTCCATGAGCCGCTGGCGTTCTACGCGACATTCTTCACCGTCCGGGCGAAAGCCTTCGACGCCGAATACTGCTGCGCGGGGCTGGACGCCGTAAAGCGCAAAATCCGCGAAATCGAGAACAAAAAGGACGCCACCGCCGTGGAACAGAATCTATTAACCACGCTGGAAGTCTGCTACGAGTTCTACTTGCGCGGCTACCACTTCGACACCATTGACATTTACCGCTCCGACGCCACAAAGTTTTTGATTACGGACAATGGGCTTCTGCCGCCGTTCATCTCCGTACACGGCTTGGGCGAGGCGGCGGCGCAGGATACCGTCGAGAAACGCGCCGGAAAGACTTTCGTTTCCGTGGAAGAGTTTTCCCTTTGCTGTGCGAAACTCTCCAAGACGCACATTGAACAGTTGAAAAGTCTGGGCGCGTTCGCCGGAATGGCCGACACCAGCCAGATTACGCTTTTCTGAATACGGTATGGAAACAGTCCCTTCAAGGAGGTTGAGACTATGAAAAAATATTGGATGCGAATATTACCGCTGTTCTGTCTGGCGGCGCTGTTGTGCGCGACGCCGGCGGCGGCGGACGCCCGCCCCGTGCCGCTGAACTGCCACGAAATGGCGGAAGTGTTCTTCGGCGGCCGCGACGAGGCACAGTTGCTCGGCGCTTCGGGCAGTCCGGAGGAGGCGGCGCTGTCCGACTACTTCACGGCGCGGGAGGCGGCGTACCGGGGCGACACGCGCCTGCTCTCCGGCGACGGCGACTGGAACGCAAGCGCGGCCGTGGCGGACGGTAACGAACTCCGCGCCGCGCAAGTCCGCGACATGGAACGCCGCCTCGGTATCAACGTGCTGGACGCCGATGTGACGACGCGCGTCGACCGCGCGGAGACCGTCCGCAACCCCGACGGCACATTGACACTTTACGTGTACGAGTGGACTTTCTACGACTACGACGACCTCGCCGACGGCGCGGGAGGGCAGGACGTGTCGGGCTTCGGCACATGGCACATTTTGACGGTCAGAGGCCGCCCCGACGGCTCCTGCGAAATCCTCTCCGACGAGTACGACGAATCCGACGTTCTCGGCGTGAACACGCTTTCGGCCGAACACACACAAGCGTTGCTCGAACGCGCCGATAACGGCCACGACGCCCCGGAGACAGAATCCGCCTCCCTGCTCGCGCTCAGCTATTACCCGGATTACGACGTAAGCAAGGCCGTCGCCTACGCCGAACAATACTGGGGCGGCAAACCCGGCGAAACCTACAAGGAGGGCGGCACGCAGTCCGGCGAGGACTACTACAACAAAGCCTATGCCAGCTTCAACCCCTACGGCGGCGACTGCGCCAACTTTACTTCACAGTGCATTTACGCCGGGGGCATGCCGCAGGTAGTCACAAAGGCCTACGGCAACGATGGTTGGTACTACAAGACCTCCACGAACCGGAGCGCCACTTGGACGGGCGCTACCAATCTGCGCCAGTGGATGGCCGATAACCGCGGACACCTTGTCAACCTTGTGACGTACGACAAAGACACGCAGAAATCCAGCACCGCCAACAACGCTAAAAACAACGTATTCGCGGGCAGTCCGGTCTTTTACAGCACCAAGGCGGACGGGAGTTTCCAGCACGCCGTTTTGTGCGTCGGGACGAACTCCGCCGGGACGCCCGTTATCAACTCCCACAACACGAACCGCTGGCACGCCTTGTGGAGCTACTACACCGGTTCCAAGGTCATCGACACGGTACAGCTCACCAGTAAATCCTTCGGCTCGTTCGGCGGCTACATGAAACTCGCCGACGATTTCCACGCCTACATTGTCAATTCGTCTCTGCCTTCCGTGGAATCCGTGACCCGTTACGTCACCAACGACGGCGGCGGCGCGGTCACGTCACGCGACAAGGCGCAGGAAGAGAAAGTATCCGGTCAGATATGGCGTTTCCGCCTTCAGGACGACGGCTCTTACAAAATCCTCTCGGCGCTGAACGGGGAGGACAGTCCCGCGCTGGCGGCGCAAGGGAACGGCTGGGCTTCCAGAACCGCAGTCTGTACGGAACCCTACCAAGACCAGCCGGGACAGCAGTGGTATCTCTACCAGTACGGCACGGCCGCCGACGGGAAAACGCCGCTCTACAACTTCCGCCCGAAATGCTCCGACCGCGTCATGGATATCATGGAGGAGAACACGGCAGAGGGGACAGCGCTTTGGATTTTCAGCCGAAACGGCACGGGCGCACAGCTTTTCGAGATTCAAGAGACCGATTGGGTTTCCATTGACAAGCCGACTTTGCGGGTGGCGGAGGGCGGCACCAACGGCGCGAACATCACATTTTCATGGGACGCCATCCCCGGTGCCGCGAAGTACACTCTCCGCGTGTCGCAGGGCGACAGGCAGTTAGACCCCGTCACAACAAACCTGAACTCGTACGGCATGAAACTGCAGCCCGGGAACGGCTATCAGGCCACCTTGGAAGCCGTCAGCGCCAATACGTCCAGTATCAGCGCGCCCGTGTCCTTCAATGTCGCCACGGCCTTTGTCGTCACCTATGACGCCAACGGCGGCGAGAATGCGCCCGAGCAGCAAATGAAAATGGAAAAAAAGCCCCTCACGCTGACCACCAAAATCCCGGTCTATATCGGCCACACGTTCGCCTCGTGGAACGTGAACCCGAACGGCATCGGCGCTTCCTATGAACCCGGAGGCGTCTACAACAGGGACGCGGATGTGACGCTGTACGCCCGATGGACTTTGGAGCAGTATACCGTGACACTCAATCCCAATGGCGGTCAATGGGAGGGTGACGGGGAACCCGTCACCGCTAAGGTCACTTACAGCAAAGCCTACGGCAAATTGCCCGAGCCGACCTTGGAAGCCAACGAGTTCGCCGGATGGTACACGGAACCCGAAGGCGGCGAGCAGATTACCGAAGAAAGCACCGTCCAATTGAAATCGGACGGCACCATGTACGATACCCTTTACGCCCATTGGCGTTCCTCTATCGCGGATATCGACTCTACGGTTATCCGCGACGGCACGAACCACCTCATAACCGTCAGAGCGTACCACGTTCCGGAAGGTATTTTGTTCGCGTGCGGCTATATGGACGGGCAGATGGTGAGCGCTGTTTCCTCGCCTTTAGAGGAGACCACGGAACTGAACCGGGTCGTGAGAGTAAGTCTGGACGGAGACTTTGACACCATTCGCGTTTTCGCGCTGAGCGGGGATGAACACCGCCCCGCGTGTCCATGCAATGTCGTCGAAAAAAAAGACTTCCTCTGATGATGAGAAAGGTTCTCTGTACGCTCTGCGTCTGCACGCTTTTGTCGGGCTGTTCCCTGCTGGAACGGCAGTATGTCACAGTGGAGCCGCACAGCGGCAAATTCTGGGAGAGTGAGGCCGCCGGAACCCTCCGCGCCGAAAACTATCAGGATATCGTCAACGACATTCTGTTACTGATTGCACAGCGCCGGGAGACGGCCACACTCCGCCTGTACCACTTCGACGACGATGTGACCCTGTCCGACCGTCTCGAACAGGCTACGATGGAGATTCAACAGCAGACGCCGTTAGGCTCTTACGCGGTGTCCTATATCGCGTCCGTCAGTCAGGCACAGCGGGGCTACCACGAAATCAAACTGCAAATCGGCTACCGCCGCACGGCCGAGGAGATACAGGCCATTGTCAACGCGACCAGCACGGAGGCGCTCTACACGCTTCTACGGAACGCGCTTGACCGGAATCAGGAGGAACTCGCCGTAAGAATCGGCTACTGGGGAGCCAGCGGGGAGGCGCGGGTACAGGAAGCCAAGGCGCGTCTGCGGGAAGAGGAGGGCTTGTCCGATTTCCCCGACTGGCCGGAGGCGTTCTACTACCCGGAGCAGGGTACCGTGGGCTTGGTCGAGTTCCGCCTTGCCCCGCGCCCCGTCCCCGGCGATACCGGGGGCGGGGAAGCGCCCCCCGCGTGAAATCGCCGGAAAAAAACATTGCGGGGGGCTTGCAATTCCGTTCGGGGTCGTATATAATAACAACATCCTCCGCTTTCAGTCGCGGAGCCGGTCTTGTGCAATGCGGTACCGTGAACCATGTCAGGCGGGGAACCGAGCAGCATTAAGCGGGACACCCATGTGACGCAAGGACACCGGTTCTGCGGCTGAAAGCGGAGGAGTTTTCTGTCCACTGGGGTTGTATGGAATGGGAATGTATCAGGCTCTGTACCGGAAGTACCGCCCGGCGGTGTTTTCGGATGTCGTAGGGCAATCGCACATCACGCGCACCCTGCAAAAGCAGGTGGCCGAAAATCGTACCTCGCACGCGTACCTGTTCACGGGGAGCCGCGGCACGGGGAAAACGACTTGCGCCAAAATTCTGGCGCGTGCCGTCAACTGTGAGAACCCCCGCGACGGGAACCCATGCGGGGCGTGTCCGGCCTGCCTCTCGCTGGAGGACGGCAACTCCCTTGACGTGCTGGAACTCGACGCCGCGTCCAATAACGGCGTTGACCAAGTGCGCGCCCTGCGGGATGAGGCCGCCTACCCGCCCGCCAACGTCCGGAAACGCGTGTACATTGTCGACGAGGTGCATATGCTGTCCGTGTCGGCCTTTAACGCGCTGTTGAAGATTCTGGAAGAGCCGCCGGAACACTTAATGTTTATCCTTGCGACGACCGAACTGCACAAAGTCCCGGCCACGATTCTGTCACGCTGTCAGCGGTACGCGTTCCGGCGAATCAGTCCGGCGGATATCGCGGCGCGTCTGCGGTACGTCGCCGGACGGGAGCAAATCCCGCTGACCGACGACGGCGCGGAACTGCTGGCGCGTCTGGCCGAAGGCGCGTTGCGCGACGGCCTGTCGTTACTCGACCAGTGCGCGGCGTCGGGCGGCACGGTGGACAGTGCCGCCGTGCTGAACACGTTAGGCCTCGCCGGACACCTGCAGACGGCCGCCCTGCTGGAACATATCCTACGAAAAGATGTGCCGTCGGCGCTGTCGCTGTTCGGCGAACTCTACGACAGCGGCCGCGACGGCGTTACCGTGTTGCGCGAGCTGGCCGCGCTGGTGCGTGACCTGTTACTCAAACGCATGGCACCGGAGGGAAGCGCCGCCTTGCTGTCGGGGGGCTACGACGACGCCACCCTGAACCGTCTGGAAAGCCTCTCGACCGCCGCACGGCTGTTGTATCTGGCGACTTCATTGCAGGGTGTCGGCGCGGAGTTTGCGGACGCGAAAAACAACCGCCTGAATACGGAACTGTGTCTCTTGCGCCTGTGCGACGAGACGCTGTCGGGGGATATGTCCGCGTTAGTCGCCCGGATAGAGCGTCTGGAAGCGGGTTATTCCGCCGCGCCGATTCCGCGTCCGGCCGCACCCGCCGTGCAGATTGTGCCGCCTCCGGCTGCGCCGCCTGTTGCGCGACCCACGCCGCCGCCACAAAATAACGTCCCGCAACCCGACGACGCGCCGCCGTGGGACGACGAGCCGCCGCCGGAAAATGTGCCGTCATGGGACAACGAACCGCCGGAGAATATGTCACCGTGGGATGACGTTCTGCCACCACTGGACGATTTATTACCGCGTGATGACGTTCCACAATCAAATGACGCCCTGTTGCCGGACGATTTGCCGTCGTACAAAACGGGTAGCACCGCTACCAGTACAAGCGACACACCGACAGAGGATACCACTTTAACGTCCACTTTCATCTGGGACGACTTTATTAAACGTTGCAAGGCGCGTCTGCCTCCCTCTGTCAAATCGTACCTCGGAACGTGGACTGGAACGCTTACAAAAAACGGCACGTTGAATGTCTATATGACAAGCACCTGCATGAACATGAAACTTTTCGATAAGAAAAAGGTACGCTCAGTTTTGAAGGAGGAGAGCGACGCAAAACGCGTTGTCCTGCACGCAACTGATAAACGTTCGCCCAAGGAAAATCAGGACGAATTATTGGAGGAAAGCCGCCAGCTTCCCGGTGTCTTTCAAATTATCGGGGAGCAACATTCTGAAACAGACTATCACAAGGAGAAATGAATTATGGGCTACAGTGCGCGCCGGGGGTTCACCAACGGCAGTCAGAATCCGGCCGGGAGCCGCCGTCAGGCCGAGTTACAACAGCGTCTGGCGCAAATGCAGGCGGACATGAACGCCGCGCAGAAGGAAGTCGAGGCCAAGGAATTTGTCGCCACATCGGGCGGCGGCGCGGTCGAGGCTACGGCCAACGGCAAACGCGAACTTGTTTCGCTGACCGTCAAGCCGGAAGTCGTCGACCCGGAAGACACCGAAATGTTGCAGGATTTGATTGTCAGCGCCGTCAATGAGGCCTTGCGTCAGGCGGCAGAGGCAATGGAAAAGAGCATGGAGAACGCCAGCGGGAATCTGAATCTGGGCGGGTTCAATCTGGGGAACCTTTCTCTGTGAGCGTACGGGCGAGCCGACAGCGGTTCGCCCGTTTTGTGTGCCTGTTTTTGGGCAAACAATGTCAGTCTCCGTCCGGCGGTGCCGCGCGGTGACGTTTCCAACAATTGCCAAATACATACGGTATTTCCTTGTTACACACTTTTTACTTGTGAAAATGCGCGGAATGTGGTATACTGGGAGCGCTACAGAGAGGAGCGCAGTACATGGAAAAGTTACCCCGGCTGAGTCCGACCGTATTAGACAGCGTCGTTGTAATATTTGTGGGACTGCTCGCGTGCGGGATACTGTACGGGGCGCGGGCGGGCGTCGCGGCGGAGGCCGTGACCGCAGTCGTGTACGCCGACGGCGTGGAAATCGACCGCGTGCGTACGGACACGCCGTCGGAGCGGACTTACACCGCCAACGGCTACACGCTTCACATGGAATTTTGTCCGGGGGCGCGGGTGGTCTCGTCGGACTGCCCCACACAGGACTGTGTACATACCGGCGTCGTGACGTACGGCGGGCAGTCCATCGTATGTCTCCCGGCGCGGATTGTCGTCCGCATGGAGGGCGGCGCGGTTCCGTCCGACGCCCCGGACGCCGTACTCGGATAGGGGGACGTATGAGACTGACCACAAAGGCCTTGACACAGTGCGCCATGCTCACGACGCTGGCTTTAGGCCTGTCGTACGTGGAAAGCGCCTTTCCGCTCTCGGCGCTGATACCCCTGCCGGGCGTCCGGCTCGGGCTGGCCAACATCGTGACCCTGTTCGCGCTGTACGCGCTCGGCACCGCGCCGACGCTGTGCGTGTTGCTGGCGCGCTGTACCCTCGGCGCGGTGTTCGCGGGGAATATGAACGCGCTGATTTTCTCTGTACTCGGGGGCGTCACGGCGCTGGCGTGCATGGCGGCGCTTTCGCGTTGCCGGGGGCTGTCGGTGTACGGCGTATCTGTCGGCGGCGCGGCGGCGCACCAGTGCGGGCAGATTGCCGCCGCCATGCTGACACTCGGCAACGCCGCCCCGCTCTATTACCTGCCCGTTCTGCTGTTCGTGTCCATTTTCACGGGAAGCGTCACGGGCTTGATTGTCGCGTTACTGTTCCGCGCACTCAACGCCGCAAAGGCGTTCCCGTTGTCACGCTGAAAGGAGGTTTTTATGTGAAAAAGACCCTGTTCTTTTCCATTCTGTTCGCGCTGCTCTGCCTCTGCGGAGTGGCGCGGGCGGCGGAAGCGCCGCTGCTCGACGGCTATCTCCGCGACCACGCCGAAGGCGTCGCTGTGACGTGCTGGTATCAGGAATCCGTCTCGAACGCGGCGGACGTGCAAAGCGCCGTGTGCGCCGTGTACAACAGCCGGGGGCAACTGCTGTCCGCCGTCCCGCTCAACCCCGCGCGGGAGGCACAGACAGTCGTTGTCCAGTGCCAAACGTCGGAGGTACACCACGCCAAACTCATCATGCTGGACGCGGCGCGGAAGCCGTACCGCTCCGCGCGGACGTTGCGCGTTACGGCCGAATCCTCCGAAGCGCCGCAGTTCGTGACCGACCCCGTGATTGCCGAAAACACGGCCACCTCCGCCGGGGGAGCCCTATGCTACGCGCGTGTGACGGCGGACAGAAACTGCCGCCTCTACTGGGCGCTCTACCTGCACGACATGGGACACCCCACCGCCGCGCGTTTCCGCTCCGGCGACCTGCCGGGAAGCGCCGCGAAAGGCTGGACGGCCTTGACGGGCAATCAGCCCAAGATGGTCAGGCTCGACAACCTGAAGGACGAGACAGACTACGACCTGTTCCTGTGGCTGACGAATTCCGATTTCAGCGCGTCCTCTTACATGCGTCTGTTGACCTTCAAGACCGTTGACAGCACCAAGCCCGTATTCCTGCAAGCCATGACGCCGGAGACCGTCAAAGAGCGTTCCGTGACACTGCACTGCAATGTCAACGAGGACGCCACGGTTTACTGGGTCGTGGTGGAGGACGGTACCCGGTTCCCGAATCCGCCCACCGGAGGCGGCGCGATTACTGCGGACTACGCCATTAAGCAGGTCGTCAGCGGCAACGGCGGCATTGACCACGGCAGTAAAGCGGTCAGTGCCAACGTCACCGCGACCGTAACAATAAATAACCTCACGCCGGAGAAAGTTTATCATATCTGGTACGTTGCCCAAGACAAAACTGGGAATTACTCCCAATTTTACGTGGGCAACTCCGCCATAGACGGCGCGAACAACAAACCGGAGGGCGTGTGCCTGCTCAGCGTCCAGACGCTCGACAAACAGCCCCCGTCCGTGACCTTGGAGACGACCGATTACCCGGAGGGACACCCGGAGACGCCGTACGCGGACACCGGAATCCGGCTGACGTTCAGCGAATCCATCCGGCGTTTCTCGACGGGGGAGGTGCTTTCCGACCTCTACGGCGCGGTCAAGAACGCGAAAAGCGACACCGCCCGCAACAGCGCAAAAACGAAGCTGGCCGCGTTCCTCCGGGCGACGGTCAGCCTGCAAACGGATTCCGGGGCGGTTCCCGAACGCGGGAGCGACACGGAATGGGGCGTCGACTACCGCAACGCGGTTGTGTCGGTCGAGAACCAGCAACTGATTTTGGACTTCCCCACCACCGACGACACCAGCGAGGACAGCGCACTGCGCATCTCGGGCGGGAAAACGTACTGGTTCCAGTTGCGCGACCTCTCCGACCTCTCCGAAAACCTCAACCAGATGGGGACGCAAAAGACACAGTCCTTCACCACCATGCCCGCGCAGATTCTCCTACAGGAAATCACCCTAACTGCGGACAAATATCCGCCCGGTGTCAGTGACGTTGATTTTGTATTCAGCGCGGAGCCGAAAGCGGTTTCACGCGCCAACAGCGAAACCGCGTGGGATTTGATTTTCTGGTCTGACACGACCTGCGTCTTTGAAGTCTACGTCAGAAGCCGCCCCTCCGCGTCAAGCGTCTACGACAAGGGATGGGCAAAAGTGCAGAACCCGGACGGAAGCGGCGGACGCGGAAGCGTCATGCGTACGGCCACTTCCACCGCGATGTCCGGGCAGAGCATGCACGCGCACTTGTGCGGGTACGCGGGCGGCGCGATTCCCTCCTTGCGGACGCTGGAGGATGGGCGCGTCTACGAGTACGCCGTACACTTTCTGGAAGTCGACGGCGACACAGAGCGCAAACTGTGGGATTCCGACGCACAGTTTGGCGTCACGGCCGTGGCGGGGACGGCTCCCTCTCTGCTCAACCTCGCGGCCAGACCGACGCCGGAAAATCTGGAATCCATGGTAAGCGCCGGAACCGTCAAGGACATTGGCTCGCCCAGCCCCTTCCTGATGAGCCGCCTGTTCTACGCTACGGCCGCGCCCGCCTTCGTCAACGGCGCGCCGACCTTCACGCCCGCCGATACGAGCGTGTCCATGTGGCTGCAGATGACGCGTCCGGGTACGGTACACTATCTCATTGCCCCGGCGGGCGGCACTATCGCCGCGCAGGACCTGAACAACAGAGCCGTGGACTGGTCGCGCTACACGGAGATTCCGGAATCCGGCGAGAACACCCGCCTGACCCCCTTCTCCGTGCGAAACCCCAGCCAGTACAACATCATCCAACAGCGTTTCAGCGGCAAGGGCGTCAAAACGGGTTCCGTGGAGGTCGACAGCAAAGGGACAACCGTCAGCATTACAGGCCTGACCAGCGAGACGCGGTACTTTGCCTACTTCGTCCTGCAGGGAAGCGGCGAAACCTACTCCGCCTACGCGCAACTGTTCCGCTTCACGACGCTGGAAGCCGCCCCGCCAGTCGTACGCCTGACGCTCAACAATCCCGTGGCGGAACTGTCCGCCAACCAGCCCGCCGTGGCGGATTACGTCATTGTGGACACCGACGAGAGCATGCTTGACCCGATTGTGAATAGCGTATTCTGGAGCAGTACGCCCAGCGGCGGACGCCAGCCCCAGTCGTCCTACATGCAGGTCAACAACGTGTTGGAGGCCATGAAGATGGACACCGGCAACGGCTCCGTGTTCGACGTGTACGCCACCAAGGAGTATAAGGAGAGAGTCGCGGCATTCGTCCGCCAGAGCCTCTCCAACGGCGTCTCCGTTATCGGAATTGGAAAGGGCATGGCAGTGTCGGCCAGTTCCCCGCTGACCATTGACAGTTCCTTGCTTCCCATGCAGGACGGCCACAAGTACGCGCTCATCACCGTGACGCAGAGTGTCGACGGCGGGTCGGACGTGTTCCGCTCCGTGTACCCCATCACGCCGCCCGACAAGGTGCCGCCGCTCATCACGGAAGTTACGCAGAACCTGACCATGGACGGCGACAGCAGTCTTGAACTGAACACTTGCAGCGGCAACGTGACCCTGACCTTCGACAGCAATCTCTACTACATGAACGGCGATGTCATGAAGGCCATTGACCTCGGGCCGCACTACAGCACGCTCCGCAGTGACACCTTTACGCCGCTGGTCGACTACGGCTCGTCCTCTCCGGCCGGACAGATAGCGGTCTCCACCGGACAGGTCGCGTACGTCAACCACTTCACGTCCACTATCAATCTGACGCTCAAAAACGCCAGTTCCGGCGCTACCATCACCTTCCCAACGAAACTGTGTGACGACTACGGCAACATGCACTCGGTAGCGCTGACCGTCACACTCCGTATCAGTACGCAACTCGACCACATTGACAAGTCCACCGGAAAGGGCGTGTACGTCCACAATACGGAAATCAGCGTTTCCAAGTCTTGGGACGGACGGACGGCTACCGACTGAACCCGATAAACCCTCCCCCGTTCGCGGGGGAGGGCGGGTCAATGGAACAATTAAGGAGGCTCTATGCGAAAACAACGTTATCAAAGACTGTTCTCGCTGTTTCTGACGCTGGCACTGCTCTTGTCTGCGGCGGTGCCGTCGTACGCCGCAGAGCAGGGCGGCAACGGTGACAATGCCGGAACCGGGACGGGCGACGACGCCGGAAGCGGTATCGAAATCAAACTTGACCAGTCGTCGGCGGTTCTCGAACCCGACGAACGCATAACCCTGACGGCCACCGTCACGCCCGCCGCCGCCGTCACATGGGAGACGGACAAAACGGGTATCATCGTGCAGGGCGGCACGGACAGCGAAGGCAACAACACCATTACTTACAGAGGACTCAAAGCCGGAGAAGTGAACGTCCGCGCTTGTGTGGGCGAGCGGAAGTCCGACCCCTGCCAAATTACGGTCTCCGGTATCACGGTCGAACCCGACACCCAAAATCTGGAAGTCGGCGACAAGGCAACCTTGACCATGACCGCGTACGGCAAGGCCAAGGAACTGGACGCCGCGTCATGGCGCTGGGTCAGCGAAAACCCGGACGTGGCGTCCGTACAGCCGGACGGAGCCACAGCCACTGTCGAGGCGAAAGCCGCCGGAGATGTCACTGTCCGGTGTGAGAATACCGCCAGCGGCGTTCAGTACAAGGCTTCCAGCGTCCTGCAAGTCACGGCCAAGTCCGAAGCGGGTGCCGACGTGACGCTCTCGCAGACGGCTATGGTACTCTCGCCGGGGCAGACTGGCACTCTTTCCGCCGAATCCAGCGCCAACCCCGAAGATATCAAGTGGAGCATGGGCGACACCAAGATAGCGACCGTATCCCCGGCAACCGGAAAGGAAGTCACAATAACGGGCGTCGCCACGGGCGAAACCCGGGTCATGGCACAGGCGGGCGGGGGCGTCCCCATGCCCTGTACGATTGTCGTTTCCGGTATCGCCTTCGCCACGGACCCCATCACCGTCACGGCGGGCAGGTCCGTCGACGTGACGGTGATTACCTACGGCGACAGCAAGGACGTGGCCGTGTCAAGCTGGGAGTGGAAAAGCGGTGACAGCAGTATCGCCAGCGTCGCCCCCACGTCGGCGGGCGGCACCGTGCGCGGCATTCAGGCCGGGGAAACAACGCTGACCGTCACCGTCGGGGAGTACCAAGCCTCCTGCAAGGTCAACGTCGAACACGCGCAGTCGGCTATGACCATCGGGCTTTCCGAGGCGACTATCACACTGGCACCCGGCACAAGTGCGCGTCTCCGCGCCAACACGCTCGCCGACAGTTCCGAAATTGAGTGGGAAATCGCCAACCCCGACATTGTGACACTCGCCGGGAAAACAGGCTACACCATCGTGCTGGCCGCGGGAGCAACCGGGCAGACCACCATCACGGCCAAAGTCGGCGACAGTGACCCCGCGACCTGTACCGTTGTCGTCTCCGGCGTCACGCTCTCGGAGAGCAGGCTTGAAATGACCGTCAACGGCATGCACAACCTCATCCTGACCGCGTTCGGCGACGCGCAGGCCATACCCTCTTGGGAGTGGAGCAGCAGCAACACAGGCGTGGCCATTGTGACGCAGAACAGTTCCGGGGGGCAGGTGCGCGCGGTCGGCGCGGGTACCAGTACCATTACCTGCCGGGGCGGAAGCTACTTTGTACTCTGCGAGGTGTCGGTCTCCGCCAACGAGGCCGCCGCCATCGAGGCCAAGCTCACGGACGGTATCCTGAAATTCAGTTCCTACCTGACCGACCTGAAAACCATCTGCAAGACCATGACCGAAGAGGAGTTGTCCTACATCACCAGTGTCAGCGTGAACCCGAAATACGGCACGCTCTACGAGGGGTACGTCTCCGAGGGGGACACAGGCTTCGGCGTCGCCAGCAACCAGAATTATTACGTCGAGGCCGCCGCGCATTTGATTTCCTCCATTACCTTTGTCCCGAAAGCCGATGTCAATACCACGGTTCGTATCAGTTACGACGGCTTCACGCCCAATAACAGGACATTCACGGGTTCCATACTCGTCCCCGTCGGCCAGCAGGAGAATACCCTTGCCTACGCGTCCCTCAACGGCGCGCCCGTTCATTTCCGCTCCGAGGACTTCTTCAACTACAGTATGTCGGTCTACAACCGCTCCCTGCAATACCTCACCTTCACCATGCCCGCCACCCGCTACGGGACGCTCTACTACAGTTACGTCGACGCCAATGTGTACGAGCACATTGTATCCGGCGGCACGCGCTATTACCGCACCTACAGCCCCAATATCAGCAACGTGGCCTTTGTGCCGAATCCGTCCTACTCCGGCGCGTTCTCCATCCAGTTCACCGGGTGCGACACCGAGGGCGCGACCTTCACCGGAACCGTACGCATTTCCGTGAACAACCCCAACGGCTCCGACACCAGCGAGACACTCCGCGAACGCCTCCACTATGAGACCGGCCCCGGCGCGCGCGTCCACTTGGACGCGGACGACTTCATCGACGAATGCAAGGAACGAACCGGCTATGAGCTGGTTTCCGTGGAGTTCGATTCCCTGCCCAAAACGTCCGTCGGACGGTTTTACGTCGGGCGCGATAACACGTTAGAGCGCGAAACCGAGTACAGCGTCCGTCGTCTGGGGGACATCAACTTCGTGGCGCACAAGAATTATACCGGCTCCTTCGAGGTTCCCTTCACCGCCAACACCGACAAGAATACTGTCTTTAGCGGCGAGATTCACATGACCGTTTCCCAAAACGGCGCGTATCTGATTCGCATGTCCGCCACGAGCGGGAACCGCCTCTATTTGTCGGTCGCGGACTTCTCCGACATCAGCAAGGTTGCCACACAGCAGGACTTTCACCATATCAGTTTCCAGACCCTGCCATCCACTGGCGTCCTGTACTACAACAACGGCGCAGACCGCGTGACGCCCTACACGCTCTATTACCGCACGGGTTCCGAGCCGTTCGTGTCCAACATTAACTATCTGTCCCCGGACACGTTCTCCGGAGAAGTGCGCATTCCGTACAACCTCTGGAACACCGACGGCAAGTCCATCACCGGATATTTGCTGATTCGCGTCGAGCGCCCCGGACTAAATCTCGATTCCAGCGCGTCGTCCCCGTACTCCACCGGAGGCCCCGCCATTCCCATTCGCGCCGCCGACATCATCACCCCCGCGCAAAAGGAAATCGGCAGCGTTTCCAGCATCCACTTTACGCCGCCCTCCCCGTCGTCCGGGAAACTGCTCCTCAATTACACCTCTCCCGGCCTCTATTCCGCCTTCGATTCCACCCGCGACTACTCCCCCGAAACCCTCGACGACATCTACTTCCTCCCCAAGGCGGGCTTCAAGGGTACCGCGACCGTTACCTATCTGGCGCGGAACGTCCATAACAGAGTCTACAGCGGCATTCTCCGCATACAGGTTCTTCCCCCGGAACGCTCCGCCTACTTCACCGACCTGACCAACCGCGCGTGGGCGGTTCCCGCCGTCGACTTCTTCCGCTACTACAGCGTCCTCAACGGCACCACGCCCACCACCTATGAGCCGGACGGCGCGGCGCGGCGCGGCGCGTATGTCACTGTGCTTGGACGTATGTACAACTTCCCGAGTTACCCCGGCACGGGCGGTTATGACGACGTGGAACTCAATTTCTACTACACGCCCTATATCGCCGCCGGGCGGGCGTTGGGCATTACGGAGGCCGCGCAGTATTTCCACCCCGGCGACGCCATCACGCGGCAGGACGCGGCGGTATACCTGTACCGCTGTCTGAAACGCGCCGGGCAGGCTCCCGAGGCTCCCATCACGAACCTGTCCAAGTTTCAAGACGGCTATCTCGTCTCCTACTACGCCGTGGAGGCCATGAGTTCGTTAGTGGAAATGGGCGTCTTTCAGGGTACCGAGGACGGGTATCTGAATCCGTACGCCACGCTGACGCGCCTGCAAATGGCCGCGATTCTCCACCGCGCAATGACCTGAGCAAACAGCCCTCCCCGTCGTCCGGGGAGGGCTTGCGCGTTATCTGCCGAAGTAGGAGAAGTGCATATAGTCGTGGTAGCCGTAGGTGGGGTCGGAGTGTCCAGCCCAAGCGTTGCCGCCCCAGTCCCAGCCGTGTTCGGCGAAGGCGCGTACCACGCTTCCGCCCGGTGTAATGGAGTAGGGGTCGTCGCCGGGCGTCCAGTGCGTGCCGACGATTGCGCCGCCGTCGCGTACTTGGAAATTCGCGTCGACGTTCAAGTCAATGGCGGTTCCCTGAATGTGTTCGCTTGTGGAATTGGTGCGCCACGAGTAGCCGCCGCCGTCCGAAATCGGGAACTGTTCCGGGTCGTCGTAAATCTCCGTGAAAATGGCTTTCACTTCCTCCGCCAGCGCGCTGTTGACCGTGAGGTTTAACGTGCCGGGAACCTTGTCCTGTCCGCGCAGTTTCCATACCGGGACTTCCACACTCACCATATGGCTTTGTGCTTCCTCCTCCGTGTCGTAACGGATTTCCGTAAGCGTCACGGTTTTGGTCACTGGCACGAGTTCCGCGGGTTCCGCGTCCGGCGGGAGTTCGACGCCTTCTGGGAGTTCCGGAGCCTCCATGACGGTTACGGTCTCCGTGTACTCGTTGCCGAAAATCAGTTTCTTTTTCCGGTCGTTGTCGCCGAGTTTCTTTAGCCAGAAGTCCAGCGCGGCGTAGTCCTCATAGCTTATCTGGCCGCGCTGTAACAGTTCGGTAGCCACGATTTCCTCTTGTTCTGCCTGCGTCAGCGGCGCGAATATCAGCGCGTAGCGGCTCTTGATAACGCTGATTGCCCCGTCCTGCGGGGCGACTTTGTAGCCCGTGGGGGCGTTAATTTTGGCCAGTTCGGAGAGGCTCTGCCCGATACGCCCCGTGGCGGTGATGGTGTCGGCGACGGGCTTACTGTCGCCGTCCACGAGGTCAAGCGTAAGGGAGACCGATTCCCCGGCGCGGAGCCTGTCCACGGCGTCGAGCGTCCGCATGAGCAACACAGCGCCGTCACAGCGCCGCACGGTGTCCGCGCCGCCGAATGTGCCGTCCGACTTGCCCTTGACAATCTCCAGTTCGTAGAGGCGGCGCACGGCGTCCCGGTATCCGCTGTCCAGTTGCTGGAAGTCGGAGAGCGGCGGGTCGGAGACAACGGGCGTGGGTGGGGTGTAGGTACTGGGGGGCGTGTAGGGTTGGCTACTGGAACCGCCGCCCGACGGCGCGGGGGTGTAAACCTCGTCGGACGGCGCGGGCGTGACGGGTTTGGAAGTGGCGGAACCATTCCCCGACGGCGTGTAAATCTCATCGGAGGCCGTGGAGGGCTTGCGGGTGCCGGAGGATGTGGAGCCGCCGCCGGACGACGGCTGATAAATTTCGTCGGAAGCCGTGGAGGGCTTGCGGGTGGCGGAAGATGTGGAACTACCGCCGGACGACGGCTGATAAATTTCGTTGTCATAGTCACTGTCTGCGGTTGTCGTTCCCTTGGCCTGACGAAAGTCACGCGTGGACATCAGCGCCCGCGACGCGGGATTAGACGTATCATTTGTGATAATTTGCAGGGTGCCGTCGTCGCCGATAATAATTTGGAAGCCGTCGCCGGAACCCACGACGGTGCCGCCGCCGCTATTGGAGCCGGAACCCGTGCCGCCGCCGCTATACGTGCCGGACGCGGCGGGCAGGATACGATACAGCAACACTGCCACGTCCTGCCGGGAAATCGGCGCGTCGATTGTGGCAAGCGTGACCGGGAGGAAGTCATTGGGGAGCAGATAGCCGCGTTCCGTGGCGACTTCATACCCGGCTGTCCGCCAGTCAGTTCCGGCGGCGCGTTTGCCCTCGTAGGACAGCGGCGCGAAGGTACGGCTAATCATCGCCAGATAGTGCGCCCATGTTAGCGTCCCGTCGGGGTTCATGCGGCCGTCGCCAAGGCCGTTCATAATGCCGTTGGAGACGGCACGCATAATTTCCTGATATGCCCAGTGGCCGGACGGCAGGTCTTGAAAGGACTTGTCCGCCGCCGTGGCGCAGGTGCAGAGCAGAACCGCCGCCAGCAGTCCGGCAAGTTTGCGTTTCATGGTTTGATATCCTCACTTTCCGCCGTTTCCGGCTTGGGAGTTATCCGGCGTATGCGCCGGGGAATATCGCGGTACCCGTTCGGAGAAACGGGCGGCCGATTCACGGAGTTGATTCTTTGCCGTGGGACAGACGCCAGCGCAAGCCGCTATAACGGCGCTGCTGCCAGTCGTTGGCCGACATCGCCCCGACGGCGTACGGGTCGCCGACCAGTATCATGAGTTCCCGGGCGCGGGTCAGCGCCGTGTAGAGTATGCCGCGCGTCATGAGGCTTCGCGCCGCCGGAACCGCCGCCATGACCACGGCGCGGTATTCGCTGCCCTGCGCCTTGTGCACGGTCACGGCGTAGGCAAGTTCCAGCTCGTTGAGCATTTCCGGCGAAAACGGCGCGGCGCGGCCGTCAAAGTCAATCAACATGGCCTGTCCGGACGGGTCAATCTGCCGGATTTGCCCCACGTCGCCGTTGAAAATGCCCGTGCCGAGACTGTTGTCCGGACGCGTCCAGACAACGTCGTAATTGTTGCGCGTCTGCATGACCTTGTCCCCCTCGCGGAAAAGGGTGTCTCCCCAGCGGAGTTCGCGCTTGTCGGGGCTTTGGGGGTTCAAGGCCTCCTGTAGACGGCGGTTCAGTTCCACGGTACCACAGACGCCTTTCCGGGTCGGCGTCAGAACCTGTATCTGTTCGGACGGGACGCCCATGTTTTGCGGCAGGCGCGTCTGACAGAGTTCGACAATCGTTTCCGCAGCCTGTTCGGGAGACAGACGGCGCAGAAAGAAAAAGTCTCCTTGGTCATTGAGCAGTCGCGGGGGCTGTCCGGTGTTGACGGCGTGGGCGTTGCGGATAATCGCCGATTGTTCCGCCTGCCGGAAAATCTCGCGGAGAAAGACTGTCTGAACGCGCCCGCTTCGGATGAGGTCGGAAAAGACGTTGCCCGCCCCCACGGACGGCAACTGGTCGGCGTCGCCGACGAGTACCAGTCGCGTACCCGGACGCAACGCCCGCAACAGTGCCGAGAACAGCGGCAAGTCTACCATCGACATTTCGTCGATAATCACGGCGTCGGTTTTGAGCGGGTCTTTCTCCGATTTCGTGAAAACAACCTGTCCCGTTTCGTCGTTGCGGGTCATGCCGAGTAAGCGGTGTACGGTCTGCGCCTCCATGCCCGTGACCTCTCCGAGGCGTTGCGCGGCGCGTCCCGTGGGCGCGGAAAGCTCCATGTCAAGCCCCATTCTCTGGAAGAGCGCCACAATGCCCCGGACGGTCGTTGTCTTTCCGGTGCCGGGGCCGCCCGTCAGAATTAACACGCCCTCCCGCGCCGCAAGCCGTACGGCCTCGCGCTGGTGTTCGGCGTACGTGACCCCTAACGCCTCTTCGACTTCTGATAGCACGCGTTCGGCCTGCCTGCTCCTGTCCGGCGCGGCCGACAGCAACGCCTCCAGACGGATTTGCGCCGACGCCTCCGCCTCCCACATCCGGCGTAAGTAGCACGCGGTTTCGTTGGCGATTTCCTCCCGTACCAAGACGCCCTGTTTGATAAGCGTCTCTAACTCGCGTTCGGGGAGTTCGCGGGGACAGTCCAGCAGTCGCGCCGTGGCGTCAATGAGTTTCCGTTCCGGTAGAAACACATGCCCGTTGCGCTCCTGAAAGTTCAGCATGAAGATTAGCGCGGCCTGTACGCGCTGTTCACAGTCGGGCGCGAAGCCCATGCTCATGGCGATACGGTCTGTCAGCGCGAACGACACGCCGTTTTCGTCCATCGACAGCAACCACGGATTTTCGGTCAGCGTCGACAGCGCCGTGTCTCCGTAGCGCTCCCGCAGACGCACGGCCAGTATCGGCGGGAGTTCGTAGCGCGACAGGAACGCCATTAGCCGCCGCAGTCCCATGGTCTGCCGGAACGCCTCCGAAAGCTCCCGCGCCTTTTTGAGTGTCACGCCCCGGACGACCGTCAGCCGCTCCGGCTCCTGTTCGAGTACGGACAGCGTCTCTTCTTTGAACGTCTCGACCATGCGCCGGGCGGTCACGCGTCCGAGACCTTGGCAGACGCCCGACGATAAAAAACTGTAGATTTCCGCCGGGTCTTCGGGCAAATGCCGCTCGACTTCTTCGGCGCGGAGTTGCCGCCCGTGTTGCGGGTGGTTCTCCCACGCGCCGGAGACCGACATGCCCTCCCCCGGCGCGACACCCGGAATACAGCCAACGACTATCACGCTCTCCCCGTCCAGCGTGGACAGCTTCAGAACCGTGTAGCCGTTTTCGGCGTTGTGGAAAATCACGTTTTGCACGGTTCCGTCGACCGTGGTTTTCTCGTTCATGTGTAGTCCTCTCTGTCAGCGCAAGCGGAACTGTTCCGCCGGAATGAGTTCCGCGCCCTCCTCGCGGTTCGCCAAGTATTCCGCCAAACGTCTGGCGTCGTCGGACAGCCCGCAGTCGGCCAGAATCAGCCGCGACGCCGGAAGCTGTCGCAGTACGCGCCGTATCTCGCGTACGTCCTGTTCCATGGCGGGGGCGTCGCCGCGCAGGGACAGCACCAAGCACAAGTCCGGAATAATCGGCCGTCCGGCGTGCAGACACGCCCCCGCCGCAAGCCATACCAGCGTCACCACGCCCACCGCCGCGAAAAATGCGAAAAGTCCATCCTGAAAAGCCGTCATGTTCTGTCACCTCGCCCCATCCTATGACGGGCGCGGACGGGGCGTTACAGTTTATCGCGCCGTTAGGGCAAAGTCCGGGCTTTCCTCTGACGGGTCATTTGTCCCCAGTTCGCCCCGGAACGCCCGCGCAAGGATGATTTTTTTCATCTGTTCAATTTGTCCTAACACGGTTTCCGCCGTTTCCTTTACTTCCCGCGCCCTTTTCAGGAGACTGTGAAGCGTATCGACAATTTTTCGCTGTTCATCTAATGTGGGAATGCTTATTTGGAGTTGACTAATAATTTTCCCGCTTAAATTCAGTTGGTTGCCTCCCACCGCCTGAGCGCGGATTTGCCAATAGTTACGCATAAAATAATAAAACAAGTACCAGTTTAATACGTCGCTATTCGGCTGTAAGACACATACCGCCTGATTTGTAGCCGCCGGGACTTTCAATATCGCCGCCCGTCCCCGCGTCAGCCCCATTCCGTACATTGCCACCAGAACCGCCCCCGCCGGGTTTAACTTTGCGGAACTGTCCGCCACCGCTGATTCGGTAATGTACTCATCGGCGTTGGCTATTTCATTCCAGTCAATTTCCCCGGTCTTTATCCACGGGATATTCCCTTTGTAATATTCCGGCTTTTTTCTGGACGGAGTGCCGCCGGAGCTTATTTTACAGCATTCTTTCAGCGTTTGCGTTCGCCAAGAGCTTATGTCAAGCCCGTTTTCCTGTCTCCATTCCGCCGTCAGCGTTCCGTTGAACGCTTCCCGCAGAACCGCGCCCCGGTACAATTCCAGACCGTCCAGCGCCGCTTGCACCCGTTCCCGGACTTCATCCAGCGCGGTGAACAGGTTTTCGATACGGTCTACAATGCGCTGTTGTTCCGCAAGCGGCGGAAGCGGGATAGGATAACGCTTAAACGCTTGTACTGTCACTTGTGGTTGTGCAGACCCAGAAATTAATTTTCTTTTGTCTAAGGCGTCGAACAAAAAACGGATAAATTGCGGGGACATACTGAAATAAATTCCTTGGATGATAAGGGAGTTATTTGTTACATACGCTTTAGGCGTCGAGATGTTCATCACTCCGCTATAAGCGCCTCTGCAACTCATAAGCGCTTGGGGGGTTTCAAACATATACTCCCGAAAGTATCCAATATGTCCGTTTGCGCCGAATACTGGAAAGCCATCCTCTAAAAGTTCCTTAATAGATAATCCTTTCCCATATTCAATGGCAAACACTTTGGAAGCGTATACCCACCGCCAATTGTCTGGGATTTGATAGGGCTGTTCCGCTTCCGGGACAACAACGGACGCCGTTTCCGGTTTTGTTTTTTTCGCCATATTGCACCGCCCGTTATCCGAATTGCACCGCCCGTTACTCCGCCGCGTCCATCGCCGCAAGCGTGACCGCATTCGGCGTGTCCGCGCTGACCATAAAGGGAAGCCCCCGCTCTCTGACGGACTGCCGGAGAAACAGATTCAACGCCATAGAAAGGCTCATCCCCAAGTCATTAAACAGCGCGTCCGCCGCGTTTTTCACGTCCTCATCTACCTGAAATGTCACGTTGACGCTTTTCATAAATTGTCGTCTCCTTTCACGCGCTTTGACCTCCGCCATCATACACAACTTATACTTTGCAGGCGGTTTTTGGGGCATTACTTCTTGCGGGTCTGTCCGAGTTCGGACAAAATCGCCTCTTCGCGTTCGCGCATTTGCGCCTTTTGCGCGCCCTCGTCCATGTGGTCGTATCCTAACAAGTGCAGAATCGAGTGTACGACCAGATACGACAACTCCCGGCGGTTGGAGTGTCCGTACTCCTTCGCTTGCGCCGCGACACGTTCCATAGATATGACCATGTCGCCGAGCGGCACACAGCCCGTTTCCGGGTCGGCGTCGGCGGACGCGTCCGGCAGTTCGCCCGGCGTCAGGTCGAACATCGGAAAACTTAGCACGTCCGTCGGCGCGTCAATATTTCTCTGTTCGCGGTTGATATCCTGTATGCCGCTGTCGGAAGTCAGAAGCACGCTGATTTCACAGGGAAACGTCACGCCCTCCGCCGCCAGCGCCGTACGGATGACTTTCCGGATAAAGGCGCGTATGCCGTCGTCCATGCCGGGGACTGTCGCCCGGACGGAAATCAAGTGGCGTTTCGCCATTAGCGCCGCCCCCTTGCCGCCGTACGGTGTACGCCCCGGACGGTATGCGGGAGTTCCGCGCCGTGGCGCTTCTCGTACTCCGCGTACGCCTGCACGATTCTTTGTACCATGACGTGGCGCACTACGTCGGCGTCCGTCAACTCGCAGATTCCGATACCCTCCACGTTTTTGAGAACGCGCATAGCCTCTTTTAAGCCGGACAGTTTCCCCTCCGGTAAGTCAATCTGTGTGGCGTCGCCCGTGATGACGATTTTCGACCCGAACCCAAGGCGCGTCAAAAACATCTTCATCTGTTCGCGGCTTGTGTTCTGCGCCTCGTCCAGAATAATGAAACTGTCGTCGAGTGTGCGCCCGCGCATGTAGGCCAGCGGCGCGACTTCGATACTCCCGCGCTCCACGTACTTCTGGTAGGTCTCCGCGCCCAGCAGGTCAAAGAGCGCGTCGTACAGCGGCCGTAAATACGGGTCTACTTTGCTTTGCAGGTCTCCGGGCAAAAATCCGAGACGTTCCCCGGCCTCGACCGCCGGACGCGTCAGAATAATGCGGTTCACCTGACGGTCACGGAACGCCGCCACGGCCGCCGCCACCGCCAAATACGTTTTCCCGGTTCCGGCGGGGCCGACGCCGATTGTCACCGTATTTTTCAGCACGGAACGAATATAGGCCTCCTGTCCGAGCGTTTTGGGCTTGACGGGGCGTCCCTTCGCCGACACGCAGAGTACGTCAGACGACAACTCCGCGATTTTGTCGCCCTTCCCGGCGCGTACCAGCGAACAAACGTAGCGTACGTTCTGTTCCCCGATAGCCTCGCCCCGCGCCGACAGCGAAAGCAAGCCCTCCACCGCCTTGCAGGCCATCATGACGTTTTCGGGGTCTCCGCTGACGCGTAACTCTCCGTCACGGCTGACCACCGTCACGGAAAATTCGTGTTCCAAAAGGCGGATGTTCTCGTCAAACGAGCCAAACAAATTTACAGCCTGTTCCAGACGTTCCATGCTGATTTTCTGTTCCAAATTCTTGTCACTTCCTGTTCAGTTGGTGTAAATCGGGACACGTTCGCCGATTTCCTCCGCGCACTCGGCGGACAGCGTGACTTCCAGCGTGTCGCCGCGCGTACGAACCCCGCAGAGCGTCGAACGGATTTCGCCGTAGGGCGAAACCTCCGTTTTCAACTGGTCTTGCAAGGCCGATTCCCCCCGGCGTCGTGCCTCCTCCGCGCTTAACTCCACGGGTACCGCCTCGTATACCCGGTAACACTCCCGGACAAGCGTCAACGGCAGGGGCAGTCCGAACACGGACAGCGCGGCTCTCCGCGTTATTTTATCACAGTTCGCCTCCGGTTCCAACCCCAAATGACCCCGATTCCGAAAGAATTTTACGCGGCGCGTGCCGAAAATTATGGACAAATTCACGTACTGTTCCCCCGTGAAGCGCTTTTCGGCGGACTGCAGCGGCAATGTGGTCGTGAGTTTGTGCCAAGTCCGCGCGCGCACGGAACCCCGCCCCGGCATGACACGCGTTTTCCCGGTCGTCTCCAAGTTCTCCGTGCCGCTGATGAGCAAGTCCCCCGCCGTCACCGACACCCCCGGCACGACGGCCGCTTTCCCGTCCAGCGCCGACACCGACAGTATAAGCCCGTCCCGCCGCGCGACAACGTTCGCGGGCGTCGTCGTGTCCACGGCCTCCGGCGGCGGCGTCCGCTCCCGGACTTGCACATGCGCGCGGTAGCCCGACACGTTGACCGATATCCATTCCAGTTCCGGGATGTCCAGCAGGACGTGGTTCCGTATGTCCTCGCTGTCCAGCGACAGACCGAACGAACACAGCCCGACGCCCTGTTTGTCCAGCGCCCGCAAAATGCGCTCGTCCGGGACTGCCACATTTCCCTGTATGTCGTAGTCCCAGACGAAGAACGAACCCAAAAAAAGCGCCGTCGGCACAAGCACCACGAACACGCACAGTGCCGGACGCCGTGCCAGTGCCGACAGCGCCGCCCGGAATCCGACTTGCCGCACCGGGCGGATTTCGCACGCCACGTTTTTGAGCGCGTCCCGCAGGCGGATATAGTCCCCGCGGGAGAGCGTCATGAACAGAGCGCCGTTTTCGCCGCGCCGCAAGTCCCGGAACGGCAGACCCCTTTCCCCGCACAGATTCAAAACCCGTTCCGGGTGTTCGCAGACGATTTCCACGCGAACCTGTCCGCGCAAGCGTTCCCTTAGACGGTTATTCATGCCCGACCCACTCCAATGTAAGAATTGTGCCGCCTATGCGGAGTTCCGCCCCGGTCATGGCCAGCAGCGTGAGATTGCGTCCGCCGATTCGCAGTACCCCAACGGGCGTGTTGGCGTCTATGCGCTCTTCGCTGTAGGACAGTATCCCCGAATGATGTTCGACGTACAGTTGGCGGCTCCCAATCATTTCCAGACGCGGCAGACCCGCGATAACGTCCGCCGGGAGGTCGAAGAGTTCCGCCACCGCGCCGAGCAGTTCGCCGCCCCGGACTTTTCTTTGTTTCCGCACGCAATCACCCCGTGTCACTCTATGACGACAAAGCCCGTAAAAGACCCCGGTAAAGACCCCTCTTGTCATGGAAAACGCCCACTCCCGGAGTTGGGGAAAGGGCTTGTTTGTCGCAATCACGGTAACGATTCAGTCATGGGATAGAAAAGTAACAAATCAGAAAAACACGAAAAATTTGCAGAAAATTTACACATATAGCGCAAAACAGAGAGGAATTATCGCTGATATAATATACAAGTTGACATTACAAATCCGTGTTTTCAATACGGCCTTTCTATAGCAGATGTGAATATCTTCCTTTGAGGACAACACGGCCTGTGCCGGACTTTGCGCTTCCCCCGTTGTGCGGGGGACGGCGATTGTCTCCGAACTTGTTACCGTGTTTTGGTTTGCTATTTGGCTGTCCGCGTCGAGACTGGACAGCGTGAGGCCAGACGTAAAAGGCGTTTTTCACAAAAACGCGCCGATTTTTTGTGCAATTCACTGATTGACAGGGTTAGAACATATGTGCTATTCTTTGCTCATGAATCGAACGTTCGTTCTATTATTTAAAAAGGAGGTGTTGCCATATGTCCGCCGGGGAGGCTTCGGACGTACGCCCCGCCGCTGGTGAGAGTTCAGACGTACGCCCGGCCGCCGCCGGGGAGGCTTCGGATTTGTGTCCGGCCGCTGGCGCGGAGTGTCCGAACTTGCGCCCGATTGTCGGGGAACGTCTGGACTTGCGCCCGGAACTCGTGGAGCGTCTGCGCGAACCCGAAACCCGCCGCCGGATTGCCGACGCGCTGATTATCGAGGCCACCGGGGGACAGCCAGACCCGAAAACAGGTCTCCCAAAGGGCGGGGCGACGGTCATTCGGGCTTTTGAACTCATCCGGGAAATCGCGCTGGAACCCGCGCCGGAACCCGTCGACGGGGACGGGGACTTGTCCCGCTACACAGACATCGAGCTTTCCGCAATGCTGGCACGTCTGGAGGCGGAGCCGTCATGAGACCCGCCGACATCATCCGCGCCGAACTCGCGCGGCGCGAACTGGCACGGCGAAATTATGCCGCGTGGTTGCGTCTCACGGGCGGCGCGGCGTGGATTCCCACGCGTCTGGCGGGGTTTCTGGCGCGGGAGATTCAAGCGTTTCTGGAAGCCGATACCGGGAACGCCTACGACATCCTGCTGTTGGAGACGCCCCCGCAACACGGGAAGTCTGCGGCCGTCACGGAAGCCCTGCCCGCGTGGGTACTCGTCCGCGAGCCGGAAACCCGCGTCATACTGGCGTCCTACAACGACGAGAGTGCCGAACGCTTCGCGCGGCGTAACCGCGAAAAAATCAGCCGCTGGGGCGCGGTACTCTCCGGCGTGACACTCGGCGGCGTCAACCGCGCCACGGAGTACGAGTTGGCCGGACATCGCGGCCGCCTCATCAGCCGGGGCATTTTGTCGGGCATCACCGGAAACGCCGCCGACCTGCTGATTATCGACGACCCGGTAAAGAACCGGGAGGAGGCCGACAGCCCCGCGTACCGGAACAAGCTATGGGGCGAGTGGCTCAACAGTCTGAAGTCGCGCCTGTCCGCCAGAGCGAAAGTCATCGTGATTATGACGCCGTGGCACGAGGACGACTTGGCGGCGCGGATTCTCCGCACCGAAAGCAATGTCCGCCTGATACGCCTGCCCGTGGCGGCGGAGGACAACGACCCGTTAGGCCGTGCGCCCGGGGAGGCGCTCTGCCCTGAACTCGGCAAGGACGCCGCGTGGCTGGCACAGTTCCGCGACGCCTACCTGAACGACCCCTCGGGCGGACAACGCGCATGGCTTGCGCTCTACCAGTGCCGCCCCCGCGCCGAACGCGGCAACCTGATTCGGCGCGACTGGTGGCGCTTCTACGACGCGCCCCCGGACGCGTTCGGTACCTGTTGCGTCAGCGTCGACGCCGCTTTCAAGGGCGGCGAACGCAACGACTTTGTGGCCGTGACCGTCTGGGGACGCCGCGACGAGTGCTACTACCTGCTGGAATGTGTCAACCGCCACTTGGACTTTGTCGGGACACTGGCCGTAATTCGGGACGTGCGGGAACGTTTCCCGGCCGCCCGCGCCGTACTCATCGAGGACAAGGCCAACGGAAGCGCTATTTTAGATGTGTTACAGCGGGAGATGTTCTGCGTACCCGTCGACCCGCGCGGCGACAAGCGTTCGCGCGTCTACGGCGCGTCCCCGGCTATCGAGAGCGGACACGTCTTTTTACCGCGTTCGGCGCACTGGCTGGAAGAGTATCTCGACCAGTGGACGGCGTTCCCGTCCGGGCGTCACGACGACATGGTGGACAGCTCCACGCAAGCCCTGCACTGGTTATTCGGCAAAAGCGGGGAGGTTCCCAAGCCCCCGGAGGAAGTCGAACGCAATGCCGCCGACGATTTCCGCGACGCCCTGACGGACAGCGACTGTTACAACGTATACGGATAACGAACGAAAGGAGCGGATATGTACTTTGTAATCGGATTTTGCGGGGCGCTGGCCTGTCTGGCGATGTTCGGCGCGGGAGCCTTCGCCGGGTGGCAAATCTACCGCCGCACGCGTCCGAACCCCCACGCCACAGAAGCCCGTGACGAACTCGACGCCTTCCGCAGACTGCAAAACTACACCGTGGACGACGCCTACGGGCGGAATCAACAGGAGGGATGATTTATGACACCTCGCGCCCGTACGCGGGCATGGACACTCTACGAAACCGGGCGGGACTACAACTGCCGCCAGAACCCCAACCAGTACAACCTTGTCAGGACGAACACGGAATTTTTCATCGGGAACCAGTGGCTGAACCTGCCCGACACCCCCGCCATGCGGGCGTTGCCGAAACCCACATTCAATATCTTGAAGCGTGTCGCAAGCCTGTTTATCGCGTCGCTGACCGGGAACGCGTTCCGCATGCGCGTGGAGCCGCTTTTCGACGCCTCCGACGCCGACGCCGCCGCGTTCGCCGACGCGGAATTGTCCAACCTGCTGGAAAAGTTCCACTTCGAGTACCGTATCCGCGACGCGCTCTTTGACGGAGCCCAGACCGGCGACTACTGCGCGCACTTCTGGTTTGACCCGGAGGCGCGTCCCTACGGCGGCACGGGAGCCTTTCAGGACTACCGGGGCGAAATCCGTATGGAGCTTGTGGACGGAATCAATGTCATGTTCGGCAACCCCGCCGACAGGCGTGTAGAAAATCAGCCGTGGATTTTGCTGGTAGGCCGCGACCGCGTGGACAATCTCCGCCGGGAGGCCAAGCGTTACCGCAAGTCCGGCCGGGGCGTCGAGGCGATTTTTGCCGACGCCGAAGCCGCCGAAATCCCCGGCGCGGACGATACCGCCCTCTATGTCCTGCTCTATACGAAAGTCGAGCGCAACCACGAGACGACCGTATACGTCACCAAGGCCACGCGGGAGGCCGTCATCTACGAGAACATCGACACGGGGCTTTCGGTGTACCCGCTGGCGTGGGGCAACTGGGAGCGCCAGCGCCACAGTTACCACGGCCGCGCTCTCGTCACGGGGCTGATTCCCAACCAGATTTTCATCAACACGCTTTTCGCCACGGCCATGCGCCACGTACAGTTAATGGCGTTCCCGCGCACGGTCTACAACGCCGATTTAATCTCCGCGTGGACAAACGAAGTCGGACAGGCTATCGGGATTCGCGGACTACAGCCCGGGCAAAACGTCGCGTCCGTGGCGGGTACGCTTCCGGCGTCGGAGATGAGCGCCCAAATTTTCACGCTCATTGACAAGACCATGGCCTACACGAAGGAATGTCTCGGCGTGTCGGACGTGCAATTAGGCAACGCCCGCCCGGAGAACACGTCCGCCCTCGCACTCCTGCAGACCAATGCCGAAGTGCCGTTAGAGAACATCCGCGCCGGGCTTCACGAGTGGATAGAGGACATCGGACACATCTTACTCGACATGATGGGGACGTTTTACGGTACGCGCCCGGTCGTGACGCGGCGCGACGGCGCAACCGTCGCCGCAGACTTTGATTTCCGGGCGTTTAAACACCTGTGGCTGAACCTCCGCGCCGACGTGGGCGGCACCACGTCCTACAACGAAGCGGCGTTAGTGGAGACCTTGGACGCACTCCGCCGCGACGGCGTTCTGACCGCTATCCAGTATTTTGAACGTCTCCCGGAGCGCTTCTTCCCGCGCAAGGCCGAACTTTTGGCCGAACTCCGCGCCAGTCAGGCGCAGTCCCTTGACAGTGACACTCAGAAAGGAGTTTCCACATGAACGAACAGCAGACCCCGCAGGCGCAACCCGTTTCCGCCCCGGTTACGGAACCCATAACCGTGACCGCCGCGCAAGCGGAACCCGTGACCGTGCCGGGAACTGTCCCCGCAAGCCCCGCGAATGCCGGAACCGTCCCCGCAAGCCCCACAAGCGCCGGAACCGTCCCCGCGAACCCCGCGCAACCCGCGCCCGCCGCCACGGAGCCGGACTACCGCACACTCTACGAGAATCTCCGCCGGGAAAACGAAATTCTCCGCCAGAACGCCGAAGCCACGCAACGCGCCCCCGTACAGGGTGTGTCGGGCGGCGGAGCCGTCGCCGCGCCCGTCGACGACTTCATCCGCGGTTTCGACTCCGACACTTGGGACTGATTCCCAGAAAGGAAGGATAGCTTATGTCCAATCCCACCGTAAATCTGGCCTCCCGTTACTCCGGGAAAGTCGACGAACGCTTTGCGATTGCCTCTCAGGCCGCGCTCGCGCTCAATCAGGACTACCGCTTCGCGGGCGTCCGTACCGTCAACGTCTACTCGATTCCGACTGTGCAACTCAACGACTACACCCGTTCCGGGCAGTCGCGCTACGGCACCCCCCAAGACCTCACAAACAGCGTGCAGGAGCTGACCGTGACGCGTGACCGCGCCTTTTCGTTCGTGATTGACCGCGCCGACCGCAACCAGACCCAGATGACCATGGACGCCGGACGCGCCCTGTCCCGGCAAATCCGGGAAGTCGTCGTCCCGGAGTACGACGCCTACATTTTCCGCACCATGGCGCTCACCGCCTGCGCGAAGGGCAACACCGCCGCCACCGCCGCCACCAAAAGCAACGCCTATGAACTGTTCCTCAACGCGCAAGAGGCGTTGGGCAATCACGACGTGCCGGACACGGGGCGTGTCTGCTTCTGCTCCTACAAGTTCGCCAACCTGCTGAAGCAGGACCCGGCCTTTATGCGCTACGGCGAAATGTCCCAGTTGATGCTCGCGAAGGGCGTCATGGGCGAAGTCGACGGGACGCGCATTGTGAAAGTCCCGGCGTCGCGCCTGCCGACCGGGGCGGAGTTCATTCTGACGCACCCCGTCGCCGCCTGCGCCCCGAAGCAGTTGGAGGACTACAAGATTCACGACAACCCCCCGGGAATCTCCGGCTGGCTCGTCGAAGGCCGTATCCTCTATGACTGCTTCATCCTGAAGGAGAAGGCCAACGCGGTATGGTACCACGGCACGGCGGTCTCGAATAGCTGACGCCGAAATCGCGCCGCCCTCCCCCGGCAACGGGGGAGGGCAAGCCGGGCGTTTTCAAGACATGAAAGGAGGCTCTATGCAGTATCGCAACATCAAGCGGGCTGTCCTCGAACTGATAGACCAGTACAGCGTGGCGGGGGAGGCGGTGTCGCCCGCCTACAACAATCAGGCCGACACACTCCAGCGCATTCCGGGGCTTGTGAATCAGGCGCTTTTGGACATCCGCACGGGTTCCTGTCCGGAGCGCAACATCTGCCGCCTCGAACACGGCGAAACGCTCTCCAACGGCTGGAAACAGCACATGTTACCCGGCGATTTCTGGCGGCTGTGTTCCGGCGGTGTGCGGAAGCTCTCCGGCGACGGCCTGCAGGCGTCCAACGACTACCAGCTTTTAGGCGGGCGTACGCTTCTGACCCCCGAAGGCGTGTACATGGTCGAGTATTACCGTTACCCGGAACAGCTCCCCGACGCGCCGCCCGACGAGTACGAGTGCGGCGAAAGCCCGGAGATTCTCCGTATCGCGTGCCTGTACGCGGCCGCCTGCCTCATGCGCACAGAGGACGAGTTCGCGCACAAGACCCTGTTTCAGGAATACGAAACGCGTCTCAGTCGGCTGACGCCCGCGCTTGTGGCGCAAGTCCAGCCCGTCCGGGACGTGTACGGCTTTTGACGGGAGGTGTGCGCATGCGTCAAAAGACGTACCGTTTCCCGGCGCTCGACGGCGGCCTGAATATCCGAGACGCCGAAATCAACCTCAAAGACAACGAGTCCCCCGAAATCGTCAATCTCTGGTGGGACGACGGCCTCTTGCAGTCGCGTCCCGGACAGGAACGCGTCACCGCCGGATGGGGCGCGGGTGATTACTCCGGGCGGGCGTTCAGCGCCTCGGACGTGGTCTACGCCTCCACGGAGTTCCCGGAGGGCGTGCTTGTCCACATTGGTTCCGCGCTCTACACTTGGCACGGCGACTTTCAGGAACTGCGCCGCGTGTCCGGGAACGCGGACATACCCCGCAATTCCGGGACGTTTTTCCGCTTTGGGAATGACCTGTACTACAAGAACGCCGGGGGCTTCTACCGCCTCGACTACAACGCCGCCCACGGTTCCTTGGAATCCCCCTTCACGCTCGCGGACGTGGCGGAGGCCGCGTACATTCCGACGGTCTTTGTCAACGCCGACCCGGCCACCGGGCGCGGCGACGCCTATCAGCCCGAAAACCGCCTCTCGCCGCTCAAACGCGTACGCTACACGCCGTCGAATGTCGCGGAAAATGTAATTCGTATCGGGGACGGCCAGACGAACGTTTTCGGCGTGGGCGTGACGGAATCGGGGAATCTGCGCGGCGTGTCGGCGGTCTACGTCAACACCACGCGGACGGCTCCGGCGCTGTACGCCGTCGACATCCGTACCGGTACCGTGACCTTCCACAACGCCCCGCCCTTGGACGCCGTTATCACGTTCGCGCTCGATATCGGACAGCGGGAGTATTACCTTCCGGCGGAGCGTGTCGAGGCCGTGACGCTCGTCACGGTCGACGGCCTGACGATGGCCGAGAGCCGGGACTACACCGCCGACACCGCCGCCGGGGTCGTGGTCTTCGCGCAAGCCCCGCCCAGCGCGGCTTGCGTGGAAATCACGTACCGCAAGCCCGACGCGCCCGCGCTCGCCGAAATCATGAACTGCCCGTACGCGGCGGCCTGCGGCACCGGGGAGAAAATGTGCGTCGTCGCGGGCGGCGCGGACGCCGTGCACTGGTCGGGCGTCACGGAGTCCGGCGCGGACGCCTCCTACTGGCCTGCCGACGCCGTAAACGTCATCGGCGGCGATATTACGGGCTTCGGCGGGCAGTACGGCGACATTCTGGTATTCCAGTCGCGCCGAATCGGGAAGTTAAGCCTCTCCGGCAAGAGCGTCAACGGCTACCACCGCGTGAGTATCGCCTATTCCGGCGTCAATGACAAAATCGGCTGTGATTTGCCGCGCTCCGTGCGGCTCATCGGAAACAATCTGACGTTCGCCAACACGTCCGGCGGCGTGTATCAGGTACTGTCGTCGTCGGCGGCGCGTGAAAACAACGTCCGTTGTCTGTCGGGCAAGGTCAACGGCTCCGACACCCGCCCCGGACTGCTCTATGACATGCGCGTGGCCGGAAACGGCGCGGTCTGCTCCCTCGACGACGGGAAGCGCTACTGGCTGGCCGTCAACGGCCATGTGTGGCTCTGGGACTACTCGCTGTCGACGGACAAAAATCCGGTCTGGTTCCACTTCACGGGCATGGACGCCCGCGCCCTGTCCATGCGCGACGGCGTGCCGTGTCTGGTCAACGCCGACGCGCAGACAGTACGCCTCGGCGCGACGTTCGACGACTTCGGCGGCGCTATCCGGAAAGCGTACCAGTTCCCGGCGCGGCACTTCGGAAGCTACGACCGCCTCAAAGACGTGGACACGGTTCTGCTGTCGTTCCGCGCCGACACGCCGTCGGATGTCACGGTGATTTACGAAACCGACTACGAGACCCGCGCCGACCTTGTCAGTCTGCATGTCGCGGGGTACGACCGACTGACCGACCGGAACTTAGAAACGCGTGATTTGAGCGTCCCGCGCCACGCGGCGGTGTTCCGGCGGAAACCGAAATGCAAACACGTCCGCCACTTCTCATTACGCCTCGAAAACGACACCGCCGGACAGAACTTAGCCCCGTATTCCGTGGAACTGCAAGTACGCTACGAAGGGAGGGACAGGTAATGCCTGACGAACAGACCCCGGAACTTATCCCGCGTTTCCGCTACTCCAAAAACTGGGAGAACCCCGCCGACTACGCCACCCACCAGCACAGCGAAATCCAGAACCGCCGCGACATACAGTCACTGTTTACGGAAATCGCGTCGTATATCAACAATGTCATGTTGCCCCGCGCCGAACAGTTGCTATCGGAAAGCGGCACGGGCGGCGGAAGCGGTACGGGCGGCGTCGCGGACGGGGACTATCTCCCGCTGGACGGCGGCACCATGCGCGGCATTCTGCGCCTGTACCGCGAACCGCAATTAGACGCCGAGGCCGCCACGAAGCATTACGCAGACACAATTATCGGCGGCGTCTCAACGGATATCGGCGACAGTCTGGACGCACTCCGGCAGACAACCGACGCTTTGGACGCGCTCACGCAGTCGCACGGGCGGCAAATCGCGTCGTTGCAGGTACAGTCCGACGAAATCTCCGGCACGGTGTCGGGACTGCGCGGACAGGTGTCCACGGTCTCCCAGCGCGCCAACGCCATTGAAACGCGTGTCACGAACGCCGAGGGCGACATTTCCACAATCCGCCAGACCGTCAGCGGCATTTCGCTCTCTGTGTCGAACGTGACCGAACACGGGGAAGTCTACTCGAAAATCACGCTCCGAATCGGCCAACAGGAATTGTACGGCTATATCAAGATGGAAGGCAACGTGGACATTTCCGGGCAGTTGTCGGCGAACGAGATTTACGCCAGCTACGGGGAAGTGGCCAACTTGGCCGTGGACACGCTCAACACGTCGCGGCGCATTGTGCGCTATCTGTCCGGCGACAACTCCGACGACAACTTCATCCGCGCACAAGGCCAGAATCTGGAATGGGTCACGGCACACCCCACGGGCGGCACCATGCAGGCCAAAAACCCGGACGGCCTCCCGCTCTACTGGCCTGTGAACGTGGCGAACCTCTCGCGCGGCGCGGACGGATACCCCGTCACGGCACAGCAGGAGCGTATCTTCACCACAACCACGCGCACGAATTACCCCGTACAGGTCTATACCTACACGGAAGATGTCAAACGCGCCATTTCGTTTGAACCCGTCAACGGCATTTACTCCCCAATTGACCGCTTCGGCGCGGGCAATCAGCAGGGCAACAACAAAGCGTGGATTCTCAAAACCGCCGACGGCTTCGATATCCGCTACCTGACCCCGGACGCCAGAGAAATCGGAATCCACATGGGAACGGACGGGAAAGTGACCATTGACGGCTTGGAGTACGACGCCGAAAAAATCCGGGCGTTGCTGGGCATGTCGGGCGGGAGTGGTTCCGGCCTCGACCTGACGCAAGTCAACCCCGACGGCTCCGCCTCCGGCCTCTCCGTCGACGCCAACGGCTACACCGACATCCTCGGTCTGCGAAAGGTCACGGCGCTGGACTTCTCAAATATCCAAAGCGGCTTCTCCGAGACGCTGGACGGCGGTATTTTGAACGTGTACTCTGTCCGGCGCGACGCCTCCGGGCGTATCGCCGGAATCACGGACGCCGCCGGACACGAGACCGCCGTCATATGGGGGGATTGACATGGACGCCGAAAGCTGGATTCAGGGATATTTCGCGGGCGTCGCGCTACACCAGCACCTCAGAACGCCGGGAGTGCGGCCGTCGGTTATCGCCCGCATGTCCGCGACGGGTATCGCGGCGGACTTGGAGTGGTTCGCGGACTTGTCCGGCGTGGCGGCGCTGACCTCGCTAAGCGCCGAATTTGTCGGCGACGTGTCCGCCTCGTACAGTTACGACGGCGCGTCCTACACGAACCCGGTACCGCTGGCGGAACTGCTCCGCGCCAATCCGGTTTCGCTCTCCCGGGGCGTCCGGCTTTGGTTCCGCTTCCACCTCGCCGACGACGACGCCGACTTGTCGGAGTTCGCGCTGTGGGGCATTCCCCGAGAGGAGGCGGTCTGATGGCGTACCACGAGCCGAGTTTTTTAGACGGCCTCGCCGCCGGACTGGCCGCCACCGCCGGAACGCCTGCGGGCGTCTTTCGGAAGCGTTACACCACCGGCACAGATAGATTTATCCGTATTCCGGAGGGACAGTTTGACACGTTTGTCGGCAAATTTATGATTACCACCCCGTTTCCCGTGACGATTGTCATAGAGTACGGGCAAGGGTACGCGTTGCAACGCGTATTCCGCCGCGTGAGCGCGTCCGACGAACAGCAGACCGTGTACCATGTGGCGCAGATTCCGGCGGCTGTGCCGCTGACCGACTACCACTACAATATGTACTTCTACGAGCGGGACGACATGGCGCGTCTGATACGCTTTGACACGTATTTCATGGCGTTCCCTTACTACCACCCGTCGTCCGGGCGCGAGTACCTCTACCCGGGAAGCCCCGAACTCGTCCGCGACTGGATGACAAGAACTTACCGATAACAGGAAAGGAGTGTGAGCAATGCGGGAATACAGAGTGGGACCCGGAGAAGATATCCAGCTCGGACACCGCTGGGAACACCACGCCCGCCGTATCGTCTTTGACATCTCCGAATGGGTCAAGGACTTCGGCGCGGGAACCGTACAGCTTCTGAACCAGCGGCAAAGCGACGCCTCGCCGTACCCGGTAGCTGTCACGCGGACGGACACCGACGGCGTGACGGCCAACAACATGGCCGGGGTACTGGTTTTATGGGACGTGACGAATGTCGACACCAATTGCCAGTCCAGCCGGGTGGAACTGCGCTATTATCGCGGCACGGAGACCGCGCCGGAGTTCCTCGTAAAAAGCGACATACACAGGGCTACAGTAGAGGACGCGTTGGGGGCGGCGGTCGCCGACGCGCCCGATGAGGGTGCCGACTGGCTGGCCACGCTTCTGGACGCCGCCGCGCAGGTGGACACAGTGCGGGGTTACGCCGAATCGGCGGAGACGTACGCCGTGGACGCGCGTACCGCGCAACAGGCCGCCGACAGTGCCGCGCAGGCGGCCGCCGATTCCGCGCGGAGCGTCGCGGAAGCCTCACAACGGATTTCCGACTTGGAATCCGGCAAGGTGGACAAAGTAACGGGTAAAGGCCTGTCGACGAACGACTACACCGACACCGACAAGGCCAAAGTCGCCGCCGCGCTGACGCAACATCAGGACATTTCCGGTAAGGTCGACAAAGTGTCCGGAAAAGGCCTGTCGACGAACGACTACACCGACACCGACAAGGCCAAAGTCGCCGCCGCGCTGACGCAACATCAGGACATTTCCGGTAAGGTCGACAAAGTGTCCGGAAAAGGCCTGTCGACGAACGACT
>JAFXQV010000026.1 GCA_017526785.1 Oscillibacter sp. | reverse complement strand
CCGCCACTCACCTCCACGGGTTCTGTAGTTTACCGAACTTTCCCGTGGATAGTATAGCAGAATTTTGAGGCGTTGGCATCACGGCGTTTCATAACCCCGTTGGTGCCTTTCGCAGAAAGGCGGATTATACGGATGAATGAATCAAAGTTCGTTCCCCGGCGGACACCCTGTCAGGACAGGAACGCCGGAACAAGAAAGAGAGGTGACGCCCGACAAAATTAGACCTATCCGAATACAGCCTTGAAAGGAAACTGGACAATATGAAACAGATTAAAAGAGCGTTTGCAATGCTGATGTGCGTTGCTACGGTTCTGTCTCTGTGCATGACGTTTGCTGTCGCGGGCAACGTGTGTCAGGAGATTAAGGGGACGGGTAAACCGGATGAAAGCGTCACTTTCACTGTAACCACCAACGGCAAGTGGGGCAAAAACGACCTGAAAATCACCCAGACAAAAGGGAAAGCCAATTTGTACTGGTCTGACAGACAGCCGGAAGAGTATGGACGCTATACCGTAACCTACAAGAACAGCAACGGCAAGGAAAAAAGCAAGAAGTTGACCGGTAGCGAAGTCAAACTGGATTTGAAGCCCAACCAGACGTACACCGTGACTGTTACCGCGTATTCGTATGACTATTACCACGTACACATCGGCGCGACAGGCGGCGGATTTATGAACTGGAAAGTTGCCCCTGAATGGAAAGTATCTGCTCAGAAGAATGTCGAACTGTGCCAATAATGGCGGCGCAAATTCCGACGCAATAATGGCATAACGAAGGCGCGAACCTTACCCGGACTTTGGTTGAGGTTCGCGCCGTTATTGTTTATTTAGCGATGAGCTATATCGTCATCCGGGTCGTAGATATTGCTTGCGGCCAGTGCGCTTGCGGAAGCGGACAGCAACACTCCCCCGGCAATTGCGCCGATTAGCGAAAAGACAGACTTTCCAAGTGTCATGAGGCCTCCTATAACCACCGCGACGCCAAGGACAAACACCACTTTAGCGACTGTGCGAATTTTTGCGGCCTTCTCCGCGTCACGCTGTCTCTCCTTTTGGATGGCGTTCAACGCCGGATTTCCCCCGTTTTCCAGTTCCCGGAGGATATCATCCATTTCGTCATCCATATTTGCTTTCTCCTTTCATGGTCACTGTGTCATCACCTGATACAGTAAGAAGCAACTCAATGAGACAAGGCCAAATATCCAGCCTGTTCGATATTCTTTTGACCTTACTCCGTTTGCTTCTCTGTTTCGTTCGACTTGCCGAAGATAGTCCGTCACTATCCGCGCTGAAAACAGTTCCGGGGACATGGACATGAATACCGCGTTATTAGAACGCATGATATCGAGTTCCTTAAAATTACGTGTCCATGTGGCGTGAATCATCAGGGAGAGAGAGAAAAAAGCGGTTAATATAGCGATAACATAGAGCAAGAGCGAAAGAAACTGTCTTACGTTCGCGGCGGAATATCCGGCTTCCATGACAAAAGGCCACACTTTACGAATATTCGCGTCCTGCGCCAGAAGGAAGAAGTAAGCGGAAATCACCGGAAGCGACAGCGCAATTTTGGAATCAAGCGCGGCGGCGCGTTCCTTTTCGCTCTCGTATTCCCTCTGTACCATCGACAGGAATTTCTCACTGGATTTGTACGAGTATTTCATACTTCCAGCGGCTCCATGACGGCGTTTACATCGTCCTCACATGTACGCATGGCGGCTATCGTTTTCTCCATGAGTTCCGGCAACTCCCAGCCCAGACGCTCCGCGCCCGTCCGGATTACCTCCCGCGAACATCCCGCCGCGAAACGTTTGTCCTTGAACTTCTTATTCAGTGACTTTACCTCCATGTCCCGCACACTGTGGCTCGGACGCATTTTCGCCGCCGCGAATACAAGCCCCGTCAGTTCGTCCGCCGCGAAGAGTATCTTTTCCATGACCTCCGTTGGCTCCACGTCGGAACAAATCCCGTAGCCGTGACTGCACACCGCGTGTACGAACTCCGGCGAACAGTCGATTTCCGCCAGCAGTTCCGGGGCTTTCTGACAGTGTTCGTCCGGCCAGCGCTCAAAGTCCACGTCGTGCAACAGTCCGACCGTCGCCCAGAAATCGGCGTCCTCCGAAAACCCAAGCTCGTTGGCATACCAGCGCATGACGCCCTCGACCGTCAGCGCGTGGCGGATGTGGTACGGCTCGCTGTTGTACTTTTTCAGAAGCGACAAGGCCGCTTCACGGTTCGGACATGTTTTCATGATTTCCGCTTCCTTTCGTATAAATCCGGCTCCGGTTCCGCGTCGACGGCCTGTAGCCAGTCGTAGTAGGGCAGCAGGAACGCAAAGCCGTTTTTGAGACGTTCGACAATGGCGCGGCTGTAGAGTTCCTCTGTCAGCGCTTCGGAGTGAAGAATCACGAACGATTTCGCCCTGTACCACGGCGACAAAAGTTCCGACGGCGCTTCCGAACGCGGGCGGCGGTACTCGTCCAGCTCTAATGTAAATTCCGGGTTTCGGTTCAGACGCCGCGTCAGACGTTCCATCGGTTCGGGTTCGCGGTCGATACGGGCGCGGAGTTTCGCCATGGTAACGGGTTTCGGCATCCAGTAGCCGAGGCCGTAACTCCAATAATCGGGGCCGAGTTCAAACCAGAACGCGGGCTTGCCCGTCCACGCGTCGTGGGGTTCGGTGGGACGTTCCACGGTAAACCATAAGTGGTCTTTGTACGGGCCGCGTCCGAACAGCCGCCGGGCGTCACGGTAAATCCGCGTCACTTTCCGGGTCAGTCCGTCGCCGGGACGCTGTGCGTTGAGAAAGTCCCAGAGTTCGTCGGCGAGTTCGGACATGGGCTGTTGGAAACAGGCCACATATTCCGGCTTGTGCGCCTGAAACCATTCGCGATTGTTGTTGAAGCGAATCCCCCACATAAAGTCGACCGTCGCCTGTGAAAAGCCGTTGAACATGTCACTTGTCCTTTTTCAGTTTGGGCTTCGCGTCGGCGGAGGCGTCCAAGGCTTTCGCGGCCTCGACGATGAGTTTCGCGCATAAGTCGTAACCCAGCGCGCCGCTGTCGACCGTGATATGATAATTCCGGCCGTCGCCCCACTTCTTTCCGGTGTAGCGATTGTAATAGGCGTGGCGGCTGGCGTCCTTGCGGGACATTAAGCGCTGAATTTCCGTGGCGTTGGAGCGCCCGAGCATTTCACTGACGCGCATGGCGCGGTGTACGTCGTCGGCGTAGATAAAGACGTGCAGTCCGTCGATACCCGCCTTCCGGATAACCTCGTCAGCGCAGCGCCCCACAATCACGCATGACCCCTGTTGCGCGAAGCGCAGAATAATGGCCTGCTGGACATCGTGTATCACGTCCTGACTGTCGCTGTAGAACACGCTGGAGGCGACAATGCCCCGGATAATGGAATCTGTGCGGGAAATGTCCTCGCCCTCGCTCTCGACGAGTTCGGGGGGGTATCCGCTGGCCTCGGCGGTCTGCTTGACGATATCGCGGTCATAGAACGGAATGCCCAGCTCTTCGGCGACGCGTTTGCCGATGGAGTGTCCGCCCGCGCCGTATTCCCGGCTGATGGTGATGATACAGTTTTTCATGCTGTCAACTCCTTTTCGTTGCGCGGCCTGTACGGCGACAGGCCGCGCAATGTGATAAGCTCTCAGGCAAGGAAGTAGAGGATTTTCGCCATTTGTCCGCGTGAGATGTTGTTGCCGTAGCGGAAATAGCCGTCGGCGTAGCCCGCCAGAATGCCGCGCGCGACCATGACCCGGATATGAGGCACGGCGTACGCCGGAATCTGGTCAGCGTCGGGGAACTTGAGCTCGGCGGAACCGTAGCCTAATTTCTGACTGCGGCCAATCATGGCGGCGGCGTGGGCGCGTGTCAGGCCGCTGTTGGGCTTGAGGTACGTCTTTCCGTCGGCCTCCGTGGAACCGCGCATGATGTTCTCGGCGTACAGGGCTTTGAGCGCCGGGAGCGCGGACGCCGGAATCTCGTCAAAGTCCGCGTACGGTAACTGTACGTCGGCGTACGTCCGCCCGTCCAGATTCATGGCTCTTGCCAGCATGACGGCGAACTCGGCGCGGGTGATGATGTCGTAGGGGTGATAAGCGCCGTCGGCGTACGGCTCGGCAATCTTGCGGTTATACAGGAAGTTGATATAGTCTTTCGCCCAGCAGCCTTCGATGTCGTTAAACTTGTTGGTGACGTTGTAGGGGGCGATATCGACGGAGGCGCGGCCGATGTTGCCGGAGGCGTCGTGGGCGGTGACGGTGACGCGTGTCGGCTCCTGCACGCCGGAGGCCTTGGGAACGGTCACGGTAATTACTCCGGTGCTGGTGTTATAGGAACCCGCGACAGTGACGCCGTTGACGGCGGCGCGAATCGACGTACGCGGCAAAACGCCGTCCATGCTGTCCTGTACCGTGGCCGTAATCACGTTGTCCTTGCGCGAGAGCTTGACGGAGGGCGGGACTGTGTCCACAAGGCCGTTGTAAGTGGCCACCATCTGGTCAAGGTAGATGACCCCGGCGCGGGGCGTCTCCTCAAACACTTGGTCGTCGGCCGTTCCGGTGGGCGTATTGACGGCGTATCCGGCGATAGAGTAGGCGGTACTGCCCAGCGGCACGAACTGTCTGCGCCAGTCGGTGAAGTCCAGCGCGGTGACGGGGATTTGTACTTCTTTCCCGGAGGCGTCGCGGCAGAGCAGGGCGAGTCGATTTCCCGAACCGTCGCCTTTGACCCAAATCGACACGCTCTCATAGGGGATACCGGGCGCGGACAACGGCCTTGTGTAGCGCCACTGTACGCCGACACTCCCGCCGCCGTCCAGCAGTTTCACGTTACCGGGCGCGGGAACAGGCTCTTTCGCGCCGCCGTTGTCAACAGGGGTAACGATATCGCCACTGTCAACGGGCGTGACGGTATCGCCGCCTGTGGTGTCGGGCGCGATAATCTCGCCGTCGGGGACGGAGGCGGCCGCGTTGCCGTACAAACTTTCGTCGTTGTCGCCGACAGACGCGAACGCGTCCGCCCACTGTAAAGCGTCCTCCCATTCCAGCCCGCCGTACTGGAACGCGTCCCCGTCGGAGATGTCATGATGGAATGCTTGACCGTCCGAAGCGTCATACGCGCCGTTCAGTTCCGGGTTCCAGATTTCCCCTTGCTCGATATCGGAACTGACCTCAACGGAGCCGCTTTCGTCCGGCAAGTTGTTCGACGGGAGAATGTCGCCGCTTTCATCCGGTGGGAGAATGTCGCCGGAATCGTCAGCCAGACCGTTTTCCGACGGGATAATGTCATCAAATTCGGGCGGCAAAACGCCGATATCCTCGCCGTACACGTCCGACACGGCCTCCCACGAGACGGGAACGCCTTCCTCGGGAACCGTCCCCGACAGCTCGGCAAGCTCGTCGGGGGTCATGCGGGTGGAATTGTCCTCTGTGACGGTGGGGGTCTGGCCGCTCATGTCGTAGTGGAACTCGCCAGCGCCGCGCCCGTAACGCGGATACTCGCCGCCCACGACGTTGACCAGCGCTGCGCCGTTTCCGGTGCCGGACGGCGTTTCCTCGAAATCTTCCAGCGCCTTCAACGGAACCTTGGAGACCGTGACAGGAATCTTGACGCTCCGCCCGCCACAAGTGACGGTAATCGTATCGTCTCCGGGCTTGGCGGCGGTGTAGAGGCCGGTTTCCGAAATCTTGCCGCACTGCGTGGCGTTCGACCAGTTGAACGCGCCCGCCTCGGCGTACAGCTTCAAATGCTTGTAGGCGGCGCTGGCGGTGAACTGCGCGGAAGCCCCCGGGGACAGTTGCAACGTCTCGACGGCCTTTCCGGCGGCGTTGCGTACGGTAATGGAATCGGGCGTTGTGACGGCCTCGATGACGGTACTGCCCGTTTTCTGATTCGCGGAAGCCGTGACCGTGACCTTTCCGCCGCTCTTGGGCGTCGTGAGAACCTGTCCGTTGAAGGTTCCGGCGGACGCGCTCAAATTACAGGCCGCCTCCATGGGAAAGTAAGCCGTGTCCACGCCAGTGACTTTCAGGCGGACTTGGCTTCCCGCCAGAACCACCGCGTGGTCTGGCACTAAATAGAAGTGGTCAAGAACTCCGGTCGCTTTCTTGTTGGAGACGAGAAAGAGCTTGTTCGTGACGGCGCGCTCGGTTCCCTCGGACGGCCTGTTAATCGTCGCGGCCTTGCTGGAATCGGGCATGGTGACGGAAATCGTCGTGGAGCCGCCGCCGTCGAGACCCAGCACAGTGGAACAGCCCAACTCCAACAGGCGTTGCGCGGTCTGGTAGAGCGTCGCGCCGATGGAGTGTCCGCTGATTCTGCCGTCTATGGTGTAGAATATCAAAGTTCCGTCGGGCTTCTGCCCGACAGCGGTTCGGGGACCCTTGGAAGTCTGCGTCGTGTTGACGACCCTGCCGTTTTCGGCCAGCAGATAGAGCGCCCCCATGGCCTGCTGTACGGTGTTCCACTGCTCATTGGCTGCCGTGACGGTCAGCGTAATCGTCGAACCAACCGGGAGGTTGACAAACGCCTTTTGCCAGTATTCGTTGGATTTGCGATTGACAGACAAGACAATCTGATTCGCGCCGATGGGCGTGGGCTTGGCGGTCTCCCGCACCTCGTCGACACGCATTTTGACCGTGCCGCCGATGGTCAGTGACCCGGATGTAACCGTGCAAATGGCGTCGAAGCCGTTCTCCGTGTTCCCGGTGGTGTGGGTGGAACTGAAGTCGCGGGTAAACAGATAAATGCCGCCCGTCGAGACACGCGCCTTATTAATCGCGGCGATATCGCGTACGACCTGCGTGCCATACCCGCTCTCCTCGTAGATTTTGTAGCCGAAATCGGCGTGGATTTTCAGGGACGGCTTGCCCAAAATCGCGCTCCCGTCGGCGCGGAACCCGACTGCGTAGTATCCGGCGTCGGACGTGCGGAGCTTGCCGTCCGTGACGACCAGCCCCACGGGCAGGCCGTTTCTTGTGTTGAAGAAGTCGCCGTTGATTCCGCACACAACCCGGTAGCCGTTATTCTGCAGGTAGTTCGCGGCGCGGGTCATGGTACTGACATCCGTCAGAGCGTCGCCGTAGGTCACAAGCGGCTTTACATCGCCGTTGGGCTTGTAGGTGACAAAATTTTCCGTGCGGAAGTTCGAGAAGTACGAACTCCAAAAGACATTGGTCGAAAGCTGCGTGTTCTGGTGAATGGCGGTATCCGTGCGCTGGACAGTCGTCCCGAGCGCCTCGGAGTCCGCAAGCGCGGGGAACGTCAGCGACAGCAGAGACGCCGCGACGAGAAAAAGCGCCAGACATGAGCGTATTTTCCTCATAGAAAAAACCTCCGTTCTGTGGTGGCGGACAAAACGCGCCCTATGGATGAATCCGCCGCTGGGAATCATACCATAAAGCGCGGGAAATGTAAATGTCAAAATTTTCGTCGTCGGTGCCAAGTGACTTTGACAGCAAAAAAGACAACGGCTATTGCAAATCCGCGCCGGATGTGGTAGCATGGAGGCCGTAAAGGAGGCGTTGAAAATGCGGCGTCATTACGTCACGCTCTGCGTACACGGCAACACGGTCGTGACCTACACGCGCACAGAAAGCGGCGTCGAGGTTACGTTTGAACAGGCGAAAAACAAGGGCTTCAATACGGCGGTTATGGACTTGGACGGCGGGATTATCCGTAACGACGGCTTTCCCCCCGCCGAAGTGGATTACTTTCAGCGTTTCTTGTGTCGCAACCGCGACGCCATTGCCGAAGGAGCGCTTGAAGATGCCTAAGCTGTACGAATTGTTCGGCTTTCAAATCAGCATTTGGAGCTTTGAGAACGGAGAGCCAATCCATGTGCATATCTCGAAACGCCGTCCGGGCGCGAACTCCACGAAAATCTGGCTTCTTTCGGACGGTACTTTTGAACTGGCGCATAACGCCTCCCGGATTTCCCGGAGCGACTTAAACAAAATTATGCGCTTTTTGAACGAAAACGCCGACGAAATCCGTGATTTCTGGATTGCGTATCATGGATACGAAAAATACGTCAGATAAAAAGCCGCCGGAAACGTACGCTTCCGACGGCTTGCGGCAGGGAGAATCAGCCCTGTAACAGTCCGTATTCCTTTAACACGTCGCGGATACGCTCCAGATTCGCGGGGGACGGGTCGCACATCGGCAGACGGTATTCCCCGGCGGGCAGTCCCATTAAATTCATGGCGGCCTTGACGGGTACCGGGTTCACCTCGCAAAACATCGCGTCACAAAGCCGCTTCAAGGAAACCTGTACCTTTCCGGCGGCGGCGTAATCGTTGCGCTTGCACAGTTCGGTCATACGGCGCATTTCCGTGGGGTACACGTTCGCCACGACGGAAATCACGCCCTGTCCGCCCAGTGCGCAAATCGGCACCGTCTGGTCGTCGTTGCCCGACCAGACGTAGAAATCTTCCGGGCAGAGGTTGAAAATGTCCTGTATGGCGTTCAGGTTCCCGGACGCCTCTTTAATGCCGTGAATGTTGGGATGTCCGGCGAGTTTGGCGCAGGTCTCCGGGGCGATACTCACGCCCGTGCGCGACGGGACGTTATACAGAATGCAGGGGCGTTCCACGGCGTCCAAAATCCGCTGATAGTGCAGGATGAGGCCTGTTTGCGTGGCCTTGTTATAGTAGGGCGTGACGAGTAACAACGCGTCGGCTCCGGCGTTTTGCGCGTCCTTGGAGAGTTCGACGGCGTGGGCGGTGTCGTTGGTGCCGCTCCCGGCGATAACCGGGACACGCCCGTTGACGCGTTCGACACAGTAGGCAATGGTGCGGAAGCGTTCCTCGTTGGACATGGTCGCGGATTCTCCGGTGGTGCCGCATACTACAATAGCGTCCGTGCCGCTGTCAATCTGCCAGTCGATGATTTTGCCGAAGGCGTCGAAGTCCACGGCGTCATTGCGGAACGGCGTCACAATCGCCACGCCGCAGCCGGTGAAAATGGGGCTTTTCATGATAAAATCCTCCATTCCGTGATGTTGGTCAGTCCATGTAGCCTTTCGCGCAGAGGAGTTCCGCCAGCAGGACGCCGCCGCCCGCCGCGCCGCGTAAGGTGTTGTGGCTCAGTCCGGCAAACTTGTAATCGTACTGCGTATCGGGGCGGAGGCGGCCTAACGAAATGGCCATACCGTGTTCGAGATTGCGGTCAAGGCGCGTCTGTGGGCGGTCGGGTTCCTCGAAGTAGTGCAGGAACTGCTTGGGCGCGGACGGAAGCCGTAACTCCTGCGCGACGCCCCGGAAGTTCGCCCAGTCGTCGCGGATTTGCTCCATAGAGGGCTTGCGGCCGTCTGCGAACTTCATAAAGACCGCCGCCATGTGTCCGTCGAGACAGGCCACGCGGAAACACTGCGCGGTAATCGACGGCTTCTCCGCCGTGACAATGCGTCCGCCCTCGACACGCCCCCAGAGTTTAAGCGGCTCCTGTTCGCTCTTCTCCTCCTCGCCGCCGATGTACGGGATACAGTTATCAACCATTTCCGGCCAGCGCTCGAACGTCTTGCCCGCGCCGGAAATCGCCTGATACGTACACACTAACACGCGCTCGAGACCGTATTTCCGCAACGGGTGCAGAGCCGGGACGTAGCTTTGCAGGGAACAATTCGACTTCACGGCGATAAAGCCGCGTCTGGTGCCAAGACGCTGTCTCTGCGCCGGGATAACGTCCAGATGTTCGGCGTTGATTTCGGGTACGACCATGGGGACATCCGGCGTCCAGCGGTTGGCGGAGTTGTTGGATACAACCGGACATTCGAGTTTCGCGTAACGTTCTTCCAACGCTTTAATGTCCTCTTTTTTCATGTCGACGGCGCAGAAACAGAAGTCGACCTGTCCGGCGAGACGTTCGGCGTCGGCGTCGGCGTCCAGAATCGTCAGATTTTTGGCGGCGTCGGGGACGGGTTCCGACATCGCCCAGCGGTTGGACACCGCTTCCTCATACGTTTTCCCGGCGCTCCGGCCGCTCGCCGCGACCGCGACTAACTGGAACCAAGGATGATTTGCCAGCAACGTTACAAAACGCTGTCCGACCATGCCCGTGGCTCCGATAACGCCTACTTTATATTCTCTCATATGGATTCACTCCCAACGCGTTTTAAACACGGATTTTCCCGCCCGGCGGGAAAGCGGAGAAATACTATCACGCTTCCCGCGCCTTGTCAAGAACGGAAGCGGTAACAAAGGACGGATTCCCCATGAAAACCAGCGATTTTTCCTACGAACTCCCGCCGGAACTGATAGCCCAGCACCCGTCGGAACGGCGCGACGCCTCCCGCCTGATGACGCTCAACCGCGCCACGGGCGAAATCGGACACTATCATTTCTATGATTTGCCGCGCTTTCTATGCCCCGGGGACTGCCTGATTTTGAACAACTCCCGCGTGATTCCGGCGCGGCTGTTGGGACAACGTCAGCCGGGCGGCGGCGTCAGTGAAATTCTGCTGTTGACGGAACGCGGCGACGGCGTGTGGGAATGCCTCGTCCGTCCGGGGCGGAAACTCCGTCCGGGAAGCGTCGTCACGTTCGGGAACGGCGAACTGTCGGCGGAGATTCTGGAACGCCTCGACAACGGAAACCGTCTCGTAAAATTTACGTGGGACGGAATCTTTCTGGAAGTGCTGGAACGCCTCGGGGAAATGCCCCTGCCGCCGTATATCCGCGAGAAACTCCGCGACCGCGAACGTTATCAGACGGTGTACGCGAAGGTCAACGGAAGCGCGGCCGCGCCGACGGCCGGACTGCATTTCACGGAAGAACTGCTGTCAGAAATCCGTCGGCGCGGCGTGGAAATCGGCTCCGTGACACTGCATGTCGGCTTGGGGACGTTCCGCCCCGTGCGGGAGGAGAACCCTCTTGAACACGAAATGCACAAGGAATACTGCGTTGTGCCGCCGGAGACCGCCGAACTGGTGAACCGTACCCGCGCCGGCGGCGGACGGTGCGTCTGCGTGGGTACGACCTCCTGCCGGACGCTCGAAACGTGGGCGGACGAAAGCGGAATCCTGCGTTCCGGCGCGGGCTGGACGGGCATTTACATTTACCCCGGCTACAAATTCAAGGTCACGGACGCGCTGGTGACGAATTTCCACCTGCCGGAAAGCACGCTCTTAATGTTAGTGTCGGCTTTCGCGGGACGCGAACGGGTTTTGAACGCCTACCGGGAAGCGGTCAAAGAACGCTACCGCTTTTTCTCGTTCGGCGACGCCGTACTGTTATTTTGACGGACAGCGCCGCGCGCGGCCATGCGTTCCCCTTATTCCCGCCCCGACAGGTGACGCTTTGCGGCGTCCATGTATTCCCGCACAATGTCTGTATATGGATGTTCCGCACCCAAAACTTTTAAGAACACAGCAAGCGCCTTATTCATCCAATCCAACGCCGTCTTGTAATCGCCCTGCGCAAAATAGTTTGTTCCGATATTGTGATAGGTGATGGCCGTGGAGGGGTGGTCTGTGCCAAGGACGCGTTCCCGGATACGCAACGCCTTTTGATACCATTCCAACGCGCTGGCATAGTCCCCCCGCGCTTTGTAAACGCCCGCGATATTGTTGTAGATGGTGGCCGTGTCGGGGTGGTCTGTGCCAAGGACGCGTTCCCAGATACGCAACGCCTTTTGATACCATTCCAACGCGCTGGCATAGTCCCCCTGCGCCCAATATACTTGACCAATATTGTTGTAAGTTGCCGCCGTGGAGGGGTGGTCTGTGCCAAGCACGCGTTCAACTATCGTCAACGCCTTTTGATACCATTCCAACGCGCTGGCATAGTCCCCCATGTTATCGTAAACAAGCGCGATATTGTTATAGGTGGTGGCCGTGTCGGGGTGGTCTGTGCCAAGGACGCGTTTAAAGATACGCAATGCCTTTTGGTGCCATTCCAAGGCGCTGGCGTAGTCCCCTTGTGCCTGATATACCTTACCGATATTTCCGTAAGTTTTCGCCGTGGCGGGGTGGTCTGTGCCAAGGACGCGTTCCCGGATACGCAACGCCTTTTGATACCATTCCAACGCGCTGGCATAGTCCCCCATGTCATCATATACGGCCGCGATATTGTTGTAGGTGGTGGCCGTGTCGGGGTGGTCTGTGCCAAGGACGCGTTCCCGGATACGCAACGCCTTTTGAAACCATTCCAACGCGCTGGCATAGTCCCCCTGTTCATTGGTAAGGTATCCCATTTGATGGAGCATGCCTGCGTAATTCTCCGTTTGCAAGTCCAGAGACCCCGCCACGCGTTCCAGCGCTATGGCGTGTTCCAGTACGGGCAGTTTTGTCGTGAAAACTTCCGTTGTGCCTACATACATGGCTTGTCTTAACCGCCCCGCGACGGCGTCAATGTACGTTTCTTCCGGCATGGCCTCGCGGCGTACCACAGCCGCAATTACGGCGTGTATTAACACGCCGTCGCCGTCCGGCGTCTCTTCCAGCCAGCCCGTTTCTATGGCGAAGTTCACGGCGTCGAAACCGTCCAGCCCCAGCCACGTTTCCAGCGTCTCAAACGCTATCGGCGTGTTCGGCGCAAGCAGGGACATTCCCTGTAAAACCCGCAACGCGTCCATGTCCCGCAGGCGCGACAACTCAAAAATGTGGCTCATGTGTTCGATAAATACGCCTCTTTCGTCGGCGGTGTTGTCCTGTTCGGGGGTGTGGCGGTATGTGATTTTCCCCGCGAGATTGAAGCCCGATTCCCGCAGTTTGTCCAGCAACGCCGCCGCGCTCAGATGTGCGGCTCTCTGCGTCTTGGCCAACAGTCTGACCGCCAGCGTATGGCGTCCGGCGAGTTTGATAATGTCATTTAATGTGGCGTCGTCGGCGCGACAGTTGACGTACGCCCGGCGGTAGAGCGTCCGGCACTCGTCCAATGCCAGCCGCCCCGCCGCCACGGCGTGTACGCGCCCCGAATGTTCCGCTTTCCGCGACGTTATCACGAAGCGGCAACCCAGCGACGTAAGCCGCGCCTCGTCCTCGTCCGAGATGTCGTCGGCGTTGTCGACGAACATCAGCAGAAATTCGCCGAGTGTCCGCATATAGTTCTGTGCCGCCCGCCAGTGGGCGTCTATGTTCTCGTCGGCAATGTCCGGGAACTGTCCGTAAAAGGTCTCGCGGAGTGTCCCGCGCCACATCGCCCAGCCGATACGCGTTCCGGCTTCAGACCGATACGTTTGGAACAGTTTCCGGCAGATTTCACTCTTGCCAATGCCGCCCACGCCGTGCAGTACCACGACCGCCGATTTTTCGTCGCGGAATATGTCCTCAATGTCCCGCAGGATGTCCTCACGCCCGACGAACTCCGCCGACGGCGCGGCCGGACGGCTCCGCGTCACAATGGCGTCGTCCGGCGTCGCGTCGCGGCAACGCCGGAAAACCCGCTGAACGTCCAGCCACGCGTAAAGTTTATCATCCGTCTTGGACACAAGGGAAAACCTCTGCCTGTTTTCCAGCAGAAATTCCAATTCCTCCGGAAAGTCGCCCTTTTCCAACAGCAGAGGCGCGATGACCCGTTTCCTTTTCTTCGCGTGCCGGACTTCCTGCATGCAGTATTCGGAAGCCGCGAACGACGCGGAAATGAACGGCATGAAGATTTCACAGCCCGCGATTCTGTCCGCAAGCTCCGCCGTCCACTGCTTCCCCGCTTGGATATGTTCGTCATACCAAACGCGATAGCCCCGCTCCTCCATGGCCGCGACGATTCCGAGTACGCGTCCGCTGTCCGCGTGGCTGTAGCTGACGAAAATGTACCGCCCCTCGCCCTCGTATGCGCTCATGAACGCGCCCACCTCCCGACAACGGTTTCTCCGGCTGATTATGCCAAAATTCGCCGGGAATGTCAAGCGGAACAGGCGTCGGCGTCACGCCGGGACGGACGGAACGTCTTTCTGACCGGGCGTCGTGCGCCAGTGCAGGGAGGTCACGTTAAACAGCGGCTCGCACACATACAACAGCGCCGGAAGAAAGAACAGGCTGACCACCGCCGATATGACCGCGCCCCGCGCCAGCATGATACAAATTGTGCCAATTAATCCAATGGTGGAGATAAACGACACGCCCAGTGTCGCGCCGAAGAGTACCAACGCGCTTGTGATAATGGAGGCGTCCGAGGTATCGGCGGCAATCTGTATGGCCTCCTCGCGGGATTTCCCGGCGCGTAACTCCTCCTGAAAGCGGGATGTCATTAAAATGGCGTAGTCCACGGTAGCGCCTAACTGTATACTGCTGATGATGACCGGAGCCAGAAAAAAGTTTTCCGTACCAGTGAAGTAGGCAATACTCTGATTGATTTGAATCGCCAGTTCGATAGCGGCCACGAGTACCAGCGGCACGGAAATCGACTGAAACGTGACGGCGATAATCAGGAAAATGGCCGCGACGGACAAAAAGTTTGTCAGGCGGATATCGGGGCCGGATGTGTCAATGAGGCCTTGGTATAACGCGCCCTCCCCGGTAATCATGGCGTCCGGGTCGTAGGCTTTGAGAATGCTTTCCATGTCGCGCATTTGCTTCTGTATTTTGTCGGTGGCGGTCTGGTAGGACGAGTTCACCATCAGGAGCTGGTAGCCGCCCTGTTTCAGCATCTCTTTCAGGCTGGACGGGATGAAGAAGTCGGGAAGTCCGCTTCCCAACATCTTATGATACGAGACTACCGACGTAATGCCCGGCAGATTCTCAATTTTGTTCTCAATGTCGCTCATCTGCGCGGCGTTGAGGTCGTCGCGCATGACGATGAAATGGGACGTTGCCATATTGAATTCGTTCTTGAGTTTCTTGTTGCTGACAATGGAGGCGATATCCTGCGGCAGGGAGTCGTCAATCTGGTAATACACTTCGGCGCGGCTGGAGGCGTACACGGACGGCACGGCAATCAGTATCATGAGTAACACGAAAATCCGGTAGTGCCGGAGAGTGCGAACGTTGACGCCGTGGAAACTGGGAATCAGAATCGGGTGGCGGTGCCGCTCAATCCAGTTGTCGAACAGGAGCAGGAACGACGGCAGAACCAGTACCACGGTCGTGACGCCGAGGACGACGCCTTTCGCCATGACGAGGCCGAGGTCACGACCTAACGTCATGCGCATGAAGCACAGCGCCAGAAACCCGGCGATTGTGGTCATGCTGGAACCCGACAGCGACCGGAACGCCGCCACGACGGCCTGCGCCATAGCGTCGCGGCGGTCGGGGTAATCCGGGCGCTCCGCGACATAGCGGTGATACAGGAATATGGAGTAGTCCACCGTGACGCCCAACTGCAACACGGCCGCGATTGCTTTCGTGAGAAACGAGATTTCCCCCATAAAGACGTTAGTGCCTAAGTTGTAGACGACGGCGATACCGATACTCATCATGAGTACGAACGGCAAAACGGTCGATTCCAGACACAATGACAGCGAAATCAGCGCCAGAAGAACCGCGAACCCGACGAAATACGGCAGTTCGCCCTCCATGATGTCGCGGGTGTCCTTGGTGACGACGGAGAAGCCCGCCAGAAAACATTTCTCGTTGCAGAGTTTCCGCACGTCCCCAATGGCCTTCATGGTCTCGTTGGACGCGCCGGGGTGGTCGTACTGTATCAACATCATGGTGGCGTCGCCGGAGAAGAACATGTCCCGGAACTGCGCCGGAATCATGTCCACGGGCAACTGTACCCCGACAAGGTTGCTGAGCCACAGCACGTTGGACACCCCGTCCACGTTCTTGATAGCGTGTACAAGGTCGTTTGCGTACCCGGCGGGCATGCCCTCCACGATTAACATATTTGTGGCGGCCATGTTAAACGGGTCTTCGAGGAGCTTTTCCCCGCGCGAGGCGTCCATATCGGCGGGGATGTACGACAGAACGTCGTAATTCACGCGCGTGGCGACGTAGCCCAGCGCGGACGGAATCATCAGCAGGGCGGCGATTGTCAGCACAAGGGCGGGCTTACGGGTCAGCCAGTGGGCAATTTTATCGAGCATGACGCCGCCTCCTCAGTGGAAAATCCCGGTCAAGGCGTTCCAGAAGTCAAGGAACATCTGCCCCAGACGGGAAAGAAACGTACCCCTGTCTTTTGCCGCGGCACTGTCCCCGGCTTCGTCGTCGGCGTCGTCGGCCTTGATTTCCTGCGTACGAATGAGAATTTGCAGGCTCTGCGGAGCCGGATTGTCGGGGGAAGTCAGCGACTGCGCCTCCGCCGTAGAATCCATGTTCAGAAGGTTGTTCACGTCGCCGCTGTAATCGTCCCAAGTGTCCTCTATTAAATCCGTGATGGTGTCTTTGGCGGAGCGCAAGTCTTTGGTGCTGTCCATGCCGTCGGCGGCCTTGCGGATGGTGGAAGTCAGGCCTTGCAGGGTGTCGCGTGTCCCGGTGTCGAGTTTGTCGCCGCCGGACTTTAAGAGGGTTTCCGTACGCGCAATCAGTTCGTTCATGTCGCGGATGGCGGTTGTCGAGACGCCCGTAAGGCTTCTGACGGTCTCCAGCGCGCCGCGCGCCGAGGGTTCGTAGGCGTTGAGGACGTTCCGGAGCGCGTCGGTGTCGGAGAGCGCGGAGCGGAGCACTGCGGAGGTGTCGCGGACTTTCTCCGAGGCGGCGCGGGCGGTCGCCGAGACATCGCGGAGCGTCCCGGAGGTGCCGCGCAGAGAGGCCAGCGTCCCGCGCAGGTGCTTCGAGGCGTCGGTAAGGGATTCCAGCAAATCCGAAAGACTGTGCAGACTGTCCTCTAAGGGGGCGGTTGCCCCGCGCAGGGCGGCGGACGTGGCGCGTAAATCGCCGGACGTGCCGCGCAAGTCGCCCAACACCGTACGCAAGTCGCCGGACGTGTCGCGGAGACCGCCCGAAAGCGTACGCAGGTCGCCGGACGCGTCGCGGAGAATTTCGGAAACTTTCTGGGCGTCGTCGACCATTTCCGTGAGGTCGTCCAGCTCTTTGCAGAGGTCGGCGAGGTCCCACATCACGTCGGCCGCCGTGCTGGAAACGACGGAGAGCGTGTCGTTCGCGTCGTTCGTTACCCCGGTAATGTTACGGTCAATGTTGCTGATGGAGGAAAGAAGCAGTTCCAGCGCGGCGGAGCCTTCCGGGGACTGGTAGAGCGTCCAGAGCTGTTCCATTTGCTTGGCGGTTTTCTTGGCGTCGGCGGCGGTGTAGCCGCGCTGTTGGAGAATCGCGGCGGCGAATGTCTGGAAGTCGGGGACGTTGTAAAGCGTTTTCAGGGTCTGATAGGTTTCCGTCAGGCCTTGCGCCTCGATGACCGCCGCGTTTCCGGATTGGAACAGTGCCGCGACTTGCGCGGCGGTCTCGGCGTCCTGCCCCTGCGCGGTGAGCATGGCCGTATAGAACGCGGCCTCGTTGGGCGTCGCGCCCGCCGCCGTCAGATTGTACAGCGCGGCGATTTGCCGGACGTTGTCGAGGTCGCTCTGCGTCAGGCCGACGGCGCTGCCCGACGAACTCGAACGCGACGGAATCCCGGTATCATTCATCTGGTCGCCCAGCATGTTAAGGTCGTGTTCCATGTCGGAGGCGTCTTTGAGAATCTTTTTCACGTCCTTACTGCCGCTTTCGAGTTCCTTCAGGCCACCCTCCAAGGCTTCCAGAGACTTTTCCAGCGTTTCCAGATTGCTTTCCAGCGTCTCCATGCCGTTTTCGGTCGCGGAGAGGTCGCTTTCCATGGATTCCAGCCCGTTTTCCACGTCCGCAAGCCCCGTGTCGACGGCGGTCAGACTGCCCGCCGTGTCGTTCAGGCCGCTGGACGTGTCCTCGAGGGATAATTCCACGCTGACCAGACTTTTTTCCAGTCCGGCGAGACCTGTTTCAATGTCGGACAGGCCGCTTTCCATGCGTCCCATGCCGCTTTCCAGCGCTTTGAGGGAATCTTCCAGCCCGGAAAGTTTCCCGTTCATCTGTAGCACGGTGTCCACAAGGGCGTTGAGCGCGTTCCGGCTGTCGGTCAGGAAGGCTTCCGCCTCGTTGGCGTGGCGCGTTACCGGGCTGAGCGCCCCGGCGAGCGTTTCAAGGTCAACCTGCACCCGGTCGAGTGAATCATAGACAGTACCCTTTCCGGCTGAAATCGTTTTCCGGGCGTCCTCCAATTTGTCCAGCCCGTTGGCGGTCTCGTAGAGGTTGCTCTGCATGCTCTGGAAGGTGTCAAGCACGGTGTCGAGACTGTCGGAAAGGTCGTGGTAACTGTCTTCCAAGTCATTCTTTTTTTCGCTGAGCTTGGCGATTTCGTCCAACTGTGACAGCGTGGCGGGAACCATCATAAACGTCAGGCCGTTGAACTCGAAACTTTCCGCGCCGACGCGTATGCAAAAATGCTCTTCCTCCCCGGGGAAGGCCAAGAACAGAACCGCCCGGAGATTGCCGATTAACTGTATCTGCGCGCCGGGGGCTTCCAGAGACAAGATGTCGTCCTGATTGAACACGGCCGCCGCCGTCAGGATGTAGTTGTAGCGCGCGTATTCGCTGGCGGCCTCGTTGGGTACGGCGTCGACGTTGATTTCCACGAGACCCGTTTTCCCGGACAGCTCCTCGGCCTTGACCGGGACGCCGTTGAGGCGGTACTGTACGCCCAGCGTCCACGGGAGATTGTCGAAGGGTTCCTTTGTCTTGCCCTCGAAGTAGAAGTGCGACGGGGCGTCCTGTCCGAAACGGAAAAGCAGGCGGTCATTGTCGCGCAAGGGCGCGGTGCCGTCGGTGAGGTTCACAACCTCGTCGTAGACGCCGTAATCCGTAATAGAGGACGCGCCGCGCAAGGTGTAACTTTTCACCACGCTTCCGTTGGTCAGATTGCCGTAATAGTCCGTGGTGGCGTAGTAGGCCTCGTCGTAGGCGGGGTGTACGCCGTCGTCGACCATCGGCGCGGCCTGCGCGGGATACGTCAGCAGAAGCGACAACACGACGGAGAACAGACATTTCAATCTCCGGACGGACATTGAGAAAACTTCCTTTCATAGACAAGTGTTGATTAACCGAAAAAGTGTTGACTTTCGTACAGCCGTATATTATAATGCGGACATGCTGAAAACGCAAGAGGCATTTTTACATATTCGCCGGAAAACCGGGAAATTTTCCGGCATATCGGGAGGCGACAACTCATTATGGCGGAAATTTCGGAAGACCGCCGCGCCAGACGTTCCCGCAAGCTCTTGAAGCAGGGCTTCATGGACCTTTTACGGGAAAAGGGCTTTTCCCGGATTTCCGTCCGGGACATCACCGAGCGCGCCGACGTGAACCGCGGCACGTTCTATCTGCACTACCCCGACACCGCCGCGCTTATGCGGAGCGTCGAGGACGATATGCTCAACGAGGCACAGGCCTTAATCGACGCGCATTTGCAGGAGGCCGTGGCGGGAAATTCGCTGCGCCCCCTCTTTGAACCGCTTCTGGACTACGTATTAGCCCACCGGGAGGCGTGCGCGACGCTGTTCAAGAATGATTCGTGCAGCGGCTTTCTGGAGGGTATCCAGAGGCTGGCCTGCGCCAACGGACGCCGGCTGATTGCGCGGCGCTATGCCGCGCTCACGGAAGAGCAACTGACGTACTTTTCCAGCTTCGTGGCGTTCGGGCTGACGGGGCTGATGAAAACATGGTTCGACCGGGGAATGTCACTGCCCAAGGAGGCACTGTTGCAAACGGCCGATAAACTGGTCATGGGCGCGGCGTTCGCGCTTTGCGGGGACGCGGTGACGCGGTGACGTAAAACATAAGCGGTCAAATGTGAAACCATGAACTCCGCGAATGCGGAAAGCAGGCGTATCGTACAGGCCGACAAATTTTGCCGGGAAACCGTGTGCGCGTATCTTGTAAAGCAATCTCCCCTGTGATACAATAAGGCCATTGCAACCGTCGTTATTTTCACGAGGAGGCACCAGTATGAGACGCACAAAAATTATCTGTACTCTCGGCCCCGCCACGGACAACCCCGAAACGCTCCGCGCCCTCATGCTCGGCGGCATGAACGCGGCTCGCTTCAACTTCTCCCACGGCTCCCATGAAGAACACCTTGCCCGGCTCCAGAACTTCGCCGGACTGCGCGACAGTCTGGGACTGCCCATCGCCACCGTGCTGGACACCAAAGGCCCCGAAATCCGTATCCGCAGTTTCGAGACGAAAAGCATCGAACTCAAAGCCGGGGACATCTTTACCCTGACTTCCAGAGACATCACGGGCAATCAAGGCGTGGTGTCCGTGACCTACCCGAATCTCCCGCAGGAAGTACAGCGCGGCCAGCGTATCCTGATTGACGACGGCCTTGTGGAACTCGACGTGGAGGAAATCCGGGACACGGAAATCATCTGCAAGGCCGCCAACGCCGGGACGCTCTCCGCCAACAAGTCCATTAACATTCCCGGCGTCCACATCAGCCTCCCCGCGCTGACGGAACAGGATATTTCGGACATCGTTTTCGGCATTCAGAACGACTTCGACTTTATCGCGGCGTCTTTCGTCCGGCAGGCGTCCGACGTGGAGGCGATACGGAAAGTCCTCCGCGAAAACGGCGGCGAACGTATGCAGATTATCGCCAAAATCGAGAATCAGGAGGGCGTGGACAACCTCGACGCCATTCTACAGGCCGCCGACGGCATCATGGTCGCGCGCGGAGACTTGGGCGTGGAGATTCCGGCCTCCCGCGTGCCGGTCATTCAGAAGAGCGTGATTCGGAAGTGCTTGCAGGCCGGGAAACTCGTCGTCACCGCCACGCAAATGCTGGATTCCATGATGAGAAACCCGCGCCCGACACGCGCCGAAGTTTCGGACGTGGCGAACGCCGTCTTTGACGGTACAAGCTGTGTCATGCTCTCCGGGGAGACCGCCGCCGGAAAGTATCCCGTGGAGGCGCTCGCCACCATGAACAATATTGTCCGGGAGGCGGAAAACTCTATCGACTTCTGGAAGCAGTTTCAGGAAAGCGGCATGACCCCGGATGCCAATATCAACGACGCCATTACCCACACCTGCTGTCTGACGGCGAAAGACCTCAACGCCAAGGCGATTCTGACCGCGACAAACTCCGGCCACACGGCGCGGATGATTTGCCGTTTCCGTCCGGCGTGTCCGGTCGCCGCGCTGACGATGCACGAGAAAGTCCGCCGTCAAATGGCGCTGAGCTGGGGCGTGATTCCGTTCCTCACGGGCGAGGTCAACTCCACCGACCGTATTTTCTCGCTGTCGTCGGAAATCGCGCTGAAAGAAGGCCTTGCCGTCGACGGCGACACGGTCGTGATTACGGCGGGCGTGCCGCTGGGGCGGAGCGTCGCCACAAACCTGATTAAAGCCCACGTCATCCGCGAGGAAGAAACCTACTTTGCCAAGGCCAATCTGAGATAAGCCCGAAGCCCCGCCCGGTACGCCGGACGGGGCTTTCATTTCGGACACAATCATACACGGAGCAATACCGTGGCAATGCGGAAGTAAATAAACAGCGAAATGGCGTCGACAATCGTTGTAATGAACGGCGACGCCATCACGGCCGGGTCAAAGCCCACCCGTTTCGCCAGCATGGGAAGCGTACAGCCCACTAATTTCGCACAGAACACCGTGCAGACCATCGTCAGGCAGATGACCGCCGAGACAAGCGGCGTCACCGACGCGTTCCCGAACACAAAGTGGTCAATCAGCATGAGTTTCGCAAAGTTGCACACGGCCAATGTCGCGCCGCAGACGACCGCCACGCGGATTTCCTTCCAGACGACTTTCCCGAGGTCGGAGAACGCAATCTCGTTCAGGGAGATTCCGCGTATCACGGACACGCTCGACTGGGAGCCGCAGTTTCCGCCCGTGTCCATCAGCATGGGGATATACGCCGTAAGCACCGTGACGGCCGCCAAGGCGTCCTCGAATCCGGCGATAATCTGCCCCGTGAACGTCGCCGACACCATCAGCAGTAACAGCCACGGAATACGGGAGCGGAACGTCTCAAAGACCCCGGTTTTGAGGTACGGCTTATCCGACGGCAGAATGGCCGCCATTTTCTCGATATCCTCCGTGGTCTCTTCCTGTAAAACGTCAATGGCGTCGTCGACCGTGACAATACCGACGAGGCGCTCTTCCTTGTCGACAACGGGAAGCGCGAGAAAGTCGTAACGGCTCAGCGCCCGCGCCACGGCCTCTTGGTCGTCCATCGTCCGAACGTAAATGAAGTTCCGCTCCATGATATCGCCGATAATGTCGTCCTCTTCTGCGAGCAGAATGGTGCGGATAGTCAGCATGCCCATGAGGCGGCGTCCCTCGTCGATGACGTAGCAGACGTTAATTGTCTCCTTGTCGGGACCCGTGCGGCGGATACGCTTCAGCGCGTCCTCCACGGTCATGGTCGCTATGAGGTCGACAAACTCCGTGGTCATGATACTGCCCGCCGAGTCCTCCGGATACTTGAGAATGTCGTTAATGCTCTTTCTCATCTCCGGGTCGGAGTGCTGGAGAATGCGCTTGACGACGCCAGCGGGCATTTCCTCCACGATATCCACCGTGTCGTCAAGGTACAACTCGTCCAGAACCTCTTTCAGTTCGGTGTTGGAGAAGCCGCGAATTAAAAGTTCCTGCTGGTCTGAATCGAGTTCGACAAAGACTTCCGCCGCCAGTTCCTTGGGCAGAAGCCGGAACACAAGCGGAATCCGTTCTTCGGGCAAGTCCGCGCAAATCGACGCGATGTCCGCCGCTTCCAGCGGGGAGAGCCTGTCGCGCAGTTCGGCGTAACGCTTTTCCTGCACGAGTTCCTCAATGGCCTTGATAATATCCGGACGGTTATCCAGCTCAAACATGTTGACACCTCCGTTTCGACGCGTGCCGATTTTCTGTCTGTCAAGCCCATTTTATGAAAAAAAAGTCCCCGTGTCAACCCGCGGCACGAGGACATTTTCTGACATTCCGGACAGGCTTCCGCAATCTCATTCTTTTGCGGCGTAGGCGAAGGGATAGCTCAACGGAACCATGTCCGGGGCGGCACTGACGATGAACGCCCGCAACTGCGCGACGTTTCCGGCGCGGTTGTCCACCGGGAAAGCCACGTCGAATGTCTCGCCGACGCTTCTGCCGTCGATTGCGACAGAGGCCACGCTTCCGGTCATCTGTCCGCGCTCGTCGCAGGCCACAAGGAATACGGACGCGCTTTCCGGCTGCGCCAGTTTTGTGACCGATACCGCGACGGACATTTCTTCTTTCGTGATACGGCCTGTTTCATTTTGAACCAACACGGAGTTGATACGATACGGGTACGCGCTTCCGGCTTTCTCCCGCGTGTGGAGGCCGCACACGGCGTCGATATCCGCGCCCGGCCATGTGCCGCTGGGGGCGTCCCGCAAGTCCGTGAGGCGCACATAGGAGAACCCGAAGCCGTCCGGGACTTTCCCGGCGATGTCCACGCCCGAAAAGCCGCCTTCTGAAACGCCGACTTCATACCATGTTTGCAAATCCGCGCTGACTTCAACCCGCGTACTTTCCACAGCGGCAGCAATCTCGAACACAAACACGTCCAGTCCGGAGCCGTCGTAGAGTTCGACATCAAAGGCGAGCGTCACAACGCCGCCGCCGCCAAGGGCTAATTCTCCGTTGTTGCCGTCGGAATCCGGGAGACCTAAAGCGTTTTCAATTTTTCGGCTACTTTCGGAGTTTGTCCACGGGGTGCCGGGTACGAAGTCCTCCACGCGTGCCGCGAACGCCCGCGACGGCACGGAGTACGGGACGCCGTGCTTGTCCGCGAAATGGAAAAGTTCCGGTTCTGCGTGCAGTCCGCACACGGCGTCGATATCCGCGCCCGGCCAAGCGCCGCCAGCGTTGCTTAAATCCGTCAGGCGCACATAGCGGAACGTCTTCCCCACCGGAATGACGCCATTCAGGTCAACCCAGAGTTTTGAGCCGGAAACAGAGCCGGCGTCGAACCATGTTTGTAAATCGTCGCTGACTTCCACTTTGGCTTCCTCCGCGCTGGTGCCGCCGGCCTCGAACACGTAGACATCCGCCCCGGTGCCGTCCCGAAGGGGCATTTCAAATTCGAGCGTCAAGGAGCCGCCCGCGCCCAGATTCAAGTCTCCGGCAGGAGTACCGCCGATTACATAATAATCGGGCAGGCCGAGCGGCGCTCCCAGTGACTGGTTCTTCGCGTACTCTGTCCAAGGGTCTCCGTGCGTGAAGTCAACCACGCGGACGGCAAAGGAGGTTTCCGCCGCGCCGCGGTACACCCCCTGACGGTCACGGAAACGGTACACGGTGGGGATATCGTCGGCTGTGAGCGCGTTCAAAGCGCATACGGCGTCAATGTCCGCGCCCGGCCAAGCGCCGCCGTTACTGTTCCCGGCGTCGGTGAGGCGTACATAGCGGAACGACGCGCCCTCCGGCGTGATTCCGTGCAAATCGGCCTCCGTGACACTCCCCGACAGCGTGCCGACATTGTACCATGTGGCGAGGTCGTCACTGACGGCGATTTGCATTTCCTCCGCGCCGCCGGACCCGGCCTCGAACACGAACAGGTCATAGCCGGAGCCGTCATAAATCGGTAATCCCAGTTCCACGACCAGCACGCCCCCGCCGCCAAGGTTCAAGTCGCCGTCGTCGCCCTTCGCGTCGGGAAGCCCTAACGCGTTTTCGGGCTTTTGATTTTCTTCGCGTTCCGTCCATGGGTCGCCGGGCGTGAACAAGAGGACTTTCGAGGCAAAGGCGTCTTCCAGCGCGGCGATTGTGTTGCCGTGGCGGTCGGAAAATGTGTAGTAGCAGCGATACCCCGCGCAGGACGCCCACGGCGGAAGCGTCAGCGCGAACGCGAGAAGCGACGCCAAGACGGCGCGGAATTTCCCTCTTTTCATGGTAAGACCTCCTTGCAATTTAGGAATTTGCCGAACGGATTACGGACAACTTGCGATTTTGCCTCCCTCCGCCGTTCACTGTACGCCTGTCCGCCGCGCCGTTTTGCGCTTGAGTTTGTTTTCGTACATCAGCTTGTCGGCGCGGCGCACCACGTCAATAACAAAACTGTCGGTTTCCGGGTCGAACGCGTCGATTCCCATGGACACATGTACCTGTTCCCACGGCGCGCGCGCCGCCGCGCAGGCCTCCGCGCTCTGCCTCTCAAAGGCGCTGACAAGTGCCGCCCGGTTTTCGTAGTCGTCATTCTGCATGATGACGGTGAACTCGTCGCCGCCCGTCCGGAATACGGGACTGTGCTTGAATACCCCGCAAATCAAATTACTGGCGGTCGTCAGATAGATGTCGCCCTTGTCATGCCCGTGTCGGTCGTTAATGGCTTTGAGGTTGTCGCAATCGAAGACGCCCACGGCAAAACATAAATGCTCGTCGGGATTGTCTATCCGCGCCTGCAATTCGCGGGCGTAGATGTCAAAGGCTCCCTTATTATGGACAGAAGTCAGCGCGTCGGCGTAGGCCATATCGTTTAAATCGCTGATGTAGGTTTTCAGGTAACGGACTAACTGCCGGAAAGCCTGTGTCAGGGTTCCGACCTCGTCGTTTCTGGCATAATCCAGCTCGAAGTCATAATTGCCCGCGTTCAGCTCTTTGGCGGCCTCGGTGAGTTTCCGGAGGGGAGCGGTAATCTGGTCTGTAAACTGCATCGCCATCATGATAAAGACCGCCAGCAGAAAAACCGAAGCGGAAAAGTTGTCGTAAATCATATTCTGCCATTCGTTGTTGATTTCGGACATGGGGACGGTCACATTCAGGCGCATTCCATTGTTAAGCGGAAGCCACACGGCCTGTTTTTTCACGCCGTCATAAGTGTACCGCATGTAAGTTTCGTCACTGAGCAGTCCGGCGGGGGCTTTGGGTCTGTTTTCGTCGGTCAGTTCCACAACGTCTATGCGCGGGTGATAGATAATGTTGCCGTCGGCGTCGTTGATGAACGCGTAGCCGTTATCATAGAGGCGGATATTGTTCACCTGTTCGGCCATGGTGGAATAGTCGATTTCGATTCCCACCACGCCGACAAATACGCCGTTCCAGTAAATCGGGACGTTGTAGGAGATGACGCGCACATTGAGATTATCTGTCACATAGGGCGGGAGCCAGATGGCCTCTCCGGTCGCCTTCGGGACGGTGAACCAGACCAGCGCGGACGTGTCCTCCGTGTCATAGAGCGTGATGTCTGTCGCTTCATGCTCTTGGAAGCCGCCCTCGTCCGTCTTGATACACCAGAAGCCTTTCACCGTTTCGGAAACGGCGGGGTCAATCCGGTAGTAATAGGTCAGGACGCCGATGGTACGGCTTGCGGCTTGCCGGAAAATCGTGCTTGCGCGGTTCATGTGGCTTTGCAGTTGTTCAGGCTCCAAGCCCGTCAAGTCGGCCTCCGCAAAGGCGGCAACGATTTCCACGGACTGTTCCACGCTTCCGAAGTAGGCGTCCAGATTCTTTTCCCCGGTCTCGCAGAGCAGGCGGAGGATTTGCTTGGAACTGCTGTCACCGAAATTCTTGATGGAAAAGACGCCGAAAACGGTCGAAATACTCATGGCGGCGACAATCGCGCATACCGTCAGCAGGGTGATTTTTGTTCGTATCGAGTACATAACCAGTGACCTTTCCATGTTGTCTATCTTGATACGGAACGGATTTCTCACGGATGGCGCTTTTCGGCGACGGCCGGAATTTGCGACAGTTCCCGGAAATAGAGGTCGTGGGCGGCGTCGAAGAGCGCGTTGTAGTCCTTGTCCCCGCCGGAGCGCATGTTTTCATAATACAAATGTTCGTGGTCGGCGAGCGCCGGGCGCACGCGAACCACCGTCGCCACGCCGACATTGGAACAGGTCGCGGCGATACGCTTCATGTCAATCATCAGCCCCGTGAAGCTGGCGTTGGAGTACATCTGACACGCTCCGGCGCGCATACGCTCCAAGTGGCGCTTCTTCAAGGTGTTAATGACCTCTCCGGCCGCCTGCACGTTCGGCTCAATCTCGTACGCGGCCTTGATACTCCGCTTGCGGAAAGCCTCTTCGGTGAGGTCTAAGATGTGTCCGATAGACTTTTCCAGAATCTGGAGTTCCCGTCTGGCCTCCGGGGTGTACTCCGCGTGGTGCTTCGAGAGGTCGGCGGCGTTGTTGGCCATGCTCACGGCGTGGTCTCCGAGCTGTTCAAACTCCGTGATAACCTTGTAATACTGGTCGAGAATCCGCACATGGTATTCGTTTTGCAGGTGCGGCAACAGCTCCATGGTGTAGTGACTGAGGCGGTCTGTCATGCGGTCGATGGCGTCCTCCTCCGTGAGAATGTCCTTGTGTACCGCCTCGTCGTAGCTGTCGAACAGGCCGAAAGCCTGTTCAATGTTGCGCCGCGCGGTCGTGAACATCGTCATCATGAGGTTGTAGCAACTCCGCAGGGCGAGCGCGGGCGTGTCGAAAAACACCGGGTTCAGCGCGTCCAACTGCTCCTGATACTTTTCCTTCTTTCCGGGGGCGTCCGGGACAATGCGGCGGCTCAGGCTTTCAAAAACTCCAATCATGGGGAACAGGCACACGGCGGAGGTCAGATTAAAGACCGTGTTCGTGTTGGCGATGACACCCGAGTTTACGGTCTGGTTCCAGAGGCCGTCGAGCAGTCCGAGGCGGTGTACGACCGTCACGCCCACGAGTACCACGACCGTCTTGCCAAAGTTGAACATGATATTGACAATGCCCACGCGGCGGGCGTCGGTCTCCGCGCCGATAGAGCAGACAATCGCCGTCGTCACGCAGTCGCCGAGATAAATACCGACGATAACCGCGTAAATCGCCTTAAATGTCAGCAGTCCCGACGCCGAAAACGCCTGCAAAATGCCCACGGTCGCCGAAGAACTCTGTAACACGAACGCCACGCCCGCGCCCGTGACGTATCCCAGAAAGGGATTGGAGCCCAGATGGGAAAACATGCCCTCGATGATACCGGATTCGGCCAGCGTGTTGACGGAGCCTGTCATGTTGAGCAGTCCCGAGAACAGGACGCCGAACCCGATTGCGATTCCGCCGACGGACTGCGCGTTTTTGACGCGCCCGCTCATCAGCACGACCATGCCGAAAATGAGCGCCACGGGCGCGAGCGTCGACGGCTGGAGGAGCCTCAGCCACGAAGCCCCGCCGGAAGCGTTGAGGTCGAGCAGGCGGATAATCTGTCCGGTGACGGTGGTGCCGACGTTCGCGCCGATGATAATGCCCAGAGACTGATGTAAAGTCAGGATACCCGCGCCGACAAGTCCGGCGGTAATGACAATGGTTGCCGTGGAGGACTGAATCAGCGCCGTGACAAGCAAGCCCAGCACAAAAGCCTTGACAGGGTTGTTTGTCACCTGTTCCATGGCGACTTTCAGCGTGCCGGAGGAACTCCCTTTCAGGGAATCCCCCATGAGACGCATGCCGTACAAAAACATAGCCAGTCCGCCCAACAGGGACAGTATGTCAAATGGATTCATTCTGCACCTCGTTTCTTGTGGAAGATGTGTCGGATACGGGGACAGCCCTATTATAATCTGTCCGGCGCGGAAAAACAATCCTGTTTTCGCTTACAGGATATGTCAAATTTCGCGTGGTAAAGTTTTGCAGGGTTGCACAAACAGAAAAGGCCGTCCCGCGCATGGGACAGCCCATAAATTTACTTGTCCGCTTTCGGACACATTGTGACGTTTTTACAGTATTCCCCGCTTCCGAAGAATCCAGTCATCCAGAAACGACATTTGCTCCGCAGTGTGAAACCAGTGTTCCCCGTTTTCCATGACGGTCACATCCGCCCCGACACGCGACGCGAAGGCCTGTATTGTGTCCGGTGACTGCAAATGGTCGTTCCCGCCGTACAAAATCGAAGTCGGCACAGTCCACGAAACCGGGTGTCCCCGAACCCACGCCAGATACTCCCAAGACAGCGTCTCGCCGAACGCGGTTTCTATGGTACCCTGTTCCATTAACGCGCGCTCCGTGACGCCCGCCCAGCGCAGCATGTCGAGAATCAAGCGTTCCATGTCCACGACGGGCGATATCAGGTACGCCCGCGCAATCCGCCCGACGCCGGGCGCGTGCATGGCGAAGAACGCGCCGATACTGTTTGCCACAAGTATAATGTGGTCGTGTTCCGCGCCGAAGGCGTCGAAGAAGCGCCGGAATTCGTCCCGGGCATCCCAAGGCGTCCGGGACTGGTAGTCCAAGCCGGTCACGTCGCAGTCCGGGAACAGCGGCCTGTAATGTTCCGCTTCCCGCGCCGTGCCGCCCTTTCCGTGAATGTAAAGCAAGCCCTTTTTCATGACTGGTTCTCCATGTTATTGCGCCGCAGTACGCCCGAGAGTACCTGAAGCAATGTGGACACGTCAATCGGCTTTGCCACATGGCCGTTCATGCCCGCCTCAATAGCGGCCTTTTTGTCCTCGTCGAACGCGTTCGCGGTCATGGCGATAATGGGAATGCTGGCGTTCGGGTTGTCGGCGGCGCGGATTGCCCGCGTGGCCTCGTAGCCGTTCATGGTGGGCATTTGGATGTCCATTAATACCGCGTCGTAGTATCCGGGAGCCGCTTCCAGAACCTTTTCCACGGCCTCCGTACCGTCGCAGGCCTCCTCGACCTCGAAGCCGTTCATTTCCAGCACCACGGCGGCAATCTCGCGGTTCATCTCGATGTCGTCCACGAGCAGAAGCCGGAAGCCCTCGTAACTGAACTCCTGTTCGGAGGCGTCGTCGTTCTGTTCGGCCTCATGGGCGGCACCCAGCACCCGCGCCAGCGCGGCGGACAGTTCGGACGCGAACAGCGGCTTGTCGCAGAAGCCCTTGACCCCGGCCGCCGTCGCCTCCTCCCGGATGGACGGCCAGTCGTAGGCCGTGATGAGCAGAACGGGCGCATTTTCCCCCACGGCGTCGCAAATCCGCCGCGCCGTCTCCACGCCGTTGAGGTCGGGCAATTTCCAGTCGAGCATAAAGACCCCGAAAGCGTCGTCCCGTTCCATAGCCTGCTTTGCGCGCAAAACCGCCTCTTTGCCGGAAAGCGTCCACTCCGCCCGCATGCCCATTTGGTTCAGCATGGCCGTGGTGCTGTCGCAGGTGTTGAAATCGTCGTCGACCACAAGGACATGGACGCCCTGCAATACGGCGCTGTCATAATTTTTGTGGCTTTCGTCATCCACCCGCAGTTCCAGATTTACGATAAATTCCGTACCCTTGCCCTTTTCGGTCTCGACCCGGATGGTACCGCCCATGATGTCCACGATACGCTTTGTAATGGCCATGCCCAGCCCGGTTCCCTGAATCCCGCTGACGGTGGAGGACTTTTCCCGCTCGAAGGAGTCGAACACTTTCGCGGCGAACTCGGGGGTCATGCCGATTCCGTTGTCCTTGACGCGGATTTCGTACCCGGCGCGGCCGGGGGTGTCGCAGGGGTGTTGAATCACCCGGACGGACAGCTTCCCGCCGGACGGCGTATATTTAATCGCGTTGGAAAGCAGATTCAACAGCACTTGATTCAGCCGTAGGCGGTCACACCACACCGTTTCGTTGACGATGTTCTCGGCGTTCATGGTCAATTCCTGCTGCTTGGCCTCGACCTGCCCGACGATGATGGTATTCAGGTCGTGGAGAATCGCGGGCAGAGAGCAGGGCGTTTCGTCGAGTTCAATTCTGCCGCTCTCAATGCGGCTCATCTCCAGCACGTCGTTAATCAGGGACAGCAGGTGATTGGAGGACGCCTGAATCTTGTTGAGGTACTCAGTGACGCGCTGGGTGTCGGCGGGGTTCTGAATCGCCAGATTGGTAAAGCCGATAATGGCGTTCATGGGCGTCCGGATGTCGTGGGACATGTTGGAAAGAAACTCGCTCTTAGCAATGCTGGCCTTCTCCGCGACGCGCGCGGCCTCCCGGAGCGCGTCACTCTCGCGGGACTTGTTCTCCAAAACAATCATCAGGAAGCCGCCCACAAAGACCGCGCCCGACAGAATGGCGAACACCAGCACCACCAGAACCCCGATTTGCTGTATGCCCTGCATGACAACGCTTTTCGGGACGTAGCCCAACAAATGATAGTCGGTACCCCGAATCCGCGCGGCGTAGAGCATGAGTTCGCCGACGCTGGAGGGGCGGAACAGCGCGGCGCTTTTCCGCGCATAGAGCCTGTCTTCCAGTTCCTTGAAGCCCCCGGCGGGGCTGTCCTCGTCGAACAGGGGCAAAGCCTCCGTTCTCGCCGCGACGATAATCTGTCCGGCGCTGTCGGTGATACGCGTCCGCCCCGCGCCGCTGTAGCTCATCACGCCGAAGCGCCCATAGAGCGCCGTTTCCGGGTAGAGCCTGTAGACCACGAAGGAAACGCGATTTTCCCGGAGTGCGGGGACGCAGAACATCAGCCCTTTTCCGGGGCAGAACGAGATAGCGTTTTCCCCGTGAACCGCTTTCTTGATACAGGGGAAGTCCTGCGGGCTGTAGGCCTCGCCGAAAAAGGGGCGGCCGTCGATTCGCTGCACGCCAATCCGCCCGGCGTAGTCCGCCTCTTGGATTGCCCGCAGCGCCTCCGTGCGCATGCCCTCAATGCCGGGGAGTTCGCTGGCGACGGTATAAAGCGCGGTCAGCTCCACTTGAAACTGGCGTTCCGTCAGTTCGGCCAAAGTCTCGGCCTGTTTTTCGCCCTGCACCTCCATGTAGCCGTCGAGCAGGACGTTGACCCGCGCGTGAAGAAGCACGCCTATCAGCGCCACCGCCGACAGCATGCCCAGCAGTGTCAGCGAGAGCCGGAGAACGCGCTGGTCTGCGATATCGTTTCCGCCGCGTTCCATCATTCCATCACCACCCCGTCCACAAGCCAAAAGATACTGTGCAGAAGCGTTTCGTCGGACAAGTTTTCGCCTTCCCGGAGTTGAAGCGTGCCGTAGGTATCCGTGACAGGACCGAAAAAAACGTCATATTGTCCCTTTTCCATGCGTTCCTGTTCCGCCGCCACCGCCGCGCCCGCGCCCGGCACGACCAAGTCTGTCAGCGGCGCGAGGCTGACAAGGCCGCTTTCTATGTCGTCCCAGTAGAGCTGACCCGTGAAGCGTCCCTGTACGCATTCGTTCAGGCGCGCCGAAAAGAACGCCTTCCAGTCGAACAGGCACGCCGTGAGGTAGGTTTCGGGGAACAGTTCCCGGTTGTCGTAGTTGTTCCCGATGGTGTACACGCCCCGCTGATTCGCCACGCGCAGGGGCGAAACGGGGTTGACATGCGCTGTCAGCACGTCGATTTGGTGCGCGTCCAGCAGTTGCGAGGTCATGGCGGCGGCCTTTTCGCCGTCGTTCCAGTCGTCGGTATGGCGGACGTAGACGACCGCGCCGGGGTTGGCCTTGCGGACGCCAATGGTGAAGGCGTCGAGCTGGCGTATGGATTCCGGCGTCAGACAGCCGACGATGTAGCCGATTTGCCCGGTTTTCGTCTGCATGCCCGCCACAATGCCCGACAGGTACCGAACCTGATACACCCGCCCCAAGCAGGAACAGAGGTTGTCCGCCGACACCATGCCGGAGGCGTTCAGGAAGTACACGTCCGGATGTGCCGCCGCGAGCCGGAGCAGGTCGTCGTCGAACATGTAATTGTCACTGAAAATGGCCTGACAGCCCTGCCGGATGAGTTCCTCGGCCAGAACCGGAAAATTCCCGTCCACGGGGACAGACGACCGTACGTGGAGCTTTGCGCCGCGTTCCGCCGCCACGCTTACCAGCGCCTCGTACTGCGCCTGCACGTATCCTCTGTCCTCAATGTTGCCGTTGAAGAGAATCCCGATATCCGTAATGGATACGGCTCCGCCGCCCGGGCGCGGAGGGACGCGGAACAGAAACCAGCAGGCCACCAGAAGCATGGCCGCCGCCGGAAACGCCACAAGCCATTTGTGAAATCGAAGCGTTCGCGACGTGCCGCCGTTGGGCGGGGTGTCCCTGCTCCCGATTGGGAAAAGGCTTTGGAACCATCTTTGTTTCATTCTCCCGCGCCCCCATTCTGATTTCCCGTCTCGACGGCTTCCGGGGGAAGCGTCGCGTCCAAGGCCTGTTGCGCCTTCCACTGCGCCTCGTCTAACGCTTTCTGCGCGCTCAAGTTCTCAATCTGCACTTGGTCGGCCGCCAGTTGCAACACCTTCCGGATAACGCCGCCCGTGGGGTCGTACGGGTACACGGAGGCGTGTCTGCTCTGATTCAGCGGGACTTGGGCGTACCGGTTCCGGGTCAGATAGTCTTGATAGTCCCCGTCTTGCAAGACATCCTGATTGACGGCGATATAGCCCGTCCCCATTGTCCAGCGAACCTGCGCGGGAACGTCGATTAAGTACCGAATCAGCGCGTAAGCGCCGATTTGCCTGTCCTGCGCGGACGTACTCAGGACGTTGAGAAGCAGTGCTTTGGCCTCGGGAAGCGCGGTGGTTCCCTCGCGCCATGCGGGCTGTTCAAGCATGCCCACCCGCTCAAAGTCAACGTCGGCCTGGTCACCGGAGGAACCGGTATAGCCCCCCGCGACGCCTTGCAGGACATCGTTCCGCGTGTAGTCCCAATACTCCCAGCCGTGTCCGCCGGAGTGTACGCGCATAATCCGCGCCTCGTGGAGGTACTCCCGGAACGCCTCCCAGACCTCGACCCACTCCGGCGTGTTGATAGTCACCGTGCGCCCGTCCGGGGAAAAGACCGTGCCGCCGTTGGACAGCGCCGCGTCAAGCATGTTTTCGTAGCCCCACATGGGTTCCCAGCCGTAGGCATAGTGTCCAGTGGCCTGAATCGCCCTCGCGGCGTCGGCCAAGTCGCCCCACGTCCGGATGGATTCCGGGTCGATGTCCGCTTCCCGGAATGCCGCTTTGTTGTAGTACAATACCTGCGTTGTGCCGTAGAGCGGCATGGCGAAAATCCGCCCGTCCTCCGACACGCCCTGATTGTAATAGACGGAGAGGAAGCGCCCGGCGTTGAAATGAATGTCCCCCTGCAAAATCCGCGTCAAATCCACGGTCAGCCCCTTTTGCCGCAAGTCTATGGACATGTCCCGCTCCAAAAGTACAATATCGGGCGCTGTCCCCGTGGTGAAGGAGGCCATTACCGCGTTGTTGAGTTCCTCATAGCCGCTAAAGACCGTTCCCTGCACATAGTAGTCTCCGTGGGAGGCGTTGAAGTCGTCCAGAATTTCCCGCATGACGGATTCCCCGGTACCGTTCGCCGCGAACCAGAAGGACAGCGTGGTGACATAATCCGCCCGCGCCGGGACAGTCTCCGGTTCCGCGACGGTTTCGGCGTCCCCGTCCCCCGCGACGCCGCACCCCGCCAGACACAGACACAGCGTCAGCGAAAACCAGAATATCCATTGTTTCATAGTATACCACTTCCTTTTCCCCGAATGCCGCGACGCCGCCGCCGTATTTTTTAATTTTCCATTATATTCCAGTCAAGGGCTGCCTCGCGTTTTGAGACAGCCCCGTTTTCGTTTTACAAGTCCATGACGGCCTGCACGTCGGCGCAGTCCACGGGCTTGTTGTGCGCAAGCTGGTTCCGTATCCGGCGGCAGAGGCGCAGTCCGTTGACCTCCATGGGGGTGAATAAATGTACCCGCAGATTGGCGATGATGTAGCACAGCGCGCCGATTTCCAAGTCAAATGGTTCCGTCACTTCGTCGCCGTTGGAATTGGATATCGGCAGGAAGCGCGACAGTTCGAGCTTGTGCCGCTCTATGAAGTCGATACGGTAGCGCTCCATGAGCGGGAACAAGAGCGCCACGGCCGCGAGCCATACCTTACTGATGAGTTCGCTTTCGGTCTGGGCGGGAAAATGCTTGCCGTCCGAGTCGCGCGCCGTGGCGAGGACTTGCCGCGCCGTCTCCAAGGGTTCCTCCACGAGACGCCCGCCAGTGTCCAGAAGCGCCGCGCAGAGCTCCGGCTGACTGCCCGCGATACTCAACGCGAGTTCGGCCTGATAGTCGCGCAGGTGCGTTCCGGACAGCGCCGCCGCCATTTCCAGACAAAACACGCGGCAGTCGTAGCGCTCCACCTGACACGAAATCTGCTCCAAGTTCCCGGACTTCATCGGCGGGCCGTCGTACTCGATGAGAAAGACCGCGTGGGGTTCCGCGTCCCTGACGGCGGCGTGATACTGCGTCACGAACTCCGCCCACTTCATCAGGTCGGATTTCCGGTGTACTCCGGTAATCCAGATATCGTAATCGTTGATTGTCAGATTGCGCCGGGACGCGAGATACTCCCCGTACGTCTGCCCCGGCCAGTAGTCGGCCTGCACGTCGAGCGGACACATGTCTGACAGGATAAATTGCCCGGGTTCGCCCTTGCCAGACCACGCGACACGTTTCAGGCGACGCGCCACGCTGTACGGGGCGCGCCGGATGTCGATTTCCCGGTAGAAGCGCTCCCGCCACGGGAAGCGCTCCGGCATGGACAGCACCGCCGAACGATGGTCGCGGAGATGTTCCGTCACGTTCGCCAGCAGGCGCAGAGAGTTTCCAATCTGACCCCACCAGATATTGTCGGGGTTCATGCGTTGCCCTCCCCCATGCGGGACAGCTTCTCGAAAATCTGGTCATCGGAGCCGAGCAGGTCGCGGAAGTTTTTGGACGCCAGAAGGTAGGTGTCCTGACTGACGCTCCGCAGAATGTTCAAATCCTGAAGCTCCTGCAAGAGCGCGTCAACCTGTTCTTCGGAGAGGTCGCGCAGAGGCGCGATAGACAGGTCTTTCGCGTGCCGGAGGATATCCCCCGCCGTGTAGCCGCCGCGCGACGGTTCGTCCGTGTACATCCAGCCGATTAAGAGCGTCAGCGGGTAGTAGCAACTGCCTTGGTCTTGGTCGAGGCGGAGCGTGATTTCAAACTTTTCCCGGATTTGCTCCATAAATTCCTTGTCGGCCATGACGCGGCGGAGGTGGTCGTCGGTGATGACATAGGGCGGCGTGCGCTTGACATCGTACCCGGCGTAGTCGGGGGCGCGGAGGGATTCTATCAGTTTCTGGCAGTACAGTTGAATCAGGCCGGGGAAGTAGTTCACGGTGGCCAGAATCTGCGAGACGGTCACGCGGCTTGGCAGGGACAGCCCCAGATAGCTCAGCGGAGCCGTTAAGAGTTCCTGCGCCTCCGGGGTGCGGAACGGCGTAATTTTCAGGGAGGAGAACTGCGTAATGACGGCGTTCTTTCCGAGCGCCACTTCCCGGTTGAAACGGATAATGTTATGCAGTCCGGCCAGCGCGAACTTGAAGCGCCCCGGCAAAATTTGCTGGATGTTTTTCAGGTTCACGAGCGGCTTGTAGTTGTACTGGCTGCAATCGGAAATGAACGTGTCGGCCTCGTCCAGCATGATGAGCAGATAACGGACATCCTCATTGCGGCGCAGATAGCGGCGAATCAGGTCACAGAGTTCGTCCCAGTCCTCAATGGCGGGGCCGTCGTCGGGGAGCATTTCCAGCTCCATGAGTTCCATGGACAGCCTCCGGGCGGCGGCGGCGCAGTCGCAGTCCTTGATATCGACCAGCACGGCGCGGCGTCCCTGATTGCCGTCCAAGTCGCCGCGAGCCTTTTTGAAGAGCGCGGACTTCCCGAGCTGACGCCCGCCGTAAATCAGGTTCACGCCGTTGGGGTCCTCAATGCGAAGCAGTTCGTCTTTCCGGCCGATGAAGATTTCCGGCGGCATGGTGTGCGACGACTCCACGACGTACGGCTGACAGTACGAGAACGGAATACCGTCCGCCATTAAGATACGGTTAATCAGATTTTCGTTGTAGTTGTTGGCGAGGTGGCAGAGGAGAACGCGGTCAATGACCAGATAGACGTTCCGGAGGCCGCTTTCCCGCTGTTTGATTTTGCGGGCGAGTACGCGTCTGTCGACGCCGCCGAGGGCGTAGTCCAGCAGAATGACCTTGTTCCCGTCGAGTGCGTCGAGGGAGCGGATTTTCTCGTAGAGGCGGTCGCAGTCGTAGGAGCCGTAGAGGCAGACGACGTACATACCCTCCCGGGCTAACCGGGAGCCGAACGCCGCGATAGGGTGAAGCGGCGCGGTCATATTGGCGGCTTCCGCGTCCTGCTTGGCGTGGTAGATTTCGGTCTTGGGGTCGGCGGGGAAGCGGTACGCCGTCACTTGGATGTTGTTCCACCCCAGACGGTTGAGCAGTTGCGTGATACGTTCGGGGCTGGACGGACTGCCGTTGTTGAGCCAGTTGTCGATAAGCTGCTGTGCGCCCTTCATGTCCTTGTTGCGGACGCGGCGTCCGCCCAGAAGCGCGGACAAAGAGCGGCTGGCGTCGGACACCTTATTATAGACCGCCGCGTAGCTGTTCCAGAAGTCCTCCAGATATCCGAGCGCCTCCGGCTGTTGGATATCGAGCGAGAAGTCCCCGACGCGGATACGGCGCATCCAGTCCTCCGCGACGATGAAATTTTGATTGGTGATTTGTTCGCGGATGGCGTCAATATAGCCGGGGTGCTGGTCGAACTGCTCCTGATTGCCGCTGATGAGCGCGTCAAGCTGTGCGCTGAGAAGCGATTCGTACTCCTGCGCGCTCTCGTGGATTTTGTCCATAGCCTGCGTGAGAATCCGGTTGAAGAAGCCGTAGTTCCGGCTTTTGAGGCAGTCCACGTACCAGTAGCGAACCGTGTCCTCCAGCGTTGCACAGAAATTGTCGGAGTGCATAATCTGCCCGTAGTTCATGGCGAGGGCGTAGGCCTCCAAGAAGCTCCGGAAGCGGACGCCGGCCTGTAGACGCGCCTGCGTGTCGAACTGTTCGGCGTTTTCGGGGACGGTCACGGCGTCGGCGTGGCCGGTGGCGCGGAGATAGGCCAGAATGCGGGCGGCGGTGCCGTAGTTGTGGGCGGTTCTGTCGGGGCCGTAAATGCGGTCAAGGCGCGTCTGCCAGTCGGAAAACTCGCTTTCGGCGTGGGCGCGAATGCGGGCAAGCACATTCAATTCCGGCAGGGCGCAGAACGTGGAGGAGAAGTCCGGCAGAAAGTCCTCGTCCAAAAGAATGGCGTCGCTTTTCAGGAACGTGACATAGAAGAAATTTTCCTGCTCGAAACTCCAACGGCCTTCGAGACGGTCGGAGAGTTCCTGCGCGGTGTGTCCCAGAATGCGGAGGCCGAGACGGTCTTCCGGGGTGTCGGCCTGCAACACGGTGTCCTGACAATAGGCGGCGAGTTCCTCCAACTGCCCGGACAGGCGCGGGTGGAGATTGGCGGCGGCGGCCTCTCCCTCCGGCGTACGCCCTATCATGCCGGAATTCCGTCCGGTCAGCGCGTACCAGTGGCAGATAACGTCCAGCATTTCCGTAATGTTGGAGCGGAGATTATTCCGGCGGTCGCCCTGCAAGTCCGTGTGTTCCTTCTGGAGGCGCAGACGCTTTGCGGCCTGCGTCCAGCAGTCCTCTATGAACTCGTCCACGGCGTCGGTACTCAACTGCTTGTGTGAGAACAGCGGCACGCCGTTCAGGTAACGTTCCACGAAGTTGTCCCGTTCGGCTTCCAGCGCGGCGTGGTCGCGTTCCATGACGTGGTGAACCATGGTCGAAAGCCAGTTTTCCTTGGCGAACGCGATTTTTTTCGTTTCCAGAAGCCGGGCGAAACGCACACCCTCACGCGGCGGCGTCAGCACGAAACGGCGGTAGACCTCCTCCGCGTGGTGTACGACTTCTTCCAGTTCGTCCCGGATACGGTTCACGTCCTGATTCCGGTAATCGGCGTAAATGTCCATGGCCTGCCCGGAGAGATTGCGGAACTCGTCGAGGGTGTCGCAGGCACCCTGTAGCGCGGGCAAGTCCCGGACGACGGAAATGCTGTCGCGGAGGCCGCGCGCGGTGAAGTCCCAGCCGCGCCCGGACAGGAACGACGCCCGCAGAAACGCCGCCCCCATACAGAAGTCGGTCAAGCGCGGATAGTCGGTGTCCATGTTCTCGAACGCGTTCAGGAGCGTGGAAATGGAGTAGTCGCAGGTCGTCATGGGGTCGCTGACGGCAAGGGCGGCAATGCGGTAGACGGGTAAGAGGGAATCGTTGAGCGTGGAGGCGGCTTTCAGGTAGGCGACGGCCAGCGGCACGGCGTCGGAGCCGTCGAACCCCATTGCGCCGCCGACAATATCCTGTTTCGTCAGGCCGAGCGCCGCCCAGCCGTCCTTGTCTTGATAGGGGACGGTCTCCATATTCTCGTCCCCGGCTTCCGGCTCTTCTTCGTCGTATTCGTCTTCGTCGGCATTCTCATCGCCGGACGCGTCCTCGTCGCGGGGAAGGGCTTCCGCGACATCTTCCCCGGAAACGGCGGGGTCATTAAAAGTGTTGGATTCCACGGGAGCGCCGTTTGCGTCGGGGCGGTTACGGTTCACGCGTTTGCGGGTCTCCTCCAGCGCGGCGTACGAACGCGCAAGGCGTTCGTCGTAGGGCGGGAGAACCTCCGACGCAAGGCGCAAGTCCTCCTCGGCCTCGTCGGGCATGTTCAGCGCACACTCGGCGCGGCACTTCCAAATCAGAATGCGCGGGTAAAAACGGGCGTTCTGTTCGTCGCCGCTGAGTTCGTCGCTGTGGTAGAGGTCGAGCCACTCTTGCGCGCTCCGCCGCACGTCGTCCATGAGGGACAGGTCGAGCTTCTCGTAGTAACTGCGGATACAGGAGCGGATATATTGCGCGAGGAACGTCGAGCGCACTTTGGCGCTGATGGGTCCGGCCTGCAGCGCCTGTCCCAGATACTCACGCGACACGGGGAACTGACAGAGGCCATAGTACAACTGCCCGACGGCCGCGATACGCCACGGTTCCTGCGGGTAGGCGTCCTGATGGGCGCGGAAGAACGACTCCACCTCGTAGAGCGTATCCGTCTGCCTGTCCATGCGGAACTTTTCCAAGGCGAACTGCACAAGGTCGCCCATAGCGTTTTGGGCGTCGGGCGTCAGCGCGGCCTCCTCGCACAAGGCGATAGCGTTCTCATACTCCCCGCGCGCGGCGGCCTGCCGCGCCAGCACAAGCGGCGATTCTGCGGCGCGGATTTCGTACGCCCAGCCCTCGCGGGGAATGAAGCTCACCCACAGCAGGGGGCCTTCCAGACGGTTATTTAAGTTCTCCTCTAACTTCTGGGCAAGGGGCTTTTCCACTTCCTGATAGGCGAAGTAGCAACGCCCGTCGGGCGCGGTGATTTCTCCCCGGCGGCCGCCCCAGTCGAGTTTGCTAATCCAGCCAGTGTAACGGCGCTCGGGCGGCGCGGAAATCGTGGGCGGTTCCGGCATTTGGACGCCGCCGGACACATCCTCGTCGGCCTCCAAGGCCGTGAAGCGCCGGATTTCCGCCATACTTTCCGTTCCGGGGAAGTGCGGCGCGAGTGCCGAAAGCGTACGCTCTGTGTCCTGCGTATTGACGGCCTCCGGAAGCGGCCGACTGGACACCAGCGCGGCCAGCACCCGTCGCAGATTCGGTTGAAACGCGATACCAAGGCGTTTGTCCAGCAGACGAATGGCCGACAGGTCTTTGGCGTTCAGGGCGCTGACCGTCAGAATGGTCAGCAAATCCTCCTCGGAAGAGTCCTCGGGGTGTCTGGCATCGGGTTCGAGCAGTGCCAGCGCGGCGTACGCGCCCGCCTTCGCCCACGTCTTTTCCCGGAACGCGCACAGAGCGGCCTCGTGGAAACATCTCCCCACAAGAAACACATCCGCGTAGTACAGACCCGCGCGCGCAAGAAGCGCCCCGCAGAAGCAGGCCGCGTCCGTACTCCAGCCGTCCTGACGCAGTGTCTGCGGCTGGGTGATGAGTTGGTAGGCGGCGCGTGCCGCCGCTGACATCCGCTCCCGGTCGGTGCATTTCACCCCATATTGGAATTTACTATACGCGGCGTCAAGTTTTTTCCGTTCCTTACGGGGGAGCTGTCCGAACAGGTCACGGATTTTCCGGTCACTGAGCGCAAGTCCGGCAACGGACACTTCGTCTCTCAATAAGGACATAATCTCGATTTTGGGTTCCGGTATCGGCGTCGGTGCCGCCGCAGGTGCCGCTATCGGCGCGGACGCGGGTACGGGCGCGGGTGACACTGACGTGACCTGCTTCCAGCCGTGAATGATGCTGTAGCTCAAAAACAGTTCTTGTCCCGCCTCATCCGTCAGCATAAGCGTTCCGCCAGTGGGATTGCGACTGGCGTCGTACTCGGTTTCGTTCTCCGTCACAGTCCCGGAGAGCGTCTCCGGGTGGGTCACGTTCCCATAGGTGACGGAAACGGCGTCTCCGCTCCGCAATTTTGAGAGCGATTTCATGATAAGCCTTGACACAAAAAAGCCTCCTTGTGCATGTCAAAATTTTTCCACAGAAATTATACCACATCCGCAAGCGATTTTCAAGAGTGTTTTTTCGCGGACACAATCAAAATATATGTGCCGTGTGTTCGATTCCGCGCCGAAAAGCAAAATGGGGATTGTAATTTCGTCCGTTTCCGCTATAATGGAACCCGCGACTGAAAAAGGAGGCTGTTTTTATGTCAGAACGCAAACCCTATTTTATCACGACGCCGATTTATTACCCGTCCGACAAGCTCCACATCGGACACACTTACTGCACCGTCGCCACGGACGCCTTGGCGCGCTACCAGCGCCTCAAAGGCCGGGACGTAATCTTCCTGACAGGAACCGACGAACACGGACAGAAAATCGAGGCAAAAGCCAAAGAGGCCGGGCTTTCGCCCAAAGAGTTCGTGGACGGCATTGTGGAGGGGCCGCGCGGCGTCCGCGACCTGTGGCGGCTGATGAACATCTCCAATGACCGCTTCATCCGTACGACCGACGATTACCACGTCAAGTCGATACAGCGCATTTTCCGCCGCATGTACGAAAACGGCGACATCTACCTTGGCAAGTACAAGGGAAAATACTGTACGCCGTGCGAATCGTTCTGGACGGAAAGCCAGTTGAAAGACGGCTGCTGTCCCGACTGCGGACGCCCCGTCGTCGACGCCGAGGAGGAGGCCTACTTCTTCCGTATGAGCAAGTACGCCGACCGTATCCGTGACCTGCTGGAGAACACGGACTTTTTACAGCCCCGGAGCCGCGTCAACGAAATGGTCAAAAACTTCCTTGACCCCGGTCTGGAGGACTTGTGCGTGTCGCGGACGAGTTTCCAGTGGGGCATTCCGGTCGACTTCGACACAAAGCATGTCGTCTATGTCTGGCTCGACGCCCTCAGCAACTATATCACCGCCCTTGGATACGAGAACGACCAGTACCACGACTACGACCGTTACTGGCGCGGCGAGACTGTCCGCGAAAATTCGTGCGAGAGAAGCCAGACCGCCGTCAACATCGTCGGAAAGGAAATCGTGCGGTTCCATTCGATTATCTGGCCTGCCATGCTCATGAGTTTGGGCGAACCCGTCCCAAAACACGTATTCGGCCACGGCTGGCTGTTGCTCGACGGCGGCAAAATGTCGAAATCGAAAGGCAACGTCGTCGACCCGTATATTTTGGCGGAACAGTTCGGCGTCGACGCGTTGCGCTTCTTCCTGCTGCGTACGTTCCCCTTCGGCTCCGACGGCAACTTCTCCAACGAACTCCTGATTCAGACCATCAACACCGACCTTGCAAACGACTTGGGAAACCTTGTCTCCCGTACCACGGCAATGGCCGTCAAATACTTTGGCGGCAAGCTCCCGGAATCCGCCGGGGCTACCCGCGACGAAACCGACTTAGCGGCGCTGGCGTCCGCTGGGAACGATGTCACGCTCTCCGCCGTACAGGACGGCGACCCGCTTCTCTACGACGCCCAGCTTGTCGCGCTGGCGTCCGGTCTCCGGAACCGTTACGAGGAACAAATGGAGGCCTTCGCGCCCCATAACGCGCTGTCCGAAATCTTCAAGGTCATCCAGCGGGCGAACAAGTATATTGACGAGAACGCGCCGTGGGCGCTGGCCAAGGACATGGACGCAAACGGGGCGCGTCTGGCACATGTCCTCTACAACCTGCTGGAAACGGCGCGTATCTGCGGCGTACTGCTCACGCCGTTTATCCCGGAATCGTGCCAGAAGCTGTTCGCGCAAATCGGCGCGCCGGAAGCCGCGCAAACGTGGGACAGTGCCGCCGTATGGGGTACGCTCCCCGTGGACGCGACAATCTCCAAGGGGGAGAACCTCTTCCCGCGTGTGGACATGGACAAGGCCTTGGCCGAACTGGAAGCGGCGTCGGAGGCCGCCAAAAAGGCCGCGCTCCCGCCCGTGGAGTTGGAACCGTGGACGGAAACCCCCGTCGACTTCGAGACGTTCTGCAAGAGTGATTTCCGCGTCGTCAAGGTCAAGGACTGTACGGCGGTCAAAAAGAGCGCGAAACTGTTGCGCTTCACGCTCGACGACGGCTCCGGCACCGACAGACAGATTTTGTCGGGCATTCATCCGTGGTACGAGCCGGAAACGCTCATCGGAAAGACGCTGGCCGCTATCGTGAACCTGCCGCCGCGCAAGATGATGGGGCTGGAAAGCAACGGTATGTTGCTCTCCGCCGTCCACAAGGAACGCGGCGAGGAAAAATTGAACCTTATCATTTTAGATGACGCAATCCCCGCCGGAGCGAAACTTTGCTGATATCCCGCCCCCCGCACAGCGGGGGAGGCGTCACGGAGTGACGGAGGGGCGGACTTTGCCAATGATTCCTTTACACAACTTTCCCGCCGCTCTGGTAATCTCGCGGCGCGTATGGTATACTTTTCGCGATGTCCGTTACGCGGACAGAACCGGAAACCATGCGAGGAGGAAAAACGAATGGTAAAGTTATATGACGGCGGCGCGTGGCTGGTCAACGGCTCGGAAATCGTGGCGGACGCGGACGCGGCGAAACATCCCGCCCTGCAAGGCAGGAGTAAGGCCGACGCCAGACGGGGTACGATTGCCTATTCCATCCTGAAAGCCCATAACACGTCCGGCGACATGGAAGGCCTGAAGCTGAAATTCGACGTGATGGCCTCCCACGACATTACCTTTGTCAGCATTATCCAGACCGCGAAAGCGTCGGGCATGGAAAAGTTTCCGCTGCCCTATGTGCTGACGAACTGCCATAACTCGCTGTGCGCCGTCGGCGGCACGATTAACGAGGACGACCACCTGTTTGGCCTCTCGGCGGCCAAGAAGTACGGCGGAATCTATGTGCCGCCCCATATCGCCGTGATTCACCAGTACATGCGCGAAATGCACGCCGGTTGCGGCAAGATGATTCTTGGCTCCGACTCCCATACCCGCTACGGCGCGCTGGGGACTATGGCTATCGGGGAGGGCGGCGGCGAACTCGTCAAGCAACTGTTAGAAGATACCTATGATGTCAAGTATCCCGGCATTGTGGCCGTTTACCTGACGGGCAAGCCTCGGGCGTACGTGGGGCCGCAGGATGTCGCGCTGGCCATTATCGGCGCGGTATTCCAGAATGGCTACGTGAAGAACAAGGTCATGGAATTTGTGGGGCCGGGCGTGTCGTCGATGTCCACCGACTACCGCAACGGCGTTGACGTGATGACGACGGAGACGACGTGCCTTTCCTCCGTCTGGCGCACGGACGGCGACACCAAGGCCTTTCTGACGGAACACAGGCGCGGCGGCGACTACAGGGAACTCAACCCCGCCGACGTGGCTTACTATGACGGCTGTGTGTACGTGGACTTGTCCACGGTCAAGCCGATGATTGCGCTTCCGTTCCACCCGTCCAACGCCTACGAAATCGACGAACTCAACGCGAATCTGGGCGACATTCTGCGCGAGGTGGAAAAGGCGGCGGAGAAAGTCAGCGGCGGCCGCGCCCTGTACACGCTGACCGACAAAATCCGTGGCGGTAAATTGCACGTCCAGCAGGGCATTATTGCCGGGTGCGCGGGCGGCGGCTATACGAACGTCGCGGAGGCCGCCAACTGTCTGCGCGGCAAGAGCTGTGGCAACGGGGAGTTTTCGCTGTCGGTGTATCCGTCCTCCCAGCCGGTATTTCTCGACCTCACCCGCAAGGGCTTCGCCGCCGACCTCATGGCGTCCGGCGCGATTCTCCGCACGGCGTTCTGCGGCCCCTGCTTCGGCGCGGGCGACACCCCCGCCAATAACGGCCTGTCCGTCCGGCACACCACGCGCAATTTCCCCAACCGGGAAGGCTCCAACCCCGGCAAGGGGCAAATGGCCGCCGTGGCGCTTATGGACGCCCGCTCCATCGCCGCGACCGCCGCCAATGGCGGCGTACTCACCAGCGCCGAAACGCTGGACTGCTGGGGCGACGTACCCGCGTACAACTTCGACCCGGCCATTTACGAGCGCCGCGTCTATCAGGGCTTCGGCAGAGCCGACGCGGGAGACCTCGTCTACGGCCCCAACATCAAGGACTGGCCGGACATGAGCGCCCTTACCGAAAACATCCTCCTGAAAGTCTGCTCCAAGATTATGGACGCCGTCACCACCACGGATGAGCTGATTCCGTCCGGCGAAACGTCCTCTTTCCGCTCCAACCCGTTAGGCCTCGCGGAGTTCACGCTGAGCCGCCGCGACCCCGGCTACGTCGGGCGCTCCAAGGCCGTGGACGCGCTGGAAAAGTCCCGCGTCGCCGGAAAGGATGTCACGGCGGCGGAACCCGCGCTGACCGACATTTTCGAGACTATCCGCGCAATTCCCGGACAGGAAAGCGTCTCCGCCGCTGACACCGAAATCGGCTCCGTGATATACGCCGTCAAGCCGGGCGACGGCTCCGCCCGCGAACAGGCCGCTTCCTGCCAGCGCGTCATCGGCGGCCTCGCCAACATCACCAAGGAATACGCCACGAAACGCTACCGCTCCAACGTGATGAACTGGGGCATGATTCCGTTCCAGATGAAGTCGGAACCGGACGCCTTCGACGTGGGCGACTGGATTTACGTCCCCGGTATCCGTTCCGCGCTCGACGGCGACTTGTCCGACATCGCGGCCTACGTCATTCGCGGCGGCAAGGCCGGGAAAATCGCGCTGTACGTGGACGGCATGACCGACGACGAACGCAAGATTGTGAAAGCGGGCTGTCTCATCAACTACAACCGCGGCCGCAAAGCGAAATAAGCCCCGGGAACGGGTTTCGCCGCGCAAGCGGAACCCGCTCCTTTCTTTTCCCGCGCCGCAATATTTCAAAAATGTTAAAACTTCGCTCCAAAGCTAAAAATTTACAATTTGTTCACAGTTTATTCACATATGTGTGGGTGGAACCCGCTATAATATACATCTGAACTAAGCCGACAGAAACCTGTACGTTTTTGCAAGCGCCCCCAAAAAGAAAAACTCCCCCAAAACGCAAGGTTTTGAGCAAGTTTCAAAGCAGTTTTTATCTGTTTTCTTCATGGCGCGTTTTTGCAAAAACGTACACATTCTTGTAAATCGGGTCACTTTTAACAAAGTGGCTTTTTTGTTTGTCCTGCGCTGAACGTCACGCGCCGTCGCGTCCGTGACGCTCATGTCGGCGTCACGCTGTCACGACAGGCCCGCCGCCGCGTCCGTGACGTTTATATTGGCGTCATGCGCCTACCGTCACGTTCGCGGATTAGTAGCGGTTGTTCGTATTCTGATAGCAGAACCGTGTCCGCGAACGACCTCATGTCGGCGTGTCATTATCCTGCGGCGCACCTGCGCCATCGTGTCAGCGACGTGCGTGTCAGCGTCACATTCGTGATTTGATAGCGGCACCATGTCCGCGCACAACTTCATGTCGGCGTGTCGCCACTCCTCGCTACACCCACGCCTCTGTGTCCGCGACGCTCATGTCGGCGTCATGCACTCAGTATCACGTTTATGATTTGATAGCATTTCTTCGTATTCTGATAGCGACGCCATGTCTACGCATGACCTCACGTCGGCGTGTCGCCACGCCCCAGCGCACTCGCACCGTCGTGTCCTCGACGTGCGCGTCAGCGTCACGTACCCAGTGTCACGTTCGCGGATTGGTAGCGATTGTTCGTAATTTGATAGCGGTGACGTGTACACGCACAACCTCATGTCGGCGTGTCGCCACGCCCCATGCACCCGTGACACCGTGTCCGTGACGTTATATTGGCGTCACGCGCCCAGCGTTACGTTTGCAGTTCGATAGCGATTGTTCATATTCTGATAGCGACGCCGTGTCCGCTTTCGATGGCGCATCACGCAAATTACCCGCCGCAGCGCGTTTTCAACGCCGTGACGGGTCACGTCTTGTAGACTGCGCAACGTGGCGGACATTTTGTCCGTGACATTGCGCAGTCCGTTCACTGTTACGTAGCTGTAACCACACAAATCCGTAAACTTTAGCTATAGTTTAGCGATATTATTCGCTCTGGAACGAACAAGCGACATGAAACCGTGAACTTCAAATTATTTTCGCCATAAATGCAAGATATTTTCAGACTTTGATATAATTTCTCAACTATTTTCAGCGTATAAAAATTCTAAAAAAGTCTTGACACAGCCCGCGCTATGGTGTATTCTAATTGTTTGGACAAAGCGTCAGACATATATGAAAAGACACGGCGCGACAGTGACGCCGCGACCGAAATCACGAAACAGGATAACGCGTGATTTCAAATATTCCGAATGGAAACGGGGTGATATTATTGAAACACGGCAAAAAACGCAACAAACAGTCTGAATACGATCCTGTGAACGTCTACGACATCTATGAGCCGACAGACGCATACCCGGAGGACACGGAGCGGGAGACGGGGCAGGATACGGAGTACGGCGGCTTTCCGGAGCCGGATTATCCGTTCCACGACACGGTGGAGCGCGTCATCGGCGGCGTGACGTACATCGTCAGCACGGAATGCGCCGGGAAGGAGCTACTGGGGCGTAAACTCAAGCGTCTGATTTCGTCGGACAGCGAACAATGCGCGTGAATCCGTAAACGCGCAAGTCAGCGCGGCCTCAAAAGTATGCGTATCGCACGTCCATGCGCGGACGGTGCGCGTACTTTTGGGAACGCGTCATTTTTTCACGAGGAGGAAAATTTATACGTGACAAATGACGAAAACTGTGGTATGATAATCCCATCTACCGAAACGCTATTGGCTGGTTCGCTTGAAAAGGAGGATAACATGGCGAATCAGCAGAAAATCACCATCCTGTACTGCCGCCTCAGTAGCGAGGACGCGCTGGAAGGAGAAAGCAACAGCATCGCAAACCAGAGGGACATCCTCTCCAAATACGCGACGGAGCACGGCTTCACGAACACGCGGACACTGGTGGACGACGGATACTCCGGCACGAATTTTGACCGCCCCGGCGTTCAGGAAGCCCTCTCCCTTGTGGAGCGGGGCCTTGTGGGGACGTTTATCGTAAAAAACCTGAGCCGCTTCGGACGCGACTACCTTCAGGTCGGAACGTACACGGAACTGGTGTTTCCCGCCCATGACGTGCGCTTTATCGCGGTAAACGATAATGTGGACAGTGCGCTCGGAGACAATGATTTTACGCCCTTTCGGAACCTTTTTAACGATTTTTTGCCAAGGACACCAGCAAAAAAATCCGTGCGGTCGTAAGGGCGAAAAGCGCAAACGGCAAGCACGTCGGCAAGGCACCCTACGGCTATCTGGCTGACCCGAATGACAAAGGGCTGTGGATTGTGGACGAAGAGGCTGCCGACGTAGTGCGGCGTATCTTCGACATGACCATCGCCGGGATGGGGCCGAGTGAGATTTCCAGAATTCTGGAGTTTCAGCGTGTGCCGATTGCGCGGGCATTGTACGCCCAGCGCAAGGGTCAGCCGATGCCCGAAAAGCCCTTCTTCTGGCCGATACAGAGCGTCACGGCAATTTTGGGACGCGTGGAATACACAGGATGTACCTGTAACTTCAAGACGTTTTCCAAGTCCTACAAGCTCAAAAAGCGGTATCCCAACGCTCCGGAAAACATTGTTATAATTCCTGATACGCAGGAAGCCATCATTCCGATGGAGCAGTGGGAGAGAGTGCAGGAGTTGCGCGGCAACAAGCGGCGCAAAGCCAAAGCCGAGCGTCAGGGGATGTTTTCCGGCCTGCTGGTGTGCGCCGACTGCGGGAGTAAGCTGTATTTTGACGTGCGCTCCCATACGGACACGCGTCAGGACTGCTATCTCTGCGCAAAATACCGGGGAAGCCGGGGCGAGTGTACGCCCCACTATATCCGTGAGATGGTCTTGAAGGAGGTCGTTCTCGAACGCATTCGCTCCGTAGTGGAGTTTGTTCGCTCTGACCTGAACGGATTTCAGGAGGAGTGGCTTCGCTGTCGGCGGGAGGAGCGCGACAAGGCTCTCCGAAAGGACAGGAAGCGTCTGGCGCAGACCCGGAAGCGGATGGACAATCTGGACACCCTTATCACCCGCGCCTACGAAGATAAGGTTCTGGGCGACCTCTCCCCGGAGCGTTACCGTAAGATGACGGAAGGCTACGAGGCCGAACAGGAGGCTCTCAAAGCTGAGATTGCCGCTTTGGAAACCTGCGTGGAGCGTCAGGAAGAACAGGAAAGCAATCTGAACCGCTTCATCGCCCTGACGAAAAAGTACGTGGACATCGACGAGCTGACGCCCGCCATTGTGAATGAGTTCGTCAAGAAGATTGTCGTGTACTCCGCGACGGGACGCGGACGGGCGAGAAAGCAGGAAATCCGCATTATTTTCAACTTTCTGGATGAAATGGAAATGCGGGGCGTGGACGACACGTTTGACATTTAACGCGCCGGACACAGAATAATCATCGGCAGGAAAAGAATATCGTTTTCTTCCTGCCGATGATAGGGTTACTTCCTTATCGCTATTTATGTGTAGGGCTATTCACAATCTCACCAGCGTGTATAAAGCTCTCACACGACGTTTTCAGGAAACGGGCGGAAATCTTGTGTTCCACCCGTTTTTTTATAAAAAAGTTACATACTCCCTTGACAAAAGCTATCGGCCGGAAAGTATTCCATGAGGGAACTTGAAAACAAAGGCTACGTTCCCGACACGCAACTCAAAACCGTGTACGTGAAATCCGGTGAAACGACGCTGATTGAATGGAAAAACATCCCAATCACTTAAAGGCGTAAAAGCCCAAAAATTAAGGAATTATGCGGGTTTTAGAGTATTATATCCTTGCGGTTTCCCTTGGTTTTTCCCTTACCAGATTTTGCGCGGCGTCACAGTTTCAGAACGTTCTTCATGAAAACTTCCATCTTCGCCGCGCTGTCCTTCTTCATTTCATCCGTCACATGGGCGTACACGTCAAGCGTGAAAGCCGTGCTGAAATGTCCAAGTGTCTCCTGCACTGTCTTGATGTCGTCTCCGGCGCGGATAGCGTTTACGGCGTATGTGTGCCGGATGTCGTGAAATCTTGCCTCCGGGGTGCCAATCGCCTTGGCGATTCGCTTAAAGTTCCCGAACACGGTAGATACCGCCAGATGATGTCCCAGTTCGTCGGTGAACACAAGGCCGGAGTCCTCCCACAACGGGTCTGCCCGGAGACGCTGTTCGATTTGACTGCCGCGTTGAACCTTCAAATAAGACATTACCATCGGAGCCGGAGAAATCGTGCGGCTCTTTCCGCTCTTGGGAGTGCAGAACACATACTCGTTCTTTCTCTGCTGGAGCTGCTTGTCAATGGTAATCACGCCTCTCTCGAAGTCCACGCATTCCCATTTCAGCCCCAGAAGCTCTCCTTACCGCATTCCCGTAAAGAACGCCACCTGAAACAGCGTTTCAAATCTGTTTCCAGCCGCCGCTTTCAGAAAAGCAGACGTATCCAGCGGAACGATTTTCTTGCGCTCCCTCCGGGGCAATTCGCACTTGGCGGCGGGGTTTATGGGAATGTAGTTCAGTTGAAACGCACGTTCCAGCGCCAGATGAAGCACCATGTAGACGCGATGCACAGTTCCGGATGCGTATTTGTCATCCATCTCGTTGATGCAACGCTGGATTGTATGCGGGTGGAGAGCTTGAAGTTTCACGGCTCCCAAGGCGGGCTTCAGATGGATTCGGATGGCTGTGGCGTAAACCTTCTCCGTCGCGGGTTTAACCCCGCGCATATAATCCCCTTGCCAAATATCCAGCCATTCCCCCACAGTCAGTCTGGACGGCTCTCGATATGTCCCCTCGTCGATTTCGTGCGTATCCTCCTTCAGCTTCTGCGCCACCTCCTTCTGCGTCTTTCCGGTAATGCTCCGCTGGATTTGCTTCCCCGTTCCGGGGTCGTACCCTGCCGTATAGCGAGCCTCCCAATAGACGTACTCCTTCCCGTTCCGCTTGACGTTTTTTTTCCGGATGTTTCCGGTACCCGCCGCCGCTTTTCGCGCCATAAAATCACCTTGCCTTTCTGAAAAAGTCTGGACTTTTTCAGAAAGGCGTTAAAATAACCTTGTCGCTGGTATCATGCGGAGCAACCTGTCCCTGTGGTATCGCCCCCGACGCTGTAAGAGCCTGTTTAGTATCCCGTTGCTATCCCGCCGCGCATGGCCTGCGCAACATATTTTCTCCCATGCGGCTTATTTTTCCCTGAGATACGCACTGAATTATTTCTATAAAAAAGGCCATGTTTAACGAAAAATCGCCGCATAGCCCGCACATTTTGAGATACTAAACAGGCTCTAACGCCGGAGGCGGCTTTTTTATTTGCCCGTCATTTGCCGCAACGCACGCTTATCGCACGGCGTGTGACAGTTGTCGCACGTGTGCGTTACTCCGCGAATCTCTCCCGAAGGGCGTCCTGCAGAACGCGGGAAAGGCTCAAGCCGTACTGCGTCGCTTTCTCATCCATCCACTGCGGAATGCTGATGTTCTTGCGGACAGCGCGTCCTTCCTT
>JAFXQV010000025.1 GCA_017526785.1 Oscillibacter sp. | reverse complement strand
TTTCCACTCTCCGGCATTTATCGCAACACATCCTGTTTGTACATACGGAAAGCCGTTTTGACAATAGCATGGAAAATGACGGAGGTTTATATTTATGCCAAATGATGGACGACAAGGAGGACATGACTGTGCAAATTGGAATTCGTCTTCACGATGTGAACGCGAACGGCACGGAGGAGCAACGGACGCTGGAAGCCAGAGCGGCGACGGCTCGTCAGGAGGGATTTGCCTGCGTTCATTTGGCGCTGACAAAGTGCGTTTCGGACGCGACGATGGATAACGCCGCCCTGACAGAGGGATTGGCCGCCCACATCCGCCGGGTATTTCGTCTGAATGACCTGGACGTGGCTGTGCTGGGCTGTTATCTCAATCTTGCGCATCCGGACACGGAAAAAGTGCGGCAGTTCCCTAACGAGAATCTGGGCATGAATACCCTTGTTCACGGGCATATCGGCAATTCGGAAGCCGTCAGCAACAAGATTTCGGCCAAACTCCGGGGCTGGTGCGACTACAAAGCCGGAGACGCCATTACCGTATCTTTCGCCCGGAAACGTTTCTTTGACGTGAAAACCGGCGAAGCCATTGGAAGGGGGCGGGAGTATGAGCGGGAAGTCCGTTAGACAATCCGGGAAAATGCCGGAGTTCCTCCGGAAATTCTTTGTGGCTCTCAAGCGTCAGCCATCCATGATTCCCCTTGTCGTCCTGATTATCGCCTTTTTGCAGTATTCCCTCAACCTGACCCATATTTCCGACACGACGGCGAAAATACAGGGCGCGGGTATGGGGCTGTGCGGCTTCTGTACCATGCTCTTTTCCATGCTGTCCCTGATGTGCTTCCTGAACGCCTTCCCGCGCCGGAAAAAGCCGGTCATTCCCATGATTGCGCTCATGGTTCTTATGTTCGGCCTCATCTTCTTCTGCGACTGGCGCTACGCCTTTTGATTCGGGAGGCCTTGACGCGGGCGGATAACCCGATTGTGCTGGACTCCGGCACGATTTACATCGCGTAGGCGTGGAACGTCCTGCAAGACCATATGGCTCTGCTGGTCGCGGGATTCGTCATCACGGCTCTGCTCCCGGTCTACGCTCGCCTTCTGCGGAAAATCGACACTTCCATTCAGGTGGAGGACTACGGCCAGTTGGAAGAGATTGACGTGTCCGGCGAGGACTGAGGAGGCGGTATGGCGTCTAAGAAGCACCGCCGCGCCGCGCCCAAAGAACATCTGACAGCGACGGATTACTATAAGCTCCACACCGACGCGGTGCGGGACTTGATTTCCGCCGACGAAAGCAATTCCCCGCCGGTTTCAGAGGCGGAACTGCGTAAATACCGTTCCGGGTCGAAACTGCCTCTTCCGGACTGGGGCAAGCCGATTCTGATTAAGATGTGGTTCGCCGGTTCCGTCTGCTTTTTCCTCTTCTGGGGACTGGCCGCCCATGTGACGGCGCGTCTGGATTTGCTGGCGGCGTTCGGCGTGGGTCTGGGCATCGTGACGGACCTGCTGACGAACAACGCCCTGCGCGGCCTCGCGGGAACAGAACACGGGAACGACCGCTGGATGATGTTCCCGCAAAAGCGTTACGCCACGTTCTTTCTCAATATCGTTTACGCCATGTTCCTGCTTCTGTGCGTGGATATGCTTTACAACCTTCTGAATCTGCTCCTTCTGTCGCTGGGCGGGGCGGCGCTGGGAGTGGAGCCGGTTCTTTTCGGCGTCTTTTACACGGGGTTTGATTTGCTTTTCATTGGCATGAAGCGACTTTTGGCGAGGATTCTGTCCGACGCCAACGCTGGTTTGAGGGGAAAGGGCTTATGATAAACCTGCTGTTTTCCGGCGCGACTTCCGCGTGTTTTGAACTGCAAAACGATTCCCCTTATTACGCGCCGGAGGCGTACCGCGTCTATCTGAACGGCGAACAGGTTCGGGAGGGGGACAGCAATGTGTTCTCCCTCTTCGGCCTGACGCCGGAAACTGATTACGCCTTACGCGTGGAGGGGCGTCTGTGCGGGAGGAATGCGCCTTCCGCACGAGCCGGGAAACCTGCGCCCTGAATATCCGGGACTTCGGCGCGGCGGGAGACGGTCAGACGGACGACACCAGCGCAATTCAATTCGCGTTGAGTTCGCTTCCTGCGGACGGGCGGCTGTATTTCCCGCCGGGGCGCTATCTGTCGCGGCCTCTGTCCCTGAAAAGCCGTATCACAATCGAGCTTGCGGAGGGGGCGGTTCTGCTGGGCTGTCCCGACAGGGAACGGTATCCCGTTGTCCCCGGCGTGGTGCCGGACATGGACGGCGGCTCGGAAATCCATTTCGGCGGCTTCGAGGGAGAGGCGCAGCCTATGTACCAGTCCCTGCTCACGGCGCAGTACGCCCACGACATCAAAATTGTCGGCTTGGGAACCGTGGACGGCAATGGGGCAAACAGCCACTTTTGGACGAAATACCGGGAATTTCCCACGGCGCGCCCCCGGCTCCTGTTCTTCAACCGCTGTGAAAACGTGACCCTGCACGGCGTCCATGTCTGCGACTCCCCCTCTTGGCATATTCACCCCTATTACTCGAAAAACATCGGCATGTATGACCTGCGCTTTTCCGCCCCGAAGGACAGCCCCAACACCGACGCCATTGACCCGGAATCCTGCGACGGCGTGGACATCATCGGCTGTCGCTTTGCGGTGGGCGACGACTGCATTGCCATCAAATCCGGGAAAATCGCGCTCGGCTCCACGCTCAACACCTCCGCCGACCGCCACACCATACGCAACTGTCTCATGGAGTTCGGACACGGGGCGGTGGTTCTGGGCAGCGAGATTGGCGCGGGGGTGCGGAATCTGAACGTTTCGCGTTGTTTTTTCCGGGGAACTGACCGCGGACTGCGAATCAAGTCCCGCCGGGGACGCGGGAAAAACTGCGTCATTGACGGGGTGGCTTTCGAGAATATCCGCATGGAGGGCGTGCTTACGCCGATTGCCATTAACCTATGGTACAACTGCTGTGACCCGGACAGGAAAAGCGAATATGTCTGGTCTCGTGAGAAACTCCCGGTGGACGACCGGACGCCCCGCATGGGACGCTTTCTCTTTCGCGGTCTGGACTGTACCGACGCGGAAGTGGCGGCGTGTTACGTGGACGGACTGCCGGAGGCACCGATTGAAGAAGTGGCGCTGGAAAACATCCGCGTCCGCTTCTCCCCGGAGGCGAAACCCGGCGTCCCGATTATGGAGAATTTCGCAAAGAAGCGTTGCCGTCTGGGACTGTATTTGGACAATGTGCGCCGGGTACGGGTTCGGAACGTGACGATAGAGGGCGCGGAGAGGGACGGCCTGATAGTCGGCCACTGTGAAGAACTGGAAACGGACGGTCTGACGGAAAAACCGCTGTAAAAGAGGTTGCGCTATGTACGAACAGATTGACGCTTATGTGCGGGAGCTGATTGAGCGCTCCACGCCCCAACGCACGGTGTGGAACGTGGAGCGTCTGCGGCAGGGCAAGCCCGCCGACTGGAACTACATTGACGGCTGTATGCTGACCGCTCTGCTGTCCATGTCGGAAATTACCGGGGACTCGCGTTATTTCGACTTTACGGAGCGCTTCCTTGACAGTTTCATTGCGCCGGACGGAACCATCCCCACCTATGACGGGAGCAAATACAGTCTGGACGACATCAACGAGGGGCGGGTTCTCTTCCCGCTCTACGAGGCGACGGGAAAAGAGAAGTACCGGAAAGCGGCGGAAATCCTGCGCGGACAACTGGAGCGCCAGCCCCGCACTTGGGAGGGGAATTTCTGGCATAAGGCGATTTACCCGAATCAGGTGTGGCTGGACGGCATTTATATGGCGCAGCCGTTCTCCGCGCTGTATGAAAAGCGTTTCGGGGAGGGAGATTACTCCGACATTCTCCGGCAAATTGAGACCGTCCGCGCAAGGATGTTCGTTGAGGAAACGCGGCTGTACTGCCACGGCTATGACGCCTCCCGCACGGCGTTCTGGGCGAACCCGGAAACCGGGCGTTCGCGAAGTTTCTGGTTGCGGAGCGTGGGATGGTTCGCGGTGGCGCTGGCGGATTTGCTGGAAATTCTTCCGGCAGGACGGGAACGGACGAGGCTGGTGGAAATTTTCGTCGAGATGATAGCGGGCGCGGAGACCTACGCCGACAGCGAAAGCGGCATGTTCTGGCAGGTGATGAACCAAGGCGGACGCGCCGGAAACTATCTGGAAACCAGCGGGAGCAGTATGCTGGCCTACGCCATGCTGAAAGGGGCGCGGCTGGGCGTTCTTCCCAAAGAGTGCGCCGCGAAAGGTGAACGCGCTTTCCGCGGCGTCACGGAGCGCTATTTGTCCTTTGAGAACGGGGGACTGCGCCTCGGCGGAATCTGCCTTGTCGCGGGACTGGGGCCGGAAAACAACCGCCGCCGGGACGGGTCCTATGAATATTACGTTTCGGAGCCGGTCGTGGAAAACGACGCCAAGGGCGTCGCGCCGTTCCTGCTGTGCTACACAGAGATAAAACGCCTGCCCGTCAAAGCATAATCTTCATGCTGTCGGAATCCGGGATTTCCCTTTCCTTTCCGGAGGACGCCGCAGAATACGCGGTGGGGGACATTCCATATTTTTTCTTGAACATCCGGGAGAAATAGAGCGGTTCCCGGAATCCGCACAACCGGGAGATTTCCGCCACGTTCAAACCTCCCTGCTGGTTGCCCGCGAGGTACTGCGCGGCTACCTGAAGGCGCAAGTCGTTGAGATACCGATGGGGCGTGACGCCGATTTCCTTTTTGAACAGCTTGCGAAGATAGTCGTAGCTGAAAGGAAGCCCGCGCAAATAAGCCTCCAAGTCAAAGTCGCTGTCCGGATAACCGCTGATGTGGGGTCGTCCGGCTGCGGCAAGTCCACAACGCTGCGCATGATTGCGGGGCTGGAGGACATCAGCAACGGCGATTTCCTTATTGACGGCAAGCGCGCCAACGAACAGGGGCCGCGTGAGCGCGGAATTGCCATGGTCTTTCAAAGCTATGCCCTCTATCCCCAAATGACCGTCTACGACAACATCGCCTTCGGGCTGGAACTGCAGGGGGCGGATGAAGAATACATTGATGAGAAAGTCCGCAATACCGCCCGTATCCTTGGCCTGACGGACTATCTGAACCGCCTGCCCCGCGCCCTTTCCGGAGGACAGCGCCAGAGGGTCGCCATCGGGCGGGCGCTGATTCGCAAGGTCGGCATTTTCCTTATGGACGAGCCGCTCTCCAATCTGGACGCGAAACAGCGCGTCACCATGCGTTCGGAAATTACGCAGATTCACCGGGAAACCGGCTCCACCACCATCTATGTCACCCATGACCAGACGGAGGCCATGACTATGGCGGACCGTATCGTTGTCATGAAAGAGGGCTACGTTCAGCAGGTGGGGACGCCGCAGGAACTGTACTTCAACCCGGTGAATCTGTTTGTGGCGGGCTTTATCGGCGAGCCGCCCATGAACTTTATCCGCTCCAAAGCGCGTGGCGGCGCGGTGACAGTCGGCGGCGCGGAGTTGGACGTTTCCCGTAAGTTGGGACAAAATCCCGGACGGTACGAGGGAAAAGAACTGGTGTTCGGCTTCCGTCCGGAGGCTGTCTCGCTGGGACCGCGTGAAAACGCGTTCGTCCTGTCCGCCGCCGTGGAACTGACGGAAATGCTGGGGGATAACGTCAATGTCTACATCAAGCTGGGAGAGCAGCAGGCGATTTTGAAAGTTGACCCGCACGAAACGCCCGAAATCGACAGCAAGATTTTCTTTTCCATTCCTTTTGAGAGCGTCTATCTCTTCGACGGGGAGACGGAAAAGGTTCTTTCGTAAAAATTATTTTCAGGAGGCATTTTATGGACATCCGCTACTCCGCACACCCCAACGATGTGAAGCGCTACACGACGGAGGAACTCCGCAGGGAATTTCTGATTGAAAACCTCTACCGCCCGGACGAAGTGACCACAGTTTACAGTCACGTCGACCGCATGGTGACGCTGGGCTGTATGCCGATTCGGGAGACCGTCCCCATTGACAAGGGGATTGACGTATGGGCGAAGGCGGCGCGCTGGGGTGTCCCGGAAGACTTAATGGGTCCCGCCGTATTTCTGGCCTCCGACGCCTCCGATTTCGTCAACGGCCACATTCTCTACGTCGACGGCGGAATCCTTGCCTATATCGGCAAGCAGCCCTAATGCAAATTATCCGTTTTAACGCCAAGGACGCGGTAGTGACAGGCTACCTCCACGAGAACCACGACCGTCTGTCGGCTCATAAGACCCGCCCCGCCGTTGTCATCTGCGCGGGGGGAGCCTACCGCTGGCTGTCCCCCCGCGAAAAGGACCCCGCCGCCCTCGCTTTCAGCGCGATTGGCTATCAGGCCTTTTTGCTGGAATATTCCACGGAAGCGCGAGCCGGGGAACTGCGTCCACTGGGAGAACTGGCGGAAACGGTTCGGACAATTCGCGCTTCCGCGCAGGAATGGCATATTGTCCCGGAGTGTATCGCCGTCATGGGCTTTTCGGCGGGCGGACATCTGGCGGCAAGTCTGGGCGTCCTCTGGAAAGAACTGTCATTCGGCGCGGAGTGCCGCCTCGACGCGCTCGCGCTGTGCTATCCGGTGATTACGGCGGGGAAGTTCGCCCATCGGGAATCCATTGACTTTGTCACGGGCGGAGACCCGGCACTCATGGAAACGCTGTCTTTGGAAAACCATGTCACAAAGGATATGCCCCCGACTTTTGTCTGGCACTGCGTCGGGGACGAATCGGTTCCCGTGGAAAACACCCTGCTGTTGACTTTGGCTATGCAAAGCGCGGGCGTTCCCTATGAGTGCCACCTGTTCGCCGGGGGAGCGCACGGCGTTTCCCTTTGCAATCAGGAAGTAGAGACGCCTTTCCCGGACTGCGCGCCGTGGCTGAATCTTTGCCAAACATGGCTGAACAGGCGATTTCAATTTACCCCGTAATCCGTTTTTGAAAAATCGTATCAGGAGGAATCATTATGGATGCGCTGTCTCAGGCGATTTCTAAAATTGGCGTCGTGCCGGTCATCAAGCTGAACCATCCCGAACGCGACGCCGCCGCGCTCGGTAAGGCGTTGTGTGCGGGAGGCGTACCCGTGGCGGAGGTGACGTTCCGGGCGTCCGGCGCGGACAAGGCCATCCGGCTCATGAAAGAGGCCTGTCCGGACATGATTGTCGGCGCGGGAACCGTGACGACGACGGAGCAGATTGACGCCGCCCTCGCCGCCGGGGCGCAGTTTATTGTATCCCCCGGCTTTGACGCCGATTTGGTCGCCTATGCGCAAAAAAAAAGGCGTCCCCGTTTATCCGGGCTGCACGACGCCTACCGACTATCACGCCGCCTTGAAATTCGGGCTGGAAGTCCTGAAGTTCTTCCCCGCCGAGCAGTCCGGCGGACTGGCGAAAATCAAGGCCATGAGCGCCCCGTTCCCACAGTTCAAGGTTATGCCCACGGGCGGCATATCCTTTTCACGGGCATTACCCCGGCGTTGGGTTCCAACGTCGTGGAAATCTGCCGCGAGGCGTGTAAGGCCGCCAAAGCCCGGAATATTAAGATTTCCTGCGACTTGAACTACCGGGGCAAGCTCTGGACGCGTGAGGAAGCCCGCGCCGCTATGACCGACTTGTGCCAGTATGTGGACGTGTGCATTTCCAACGAGGAGGACGCCAAGGACGTGTTCGGCATTGAGGCGGTTTCCACCGACATCACCGCCGGAGAACTGAACAAGGAAGGCTACAAGAGCGTCGCCAAACAGCTCGCCGACAAATTCCACTTTGAGAAAGTCGCCATTACCCTACGGGAAAGCAAATCCGCCTTCGATAACGACTGGAGCGCCATGCTTTATGACGCCGCGTCCGGCGAATACTGCTTTTCCAAGCTGTACCATCTGCACATCATCGACCGTATCGGCGGCGGCGACAGCTTCGGCGGCGGGCTGATTTACTCTCTGCTCTCCGGCAAGTCCGCGCAGGACGCCGTGGAGTTCGCGGTGGCGGCGTCGGCGCTGAAACACTCCATCGAGGGAGACTACAATTTCGTGACCGTCGCGGAAGTGGAGAAACTCGCCGGCGGGGACGCGTCCGGGAGGGTACAGCGGTAAATGGAGGCATTCGTCCGAGCAAAGTTACCTACGACCGTCAGCACAGCGCCATTACAGAGTATGATTTCAGCAAGGTAGACCTTGACAGTCTGCTGGACGGGTTCGGCTGGCTGCATTTGGGCGGCATTCTGCCCGCCCTGTCTCCGAACTGCGCGAAACTCACGCTGGACGCGCTGAAAAAGGCCAAGGAAAAGGGGCTGACGGTCAGCTTCGACGGCAATTTCCGCTCCACGCTTTGGAGTTGGGGTGAGGCGCGGGACTTCTGCACGCAGTGTCTGCCCTATGTGGACGTGTTATTTGGCATTGAGCCATATCATCTCTGGCGCGACGAGCAGAACCACGACCGCGGCGACTGGAAGGACAATCTTCCGTTCCAGCCGGACTACGAACAGCAGGACGAGGTGTTTCAGGCGTTCGCGGAACGCTATCCGAATCTCCGCTGTATCGCCCGCCATGTTCGCTACGCCCACACCGGGAGCGAAAACAGTCTGATGGCCTATATGTGGTACGAGGGTCACACGTTCGAGAGCAGACTGTTCACGTTCCACATTCTTGACCGGGTGGGCGGCGGGGACGCCTTCGCCAGCGGCTTAATCTATGCCATGATGCACCAGTACAAGCCCATGGACATGATAAATTTCGCCGTCGCAAGCAGCGTCATCAAGCACACTATCCACGGCGACGGCAACATCACCGACGACGCCGAAACCATCCGCGCCATTATGAACCAGAATTACGATATCAAGCGTTGACTGTCGAGGAGGCGTATTATGAAGCCTTTCATGAACCGGGACTTCCTTCTGGAAACCGAAACCGCGAAACACCTGTTTCACGACTACGCGGAACATCAGCCTTTGGTGGACTATCACTGCCACATTCCGCCCCGTGAAATCTATGAAAACCACCGTTTCCATAACCTGACGGAAGTCTGGCTGGGCGGGAGGAATCCCGACGGCTCTTATTTCGGGGACCATTACAAGTGGCGCGTCATGCGCTCCAACGGCACGCCGGAAGCGTACGTCACCGGGGACAAGCCCGCCTATGAGCGTTACCTGAAATTCGTGGACGCTCTGGAAATGGCGATTGGAAATCCTATGTATCACTGGTGCAATTTGGAACTGCGTCAGTTTTTCGGATACGACAAGCCCCTGACCCCCGCCAACGCGGAGGAGGCTTGGAATTTTTGCAACGACAAACTGCAAAACGACCCGTCACTGACTGTGCGCGGAATCATCGAAAAGGCCAACGTCGCCATGATAGGAACCACGGACGACCCGATAGACACCTTAGAGTGGCACGAGAAGATAGCCGCCGACCCGTCCGTAAAGGCGAAAGTCTATCCGTCTTTCCGCCCGGACAAGTCCATTAACATCAGCAAGCCCGGATTCGCGGACTATATCGCCGCATTGGCGAAAAGCGTGGGCAAGGACGCTCTCCCGACACTGGATGATGTGTGCGCCGCGTTGGTGGAACGGCTGGAATTTTTCAAAAAGCTGGGTTGCCGCGCCAGCGACCACGGCTTGGATTACATTCCGTTCCGCCCCGCCGGGAAAGAACAGGCCGACTCCGCCTACCGGAAAGCGCTCCGGGGGGAGGCTCTCACGACGGAGGAGGCGGAAGCGTATCAGACGGTCAACGGGGCGCACACCGCTATGGTACTGGCGGCTTATCTGGCGGGGAAGGAGATTGTCCGGGACTGCATGAACGATAACGTCATCAGCGGTTTTTTGAACAAGGCGCTCTTTACGGAAATTATTCCCACGCTGGATTTGCCGGAAACGGAACTGCGCAATTTTGCGGCGTCCGTCATGGAGCGCTTTAATAATCCCTACATTGACCATCGGCTTTTGGACATCGCTCTGAACTCCACCGCGAAATGGAAGGCGCGGGTTCTGCCCAGCGTAACCGAATACGTAAAACGGAAAGGCACTCTTCCAAAGTGTCTGACTTTCTCCTTCGCGGCCTATATCGCGTTCTATCAGGGCGGACACGCAAGGGACGACGACTGGATTCTGGATTTCTTCAAAGCCCATGCGCGGGACGACAGCCAATCCATAACGCGAGCCGTCGCGGAAAATCAACGGATGTGGGACGGCGCTTTGTCTGAAATCCCCGGCTTTGCGGAAGCCGTCGCCGCCGATTTGGAGCGCATTCAAAAGGCGGGCGCGTATCAGGCTATGGCGGAAACGCTGTCATTGTGAGTGGTCGAATACGGGCGGGCGTTCCAAAGCCCGCCCTTTATACGTTTGAGAGGGAGTGAACACGGGATGAAGTGGATAAAAATTCATCCGCTGGATAACGTGGCGGTGGCGCTGAGGATATTCAGCCCGGCGAAACGCTGGCCATGACGGACGGCGCTTCCGTCACCGCCGCCGAAACCGTCATGCGAGGACACAAAATCGCCCTCGGGAATATTCCCAAAGATACCCCGGTTATCAAGTACGGCAACCCCATCGGCCTTGCGAAAGAGGATATTCGCCCCG
>JAFXQV010000008.1 GCA_017526785.1 Oscillibacter sp. | reverse complement strand
CTATACAACCCCGCCACTCACCTCCACGGGTTCTGTAGTTTACCGAACTTTCCCGTGGATAGTATAGCAGAATTTTGAGGCGTTGGCATCACGGCGTTTCATAACCCCGTTGGTGCCTTTCGCAGAAAGGCGGATTATACGCATGAAACAGACAATTTCCGTACTGGTCGAGAACCGCGCGGGCGTCCTCAACCGTATCACGGGGCTGTTCTCCCGGCGGGCGTTCAATATCGAATCTCTGGCCGTGGGCGTCACCGACGACCCCACCGTGTCCCGCATTACGATTATCGTCGACAGCGGCAACAGCGTCGTGGAGCAGGTCGAGAAGCAGTTAAACAAGCTGATTGAGGTCATCAAGGTTCGCACACTCAACGAACACAGTCTCATCGGGCGCGAGCTGATTCTGATTAAGGTCAACGCCAACAACAAGACCCGTCAGGATATCATGACCATCTGCAACATCTGCGGCGCGAAGGTCGATGACATCACCCCCACGTCCATGACGCTGGAACTGTCCGCGACAAAGGAGAAAGTCGACACGTTTGAATCTCTCATGCGTCCGTTTTCCATTCTGGAGGTCGTACGCACGGGCGTTATCGCCATTCAGAAGGGAAGCGGCAAAATTTAAGTGTGAAATTTTCAGTCCGGCACCTTGACACGGGGATTAAAAATATGTATGATTTGCAAAGTGTCTTTGTCAAAGGTTCGCCGAACATGAACCAAAAGGAGGAATTGCGTATGAAAATTCGGTACCGTCTGGGACTTGTTCTCGCCGTGATACTGTCGCTTTGCCTGTCCGCATGCGGCACGACAAACACGGCGCAGACGGAGACAGTGAACACTCCCGCCGCGCAGGAGACGGAAGCCGCCCCGCCCGAACAGAACGGCGAGGTCTATGTCCTGTTCACCAGTGATGTCCACTGCGGCATTGAGCAGGGCTTCGGCTATGTCGGACTTCAGCAGGTGCGGGACGCGCTGGAAGCCAAGGGCTTTGTGACCATCCTTGTGGACGACGGCGACGCGATTCAGGGCGAGGCGTTGGGTACGCTCTCCAAGGGCGAGTCGATGATTGACCTGATGAACGCTTTACACTATGACGTGGCGATTCCCGGCAATCACGAGTTCGACTACGGCATGGAGCGCTTTCTGGAACTGGCCGAAAAGGCGGAGTTCCCGTACATCAGTTGCAACTTCAACCACGAGGGCGAGCTGGTGTTCCCGCCGTACGTGATAAAAGAGGCGGCGGGCATGAAAATCGCTTTTGTGGGCGTGACCACGCCGCAGACCATCACGAGTTCGACGCCCGTCTACTTCCAGAACGACGCCGGGGAGTTTGTCTACGGCTTCATGCAGGACGCGTCCGGCGAAGCGCTCTACGCGGCAGTACAGGGAGCCGTGGACGCGGCGCGCGCCGAGGGTGCCGACCTCGTCTACGTCATGGGACACATGGGCATGGGCGAAAGCTATCGCCCGTACTCTTACGCGGATGTGCTGGAAAACACGAACGGAATCAACGTGTTCCTTGACGGCCACAGCCACGACACGGAGCAGGTCGAGATGAAGAACAAAGACGGGGAAACCGTCGTGCGTTCCGCCTGCGGCACGAAGCTCAACTGCATCGGCTACAGCCACATTTCGGCGGAAAAAGAAGTCGTGGAGACCGGAATCTGGAGCTGGCCGAATGGAACCAGCGCCCCGGAACTGCTCAGCCTGCAAAACGCCATGACGGAACCCGTGGCGGCGGAAACGCGGGAAATCGAAGAGCAGTTAAGCCAAGTCGTGGCGCGGAACGACGTTTTGCTGACCATCAATGACCCCGTGGAAGTGACGCCCTCCGGCTCTCCGGTACGCATGGTGCGCCGCGCCGAAACGAATTTGGGTGACTTGTGCGCGGACGCCCTGCGGGTTGTGGCTGACGCCGATATCGCGCTTGTCAACGGCGGCAACGTCCGGAAGAATCTGGAAAAGGGCGATATCACCTACGGCGACATTCTGGCGGTTCACCCCTTTGGCAATGAAATCTGTCTGATTCGCGCCACCGGACAGCAGATTTTGGACGCGCTGGAATGGGGCGTTCACAGTACCCCGGACGAATTCGGCGGCTTCCTGCAGGTGTCGGGCATGAGTTACGAAGTCGACCTGTCCGTACCCAGCGGGTGCAAGACCGACGAACAGAATATGGTCATCGGCATTGAGGGAGAGCGGCGCGTCAGAAATGTTCTGGTCGGCGGCGAACCGATTGACCCCGCCGCACTCTACACCGTGGCGGGCGCGAACTACACGCTTCTGCAAAACGGCGACGGCTTCACGGCCTTCAACGGCGCGGAACTGCTGCAAGAGTGCGTCATGATAGACAATCAGCTCTTGATTGACTACATCAAGGAACATCTCAACGGCGAGATTGGCGGCGAATACGCGGATTCCCTCGGACAGGGACGGATTACAATCCTGAACGGCTCGGCGGAATAACACTATCTCAAATAAAAAGCCCCGGATTTCCTTTTGTTTCAGGAAATCCGGGGCTTTTCGACGTGAAAATTACAGCGTTTTCAGGAAGCGCTCAATCCGGTCAAGGCCTTCGTTCAAGTCGGCGTCGGAGTAGCAGTAGGAAAGGCGCATGTAGCCCTCTGTGTTGAAGTAAATGCCCGGAATCAGTCCGACCTTGCCTTCCGTCAGCATTTTTTCGCAGAACGTCAGCGAGTCCATGCCGTAGCGCGAAATGGGGATGAACATGTAAAACGCGCCTTCCGGCTCCTGTACGTCCAGACCCATGCCGCACAGGCGGCGGTATACCATGTCGCGCCGACGCCGGAATGTGTCGACGATATAGGACGTGTCGCTTTTCAGGGCGGCGACGCAGGCCTGTTGCACGAACGACGGCACAGAGGTCACGCTGTACTGTAAAATTACCTGCAGGCGTTCGCGTATGGGGGCGTCCGCCATGCACCAGCCCAGACGCCAGCCCGTCATGGCGTACGGCTTCGAGAAACTGTTGATGATAATCAGTCGGTCGCGCATGTCCTGATATTCGGCGAAGCTGTGGTATTCCCCGGAGTAGACAAGCGTCCGGTAAACGTCGTCGCAGAGTACGAAAATCGGCAGGTCTTTGATGATTTCGTGTACGGCGTCAAGGGTCTGTTTCGTGTAAATGCACCCGGTCGGATTGTTGGGGGAGGTCAGCACAATGGCCTTTGTCTTACTGGTAATCGCGGCGCGGAGTTGTCCCGGGTCAATCTGGAAGCGGTTGTTTTCCGTGGGGAGCGTAACCGGAACCGCGCCGCAGAGTTGCACGAGCGATTCATAAAGTCCGAACGCCGGAGTAGGGATAATCACCTCGTCGCCGGGATTGCAAATCGTTTGCAGGCCGATATAGAGCGCGTGCGTGGCTCCGACGGTCATTAGGATTTCGTCGGGGGCGTAGTGTAAATCGTGTTCCCGCGCCTCATACTCCGAAATGGCCTGTAACAGGTAGGGGTAGCCGTTGCCGGGGGGGTAATGGGTGTCGTTGGCGTCAAGGGCGGCTTTGGCGGCCTCTTTGACCGCGTCGGGGGTGTTCAAATCCGGCTCCCCGATGGTCAGGGCACACGCGCCGGGCGTGTCGCGTACCAGATACGTGAAGCGCCGGATTCCCGACAGGCCTACTTTCGCGGCGGCGCGATTCAATGTCAGTTCCATGTGTTGTCACTCCTCAGTTGGTGAATTGCGCTTGACATTATAGCACACAGCGGACGATTTACAAGCCCGTTTTGCTCTTTTCGGGGGTATGGAATGGGCGTGCATTTCCGCTCCCACGGACGGATTATCAAGAATTTTTATGCCTCCATACGCTCGCCGGGAAGGTCGACATCCCCGGCGGGCGTCATGGACAGCGACGCCCCCGACAACTGCCGCAAGCGTTCCGCGAACGCCTCCGCCGCGCCGTCCGGGAATGCCGCGTGAATCGTAACCGCCGCGCCGTAGTCCGTGCCGGACACGCGTCCGCCGCGCGACTGTATTTCGCGCTGTACCTGTTCCAGCAGCGGATACGTGCAGGGAACGTCCCAGAGCGTCCAGCGCGCGACTTCCGCGACGCCCGCCGCGTCGAGTGTGTCCTTGGCCGAACGGGAGTAGGCGCGTGTCAGGCCGCCCGCGCCTAGCAGTACCCCGCCGAAATAGCGCGTCACGACGCAACAGACATTCGTCACGCCGCGCCGCTGGAACACGTTCAACATCGGTTGTCCGGCGGTTCCCTGCGGCTCTCCGTCGTCGGCGTAGCGGACAACGCCGCTTCGCAACAGGTAACACCAGCAGTTATGACGGGCGTCGTGATACTTTTTCCGTGTCTGGTCAATGCGACGCCGCGCGGCGTCCTCGTCGTCGACGCGCCACACATGCCCGATAAAGCGGGAACGTTTCTCTGTGAACTCGGTTTCGGCGTCCTGAAACGGCACATAGTAACTCATACGCCGCCTCCCTCCGTCCGCGCGTACGCCCGCACCTGTCCGAACACCACCGGGTTACACACCGCCGTCACGGCGATTCCGTCCGGCTGATAGTCCACGGCCTCTACCGACGCCTCGCGGTAAAGCGTGTCGAGTAACGCGCCCTTGTCGTAGGGCAGGAAGAGCGACACGCGCTTAATGCCCGGGTCAAGACGCTTGGCTATCATGTCGAGCAGTGCCGGGACGCCCTCGCCCGTCCGCGCCGACAGCAGACAAATGTCGTGGCCGTGCGGCATGATTTCCCCGGGCGGGAGTTTGTCGCACTTGTTGAAGATATTGATTCGCGGCAACTCCCCCGCGCCTAACTCCATAATCAGCGCTTCCACGACCTCCGACTGCCGCCGCCATTCCGGGTTGGACACGTCAATGACGTGCAGGAGAATGTCGGCGTACTCCAACTCTTCCAGCGTGGCGCGGAACGCCTCCACCAACTGGTGTGGCAGTTTCCGGATAAAGCCCACCGTGTCACTGACGACAACATTTAACGTGTCGCTGACGGCCAACAGGCGCGACGTGGTGTCGAGTGTGTCGAAAAGGCGGTCATTCGCCGGAATCGCGGAACCCGTCAGACGGTTTAACAGCGTCGATTTTCCGGCGTTCGTGTAGCCGACAATGGCGGCAACTGGGATTTCGCGCCGTTCGCGTGTCCGGCGCTGGGTGCCGCGTACCCGGCGTACGTCCTCAAGGTCGGCTTTGAGCTTGTCGATTTTGCGCCGGATGTGGCGGCGGTCGGTCTCTAACTGCGTCTCGCCGGGGCCTTTGGAGCCGATAGGCCCGCGCCCACTTGTACCCGCCTGCCGTTCCAAGTGCGTCCACATGCCCGTCAGGCGCGGCAACAGATAACGGTACTGCGCAAGCTCTACTTGTAAACGCCCCTCACGCGTCCGGGCGCGTTGCGCGAAGATGTCCAGAATCAGCCCGCAACGGTCTAAAACCTGTACCTTTAACAGTTCCGTCAGCACGCGCATTTGTGACGGGGAAAGGTCATTGTCAAAAATGACCATGGTCGCGCCGACGTTCTCGCACCACTGCCGGACTTCCTCGGCCTTGCCCTCGCCGATAAACGTACGGGGGTCGGGCGACGGACGGTTTTGCAGGATGATTCCCTCGACGCTTCCGCCCGCCGTCTCGACTAACGCCGACAGTTCGTCCATGCTCTCGTCGTCGGAACTCTCGTCGCGGCCTAACACGGGGGAATGCAGTCCCACAAGCACCACTTTGTCCCGGATTTCGTTTTCAGTCATAGGCATTTTCCCTTTCAAGTCTCCGGAATCAGCGTCACGCGGAAATAGAAGTCGGTTTCGTCGAAGCGGTACTGTTCCAGCAAATCGGGGCCGCAACTCGCGGAGCCGATACCGTCCTGTTTGTAGTCCAGACAAAGCACCGTGTGTCCGCTCGGGCGGAGTTCAAAACTGTGCCTCTTTGCCGTCAACTCCTCCTGCGTGTACGGCGACGCGTTGAAGCTGAACGGCGTTTCACCGACGGCGTACAATGTGCGTCCGCCGCCGCTGACGCTCACATAGTCACAGCCGTAATGACTGCCGTTCTCCTGCGGGCGCAAGTAGTCCTCGTGCATGTCCGCGACAGAGGACGCGTAGAGGCCGTAACTCGACGCCCGGCGCTTGTCCGTGTAGCTCTCCGTGGAGCCGTAGCCGCAGTATTGGACTTGGTTGAGCGTCTCCGGGAGGAACAGGCGCAAGCCGAAGCGCGGGAGTTCCGGAAAGTCCGGGTTGCGGTTCACCCACGTTTCCAGCGTGATAACGCCGTCCCGGCGGATTGTCCACGCCGTTTCGATGTCCAAGAAGGGCTGCACCGACGCCGACGCCATGGACTGCGCTGTGTGGAAAAAGACCTCCCCACCGATTATCTCCCAGCGTGTTTCATAGGCGCGTGTCACGGCCTTGTCGTAGCGCGCGGCGAGCCACGCCACTTTACGCGAAGTGTCGGGAGTAAGGGCGGCGTCGTTGTCGACGGGGGCGCGCCAGACGTTGAACTCCATGGGACGGTCAAGCCATTCCACGCCGTCCAAGCACAAGCGCGTCGGCAGACCCGTGCGGAGGCTGAACACGTAACAGAGGCGGTCATTTTGCACGGTCAAGGTCGTGGGCGTCTCCGCGAACTGCCACGGGGAAGCGTCCGGGCAGGGACGTTCCAGCAGTCGGAGCGCCGTCTGGTTGCGGTTGTCGGGGCTGTTCACGGGGAGTTCGTCGAAGCCGAGCGGCAGTCCGGCCGGACACAACGCGGTTTCGTGGAGCAGGAACGAGTTAATTTTGAGTGTGTGCTTTCCGGCCGGAAGTTCCGGCAGTTTCAACGTTACAACGCCGTCCGTATGCGGCGCGACAGGCGGCACGTCTAACGCGCCTGTCTCCGTCACAACGCCGTCGCGGAGCAGTTCCCAGTTCAGAGACAGATAGTCGTTTAAGTTCGTGAAGTCCAGATAGTTGTGGAGCGTCAACGCGCCGCTGTCCGGGTCGTAGGACACCACCCGCGCCGGACGGTGTACGTTTTTGTACTCCAACAGTCCCGTGTGGGGCGTACGGTCGGGGTACACCATGCCGTCCATGCAGAAGTTGCCGTCGTGGGGGTCTTCCCCGCTGTCGCCGCCGTACAGGTATTTTGGCTTGCCGTTGTCGGCGCGTCCGGCGTAAACGGCGTGGTCGCACCACTCCCAGACGAAGCCCCCGCACATCACGGGACTGCTCTCTATCAATTGGAAATAGTCCTCCAAGTCGCCGGGGCCGTTGCCCATTGAGTGGGCGTACTCGCACATAATAAAGGGCTTGTCCGGATTATTTGACAGATAATCCCGCACTTCCTGATAGGTCGGGTACATCCGGCTGTAGAGGTCAAGGTTCGAGAAGTCATACTTTCTCTTGTGGCCGTGGTGAATCGCGCTTTCGTAGTGGGTCAGCCGCGACGGGTCAAAGCGTTTCGTCCACGCCAGCGCCTCCTCGAAGCAACAGCCGTACGCGCACTCGTTGCCCATCGACCATATCACGGCGCAGGGGCGGTTTTTGTCGCGCTGTACGTTGCTCTGCACGCGGTCTAACGTGGCCTCTAAAAAGTCCGGGTTGTCGGCAAAAAGTTCGTTCCAGCGTTCCTCATGCGCGTCATTGTCGGGGCGGTACACCGAAAACGCGCCGTGGCTCTCACAGTCGGCCTCGGCGATGACGTAGAAGCCGTATTCGTCGCAGAGTTGCGGGAACCACGGCGCGTTGGGATAGTGGCTTGTCCGTATGGCGTTGATGTTGTGGCGGCGCATGAGCCGTAAATCACGGGTCGCCTGTTCCATGCCGATAGTGTAGCCCGTCACGGGGTCGGAGTCGTGGCGGTTCATGCCCCGGAACTTCACCGGGACGCCGTTGACAAGCACCCGACAATCTTTGACACAGATTTCCCGGAATCCGACGCGGTCGGTAATGACCTCGCCGGGCGTTTCGAGCGTCAGCGTGTACAGATACGGCGTCTCGGCCGTCCAGCGGCGCACATCCGGCACGGTCAATTCGGCTGACTGCTGATAGTCGCTGTCGTCTGATATATCGTGGAATGCCGCCGTGCCGACAATGTTGCCGTCGGCGTCGGAGAGCGTCAGCGCCGCCGGAACCGCGTCACGGAAATACTTTGCCCGTACGCGCAGCGCCGCGCCGGAAGCATTCAGTTCCGTGGTCGTGAAATAGTCAAAAATCGCGTTTTCCGGGCGCTTTAAAAGGTACACGTCGCGGAAAATGCCGCTCATGCGCAACTTGTCTTGGTCTTCCAGATAACTCCCGTCGCACCACTTCAGCACAAGCACCGCCAAGCGGTTCGCGCCGTCGCGCAGAACGTCCGTCACGTCGAACTCGGCCACGGCGTGGGAGACCTGACTGTAGCCGACAAATGTTCCGTTCAGCCAGACGTAGCAACAGGAATCCACGCCTTCAAAGTTCAGGTAGGCGCGTGGCGCGGCGGCGTCCGCACGGTACTCGAACGCCGTCACGTACGCGCCGCACGGGTTCTCCGGCGGCACATGCGGCGGGTCGACCGGGAACGGAAAGCGGAAGTTCGTGTACTGGTTGCGGTCAAAGCCCTGTGTCTGCCAGCAGGACGGCACCGGGATTTCCCCGAACCCGGACACGTCGTAGTCGGCCTCATAGAAAGGCTCCCGCATTTCGTCGAGTGCCGGAAAATAGCGGAATTTCCAAGTTCCATTGAGAAACTGTATCCGGTCGGACGCCTCGCGCCGCGCGGTCAAATTGTCCACGCGGCGCGACGCCGGGACATAGTACGCCCTGTGTGGCATGGCGTGGACGTGGAGTGTGTGCAAGTCCTCGTGATAGTGCGGAATCATGGTTTGTCTCCTCTCCTGCTGATAATCTCATCCGGCAACCTGTTCTTGAACGGCTGTCGCGTTCCGGTACAAATACTCCGGGGCAATGTCAATTTCCCCATGATTCCAGACAGGCGCGCCGTAGTCAATGTAGACACCACGGAACATCTCCGGGTTTTTCAACGGCACAAAAGCCGGTTCGGACAGCAACGGCGTGAAATCGAATATTTTCGTCTCTCCCGTGTTGAACCTGAGCCAGAGGCGGTATCCGTCCAGCGGCCGGACGCCGTTGACTTTGACGCTCTCCCGCTGTTCTCCCGCGTAGGCAATCCCGTCTACAACGTACATAAAAAGTCCCCCTTAACGCAACGGCTCGATTTTGCCAAATGGAATATTGCGTACCGCCTGATTCCAAGCAATGTACAGTTCCTCCTCGTGGATTGCCGCCCATGCCTGTACTAATTTCAACTGCTTGACCGGGAGACTTCCGGCAAGCAGTTCTCCGTCCACGCCGACAGAAGCCTCATAGTCACCATAGAAAACGTGAAAATGGGGGCGATGGTGCCGGGAATCGTCACTATACATCATTTTTATGACGATATTATAAAATCTGCAAAGTTCGGGCATAGCGTTCTTTCCTTCCCGTGGTTTGTGGTCTGTACCCCTTAATCTTATCAGAACGGCGCACAAAGTCAAGGGAAATCCGTTGAAAATTCCGCTTCCGTGTGCTACAATCATTCGGTATCTCGCCGTGACAGGAGTTGAACGCCATGCGCATGCGAAAAAAGAAAAACCTCGTCCCCCGAATGCAACGCTGTTCCGCGAAACTGATTCCAGACCCCGCCGCGCAACGCGGACAGTGGCGCGGCCTCATGCCGTCGGCGCGGGGACTGTGGCTCGAACTCGGCTGCGGCAAGGGGCGCTTCACGGCGGGCGTGGCGGCGTCAGAACCCGATACTTTGTTTATCGGCGTGGAAGTTGTGCGGGAAGCGTTAGTCGTCGCTATGGAACGCTGTCTGGAACTGCCCAACGTGTTTTTCATCTCCGGCAATGCCGACGCGTTACCGTCGTACTTCGCGCCGGGGGAGGTCGACGGCCTCTACTTGAATTTCTCCGACCCGTGGCCGGGGAACCGCCACGCCAAGCGGCGTCTGACCCACGGAAACTTCCTGAAACGCTACCGGGAAGTCCTCAAAGACGGCGGGCAAATCCGCTTCAAGACCGACAACGCGGACTTGTTCGACTTCTCGCTCTCGGAACTGCCGCGCTACGGCTTCGCGCTCTCGGAGGTCACGCGCGACCTGCACGCGAACGGCGTCGCGGAAATCATGACCGATTACGAGGAAAAGTTCCACGCGCAGGGGAAGCCGATTTGCCGTCTTGTCGGGACAATGGAGCCGTGGCGGGAACCGGAACAGACAGGAGGCGCGGCGCGATGAACATTATCACGGTCATTGACGACGGCGGGGGGCTGATGTTCAACCACCGTCGGCAAAGTCAGGACAGGGCGCTACGGGAACGCGTCCTTGCACTCTCGGACGGTTCCCGGCTCTGGATGAACGCCTACTCCCGCAGGCAGTTCGCCGACACCGAATCCGGCGCGATTTCCGTCGACGAGGATTTTTTACAGAAAGCGCCGGACGGGGATTTCTGCTTCGTGGAGAATGTGCCGCTTCTACCAGTGATAGAGCGCGTCGAACGCGTGATTTTGTTCCGCTGGAACAGGGCGTATCCGTCCGACGTGAAACTTGACCTTGACCTGTCCGCCCCGCCTTGGAATCTGGCGGAAACCGTCGAATTCCCGGGCTTCTCCCACGAGAAAATTACACAGGAGGTGTACGTACGTGAGGAAACATAACCGCTTTTGCGCGGCGCTGTTGCTGATACTCTGTCTGACGCTGACGGCCTGTCAGCCGCGTTCCAATCCCGATTCCGGGTACGCGCCGCGCCCCGATTCTCCAGCCGATACCACGTCCCCCGATTCCGGGCTTGACAGCCCGGGCTACACGCTCGACACGATACCCGATTACAGCGGGGAAGCCTATGTGCCGCTTCACAACAACGTCCCCGACTTCGACCCCGACGACCTGCCGCGCCGCTCCTTCGAGACCTACAGCGAACTCGACGCGTTAGGGCGCTGCGGCGTGGCCTACGCCAACGTCGGACTTGACCTCATGCCCACAGAGAAACGCGGCGCTATCGGACAGGTCAAGCCGTCCGGCTGGCACACCGTACAGTATGACAACGTCGACGGCAAATATCTCTACAACCGCTGTCACCTCATCGGATACCAGTTGACCGCCGAGAACGCGAACAAGAAAAATCTCATCACCGGAACCCGGTACTTGAACGTCACGGGAATGTTGCCGTTCGAGAATCTGGCGGCGGACTACGTAAAAGAAACCGGGAACCACGTCCTGTACCGCGTGACGCCGATTTTCGAGGGCGACAACCTTGTGGCCAGCGGCGTACAGATGGAGGCCATGTCCGTGGAGGACGCCGGAGAGGGCGTGCTGTTCAATGTCTACTGCTACAACGTCCAGCCGGGCATTGTCATCGACTACGCCACTGGGGACAGTTTCCGCGCCGACGAACTCCCCGCCGCTGACGATGCCGCCGACCCCGGCGAAAACGCCGTCACGTACATTCTCAACACGAACACGCGCAAGTTCCACTATCCCGACTGTTTCAGCGCCGTGAACATGAAAGCCAACTACAGGCAGGAGTACGCCGGGAGCCGTGACGAATTGATTTCGCAAGGTTACGAGCCTTGCGGACGCTGTAAGCCGTAAAATGCCGCCGGAATGCTGTCATTCCGGCGCTTTTGTATGCGCGGCGGACAGTTTGCACATTTTTTGAAAACTTATGGAAAAAGCGCGGCGCGTGTGGTATACTCTCCGCAACACATACGGCGTACGCCGCCGGGAAAGAGGCTGACCATGAAACAACGCTTTGCGATTTTCGACTTTGACGGTACGCTGGTCGATTCCATGACCTACTGGAGACAGGAAGAGCGGGATTTTCTCTTAAACCGTGGCGTGTCCGACCCGGAGACCGTGGACAAGGTGCTGGAACGTATCAAGCCCCTGAACATCGAGGAGGCGTCGCGGATTATGGTCGACTGGTTCCGGTTCCCGGACAAGCCGGAGGAAGTCGGCGCGGGCTTCGTGGCGCATATGGCGGCGCGCTACCGGGAGAGCATTCCGGCCAAGGACGGCGTACGGGCGTACATCGACGCGCTCCGGCGTGACGGCGTGCGAATGGCGGTGGCGTCCGGTACCGGACTGGAACTGATGGAAGTGTGCCTGCGGCGTCTGGGACTGCGGGACTGCTTCGAGTTCCTGCTGTCGTGTCTGGAACTGGGCGTTGGAAAAGACCGCCCCGATATCTATCTGGAAGCGGCGCGGCGCTTCGGGGCGTCGCCGGGGGAAATCGCGGTCTACGAGGATTCGGCGGTAGCCATGCGGACGGCCAAAGAGGCCGGATTTTACGGCGTCGGCGTCTACGACCCGCCGTCCGCCGGACACTGGGACGAGTTACAGGCACTGGCCGACGTGTCCGTGAAGGACTGGGGCGAGGCGCTGAAAGCCTTAACCTGAGCGGAGAGGCGCGACTTCGGGAAAGTCCTTGTGTTTGATGAGCAAATCCTATATAATGGCGTACGACAGGCACCAACCACAGCGGGAAGTGAGGCAATCATGATACAATTTCAGAATGAACGTGGCAATGTATTCATCAGCGGCGCGGTGTTCACGAATATTACGGGCTACGCCGCCACCAACTGTTTCGGCGTCAAGGGAATGGCCGTGCGCTCCGTGACGGACGGCCTTGTACACCTGCTCCGCCGCGAGGCCATGGGGAAGGGCGTCCACATTACGTGGCTGGAGGACAACGCGGTTTCCATTGAACTGCACATTGTCGTCGAAAACGGCGTCAACATTCCGGCGGTGTGCCGCTCCATCATGAACGAAGTCCAGTACGTCGTGACGAAAAACACGGGCGTGGAGGTCAAGACCGTGGACGTGTGCGTGGATTCCATGACGCTGTAAGGGGGAACACTGGGAGATGAACGAACAGATTACGGGCGCGCTCTTCAAAGAAATGATTCTGCACGCCGCCGCCGCCATCAGCGCCCGGACGCAGGAAATTAACGACCTGAACGTGTTCCCGGTGCCGGACGGCGACACCGGAACCAATATGAGCATGACCATCGCCGCCGCCGTCACGGAATTGTCGGGCAAGACGGTCGACCGTCTCGACGAGGCGGCGTCGGTCACGGCGTCGGCGCTGTTGCGCGGGGCGCGGGGAAATTCGGGCGTGATATTGTCGCTTTTGTTCCGTGGGCTTTCGCGGGGGCTGAAAGGCGTCGAGAGCGCCGACAGCGCCACGTTCGCGGCGGCCATGCAGGAGGGCGTGTCGGCGGCCTACAAGGCCGTCATGAAGCCCGCCGAAGGAACCATTCTGACGGTCTCGCGTCTGACGGCGAAAACGGCGGTGGACTTGGCCGAGGCCGGGGACGCCGCCCCGGAAGCAATGCTGTCCGCCGCGCTCGAAACAGGCTATGAGGCCTTGTCACAGACAACGGAGATGAACCCCGTTCTGAAAAAGGCGGGCGTCGTGGACGCGGGCGGCAAGGGCTACCTGTTAATCTTGGAGGGCATGCTTTCCGCGCTGCGCGGGGAGCCGCTGCCGGAAATCGGCGCGTCCGCCGGACAGAAAAGCGCCGATTTCGCCGCGCTGACGGATGAGGACATCACGTTTACTTTCGACACGGTTTTCATCGTCCGCAAGAACCCCGGCACGTCTATTGAGCCGTTCCGCGCCTACCTGAACTCCGTGGGGGACAGTCTGGTTATCGGCGAGGACGACGACGCCTTTAAAGTGCATGTCCACACGGACACCCCCGGGCTTGTCCTGCACGAAGCCCGCAAGTACGGCACGCTCGAACTCGCAAAAATTGAGAACATGCGCCTGCAATACGAGGACATGTCCGAGGGGCGCAAACCGCGTTCCACGGACGACTTGGACGCCGTGGAAGCCGAACTGGAATCTATGGAGTACGGCACCCCGAAGCAGGACGACGCGCCGCCCAAGAAATACGGCTTTCTGGCGGTGTGCGCCGGGGACGGCTTGGGGGCGATTTTCCGGGATTTGGGCGCGGACGGGGTTGTGTCCGGCGGACAGACCATGAACCCGTCCACGGAGAGCATATCGGCGGCGGTGGAGCGTATCAACGCCGAGACCGTGTTCATACTCCCGAACAACGGCAACATTATTTTAGCGGCACAGCAGTGCGTACGCCTGACCGAAAAGAAAATTGTCGTCATCCCCACAAAGACGATACCGCAGGGTATCACGGCGCTGATGAACGTCAACTTTGACGCGGAGAGCGTCGAGGAAATCACGGAGGCCATGACGGGGTGTCTGGGAAGCGTACGCACGGCACAAATCACGTACGCGGCGCGGGATTCGGAATACGACGGCTTCGACATCCACGCCGGGGACTATCTGGCGCTCGACGAGGGCAAGCTGTTCGGCACTGACCACACCATAGATTCCTTAATGGAGCGTATCGCCGACGCGGGCGCGAAACTCAACGCCTCTTTTATCTCGCTCTATTACGGGGAGGACGTGAAGGAGGAGGACGCGCAGAAGGCGGCGAAAGTCTTTGAAGCGGCTTGTCCTGACGCGGAAATCGCCGTGCTTTCGGGCGGACAGCCTGTGTATTACTATATCATCTCCATTGAGTGACCGGGCGAAACGCGGGACTGCCTCTCCGTAACGGGGCAGTCCGCAAAGCACACAACGCAATGGATTTTGGAGGAACTATGAACCACGTACAAGCCATCCGGGCGCGTCTGGACGAACACCAGTTGGACGCCATACTGCTGACACATCAGGCGAACCGTTTTTACGCGACAGGCTTTATGTCGTCGGGGACGGACGGCGCGGCGCTGATTACGCCCCGCAAGGCGTTCTACTTCACGGACAGCCGCTACACAGAGGCCGCCGGAAAACGTCTCTCCGGCGTGTTCGACATGGGTACCGTCACCGCGAAACGGAATTACGAAACGCTGTTCAATGAGGTCATCGCGTCGGAACAACTGCGGCGCGTGGGCTTCGAGGACGCGTCCATGACCGTGGCGGGGTACCGCAAGTACAAGGAGAGGCTGAACTGTGAGCTTGTCCCGGCGTCGGACATCCTGAAAGAACTGCGGCAGGTCAAGGACGCCGACGAAATACGGGCGCTTACCGACGCCCAGCGTATCGCCGAAAAGGCGTTGCTGGAAATCTTGAACGACATCCGCCCCGGCGCGGCAGAGCGGGAAATCGCCGCCAAGCTGCAGTATCTGATGTTGCACTATGGCGCGGAGGACAAGTCCTTTGACCCGATAGTGGTTTCCGGGGCGAACGGCAGTCTCCCGCACGGCGTCCCCACGGAACGGGCGATTCAGGACGGCGAATTTGTCACCATGGACTTTGGCTGTGTGTGCCACGGCTACTGCTCCGACATGACGCGTACGGTCGCCGTCGGACACGTCACGGACGAAATGCGGCGTATCTATGACACCGTGCTGTCGGCGCAGTTGACGGGAATCGAGACGGCGAGAGCGGGCGTCACGGGGAAGGACGTGGACGCCGCCGCCCGCGACGTTATCACAAAAGCCGGATACGGCGAATACTTCGCGCACAGTTTCGGACACGGCGTCGGCGTCGAAATTCACGAGTACCCGAACGCGTCCTCCCTGAACGAAAAGCCGTTGCCTGCGGGCGCTGTGATATCGGCGGAACCGGGCATTTACATTCCGGGAAAATTAGGCGTCCGTATCGAGGACGTGATTGTGATTACGGAGACCGGACGCGAAAATCTCATGAAGGCTCCGAAAGAATTGTTGATTCTGTAAAGCGGACGCCCCATCCCTATTGCGGGGGCGGGGCGTCATTGCGTATTTTGGGGCTAACGCGCATTTTGTTCTTTGCACATCATGAGGTGACGGCTTGGGGAGGCAAATCCGCCCGGAATCGGCGTGGAACTCCGCCGCGTCGAACAGCGGCCTCATCCGTTCCAGAACTTCTTACTCTACCGTGACGGATTTCGCCAGATTGCGGGGTTTGTCGATGTCACATCCGCGCTGAAGCGCCACATAGTACGCGAACAACTGCAACGGCACCACGCCCAAGGACGGCTGTACAATGGGGTGCGTACTCGGCACGACTATCGTACAGTCCGCGGTCTTTTCCATGCGGTCGCGGAAAGTCTCCGTGGTCAGCGCCAGCACCTCCGCGCCGCGCGCTTTCACCTCCACGACATTGCTCATGGCCTTGTCGAATAAGGCCTCATACGTCCCCAGCGCGACAACCAGCGTCCCCGGCTCAATCAGGGAAATCGTGCCGTGCTTCAATTCGCCCGACGCGTACGCCTCCGAGTGAATGTAGCTGATTTCTTTGAGTTTCAGCGAACCCTCAAGCCCCATGGCGTAGTCAAGGTTCCGCCCGATGAAGAAAATGGAACTGTGATTGAAGTACCGCGAGGCGAGGTACTGCACTTTCTGCACGTCTTCCAGACAGGTTCGCATTTTCTCCGGGAGCGTGCGGACGGCTTCCAGAATTTCCGCGTACTCGTCGGCGCCGACCGTCCCCAGCAGGTCGCCGAAGTACAGGCCGATTAAGTCCAGCAACGCCAGTTGTGTGGAGTAGGCTTTCGTCGTGGCAACGGCGATTTCGGGTCCCGCCCATGTGTACAGGACGTGGTCGGCCTCCCGGGCAATCGACGAGCCTACCACGTTCACGACCGCCAGCGTCTTCCCGCCGAGGCGCTTGGCCTCCCGCAGAGCCGCCATCGTGTCGAGTGTCTCCCCGGACTGGCTGATGATGACCACCAGCGAGTTTTCGTCGACCAGCGGGTCACGGTAGCGGAACTCCGAACCCAGCGACACTTCCACCTGACGCCGTAACAGCCGTTCCCAAGTGTACTTGCACACCATCCCGACGTGGTACGCCGAGCCGCAGGCCACGATAAAAATACGCGAAATGTTCCGCACTTCCTCCGGCGTCATGGAGAAGTTATCCAGCACCACCCGCCCGTCGCGGATACGCGGGGAAATCGTGTTGTGAATCGCTTCCGGCTGCTCCATGATTTCCTTGAACATGAAGTGCGGGTAGCCGCCCTTCTCCGCCGCCGACACGTCCCAGTTAATGCGGCTGCGCGGCTTGTCGACGGGCGTCAAATCCGTGTCGAACACGTCGATACTCTCCGCCGTCACGACCGCGATTTCCCCGTCAGACATGTACGTGACATCCCGCGTGTGCTTGATAATCGCCGTCACGTCCGAGGCGATGAAGTTTCCGTTTTTGCCGTAGCCCAGAATCAGCGGGGCGTCCTTGCGGGCGGCAATCAGCGAGTTGGGGTAGTCGGAACAGATAATGCCGAACGCGTACGAGCCCTCAATGCGGTGAATGAGCTTCGCCACGGCCTCCAGCATGTTCTCACATTCCCGGTAGTAGTATTCCAGAAGCTGTACGGCCACTTCCGTGTCAGTTTCGGAGACAAAGTGTACGCCCTTCTGCAAGAGCCACTCCTTGATTTCCAGATAGTTTTCAATGATACCGTTATGCACCAGCGCGACGTTCCCGCCCTCGCTGATGTGCGGGTGCGCGTTGATGTCGCTGGGTTCGCCGTGGGTCGCCCAGCGCGTGTGGCCGATTCCCACGGGGCCGTCAAGGTCAGCGCCGCCGTGGGTCAGCTCGTAGAGCGCCTCCAGACGGCCTCTCGACTTTTTCGCCTGCAAGCCCCACTTCTCCGAACGTACCGCGATACCCGCCGAGTCGTAGCCCCGGTATTCCATACGGGCGAGACCGTCCAGCAGAATCGGAGCCGCCTCCTCATGCCCCGCAAATCCGATGATTCCACACATATTTACATCCTCCTGAATTTTGATTCACAAGGACAAATGCGCGGTCATTTGCCATTGATTGCGCGGTCACGGTTCCTCTGTTTTGCGGTCACCCGCATATTTGGAAACCGCGTGTCGTGTCCGCGCACACGGAAGGACATCCGCCGAATGTTCGATACTTCCTTCCCCTCGTCAACCGGTACGGGATTCCGTGCCGGTTCTGGCGCTTCGTGTACGTCTCCTTTCTGAAGATTCCGCGTATATGATAACTTCCAGACGGAAGATTACCCATGTATAAAACCACGCCCCCGGGTTATCCTGAGACGGAAACCGCCCCGGAGAGGTGATACCCGATGATTACCGCCCTTGTGCGTACGCTGATTCTGTACTTTTTCATCATGATTGGCTTGCGATTAATGGGCAAGCGGCAAATCGGCGAACTCGAACCCGGCGAATTAGTCCTTACCATGATGATTTCCGACCTCGCCACGGTTCCCATGCAGGATTTCGGAATCCCCCTGCTTTCGGGAATCATTCCTATTTTGACACTGCTTTCCGCGTCCATGATTTTGAGCCAACTGTCACTGCGAAACCTGCGCTTCCGTAAACTGCTCTGCGGCACGCCCGCCGTTCTCATACGGGACGGGGTTTTGCAACAGTCCGCAATGAAGAAAAACCGCTACACCCTCGATGAATTATTGGAAGAACTGCGCGGACAGGGCTTTTCCAGCATTGAGGCCGTGAAATACGCCGTACTCGAAAACTCCGGACAGTTATCCGTGTTTCCTTGGAACCGCGTCCAGCCGCCCACCGCCGCCCAACTGAATTTGAAGCTGAAAGACGACGTGACATTACCAGTCATTCTTATCAACGACGGGCGGATTTTGAGTAAAAATCTGGAAGCCCACGGACGCGATGAAGCGTGGCTGAGACAGATTCTGCCCCGCTATCATGTAACATCCCCCGCCGACGTGTTCCTGATGACCATCGACGAACAGGGAAACATACTGTGTATCCCGAAAGAACAGGAGGCCGACGCGTGAGAGGTTACCGACTGCCCGTGGGGGTACTGGCCGCGCTTCTGATTTGTTCCGTCTGGAACGCGCACATTCTCGCCGGACACTCCCGGCGTCTGCTGGCGCAACTTGACCGCGCCGAACAGTGCGCCCGCGCGCAAGCGTGGACAGAGGCCGCCGACATCATGGAAGCCGGGTACCGCGACTGGCACGCCCGGAGAACCTATCTGCACATCGTCTCCCGGCACGACGCGGCCAACGGAGCCGATACGCTGTACCGACACTGTGTCCTGTACGCCCGCGCCGGGGACACGCTCGCCTTTCTGGCGGACTTGCAAGCCCTGCGGGAACAAATCGAGACGCTGACGGAAATGGAACAGTTTTCTATCGGCAACGTTCTATAGCGCGACCTGTCCCCGCAAAGCATATTCTGTCACGCGGCGCGATATGCGCCTTAGAGCGTAAAGGCGCGGTGAAAGACCTTTTTGCCCTTTTTGAGAATCACGCCGTCCCCCTTGAAATCGTCCTGTTCGAGTTCGGCGGCGATGTCGGAGACCTTCGCGCCGTTGACCGTGACGCCGCCCTGCTGAATCAGCCGCCGCGCCTCGCCGTTCGACGGACACAGCCCGCACAGCGTCAGCAGACGGATTACGCCGATTTTGCCGTTCTCGAACTGCGCCGCCGGAACTTCCGTCGACGGCATATGCTCCGCCGAACCCGTGCCGGAAAACAGGCTCCGCGCCGTTTCCCGGCACTTTTCCGCTTCCGCCGCGCCGTGTACCAGCGTCGTCAGCTCCACGGCAAGCAGTTCTTTGGCCTCGTTGATACGGCTTCCGTCCCACGCGCTGATGGCGTCAATCTGTTCCAGCGGCAGGAAGGTCAGCATTCGCAGACACTTTATCACGTCGGCGTCCTCGACGTTCCGCCAATACTGGTAGAAGTCAAAGGGGGTCGTCTTGTTGGGGTCGAGCCAGACAGCGCCCTTGGCCGTCTTGCCCATCTTCTTCCCCTCGGAGTTCAGAAGCAGTGTAATCGTCATGGCGTAGGCGTCCTTGCCCAGCTTGCGCCGGATGAGTTCCGTACCCGCCAGCATGTTGCTCCACTGGTCGTCGCCGCCGAACTGCATATTGCACCCCAGTGTCTGGTACATATGGTAGAAGTCGTAGGCCTGCATAATCATGTAGTTGAACTCCAAGAACGACAGACCCTTTTCCATGCGCTGTTTGTAGCACTCGGCGCGGAGCATGTTGTTCACGGAGAAGCAGGCGCCCACTTCCCGCAGCATTTCAATGTAGTTAAGTTTCAGGAGCCAGTCGGCGTTGTTGACCATGAGCGCCTTGCCCTCGCCGAACTCGATAAAGCGCGACATCTGCGCCTTGAAGCAGTCGCAATTGTGCTGTATCGTCTCAACGGTCATCATGGAGCGCATGTCGGTTCGTCCGGAGGGGTCGCCGACCATGCCCGTACCGCCGCCGATAAGCGCTATGGGGCGGTTCCCCGCCATCTGCATGCGCTTCATCAGGCACAGCGCCATAAAGTGGCCGACGTGGAGGCTGTCCGCCGTGGGGTCGAAGCCGATGTAAAAGACGGCCTTCCCGGCGTTGACGAGTTCGCGGATTTCCGCCTCGTCCGTGACCTGCGCGAGAAGTCCCCGGGCTTGGAGTTCTTCGTAGATTTGCATTTGAAATTCCCCTTTACGATGATTTCCGGGGCGGAAAAACCCTCTGTCCCCGCTCCGGGACAGAGGGCGATAACAATCGCGGTGCCACCTCTGCTTCGCCGCGCCCTCGCGGGAACGGCCTCAGCCCGTGCCGAAACACGGACACGCTGTAACGGGCGTAACCCGGAGTATGCCTACTGGACTTCCGGCGCAGTCGTTCGGATACCGGCTCCGAGGCGTATTCGCCGCAGGCGGCCGCCCCGTTCCACCATCCCGGGACTCTCTGTGTGGCCGCTGGCACGGTTACTCGTCCTCATCCTCGCCGTGGTCAGTATTTTATCGGATTCCGATTTTGTTGTCAAGTGTAAAACCTTGACAAAACATGTCAATTCCATGTCAAATTCCCGGAAAAAGGTTGCAATTTGTAACTGACGGGAACGGAACACCGGAATTTCCGCCCGTGGGGCGTATCAGCCGCCCAGAAAGCCGCCAATCATGGTGGCGGCGAGACCGAAAACCATGATGACCGCCAAAATGACGGAAACCACGCGCACGGCTTTTTTGCTCATACAAATCGCCCCCTTTTCATCGCCGCTGAAACGGTAAATCTGACGGTTCCATAGCATACACCGATTTTCGCGGGCTGTCAATCGGTTTTTTCATTTTTTATGCGCGTGAAATCGTTGCCCCCGCCGCGCGGCGGGGGACGAGCCGTCACATCGCGGTATAGCCGCCGTCCACGGGCAGGTTGACGCCCGTCACGTAGCCGGACGCCGGAGACGCCAGAAAGATAGTGGCCGTATCCAGTTCGCCTTCCTCGCCGTAACGCTCCTCGGGAATCATGGTTCTTGCGTTCTGCTGGAAAAATTCGGAATCCAGCGTTTCCCTTGTCAGCGGGGTGTAGAAGTAGCCCGGGCAAATCGAGTTGACGGTAATGCCGTACTTGCCCCACTCCGCCGCGAGAGCGCGTGTCAAGTTCACAACGCCGCCCTTCGCCGCGTGATACGGCGAACAGCCCGCGACTTTGTTGCCGACAAGCCCGTACATGGAGGAGATATTGATAATGCGCCCGTACTTCGCGGGAATCATGGCCTTTTTCGCCACGGCGCGCGCTACCTTGAACGTGCCGAACAGGTCGACTTCCATTTCCCCCCGGAATTGCTCATCTGTGATGTCTTCGGCGGGCGCGACAGCGCCCGTCCCGGCGTTGTTGACCACAATGTCAATGCGGCCGTATTTCTCCATGACCTTATCCACCATGTCGTTGACGGCCTGCGTGTCCGTGATGTCGCACCGGAGCGGGAATACCTCCACGCCGTAGGCCGCGCGGATATCCGCCGCGACTTCCTCCACCTTCTCCAGCCGTCTGGCGACGGGGACGATAACCGCGCCCTGATTCGCCAGCGCCTTGGCCATTTGCACGCCGAGGCCGCCCGAGCAGCCCGTCACAATCGCCACTTGCCCTTTCAGGTCGAAATAGTCCTTCATCGTCTGAACCTCCTCAACGTTCTGTGTGGTCAGGTGAAATCTTCTCTATGATACCACATATTCCGAAAAATTCAACAGCAATTTTTCAGAATACTATATAAAAGTGTGCATAAGGTTCGTTTTTCTCTCTCCGTGACGCCGAAAAATCACCCAAGGGCAGTGTGGGTAACCGCTCCCGGGTGATTTTGTCGCCATGTTGAAAATGAAACGCGGTGTTTCGGCGGTTGTTACGTGAACCTCGCCGTGTACGTTATCCCTTCACTTCCAGAATCGGCGTGCCGACGGCCACTTCTCCGCCGGAGAGAATCGGCTTGACGGCGCTGTATTCGTCCGTGTTGCAGATAATCATGGGCGTGGTCAGCAGATAGCCCGCCTTCTTAATGGCGTCCATGTCGAACGTAATCAGCAGGTCGCCCTTCTTCACGGGCTGGTCGGCCACGACGTTGACCTTAAAATGCTGTCCGTTGAGTTTCACCGTGTCGATACCGATATGCAGAAGCACATCCGCGCCGTCGTCGGCCAGAATGCCAATTGCGTGCTTGGTGTCGAAGATGTTTTCCACAACGCCGTTGACCGGGCTGTACAGGCGTCCCTCGGACGGCTCAATGGCCACGCCCTGCCCCAGCGCGCACTCGGCAAAGGCCTCATCCTGTACCTGTTCCATCGGAACGACCGTGCCGTTCATGTGGGCGAACAGGGTGGAATCTTTCATCTTTTCTTTGCTCTTGGGCTTTTCGGCGGCGGCGGGAGCGTCCATCGCCGCGCTGTCGACCATATCGGCCTCGGGCGTGTCCATGAAGTCCTCTAAGTTGGACTTGATGACCGCCACCTGCGGGCCGTAGATGACCTGTACGCCGTTGCCCTTGTGGATGACGCCGGACGCGCCGGACTGTTTCAGCACCGCGTCGGACACCTTGCTGGAATCCAGCACCGTCACGCGCAGACGGGTGGCGCAGCAGTCCACGTCGGAGAGGTTCTTCTTGCCGCCCAGTCCCTTGAGAATCATGGCGGAAGTCGGGTCGGAGAAGCCGCCGGAGCCAGTGGGCTTGCCGTCGGGGCCGATACCAGTCTTGGCCTTGAAGTCGGAACGGGTGAAGAGCTTGGTTTCCTCGTCGTCGGCCTCGCGTCCGGGCGTCTTCAAGTCCATCTTGGTAATCATGAAGTAGAAGGTAAAGTAGTACACGAAGAAGTACACGATACCCACGATAACGACCCAAATCCAGCTTGTTTTGGCGTTGCCCTGCAAAATGCCAAACAGGGTCAGGTCGATGATACCGCCAGAGAACGTCATGCCCACGCCGACATTGAAAATGTGCATGAGCATGTAGGAGAGGCCGGCGTACACGCAGTGAACCGCGTACATCAGGGGGGCGACGAACAAGAACGTAAATTCAATGGGTTCCGTGATACCGGTCAGCATGGCCGTCAGGGCGGCGGAAATCAGGAGGCCGCCCGCGACCTGCTTCTTTTCGGGGCGGGCGCAGCGGTACATGGCCAGCGCCGCGCCGGGGAGACCGAAAATCATGAACGGGAACTTTCCGGCCATAAAGCGCGTGGCGGACACAGAGAAATGTTCGATACTGCCGCTGTTGGCCAGTTCGGCAAAGAAGATGTTTTGCGCGCCCTGCACGAGAGTGCCGTTAATTTCCATTTCGCCGCCCATGGCGGTCTGCCAGAAGGGCATGTAGAATACGTGGTGCAGGCCAAAGGGAATCAACGCGCGTTCGATAATGCCGTAAATCCAAGTGCCGATGTAGCCGGAGCCGAGAACCAGTCCGCCCAGCGCGGCGATGCCCGCCTGAATAATCGGCCATACGAAGAACATCACGATACCGACAATCAGAAAGACGCCCGTCGAGACAATCGGAACGAAGCGCGTGCCGCCGAAGAAGGAAAGCACCTGCGGGAGTTCAACCTTGTAGAAGCGGTTATGGAGCGCGGCGACGCCCAGTCCGACGATGATACCGCCGAACACGCCCATTTGCAGAGTGGTGATGCCGAGCATGGACGTGGTGGAGTTCGCGGCCATCGCTTCCACGCCGCCCTTGGCGGTAATCATGGCGGAAATGGACGTGTTCATGACGATGTAGGCGATAGCGCCCGACAGCGCGGCAACGTCCTTTTCACGTTTCGCCATGCCGATTGCCACGCCCATTGCGAACAGTAAGGCCAAGTTGCCGAAAATGGCACTGCCGCACTGGTTCATAATGTCCAGAAGCGTGTAAATGGCGCTTCCCGGGTAGATGACGCCAGTGAGGTGGTAGGCCTCCAGCATGGTGGCGTTGGTGAACGAACTGCCGATACCGAGCAGCAGTCCGGCGGCGGGCAGAAGCGCGATAGGCAGCATGAACGAGCGGCCTACCCTCTGCAAGACGCCAAAGATTTGGTCTTTCACAAAAAATGCCTCCTTTTACATTACATGTTCCTTTCCTGCTATTCAAATCCGCCGAAGCGGTAATTTTTGTATGATTCGGGCGAACTCCCGGCCAGTTCCCGAAAGGGGAGGGCGGCGGAAACGCCGCGCTATTTCTGATTCGCGTTGATACGTTTCAAGTGAATGGTCAGATACATGAGCTCCTCGTCGGAGAGGTCACGGTTCCATGTGTTCTTAACATACTCCGCGATATGCCGGGCACACTTGTAATGGGTCGCGCAACTCCGGATAATCATCTGCCGGAATTGCTCATCTTGCACGGAGCCGCTGTCCTGCAGGGACTTCCCCTGAAAGAGACGCTGTGCGAAGTAGCGCAGATGTACCACGAATCGGCTAAAGTCCAGCGATTCCCGGTCGAATGTGCGCTGATAGTAATACTCCACGACTTGCAGTGCGCCTTCAATCAGACGTGTGATGTCATACATCTCGCTCATGTCGGTATTGAGTTCGGCGTTGACGATGTGCAGGGCAATGAAAGAGGCCTCACTTTCGCTGAGGTCGATTCCGGTTCGCTCCCGCACAACCCGGACACAGTGCTGTCCCAGCCGATACTCCGCCGGGTAATAGCAGATGATGTCGCCTTGCAGGGGATTTTGGAACGTGATACCCTCCTGTTTCCGGCGTATGGCGAAACTGATATGGTCTGCCAGCGTGATGACCAGGGATTCATTCAGGGGACTGGAAATCTGCTTCTTAATGTCGGCAATCAGTTCTTCCGTCAGTTCGAGGTGTTCCATGGGAATCTGTTCGACGAGTTCGCGCAATTTCCGTTGTTTGTCGCGGCTCTCCATGCGGTAAGTCTTTTCGACGCGTGCGGGGTCGATGAACTCTCCGGGGTGGCGGCGGAATCCAAGCCCCTTGCCGCTGACAATCAGCTCCTGATTGTGGCTGTCGATGACGCAAAGGATGTTGTTGTTAATAACCTTCTTGACCCGCAACCCCTCCGCCCCCTTACAAAAAACAAACCACCCCGCCCATAATCCCGCCCAAGGGGAACCGGACAGAGTTGGTCAAGCCCGGACAAACCGGTAACATTCCAACGGAATTGTGAACGAATTGTATCATTTTACGCCGGAATTGTCAAGGGTAGCCGTTTCGGCGCTGAAAATTCGTGATTTTGCGGCATTTTCGGAGGACTTTTTGTGACTTTCCACGATTTTGCAAAAATCCCTCCCCCGCGTGGCGGGAGAGGGAAGCGTGTCCGCGCCGTTCACCCGGAACGGATACGGCTATGCTTTGTCACGGTGTACCCGTTGAAAACCCGTTGCGGGTTACAGGGACTTCTCGTAGGACTCGACCATCTTCTTGACCATCTGTCCGCCGACGGAACCGGCCTCGCGGCTGGTCAGGTCGCCGTTGTAGCCGTCTTTGAGGTCGACGCCCACTTCCGCCGCCGCTTCCATCTTGAAGCGGTCCATCGCGGCACGGGCTTCGGGAATGTTGAGGCGGTTCTTGCTGGTGCTGTTACTGTTGCTTCCGTTTTCCGTATTGAAATTCTGATTAGACATGGTAGTCTCCTTCTGATTGGTGTCAGCTTTCATCGTGCGGGAACGGGTTCCCGCGTTGCGACGTTTGGGTATCGCCCGCATAGTTTGGCACGAACAGAGGAGAATATGCCCGCGTTTTTATGGAAAATCGCGCCTTTCAAGGAAATGTGTCAGTCAAGAAGCTGGATTCCGGCTCCAAGAATGCCATCACCGATGTAGACGCTGAATGTGCTATTGATTTCGCCCTCGCAGACAAAGCCGTAATCCGGCAGGGCGGCGGTTAATTTCTCGCGGAGCGCGGCCATGCCCGCAGGGTCTCCGCCGTTGGCCACCGCCAGATTGTAGCGCCGATGTCCCGCGCAATACTTGACCATCAGTTCCACGAGCTTTCCGAACACCTGATTCCGCCCCCGCACTTTCGCCACGGACTGTAGCTGTCCGTCCTCCGGGGAGAAGGCCAGAAGCGGCTTGATTTGCAGAATGGTTCCGGCCGCAGCGGTGACTTTCCCGATACGCCCGCCTTTGAGCAGGTATTCCAGCGTGTCCACGGAAAAGGCCACCGTGGTGTTGCGAATCAGGGACGGTATACGGCGTTCCGTGAGTTCCTCCCAGCCGTACCCGTTTTTCAAGTCCTCCAGAATCTGAAGCACGACCAGCGCCTCCCCGACGGAACCGCTGAGCGTGTCGTAAACGCGCATGGCAAGGCCGTCGTTGTCGGCTTGGACTTCCTCGGCCGCGAGCCGCACCAGATTGTAAGTGCCGGAAATCCCGCTGGAAACCAGAATCCCTATAATGCCGTCGTATCCGTCGGATATGATTTGCCGCAGGGTTCGTTCAAGGCTTTCCGTGGACGGCAGGGACGTTTTCGGGAGTTCCCCGGCGTGAAGGCGGCGGTAAACGTCGGCGCTCCGGATATTCACGCCGTCGAGGTATTCCCCGTCCGCGCAGAGAATGCGGAGGGGGACAGTGTAAATGTGGTTCTGGCGCAGAATGTCCGGTGACAGGTCTACGCAGGAATCCGTTAAAATGGCAATTTTTTTCGGGGTCATGACCAGTCCCTCCTGACAGGTAGTTTCCGTCTGATTTTGTCGCCTATTAAACCACAAAAAAGCCGGAACCGCAAGAGTAAATTTGCGGTTCCGGCATGGAATATGCCGCGCGGAGGCGCTTTCACCCCTGCTGCTGGAATTTGTAGGCTTTACTTTCGCAAAGCGGCTTCTGGGTGTCGTTATCCAGCAGGATAACCTTGACAATGTCCGCGTCACTGGTTGTCAGTTGAAGGGTCACACTGCCGGATGTCGCCTGTTCGATGTTCGCGGTTTGCGCGCTGTCCAGCGCGACGCGGAGAAATTGGCCGCTTTCCGCGTACGCCGCCACCATCAGCAAAGCGCCATTCCCGGAGTAGTTTTGAAGTTTTACGTTGAGTTTTTCGCCGCTCTTTGTAATCCCCTGTATTTCGTACGCATAGGGGGATTGCGTTTCGGGGTCGGGGTCTCCGCCCGGATTGGGTGCCGCGTCCTTGTAGTCCACCGTGTCGAGCGTCAGGAATTCGTCGCCCCACAAGTTCCGCGTGTCCCAGTCGTACACGAAGGAAAGCCAGCCGTGGAAGTCGTACTGCGTGGATTGCTGGCTGTTGGGCTTGCCGCCTTTGAGCAAGAGGTACTCCGGGCCGCCGTTGCTGTCGGAGTTGGTCACGTCCACCAGATAGCGCTTTCCGTTGTCCATCGTGACGACGTTCCACATATGTTCTCCGGCACCCGTACCCCCGCCGAGCAGACCCGTCACCAGACAGCATTCCACGTTGGAACTGTTGAATGTAGTCAGGTCGCAGAGGAACTTAAACGCTTTGGAATAGCCCTCGCAGACTACATTTGTCTCCGGGTCGCCGTCAAAGATGCTGACTAACTGCCACGGGTCGCCGTAAGGCGTGTTTTTGTTTTCGGCGGCGGCGGTGTCGTACGTGACCAAATCGCAGATTTCCGTGGAGTAGCCGAGCATTTTTTCATAGTCGGACTTGCCTTGATACTTGTCCACAATCGCTTTGGCGTTTGCGACGGTGTTCTCAATCCCCGGGCGAAGGCTCCGGTTGACGGTGGTGCCGCTTCCGTAGTCCGGCGACACGCTCATGGCAACGGTAAACGTCGGGGCGGCTTTGAGTGTCACTTCTTGGGAAGTGCCGCTGTAAGCGGCTCCCACGTAACTGAAATGGACACCTCCGCCAGACTTGCTATACCAGTAGAGTTCATACGGGCAGTCCGCAAGGAGCGCGTCCATGACCGCGTCGGTATCATAATTGTAGCATTCATTAATTTTTGCCGACATGGCTGCCTTTCCGGCGGGGGAGAAGATATCCGATACGCCCAGTTCCGCCGCCGTCCATGTCAGCGGAAAGTTGTCATAGACGATGGTATAGACCGCCTCCGTCTCCTCGCCGCTTGCGATTTTCGCCACGAAGGCCTTGAGGTGGTCGTACAGCTCCCGGTCTTTGGCGTTGAGTTTGGAGGCGGCGTCCGACAGCAGGTCGGCATGGTTCGACGCCCCCGCGCGCCGGAGCAGGTATCCATAGAAAAGCGCGTCATTCTCCGGGGCGGCGGACTCCGTCCGCGCTTCCACGGCGTCCGCCGCCCACGCCGGGAACACCAGAGCCGCCGCGCACAGGACACTCATCAGCGCCACCCGGATTCTTCGACAGGGAATGCTCATGCAAAACCCTCCTTTGGTTGAAAAATCTTTCCATTTCTTGCCATTTTATAAATAAAATGACATAAATCGCACAAATTCCCGTTAGTTTGTGCCTGTTTTGCATTATATCGCCATTCCGCGCTGATGTCAAGAAAGCAACGGTGACAATTCACGGTCATTTTGTTACAGAACAGGGAAATTCCGGTCACAGCCGTTTGTATCGTGCCGCGTACCGCGCTTGAACCCGTCAGAGAGGCACTGTACACATTTTTATGGTACTTTTCCAAAAAAACGCTTGCATATCGGGGTAGAACATGGTATGATAAAAAAAGGGGGAAGTGCCGCAGAAATTAGAACTCTTCCGCGTCGGCGAGCTTTGGGCGGGGCGGAGGCTTTCCGGCCGGATTTCCTGTCCGGGCGCGGGGCGCTATTCCTTCTTTTTACACTGCGCGGGTCGGTGGAGCATATCCAGCCGACTGTTGTTTTTCCGGGGACGTTCCCGGCTTATACATAGCGCAAGTTCCGCTGTGGGATTTGATAGGAGGATGGTTTTCTTATGAGATTTGAACGTGTACAGGGTTCCATTGTCGCCATGATTACGCCTTTCCGCGAAGGCGGCGCTGTCGATTTTGACGCGCTGACGGTTTTGCTGGAGCGCCAAATCAGCGAGGGAACCGACGCCATATTGACGCTCGGCACCACTGGCGAATACTCCACCATGAGCCACGAGGAGGACGCCGCAGTCGTGCAGCACACTATCCGGACAGTCGCCGGACGCGTTCCCGTGATTGTCGGAAGCGGTTCCAACTCCACCGCCACCCAGAAAGAAATGAGCCTGCGCTATCAGGACATGGGCGCGGACGCGCTCCTGCTGATTGCGCCGTACTACAACAAGGCCAACCCGGAGGGCATGTACCAGCACTTCGCCGCCGCCGCCGACGCCGTGGACATTCCCTGTCTGCTCTACAATGTCCCGGGGCGTACGGGCTGTTCCATTCCCGTCTCCGTGGTCGAACAGCTCAGCAAACATCCCCGGATTGCCGGTATCAAAGAGGCGTCCGGCGATATGAGCTATGCCATGAAAATTGCCCGCTTCGTGAGTCCGGACTTCGCGCTGTACTCCGGCAACGATGATATTACCATTCCCATTTTGAGTATCGGCGGAAGCGGCGTTATCTCGGTATACGCGAATGTCTGCCCCCGTATCTGCCACGACATTGTAGCGGACTATCTCGCCGGACGGCACCAGCAGGCCTTGGAATCGCACTTGAAACACCTGCGGCTGATGAATGACCTGTTCATGGAAGTAAACCCCATTCCGGTCAAAAGCGCCATGAACATGATGGGACTGCCCGCCGGGACGATGCGCCTCCCGCTGTGCGACATGAGCGAACCCCACCGCATTGACCTCTGGACGACCCTCCGGGACGAGGGATTGGTGTAACCGCGCTGTCCGAACCGGAACACCGCCCGGACAGTCGCTAATATAAAGTGACAGGAGATTTACCGATGAAAATTTTACTCATTGGCCGGGGACGCATGGGGCAGATGATTCAGTCCACGGCGGAAGCCAACGGCGACACCATTGCCGCGTCCTTCGACGAGTTCGACATTCAGGATTTGTCCAAAGAGGGGAAAGTCGCCGACGTGATGATGGACTTTTCCCGGCCGGAGGCCATGCCGTTTATCGCCGATTACGTCCGCCGCACGGGTACGCCGCTTCTCTCCGGCACCACGGGTTTGGGCGACGAGCAAACGCGCCTGTTCCGGAGCCTCGGCGAGTTCGCCCCGGTTCTGTGGAGCGCGAACTACTCCCTTTGTGTCGCCGTACTCTACCGGGTTCTGAAACTCGTGTCCCCCATTTTGAGCGGCTACGACGTGGAAATCACGGAGACACACCACAATCAGAAGACCGACGCCCCCAGCGGCACCGCGAAACTGCTTCTGGACGCAATCGACCCGGAACATGCGATGTCCCCGACCTACGGCAGGGAAGGGGACGTTGGCAGGCGGCGGCCTAACGAAATCGGGGTTCACGCTCTGCGCGGCGGCACGGTCGCCGGGACGCACACGGTACACTTCTTCGGGCAGGATGAAGAATTGGAGTTCACGCACCGCGCCGGAAGCCGCCAGATTTTCGTCAATGGGGCGCTTCGGATGGCGCGTCTCCTCCCCGGCAAGCCCAACGGCGTCTATGACCTCCAAGCGCTCCTGTTCGGGGAATGACGTATTGTCCAACTGTCCGGCGGGGAAGAAGCGTAACCGCATTTAAGAAAACTAATGACAGACAACAGATGTCTTTAGGAATGGAGAAATTTGTTATGGATGTCCTGAACGCGCAGGAAATTATTGATTATATCGCAAATTCCGAGAAAAAAACCCCCGTAAAGCTCTATTTGAACGTCACGGGCGCTGTCGACTTCGGAGCCGCTACCGTATTTCGCGGCGGCCGTGATGAATCCTCCGGCCGCGAAAGCCTGATTGTCTTCGGCGACTGGAACGAACTTGACCCGATTTTGCAAGCCAACGCCGACAAAATCACCAACTGCGTCATTGAAAATGACCGCCGCAACTCCGGCGTGCCTCTGCTGGATATCAAGAATGTCAAGGCGCGTATCGAACCCGGCGCGATTATCCGCGAAAAGGTCGAAATCGGCGACGGCGCGGTGATTATGATGGGCGCGGTCATCAACATCGGCGCGGTCGTGGGCAGGGGTACCATGATTGACATGGGCGCGGTGCTGGGCGGCCGCGCCACCGTGGGCGATTTCTGCCACATCGGCGCGGGCGCTGTCCTCGCCGGCGTCGTGGAGCCGGCGTCCGCCACGCCCGTTATCGTGGAAGACCATGTACTCGTGGGCGCTAACGCCGTGGTCATTGAGGGCGTCCACATCGGCGCGGGCGCGGTGGTCGCCGCCGGAGCCGTCGTCATCGAGGACGTACCCGAAAACGCCGTTGTGGCCGGAAGCCCCGCCAGAGTTATTAAACGAAAGGACGCGAAAACGGAAAGTAAAACCGCGCTTGTGGACGCCCTCCGCCAGTTATAATTCTTGCAGAATGGTATGGTATTCGGGCAAGCAGAAGAGGAGGAGTTTACGTGAAACGGAAATTCGGGATAATTTCGGCACTGATACCCGCCGCCATTATGCTTTGGTATGGCAGTCATGCAATGCACGCCGCATACGCTGACGTGCCGGATGGCGCGCTCGGCAACGAGGTCAAGAAAGCCGTGGACTACGGCCTCATGAACGGGTTGAGCGATACTGTTTTCGGATATTCCGCCCCCATGACCCGCGCCCAGTTCGTCACGGTGCTGGACAGAATGCTGCTCTCGAAAGCGGATAAAACGCTGCTGGCGCAAACGGAAAACGCGCCGCTACCCGACACAATGAACCTTCCAGACGCATTCCCGCGAACCTATTACACGGCGCTCTCTCACGCCGTCGCGTGTGATGTCGTGGAAACCTCCGTCCCGTTCCGCCCGAATGAACCCGTTACCCGCGAGGCAATGGCCGAAATGCTGGTCAAGGCGCTTGGACTGGACAACGCCGCCCTGTCGCTCAGTTCCAACAGAATCCTGTCGTTCAGCACCGAGCCGTCGTCCGGTTCGACCGCGGAAAACCTGACGCCGTTTCTCGACCTCCCGGAAGGGAAGGAGGGCTACGCCGCGATTGCCTACGCCATTGGCATGACGAACGGGCTTTCAAAAAACAGCTTCGCCCCGAACGCCACCGCCACCCGGGCGCAGGCCGCCGCCATGCTGACGCGCGTACATGAAAAGCTACAGCGGAAAATCGACTTTCGCCACGGCTTTTACGCTGTCACTGACGCGCCGCCCGCGCTGAATATCGCGGCGGACGTGGTCAGCCTGGAGTGGAGCCATATGACATGGAACAACGCGAACGCCGCTCTCATGACGAAACCCAACGGTTCCCGTGGACGCTTCATCCCGTCCAATTACGGGAAAATCGTGGAAACGCTGACCGCTGGCGGCGCGAAACTCTATTTAAGCGTCTTTATGGACGCCTCCGGCGGCATTGAGGAATTGCTTGATTCCGCAGGCGGCCGGGCGCAGGCTGTAAAGGAAATTGTCTATGAGTTGACGGTTCCGTATCCCGAGCTGGAAGGGAATCCCTACAGCGGCGTCACGATTGACTTTGAGGGGCTGCGTCAGGAACAGCGGGAACTCTTCACACAATTTCTCTCCGAGTTGAAGGACGCGCTTTCCCCGACGGGGAAGGGGGTCTATGTCTGCGTCCCGCCGCACACCTCCACCGGACGCCGGGATGACGGCTACGACTACCGCGCCATTGCCGAACTCGCGGACAAACTCATTTTGACGGCCTACGACTATCACTCCCAAAACCTGAACAATTTCCTCGGCACGGAAGCCTATAAAAATGAAGCGTCCGCCCCACTTGACCGCGTTTATTTGTCTCTCCTGAAACTGACAGAGGAAGTCGCGGATTCGTCCAAGCTGGTTCTCGGCGTCAGTTCCCGGCACACCGCGTGGGAAATCGGGCGGGACGACGACCAGTTGCTTTCCGGCGTCCCCGTTTCGCCCGATACGGAGACCTTGCGGCGGTACTTGGAATCGCCCGGCACACAGCGCGGCTGGTCAATCCCGTATCAAATGCCCTACGCGATTTACAGCACGCGGGAGGGTTCCCGTTACTTCGTCTGGTACGAAAACGCGCAGAGTATCCGCAAAAAGGCCGACATCGCCCAACTGCTGGGCATTACCGGGCTTTCCTGCCGGAATATGAACCCGACGCCGCTTTATGCCCCGTGGTAATCACTCACTCCGAATCTGTGTCTTTACCTTTTCGTTTCACGCGCGAAAGGGGAGTGGCCTTCGCGGCGACGCGGAGGCCTTCATTGTCGATGTGGGTGTAAATCTCCGTGGTGTTCAGATGTTCATGCCCCAAAACTTCCTGCACCGCTTTCACGTCCACGCCGTTCTGGAGCATCAATGTGGCGGCAGTGTGGCGCAGTTTGTGCGCGGAATAGTGTCCGGCGTCCAGCCCCGCCGCGCTCAGGCTCCGCTTGACCATGGCGTGAATCGTGGAGCGGCTCGGCCGCGTGTCCCGCGACGACAGAAACAGCGCGTCCGCGTATTTCCCGCTGACGGGGTGGCGTACCGCCAAATAGGCGCGGATTGCCTCCTGACACGCCGCGTTGAGGTACAAAATGCGTACTTTGTTCCCCTTGCCGAGTACGCGCAGGGTCTCGCCCTGAATGTCCGAGATGTTCAGGGCTATCAGTTCGGAAATGCGCAGGCCGCAGTTGAGAAACAGCGTCAAAATGCAGTAATCCCGCTCCTGATACTTTCCCTTCACCGATTCCAGCAGACACAAGCTCTCGTCCAGTGTCAGATACTCCGGCAGCGACTTCTTCCTTTTGGGCGTGTCCAAGTCACGAACCGGGTTTTCTTCCAACTGGCGGGTTTTTGCGGTCAGATAGTTGTAAAAAGACCGGATAGCCATCATTTTTCTGGCTCTTGAGGCCGCGTTCAGCCCGTATTCCGTCCGGGCGCTGTTCTGTTGCCGCGCCCGTTCGCGGCTCAGATAGGTCATATAGGCGTAAACGTCGGCCATTGTCACCGAGGACACAAAGCCCAAATCGACATCAGAAATGTCAATTTCCCGCAGGTCGCCTCCGTGCTTTTCCGGATTACGTAAGTGTTTCACATAGCGGAAAAAGTTCCGCAAATCCAGAAAATACTCGTCGACCGTGCCTTTGGAATGGGCTTTGATAATCTCGTGATACGAAAGGAACTCCCGCAAAATCGGCGGCGCGCTTGTGCGATAATCAGACATGTTCTCAAAACGGCGGACATGGGCGTTACTCGCGGGAGAGCGGACATCGAACGGAAGAATTCCCTGTTTCCTCTCCCTCTAATTGAACAAAATTTTTATTTTGTTCAATTGCGACACCTCGTCATGTCCCCCGTTCCACCTCCTCCCTCGTCCTGTCGCGGACTGGCTTCCAGTCCGCCTTTCCGCTATTATACCCGGCGCACTATCACCCGTCAAGAAATATCTTGCGAAGGCGCTTCAAACTTTGACGTTCCAGCCGGGAAATCTGCACTTGCGATACCTTTAAAATACGCGCCGTCTGCTCCTGCGTCAGATTCTTGAAGTACCGTAACAGAATGGTCATACGTTCTTTCTCCGGAAGCTGGTTGATGGCCTCCCGTAACGCCAAACGTTCCACAATTCCTTCTTCCGGTGCCTCGGTACCCAGCAGGCCTTCCAGCGGAAGCCCGTCCAATGTCTCCTGCTGCAGCGACTCCGGCACACGAACGGCCATTTCCGTTCTGGCTATTTCCTCAGGCGCAAGCCCCGTAACATCCGCTATCTCGGACAGGGTAGGCTCCCTCCCCCGCTCCTGCTGGAGACGTACCCGGACATTATAGACCTCCTGTGCCCGTTCCCGAATGCTCCGCCCCACCTTTAAGGGTCCGTCGTCACGGAGAAACCGCCGGATTTCCCCGGCGATTTTCGGTACTGCGTAAGTCGAAAAACAGGTGCCGTAGCTCAAGTCAAAGCCCTGAATCGCTTTCAAAAGTCCCAGACAGCCCAGTTGGTACAAATCGTCCCGCTCGGTGCCGCGTCCCTGATAACGCTGTACCACGCTCCAAATCAGTCCGCTGTTCTCTACTACAATCTTCTCGCAAGCCTCTCTGTTCCCCTCTTGCGCGGCGCGCAGTAATTCCGCCGTGGCGCTCATATCCGCTCCCGCGACTTTTCCGCGATATGCTTTTTCATCGAGACCGTTGTGCCGCGCCCCGGCGCGGAACGAACCGCCACACAGTCCATGAAACTTTCCATAATCGTGAATCCCATGCCGCTGCGCTCCTCTCCCCCGGTCGTGAACATAGGCTGACGCGCCCGCTCCACATCTGTGATTCCCTTCCCGCGGTCTCGCACCGTGATTTCCAGAAGATTTCCTGGAAAAGTTCGGATTTTCATGTAAACAGTGCCGATAGTATCCGGATAAGCGTGTAAAATTGCGTTTGTGACGGCCTCGCTGACAGCGGTCTTGATATCTTCCAGTTCGCTTAATGTCGGGTCCATCTGCGCCGCGAAACACGCCACAACGCCTCTGGCGAAGCCTTCATTACTGCTCCGGCTCGGAAATTCCAGCTTCACTTCATTGACAGACGCTCTTTTCATTATGTACCCTCCTGTCGTGGTAACTCCCGTGCGGAGTTTGTGTCCAGTGTCTCGAATCACATAACATAAGTTGTATGACATATTTCGACAAATTAGGAATTCTAAAATGACAACTGACGTAATATATATTATGTCAGTTTTTAATTGTTACCATACGGTTGATTCCGGCGGCTTCCAGAACGCGCTTGGCCTGTTGCGGAACGTTGCGTATCACGAGTCCCCCTTCCAATAGTTGTATGCGTTGCTGGGCGCGTAAAATTAACGCGATTCCGGAACTGTCCATAAACGTAACGCCTCCGAAATCCAGTGTCAGCGTTTTTGGCAGTGCCGCGTCGATGGCCAGTTCCACGCGGCGAAGCGTGTCGCGTACCCCGTGATGGTCCATTTCCCCGGAGAACGTCAGTAACAGTGTCCTCTCCCCCGCCCGTTCCTGAATTTCCATTACGCATCTCCTTTCCTGATTTTTCCTGCATATGTTCCGTTCGCCAGCAGCGGAATTTGTCCGGATTTCAGACAGCACTTGCATTATACATCACATCTCCCCCGTTTTTTGTCGGATTTTCTGGACTTGGGAAAATTTCCCTCCTCTCCTGTGCGGCATACTTTCGCCCCTTTGCGCTGTCAGGCAACAGAGGGGCAAAAGCCACGTACACGCATACCCGAAAAAAATTTCAGAAACTACTTTACACGCGGGAAAAAATGTGGTATACTCTCTTTCGTTGCGGCGGGACAGTCTCCGCATGCTACACGCGCCCGTAGCTCAGTTGGATAGAGTGTCAGACTCCGACTCTGAAGGTCGTGCGTTCAAATCGCATCGGGCGTACCAAACAGGCACGTTGAACGGAAATGTTCAGCGTGCCTGTTGCTATTGCGCCTCTCCCGCGTTCCTGAACACGGACAGCGTTTCCGGGAAACCTTTTATATGATACTCGGCCTTGTTCATGCGGTAGAGTTCCCGCAAAGTCAGACCGGAAACTTTCCCGCCCGTCGGGACACAGAATAATTCTGTGCCATCGTCAGAAAGAAAATAATGGTAACGCGGCTTGAAATGCTTCTTCTCCACGCCCACGACGTGGAAAAAGTCGCGGTTTTCCAGCTTCACGCTCCCGCTCTCCGGGAACAGTGAAAACGCCTCCCCCATATCAGCGGCCGCGATTCCGGTTTCCTCCAGCGCAATCCGGCACAAATCCGAGCCAAAAAAGCGTTCATAATATCGCCGAAGCGCGGTTGCGTCGAAATCATCCGTCCGCGTGTCGTACGCGTAAAAGCTCCAGTCGTTCCAGCAGAGATAAAGCACATACTCCGGCGGCAAAGCTCGGTACCACGCTTCCGCCTTGACAGCGGATAACAAGTCCCCTAACGCGGAAATCTCCTCCCCCGCTCCGACCAGCGGAAAGCGCAGGTAATCCGCACCCCAATTCTCCGCCGCCGCCGCGAGGTCTCCGGCGTCACGTTCCGGGAAAATCGCGCAGTTCCGCCGCGCCGCGAACCCCGCAATCTTCCGCGACATCCGCACTTCCGAGTAATTCGTCACATACCCGCGTTTTCCCTGCTGCACGTCGCGGGAACCGTCCCACCGTGCCAGACAGTAGAAACCCGTCCGCGAATCCAGCAGGACAAAGGCCTTTCCCCACCCCCTGTCCACCGCTTGGACAAGCTCACATCCGAAGTCCTCGCTCATCCAGTCACGCACCCACTCCCGCCTGTGGCCTTCCAGCACGGCGGAATCCACAAGAATGTTAGCCATCAGCGCCGCAAGAACGAGAAGCGACATGAAGAGAAGCCTTATCCGCATTCTGTCAAACGGCGGACGGGGCTGTTTTTTTGTCGTCGCGTTCGGGATACGCTCCTCTAAAAGCTGGTACAGCGGCCTGTATTCCCGCCCGGCCGGGCGTACCTCAAAGCCGTATGCGCGGAACAGGGTTTGACAGCATATCTCCGGCACATCCGGACATTCCCGTAAAAAATCTTCCAGCGCAAAGACAAAGTCCGGCTGATTCCTGACGTACAGAAAAAGCTCGCTCTTGCAGAACAGATTCCACAACGGCGCTTCCGCCCCGCTGGACACAAGCTCCTCGGCCAGAGACAGCGCGCGGACAACCGATACCCATACAAGCGCCGCCTCCGCCGGGTCACGGGACGGCGTCGGCCTCCATGTGTCGTAACGAAACTGGTTCTTCCGGCGCAACGCCCATAATTTTTGAAACCTTCTTGCGCGTTCCTCGACCGCGCCTTCCGCGAACAAGCGCTCAAAATCCCATTCCCGCATGGGTTCCGGTTCGGGAGTATCTTCTTCCTTATTAATAAGTTTCTCCCCGTCCTCGTTCGGGTTGGAACCGCCCGATTCCGCTACATGCTCCGTCTCTGTTCCGCGACGCCGCGCCAGACGGCAGGCCGCCTGATACGCGCTGTGCAGACGCTGGAATCCCTCCGGGTTTTCGTCCGGACGCGTTTCTTTTAACCGTTCCGCGTAGGCGCGGCGAATCACAGGGAGTTCCGCGTAACCGGGCAGTCCCAGTTCTTCCCACGGCCAGTTGTTCATGGTTCTTCCTCCGGGTCGAATCCGTACCCCTCCCCCTCCGGAAAGTCCGCGTCCTGCAAATACCGCTCCACTTGGTCAAAAAAATGCGTGGCTTTCCGGCGAGCGTTCGCAATCCGCAACGGGTCTTGCGTCGTCATCTGCGCTTGGAACCAGTCCAATATCTGCCCGACCTGATAACGGGTCTGTCCGACCGTGACGGAATACAGGCGTTCCCCACGCGCGGTCACTTCCCGGTTGGCGGCCTGCTCCCGGGGGTGCAGTTTCAATTTCTCCAACTCCCGCAGGCGGGAACGAACCTCTTCTTCCGTCATGTCGCCGTCGCGCAACAGGAGGCGCGTACGCTCCCCCACGTCGTTGACGGCCTCCGCCTCGAACAGTCCGTTTACGTCATAGGTGAAGCGAATCCGGACAGACTGCTCCCCCGCCGGGGCTGGCGGTACGGACAATTCCATCTTGCCCAGATATGTGTTGTCCGCGCAGTAGCGGTTTTCGCCCTGATAAATCCGGATTTCCACTTTGTCCTGATTGTCCCTTGTGGTGCTGTACACCCCCATCCGGCTCGTGGGCAGTACGCTGTTCCGCTCGATAATCGGCGACATCAGCAGGCGTCCCGGCTCGCTCTGGTTAATCACGTCCACGCCCAGCGTAAACGGACAAATGTCCGTCAGAATCAAGTCGCGTAACTCCTTGTCGTAGGCCTTCATGCCCGCGCAGATACCCGCCCCCCGCGCAATCGCCGTATCCGGCGGATAGTTTTTGAGCGGTTCCCTCTTTAAAAACCGGGCAATATACGACCGGACAGTGGGCATACGGCTCGAACCGCCGACCATAATCAAGTCGTCAAGTTCGCTTGGCGGCGTTCCGGCGTCCAGAAACACTTTCCGCACGGGAGCCGTCATCCGGCGGAACAGCGTCCCGCACTTGCGCAGGAGCCATTCACTGGTCAGAATCAGAGAAGCCGAAATTTCCCCGTCCATGACGGACATCAGCACCGGCTCCCGACTGCTCAGGGCTACTTTGCACGTCTCCGCCTGATGAAGCAGGTTTCCGCGCTGTCGCGGGGAAAGCCGTGTCCAATCCAATCCGCACTCCTGACAGAACGCCCGCGCAATGGCGGTATCGAAATCGCGTCCCCCCAAGTGTACGTCTCCGCTGACCGCCGTCACGCTGACGACGTTTTCAAACAGTTCCACCAGAGAAACGTCCAGCGTACCGCCCCCGAAGTCGAATACCAGTACCAATTTCTGTTCGTCGTCCCGTACGCGCTCCCCGGCCACGGCCGCCGCCGATGGCTCATTCAACAGCCGTTCGACGCGAAGTCCGGCCAAAGTCGCGGCGCGTTTCGTTGCGGCACGCTGTCCCTCCGCGAAGTAGGCCGGGACGCTGACGACCGCTTCCGTGACGGCCTCGCCCAAATAGCGCTCCGCGTCCTCCCGGAGTGAGCGCAATATAAAAGAGGAGAGTTCTTCCGGACTGAATACATGTTCACCAAGGTGAAAGCGCCGTCCGGTACCCATATCGCGCTTGAAGCCCGCCGCGCTCCGTTCCGGATGGGATACCAGCCGTTCTTTTGCCGCCTGCCCGACTAAAATTGAGCCGTCGTCCTCCACGCTGACCACGCTGGGCGTCAGGTACTCCCCCGCCGCGTTGGGAATCAATTCAACGCGGTGATTTCTCCAGACCGCCGCCAGAGAATTTGTCGTCCCCAAATCAATTCCGATGATTGCCATACCCGCCTCCTCGAATATACATAAGTCGTCTTACGTATGTCATATTATGAACAGATGTTTTCTGTTCCATGGACGACCTCCACACTTTCCTGCTTCCATATGCCGCGTACAGGCTTATTATACTCAAATTTTCCACATTTTGCAACTCTGTTCCGGTTCTTCATCGGAGATAATGTCAGTAGCCCTCCCGTGGTCGGTATCTTTTTTGCGTTTGACGGCTTCAAAGATACCATATGACCGCGCTGAGGGCTACTTCTTTTTATCAAAAATTTTTCACTGCTCAATAATCCGTCGGTGGCACGATTACTCCGAAAGTTCCAGCGCCCGCCCGATAATCTGATTGGACACCAGAAACCCCCTCGGCGTCAGCGACACCCTTTCCCCGTTGCGTACGGCGTACCCCGCCCCGATACACTGCGACAGGAAATCGGCGTCGAAGTCGCGCCCGAACGTGTCCCGATACTCGCGCAAGTCCACGCCGTACACCGTCCGCAAGCGCAACATCAGCCATTCCCGCGACCGCTCCCGCGCCGTAATGCGCGTGTACTCCGAATACGCCCATTTTCTGTCCACGAACGCCGACAAATCCCGCGCCCACGCGAAGCGTACGCCGCCGAAATCCGAATGCGCCCCCGTACCAAAGCCCAGATATTCGCCCAGCGTCCAGTATTTGAGATTGTGCCGCGACGCCCGCCCCGGCCGGGCAAAGTTCGATATCTCGTACTGCCTGTACCCGTACGCCGGAAGCGCGTCCGCCGCCCACAGGTACATATCGGCTTGGGCGTCGTCGTCCGGCAACGGTAACGCGTTACGGCGGCGGTACAGCGGCGTCCCCGGCTCCAGTTTCAGGCCGTAGCACGACAAATGCTCCGGCGACAGCCCAACGGCATATTCCACGCTGTCCCGCCACGACGACGCCGACTGCCCCGGAAGGCCGTATATCAAATCCAGCGACAGATTCTCAAAGCCGGCGCGGCGCAACGTCGAAACGGCGTCCGCGACCTGTTCCACGGTGTGAATACGCCCGATGTCGCGCAAAATCGCGTTATCCGCCGACTGCATGCCCAGCGACACCCGGTTATACCCGGCGGCGCGGAGTTCGGCGAACCAGTCCCCGACGGAATCTGGGTTAGCCTCTACCGTGATTTCGGCGTCCGGCGCGACACGGTACCCGCGCCGCACGGCACCCAGTATCCGCGACAGCCGCCCCGCCCCGATACAAGACGGCGTCCCGCCGCCGACGTACACCGTATCCACGACGTACCCCGCCGCGTCTCCGGCGAACGCCTCCAACTGCGTACAGAGCGCGTCCGTGTACGGCGACATAAGCGCGTCCGCGCCGGACAGGGAGTAGAAGTCGCAATAGGCGCATTTCGACCTACAGAACGGGACGTGAATGTAAAGCCCTAACGTTTTACTGTCCATGACGCGCCCAGATTTCACGCTGACACTTGCTCCGCACACGGATGGCTTCGTCAAGCCATTCTTTATTACGCGGGTATCTTGCCCAAAGCACAATTGCCTTGTCAACGTGTCCTAATGCGGTAGTGTGGTCGCCCTTGTTAGTCAGCAAAAACAACCCGTAGTTATAATGGGCGGTCGCTAAATCGGGTTCAAATCGGGTCTGGTCTCGTTCCACCAGTTTCTGGAAGATTTCCAATGCTTGCCGGAACAACTTATCCGCTTCCTCATTCGGTTCGATTTTAGCCAATGCGTTTGCCAAAGTTTGACAGGACATTGCCCAATGGTAGTCAAACTGGTCATGGTCTTTTTGCGCCAATCTCTGACCGATTGACAGTGCCTTCCGGCTAAAGTTCTCCGATTTTCCATACTGCTTTATCGTAAGCGACAGGCCTGCCAGACTTAGATAGGACGATAGCAAATTGGGTTCAAACTTGTCAGAGTCTTCTTTCGCCAGTTTCTGGAAGATTTCCAGCGCTTTTTGATGATACTTTTCCGCTCCCGCGTACCGCTTTGTGTCGTGTAGCAGAGAGGCCAGATTATGATACTCCTTTGCCAACTCCGCTTCAAAAGTGGAGTTTCGTTTTCCGATTTCAATTGCTTCCTTAAAATGTCGCTCGGCTTCGTTAGGGCGTTCTGTAGCATAGAGTATCATCGCAAGCAGATTACAGGAACTAAAAAGGCGACCTTCATTTTTCAACCTGTAGCAGATTTCCAGTGCTTTGCGAGCTAAAACTTCCGCAAGTTCCATTTGATTGTGTTCGTATAACCACTTAGCGTTCCAAAAGCAAAGTCCCGCTAATTTTTGTTCATAATCATCTGGCTTGTCTTGCGTCTCTTTACACGCTTGCGCTTCGATTTGTTCCATATACGCCGCCGCCGTATCGGGACACGGGAACGCTTCCAGCCAGTGTAACAGACTGTCCCGCGTTGCCGTTTGCAAAAGCTCCGCTTCTTCCGCCTGTACCTGTCCTATATACAAGACGCCGGATACAAACTTCAGCCTTCGCCACAGCAAGCGGCGTACAGTGCGACAGATTTGCCCGATTTCTTCCGCGTACTTCTCCCAGTCGCACAGATACAGCGTCAGCGCCTCCCGATACAGCCGCTCCGCCGCCTCATAACGGTACGTTGTCACCAGAATTTCCGCAAGTTTGGCGCATGTTTCCGCCACGTCCGGCGCGTAATCGTCCGGTTCCGCTTCCGCCAGTTCCCGGTAGATGTCCAGCGCGGCGCGATAGTACCTCTCCGCATCCTCGTAGCGTTCCAGCGCGGCGCAACAGTCGCCCAAGAGGTTTTCCAGCGCGGCGCGGTCGTCGGGCTCGTCGTAATCAGCGGGGACATAACGCGCTTTCAACGCCTTTAATTCCGTACCTGTAATAATGGCGTCCAAGTGACAGCTCCACTTGTGCAGAAAAGAGGCGTATTCGTAAAGCGTCTCCCATTCAAACAAGCCCTTTTTCGACAGTTCCGCGTTTTCTCGGTACAGTACCATTAACTTATATTGGTTTTGTTCGGTGATTTCCCCGTGAGAGGGTTCGTACAACAGCGCGATTTCCTGTCGGTTCGCTTTGATTCGTCCCTCCATCGCCGCGTGTTCGTCGCGGATTGCCTGAAACGCTTCCGGGTGAGAGAACACGCGGTACCGAATCAGATTTTTGAGAATGTCCCGCGTAATTTCGCTGACATGGTTGAATTTCGGCGGGTACAGCCCCATAACGCCCCGGATTTCCTCTCTTAGCGCGATAACTTCCGCCGAAAGTTCCTCTAAGGGCAAATCCTTGAAGAATACAACAATCTTCGGAAACGCGTTTCCACTCTTTTTGAACTCTTTGCGGGCAATTTCGATTTCTTCCAGCGTAGCTTTGCCCACCTTTGCGCCGATAATCGCAAAGAAGAAGTCACACTGCCGGACAAGTTTGTTATACCGTTCCTGTGTGCGTTCCGGCGTCCATGTGTCCGGGTAATCTTCGCAGAAGTCCATTTTGAGTTGATGTTCAGAGGGAAGAGCGTCCATTTCCCTTTTGAGTTTGTCGCGCTCCCGCTCAAACTCCACGATGGAGGACGCGATAAAAATTTTGACAGTTTTCATAGAATCCCCCGCTTTCATTGTACAGTATAGCAGTTTGCACAGAAATCTGTCAAGATTTTGTAAGAACGGGCGGCGGCGGAATCCAAAAAAATTTGACAAAAAGCCCGAAAAGGCTTATACTCCTTTTGTCGTTTTTCACAGACAGGCGGGAGGAGACCGTGCATGAGAATAGGCGTCAGTGAGTTGATAGTCGTGCTGGTGGTGGCGCTACTGGTATTGGGGCCGGACAAACTGCCCCGGTACGCCCGGAAATTAGGCGCGGCGCTGGCGGAATTTCGCAAGGCGTCGGACGAGGCCACGCGGGAGATACGGGAGAATGTCGTGGAGCCGTTGGAGGAAGCCCAGCGGCCTTTACGGGAGGCGATGGAGCCGGTAGAGGAACTCGACCGCGCCGTAAAGGGCAATCTGGACGAGGTGCGGACATCCTTGGAGGGAATCGGGAAGAATCCGCCGAAGCCGAAACCGGAATCTGTCACGAACGCCGCGCCGGAGCCGGAACCCGTCGCGGGTACGACGCCGGAAGCAAGCCTTGAAGGAGGTACAACATGAGAATTGGAATGAATGAACTGCTGGTGGTACTGCTGATAGTGGTCATCGTCTTTGGCCCCACGCAGATTCCGAAGCTCACGCGCATGATGGGCAAGAGCGTCAAGCAGTTCAAAGAGGGATTGGATGAGGCCGACCGTGAAGAACCCAAAGACGCCAGCGAAACCCAAAGCCAGTAACGACGCCGGGGAAATGGGCGTCACGGAACATCTCCGCGAACTCCGGAACCGGGTACTGATTTGCCTTGCCGCGCTGATACTCTGTGTGGGCGCGGGACTGTGTTTCGCTGACAGCATGGTGCGCGTACTGCTGACTATCGGAGAGACGTACGGCTATGTGTTCGTGTACCTGTCTCCGCAGGAAATGTTGTTGCAGTACGTGTCTGTGTCGTTCGTGTGCGCGGTGTGCGTGACGCTTCCCCTGATACTGTACGAGGTCTGGGCATTTCTGCGTCCGGGTCTCAGGCGCAACGAACGCGTGTTCTATGTACTGACCATGCTTTCGGGGCTTGTGTGCGCGGCACTCGGCATTCTGTTCGCGGCGAAGGCCTTGATTCCGTTCATGTTGCGCTTTCTGATTACGCTTAGCCAGAACAGCGGCGCGAAGTCGTCCGTCAGCGTGCAGAACTACATCTCGTTTCTGCTGACGATTTTCGTCATTTTCGCGGTCATCTTTGAACTGCCCGTGGTGACGGTTCTGCTGACGCAGTTAGGCCTACTCAAAATCGAGTGGCTCAAACGCGCCCGCAAAGTCATGATAGTGGTCATTTTCTTTGTCGCGGCGGTGATTACGCCGCCGGACATTGTCTCACAAATCATGGTGGCGGTGCCGCTGCTGGGACTGTACGAGCTTAGCATATTGGTTAGCGCGCTTGCGGCGCGTATACGCAAACCCCGCGAATCATCCTAACGGAGACAGTCGGGACTTGTTGCCCGATGAAGTTTCAACCCATTTGGGAGCGGATATCTTAGAAGGAGGAGATAAAATGGCGGATAAGGAAATTACCCGGCGGACATTTGTAAAGGGTCTCGCGGCGGGCGTTGCGAGCATCGCGGCGCTGGGCGTACTGGAAAAGGTGGGGAATGTCCCGGCGGCGGAGCAGGCGTCCGGCGCGGTCTCCGGCATGGAGAACTTGTCGGAGGGCATGCAGGCCGAACTCGCGGAGGCCACAAGCGGCTTGACGTTCAAGCCCGGCACGTACAGCGCTTCCGCACGTGGTATCGACAGTGACGTGAAAGTGACCATGACTTTCGACGAAACCAAGATAACCAAAGTCGAGATTGACGTGTCCGGGGAGACGCCCGACATCGGCGGCAAAATCGGCGCGCAAATGGAGCAGGCGATTTTGGCGAAGCAGTCGGCGGACGTGGACGTAGTGGCCACGGCTACCGTCACGTCGAACGCGATTCGGACGGCGGCGGCGGACTGTATCTCGCAGGCCAGCGGGCAGGCCGTCGAAATCAGCAAGCCCGACGATTCGGCGGCGTCTGACTGGCTGGGCGAAGCGCCCGAAATCGCCGACGCCGACATTACGGAAACCGTGGACACGGGTATCCTGATTGTCGGACTTGGAACCGCCGGATGGCCTGCGCTCATGACCGCCGCCGAAAACGGCGCGGACGTGCTTGTCATCGAGAAGAACGCCGAACCCACGAGCGTCCGGGGCGACATGGGCGCTATCGGCACCAAGTGGCAGAAGCAGACCGCAAGGAAGTTCCCCGCGACCGCCATTGACAAAATGGAGGCCATTGAGGACATTGTGCGCTACGGTACCGGGTACGTCAACTTTGACCTTGTGCGTTTCTGGGCGGACAACAGCGCGGAAGCCATTGAGTGGATAGGCGACATTTTAGAGGATTCCGGCAAGTACACTATCTGGCACGAGGGCGCGGTCGGCGACACCCGCTACCCCGAACGCGACAAGGCCTACGCCACCGGTCACAGCCCCGAAAAGAAAAAGGCCTACAAGGACGACGCCACGGTCACGACAAACGCCGTCTTTACGGACTACCTGAAAAGCCTGAAGTACGACCCGGAAAAGGTTATCCGTTGCGATACGGCCTTGATTCGTCTGGTACAGAACGAGAAGGGCAAGGTCGTCGGCGCTATCGCGCAAGACCAGAACGACCAGCACTACATCAAAATCAACACGAAAAAGGGCGTCATTATGTGCGCGGGCGGCTATCTGATGAACACCGCCATGATGAACGCTCTCCAGCCCATGACGCAGAAAATGAAAGTGCAGTGCCGTATCGGCTCGCGCTGTGACGGTTCGGGCATTAAGGCCATGCTCTGGGCGGGCGCGGAGATGGACCCCATTCATACGTCCATGATGTTCAACCGCTGTTGCGTCAAGCCCGACGAGACCGCGGGCGCGGACACGTCCGGCGAATGGTTTTGGTTCGGTGAGCAGCCGTTCCTGAAAGTCAACCTGAAAGGCGAGCGCTTCTGTAACGAATCCGGCCCCTACGAGTTCATGCTTCACTCGATGATGATGCAGCCCTATCATACCTACTGCGACATCTTCGACGCCAACAACAAGGAGTATACCGAGCAGTTCCAAGAAGTCGGCTGCTGCCGCCTCTGGGACTTCGACAACGGCGCGCCCCCGAACCGCTATTACGACGACTGCTGGAAGTCCAACGAGGAACTCATCGAAAAGGGCTACATCCAGAAGGCCGACACCCTGCAGGAACTCGCCGAGAAACTCCACATCCCTGTCGAACCGTTCATTAACACCGTCCAGCGCTACAACGTGCTTTGCATGCAGGGCAAGGACGAGGACTTCGGCAAGGCCAAGCACCGTATGACGCCGGTCAATCAGGCTCCCTACTACGGCGTGAGAACCGCCGCTTGGCACTTGACCACGCTGGACGGCGTGCGAATCAACACCGACATGCAGGTACTCCGTGAGGACGGCACGATTATTGAAGGCCTGTACGCGGCGGGCGACTGTTCCGGCGGCTTCTTCGCCAACAACTATCCCAATCTCTTCACGGGTCTGGCGTGCGGCCGGAGCATGACCTTCGGACGCCACGCGGCGCTTGTTCTCTCCGCGATGTGACGGACGGACAAAATTGAGGTGTGCATATGACGAAACGTACATTTCGCGGCGGCGTACACCCCGACGACGGCAAAGCGTACTCCCGGGACGCGGCCTTGACGGTGTACGAACCCAAGGGGGAACTCGTGTTCCCCGTCTCGCAACACATCGGAAAACCCGCCAAAGTGGCCGTGAAAGTCGGCGACAAGGTTCTTGCCGGACAGGTTCTTGCCGAACAGGACGGCTACGTGTCCTCTAACATTTGCAGTTCCTGCTCCGGCACGGTCAAGGCCATTGAGAAGCGCCGCACCGTCATGGGGAATCTCGTGGAAAGCGTCATCGTCGACAACGACGGCAAATTCCGCGCCGTCAAGGGCATGGGCGACAAGGCCGATTTCCGGAAGATGAACCGGGACACCATTATGCAGAGAATCCGGGACGCCGGAATCGTGGGCATGGGCGGCGCGTCGTTCCCTACGCCCGTCAAGCTCGAACCCAAGAACCCGGACGGTATCGAATACGTCATTGTGAACGGCGCGGAGTGCGAGCCGTATATCACTTGCGATGACCAGTTGATGAGAACCCACCCCGTGGAAATCGTCACGGGACTGGAAATCATGCTGTCCCTGTTCCCGAAGGCGCAGGGCGTCATTGTCATTGAGGAGAACAAGCCCGAAGCCATTACCGCCATGACGGACGCGGTCATGATGTCGAAAAACATCCGCGTCCAGCCCGCGCCGACCAAGTACCCGCAGGGCGGCGAAAAGTCGATAATCAAAGTTGTCGCGGGCAAAGATACCAAGATGAGCCAGCTTCCCGCCGAAGCCGGGTGCATTGTGGACAACGTTTCCACCGTGTACGCCATTTATGAGGCGGTCTGCCTCGCCACGCCGCTGATTCGGCGCGCCGTCACGGTCACGGGGCCGGCGGTCAAGAATCCGAGTAACTTCATTGTCCGGGTGGGTACGTCGTTCCGGGAACTGTTGGAGGCGGCGGGAGGCCTCGCCGACGGCGCGGAAGTCCGGAAAGCCATTGCGGGCGGCGCTATGATGGGCATCGCCCTCGCCGACTTGGACGTGCCTGTGCAGAAGGCCAGCAACGCGCTGACGCTCCTTACCGTCGACGGCGTGGAGGAGGCCGAAAAGCAACTCACGGCCTGTATCCGTTGCGGACGCTGTAACGAAGTCTGCCCGATGGGGCTTACGCCGCAGATGATGGGCGTCGCGGCCGAACGCAAGGACTACCGGAAGTACGAAAACCGCCTGTACGGGCTGGAGTGTATCTCGTGCGGGTCGTGTACGTACGTCTGCCCCGCGAAACGCCCGCTCATGCAGTTGTTCAAGGACGCCAAGGGGGCTATTCTGGAAGCCCGCCGCGCGGCGCAACAGGGAGGTGGCGCGAAATGACCCCGTCCGTTTCCTACAATGTCTCGTCCAGTCCGCATGTGCGCAGTCCTCTGAGTACCGGACATGTTATGTACGACGTGATTTTGGCTCTCATGCCCGCGACGCTGTTCGGGGTCTGGCACTTCGGCGTCCACGCGCTGTTGGTGGTGCTGATGGGTGTGGCGTCGGCCGTGCTGACGGAGTTCGTCTTTGACTACGTGACCGGGCGCGAAAACACGATTTACGACGGGAGCGCCGTTTTAACCGGACTTTTGCTCGCGCTGTGCATTCCGGCCTCCGTGCCGCTGTATATCCCCTATATCGGCTCCGTGTTCGCCGTTCTGGTCGTAAAGTGCCTGTTCGGCGGGCTGGGCAAGAACTTCATGAACCCCGCCCTGGGCGGACGCTGTTTCCTGCTCCTGTCGTTCGGAAGCGCCATGACCAACTACGCCGTGGACGGCGTGTCGGGCGCGACGCCGCTGGCGCAACTGGGTTCCGGTTCCGCCGTCAGCGTGGTGCGGGTATTCACCGGACACGCCGGAGGCGTTATCGGCTGTTCGGCGTTCGCGCTCCTGCTGGGCGGCCTGTACTTGTGGGTCATTGACGCGATTCCGTGGCGGATTCCGGTTTCGATTCTCGTCAGCTTCGCCGTGTTCATGGGGCTGTTCGGCGGCGACGGGTTCAATCTGCCCCTGCTGTGCGTACACCTCGCAAGCGGCGGCGTCTTTATGGCGGCGTTCTTCATGGCGACTGACCCCGTGACATCGCCCGTCACCGCCCCCGGACAGCTTATTTACGGCTGTTGCGTGGGCGTGTTGAGCGGCTTTTTCCGGGTGTTCGGGAGTTCTGCCGACTCCGTAAGCTATGCCGTTATCCTCTCGAACCTCGCCACGCCGCTGATTGACGAACTCATCATTCCCAAGCCCTACGCGTACCGCGACAGCGCCAACGACGCGCCGTTTACGTTCGACAAAAAAGCGTGGGTTCCGGGCGCGTGCGCGGTCGTTTGCGTGCTGGGCGTGTGCGTGGGACTTCTGAACGGCGTCGCGGGCGTGACGGCGGGCATTGTCGAGAAGCGGCAACTCTCCGAAAGCCTCACGGCCTACCGCGCCCTGCTGCCCGACGCCGTGGACTTCAGCATTCCCGACGCGACCAAAAAGGCCATTGAAGGCCTCGACGGCGCGGCGTGGGGTTCCGGGTTCGGGAACGCCATCATTCAGGAGGCGGTATCGGGCAAGGACGCCGTGGGCGCGGCGGCCGGACATGTCGTGACCGTGCGCACAATGGACGGGCGCGACGCCCCCATAACGCTTTCCGTGGGCTTCCTGCCCGACGGGACGCTGAACGGCATTCTCTATTCGGAACTCAACGAGACGCCGGGAATTGGCATGAAGGTGGAGGAGGAATCGTTTACCGGGCAGTTTGTCGGCATTCCGGCGGCGGCGCTGACGCTTGGGAGCGGCATTGACGCCGCGTCCGGCGCTACGATTTCCTCGACGGCGGTCGTCAACGCGGTCAACGCCGCCATTGACTTTCACATCGCCTACGGCGACCAGATGAATTGACGGAGGGGGAATTAGTATGAACGCATGGAACAAGTCACCGGGCGTTCCTGTCTCCGCGCTGTTCCTGCTGGGGACGTGTCCCGTACTGGCTGGCTGTGACAGCTTCTTCGGCGGACTTCTGCTCGGCGCGGTGACAATCGCGGTCTTCGCGCTGACAAGCGTCATTTTGTACCTGCTTCGCGGCGTCGTGAACGGCGCGGCGCGCGTGGTGTGCCTGCTGGCGACGGCCTCCGCGCTGGCGGGAATCGCCGCGTGCCTGACGCAAGCCTACTGCCCCGCGCAGTACGCGGCTATCGGGGCGTATGTGCCGCTGACGGCTCTGCAGTGCGTCGCGCTCGACCGGGTGGCGTCCGGCGCGGACGCGTCCGCGCTGACGGCTCCGGCGGCGTGGTACGTGGCGGCGCTGTGCGCGGCCGGACTTCTGCGCGAGTTCTTGGGTGCCGGTACGTTATTCGGCGCTCGCGTCCTGCCGGATTACATGGAAGTTCCCGCGTTTTTCCAGAGTGTGCCGGGGGCGTTCATGGCGCTGGCGTTCCTGCTGACGGCCGCCAAGGCTGGCGGGCTGTCGCTGGGCAAAACCGGAGAGGAGGCGCAACCATGACGGAATATGTTATCGGCGTAATTGCCGCCGCTCTGGTCAATACCATGACCTTTTCCCGAGAGGAGGCGGACACGCTCTCCCTGCTGAAACGCGCGGGAAGTCTGGGCGGCGTGACGGTCGCTGTCACGGCGTGCGCGTCGGTGCTGTCGTACGTGCTGTACTACGCGGCGCTGTCGCCGCTGGGGCTGGAATCGGCGCTCATGCCGCTGTTCCTGCTGGTCGCCGCGGCTTGCGCGGCGCTGTCCGGACGCGTGGCGCGGAACAGCAGCGGCGCGGCGGCGGCCTTTGTCGAGGCGAACTGGCCGCTTGTGGCGCTCAATGCCGCTGTGCTGGGCGTACTCGTACACGGTATCAGCGCGGGTTACGGCTTCGGCGAGAACCTCCGCGCGGCGCTGACGGCCTCCGTGATATTCGCGGCGGCACTCGTGATGATGACCGCGATTCAGGCGCGCATGGACGAGGACGCGCTTCCGAAAAGCGTGCGCGGCCTGCCCGCGTGCCTGCTGACGGCGGCGCTAATCTCTATGGCGCTGATGGTATTCAACGGCATGTAAAGTCATAACACTTACAAACTTTCGCCCTCCCCGTTCGCGGGAGGGCGTTTTGTGCTTCACCGATTGAGAATCCACACCCCGGCGTTGAGGTACGCCGCGAACAGCACCCACAGCAGATACGGCACTTGCAGACGCGCCGCGAGCGCGTCGACCTGCCGGAACGCCAGAATCATGGCGAGTATCAGGCACCACAGCGCCACAAGCCACGCGAGCGCGAAGCCGTACGCCCGCACCGTGAAGAAAATCACGCTCCAGAAGAAGTTGAAGGCCAGTTGCAGCAGGAACAGGAACAAACTCCGGGAACGCGCTTTCGACACGGGTTGCAGGTACACCCGCGCCGCGCCAATGCCCATGAGCAGATACAGAACCGCCCATACGACCGGAAACACAATCCCGGGCGGCGAAAACGGCGGCTTTGTCACCGCCTGATTGAAATACTGCGTTCCGCGCCGCGTCAGCCAGCCCGAAAGACCCCCGACCGCCTCCGTGAACAGAATCCACGCCGCGTACGTTTTCCATTTTTGATGTTGCACTTGTCATCCCTCCGCCTCTCAAAACAGAATATGCGCCATTTCCGCGCGATTATGCGCCCTGAAAATGTAACAAAATTGTAAATTTTCGAGGCTGTCATTTTCGGCGGATTTTTTCTTTTTACGGGAAATGTTTCCGGGAAGCGGGTATTCGTATCACCTCATACCCAAAATGACCTAATAAAAAATCCTTTACCATATCCGAAAACGGCGGCGCGGGGCTTGCTTTTCGTTCCGAAAAGGTGTATCTTATAAAAAGGGATTTTGTTATTAACAGGCTCGGAAGCAAAACGAGCCTTCCCTTATAGAACCTCTGTCGAATGCGCGGATTTTTTACAGAAAGAGGTAGACTATGGCTTATAAACGTCTGGGCGAACTCCTGTTAGCGGCAGGGACGCTGACTGAAGAAGAATTACAGCGGGGTCTCGCCCTCCAAAAGGGGACGCGTGACCGTCTCGGAACGGTGCTGATTTCCAACGGAATCATCACGGAAACGCAGCTCATTGAGGCCATGCAAATGCAGTTGGGTATTGAGTTCGTTGACCTGACCCGTCAACCGATTCCCACGGAACTGGCGCAGGCTCTGCCGAAAAACCTTGCCAGACAGCACCAAGTTGTCCCCGTGCGCATGGTCAAGGACGAACTCTACCTTGCCATGAGCGACCCCATGAACTTTATCGCCATTGAGGAAGTCCGGAAGGCCGTCCGTAAGAAAATTGTCCCCATGGTGGCGACAGCGGCGGGCATTGACCACGCCATCCAGATTCTCTACAGCAACGAGAACGCCGCCAAGGCCATTGAGGACATGAAGCGCGAAGCCGCCGCCAGTGGCGAGACTTCAACAACCACGGACTTGAACTTTGTCACGACGCAGTTGGGGGATGATTCCGTCAACAGCGCCCCGACAATCCGGCTTGTCAACTCCATGATTGAGCGCGCCATTCAGGAACGCGCCAGCGACATTCACATAGAGCCGCGCGAAAGCGGCCTCTATGTCCGAATGCGTATCGACGGCGTTATGCAGGAGATTTTGACGGTGCCGAAGGACATTCAAAGCTCCGTGATTTCCCGTATCAAAATCATGAGCGCCATGGACATTGCCGAGCGGCGTATCCCGCAAGACGGGCGCTTCAACGTGCAGATGAAGGAAAAGGCCGTCGACCTCCGCGTGTCCACGCTCCCGACGGTGTTCGGGGAGAAAATCGTACTCCGCCTGCTGGACAAATCCGGCGGCTACGTCACGCGGGAGGCCATCGGGCTTTCGGGGCCGGACTTGGTTCACTACGAGGAACTGCTGAAAATCCCAAACGGCGTCATTCTGATTGTCGGCCCCACCGGAAGCGGCAAAAGTACGACCATGTACGGCATTATTAACGAACTCAACACGAAAGAAGTCAACCTCGTGACGCTGGAAGACCCCGTGGAATATAACATTGAGGGCATCAACCAAGTACAGATTAACGAGAAAACCAACATGACCTTCGCCAACGGCCTGCGCGCCATTCTCCGGCAGGACCCGGATATTATCGCCGTGGGCGAAATCCGCGACGGCGAGACCGCCGACATCGCGCTACGTTCCGCTATCACCGGACACGTCGTGCTGTCCACCATCCACACCAACGACGCCGTGGGCGCGATTGACCGCCTGCGCGACATCGGCTCCGAGCCGTACGTCATTTCGGCGGCACTGCGCGGCGTCATTTCTCAGCGGCTTGTCCGGCGCGTCTGTCCGCACTGCCGGCAGGCCTACACCCCCGACGACAACGAACTGCGGCAACTTGGCATTCCCGGGCGCAAAGACCTGAAGTTTTACCGCGGCGCGGGCTGTCCGGAGTGCTTCAATACCGGGTACCGGGGGCGAATCGCTATTTTTGAGATTCTCATCGTTACGCCGCGCGTGCGGACGCTCATCTATGAGGAGAGAGGCCGGGACGCGATTGAACGGGAGTTGAAGCGCCCGGAAAGCGGCTTTGTCTCCATGCTCCAGAACGGCGTGCGGCTTGTGCTGGACGGCACCACCAGCAGTTCGGAAGTCCTCCGCGTGGTCAACGAGGACGCCTAAATTACGTTCCCCCGCTGAAAATGGAAGGAGAAAACAGTTATGATGACCGTGGAAGAACTGGTAGCCAAGGCCAAACATGACGGCGCGTCTGATGTACACGTCATTGAGGGACTGCCGCCCAAGTACCGCCTGAGCGGACAGATTCAGGACATGGACACCGAAATCATGACCCACGACGACTGCGTGGCCATTGCGCGGTATCTGGCCGGGGAGGAGGGCTACAAGAAATTCGACGAGGTGGGCGAGTTCGACGGCGCGGGTACGTACGCCGGGAACCGCTGTCGTATTCACCTCTTCAAGCAGCAGGGCTGCCCGTCGCTGGCTCTGCGCCTGTTGCGGGAATCCATTCCGCAACTGGAAAGCATCGGCGTCCCCCCCGCCGTCCTGAAACTCACCGACCTGCACAAGGGTATCGTGCTTGTCACGGGCGAAACAGGTTCCGGCAAATCGACGACCCTCGCCGCCTTGCTGGATTCCATTAACCACCACTACAGAAGCCACATTGTGACGCTGGAAGACCCGGTGGAGTACATCTACAAGCCGGACTTGTGCGCCATCAACCAGCGGGAAGTGGGCAAGGACACGGCGAGTTTCGCGGAAGGCCTCCGCGCCAGTCTCCGCGAGGACCCGAACGTGATTCTCATCGGCGAAATGCGCGACCGCGACACCATCGAGACCGCCATCACCGCCGCCGAGACCGGACACCTTGTCTTCGGCACCCTCCACACCGGAAGCGCCGCAGACTCGATTGACCGTATGGTGCAGGTCTTCCCCGCCGACGCACAGACGCAGATTCGCTTACAGCTCTCCATGACGCTCATGGCCGTGCTGACACAGCAACTGATTCCCAAGAAGGGCGGCGGCCGCGCCCTTGCTTGCGAACTGATGATTGTCACGGACGCAATCCGGAACCTCATCCGCGCCGGGAACACGCCGCAAATCGCCAACGCCGTGGCGACATCCGCCGCAATCGGCGGGCAGACCATGGACCAAGCCTTACTGCGTCTGGTGCGCGGCGGGCAGATTACCAAGGAAATGGCCGTACACTACGCCCATAACGCCGATTACGTCCGCAAAAACTGCTGACCATCGTCTTTACAAAAGATAGATATTTTATACAAAAATGTCCTCCCCATTTGTGCATAATGCCCGTGGGGGGGGGGGGTAGACGCATATTTGGTAAACGGCTTTTGTCATATAAGGAGGCGGTTTCCATCGCACAGTTTAAGTATGTGGCGCTCTCGCGGAGCGGCGAACGCGTCACGGGTCTGATTGAGGGCTACAACGAACTCGACGCCGCCGCGCATGTCAAGGAAAATTACGGCGTCATTCTGAAAATCAAGCCCATCGACGAAAAAAAGCAGTCTATGGGACTGCTCAACATGGAGATTGGCGGAAACCGCCTGAACAAAAAGGCGTTTATCGTCATGTGCAGTCAGTTCGCCATTATCCTGAAATCGGGCGTGCCAATCGTGCGGACGGTACAGCTCATCGCCGACAAGACCACCGACAAAGTCCTGAAAAAGATGTTACAGCAAATCGCCGTCGACGTGGAGGGCGGACGCTCGCTCTCGGCGGCCTTCGAGGAACACGGCTCGAAAATTCTTCCCCCCACGTTCGTGGAGACGCTCCGCGCCGGGGAGGAGTCCGGCAACCTTGACCGCTCCTTCGATACCATGTACCGCCACTTCGATAAACAAATGAAAATGGCGAACAAAGTCAAAAGCGCCATGTCCTATCCGATGTTCGTGCTGATGATTGCCGTGGTTGTGGTGGCCATCATCATGATAAAGGTCATCCCCACATTCATGGACGTTTTCGCGGAACAGGGGCAGGAACTCCCGCTTGCCACAAAAATTTTGATTGGCATTTCGGATTTCTTCGTCTACCGCTACATGGTTATCCTTGCCATTATCGCGGCCGTGATAGTCGTGTATCAGCTCCTGTCCCACACCGAAAACGGCCGCATGCTGCTGGCCAAGGCGCAGTTGAAGCTCCCGGTACTTGGCAACATCGCCGAACTCAACGCCGCCAGCCAGTTCGCCAACTCCATGACGACTCTGCTCGACTCCGGACTGACGATGAATAAAGCGGTCTCCATCACCGCCAAGACGCTGGACAACTACTTCGTTTCCACGGAAACCGGGAAACTTTCCACCCGTCTGGAAGAGGGACACGCCCTCGCCGCGTCCATGCGGGAGAATCAGGTTCTGCCCGACATCCTCATTGACATGACCGGGGTTGGGGAGGAAACCGGAGAGCTGACTTCCACGCTCGACACGATTGCCCTGTACTATGACGCGGAACTCGAAATGGCGATTCAGGCCGCCTTGGAGAAGCTCGAACCGGCAATGTTAGTCTTTCTGGCGATTGTCGCGGGCGGTATCGTCGGCACGATTTACTATACCATGTTCACTATGTACGACATTATGTGAAATTGTTACGGAACTGTCACCGGATATGCCTTGCAAACGGCGTCCGGCCGGGTTATGATTGAGGAAAGGAGCGGGCGGCGTCATGAAGCGGAAATGTCTGGACAGCCGCGGCGGCGTCAACCGCCTTGTGGCGATTCTGCTGGGGCTGGTCGCGGGTATGCTGATTCTGATTGCCACTCCGGCGTATCGGAAATCCCGGTACGACGCGGAGCGCGTCGGCTGTACGTTCGCGCTCGACAAGGCGCAGGATATGATGGCCGTGGAGTACCTTTTCAACGACTGGAGCATGACCGTGCAGGAGGCGGCCGCCATTGTGGACAAGAGCCGCTATGAGCGGGACAACCTCTGTCCGGGAGGCGGAGACTACTTTATCGTCCGGAAAGAGGGGGTCTTGGGCTACAAGGTCGTCTGCGGCCTGCACGACGCCGACACCCGGGAACGCACCCGCCTCTGTTCGGGCGCGGTCATGAGCCGGCTTTTGGAGGCCTTGAAAGCCGATGGCGCGTCCGCCAAGAAAACGGCGGTTCGCCTGAACGGGAAAAAGATGGTCTGTCGGCGCGTGGACGCCGACCCCGGCCTGATGTTCGGGACGAAATCGGACATTGAACGCAAGGGCGTTGTGTGCTATTACGCGCTCGTGGGGGACGCGGAGGCGCGGGAAGCGGTCGAACGGGCGGAATCCGTTGACCTGTCCGCCCTGAAAGAGGGCGATATGTGGTACTTCGGGTACGCCGACGAAAATCACGCGTCTGTCTGGAAGTATACAAAAGGCTGGAGCGGGGACGCGTGGAAAACCCCGTGATGTCGGAAAAGCGGGGAATCGGAATGTTCAGTATTTATCTGTCGAAAGCGCTCTTGTACTACTGCTGTTTTTGGGCGGCGGTGTTCGGGGCGTGCATGGGTTCGTTTCTGAACTGCGCGGCGTGGCGGATTGCCCACAACGAATCCTTCCTGAAAGGCCGGAGCCGCTGTCCGGTGTGCGGACACGTCCTCGGCGCGCCTGACCTCGTGCCGGTGTTTAGCTGGCTGTTCCTGCGTGGACGGTGCCGCCACTGCGGCGCGCGCGTTTCCCCGCGCTACGTGTTCACGGAATGCGCCTTTGCCGCGCTGACGGTGCTGTGCCTGTTGCGCTTCGACTGCTCCGCGCTGTGCCTGCGGAACTACGTCTTTCTCTGCTGTCTGTTCTGCCTGTCTCTGGTGGACTTGGACTGCTTCCTGATTCCGGACGGCTGCCTGCTTCTCGCCGCGCTTGTCTGGCTCGTCACCCTGCCGTGGACGGGCGACAACGCCGCCGCGCACATTCTCGCGGGGCTGGGCTACGGCGGCGCGACGCTCGCCGTCTCGCTGGTCATGGACAAAGTTCTGAAAAAAGAATCCCTTGGCGGCGGGGACATCAAACTTTTCGCCGTCATGGGGCTTTACCTCGGCGGAATCGCATCCCTGTTCGCGTTGCTCTTCTCGTGCGTGCTGGGTCTGCTGTTCGCCGCCGCCACCCGTAGCGGAAAGGGGAAGCCGTTCCCGTTCGGCCCCGCCATTTCCGCCGCGTGTGGGGTTATGCTTCTGTACGGCCAGCGCCTGACCGCGTGGTACGCCGGACTGCTGGGAATGTGAGTAACAGATTGGAGTGTGAGCAAATTGCCCGTCGCCGCTTTTCCGAAAATGCTGAAAATGCCCCCCATGCCCAAACTGCCCAAAGTGCTGGTCGGTATCGACATGGGTTACGACACCCTGAAACTCGCCCTCTGCCGGGGTTCGGTGATACGGAAAGTCGCCTCCGCGCCCATGCCGAAGAACCTGCTCCGGGAAGGCCGCCTCATATCCCCGGCCGCCATGGGCGAGTTTATCAAGGAGACACTCCGACAGAACGGTATGCGCCACGTCACCAACGCCGCCGTGGTTCTGTCCAATGAGACTTCCTATATCCGGGAAGTCTCCATGCCGCTCATGTCCGCCGAACAGCTCATTATTAACATCCCCTACGAGTTCAATGACTACATCACGGACGAACTCAAGGGCTATGTTTTCGATTACGCCATGCTCTCCACGCCGGAGGACATCGAGCGCGAACGCGAAGCCGCCTCCGAAGACCACGCCCCCGCGATGGAACTCATGCTATCCGCCGTCCAGACGCAGGTTCTCAACGACATTAAATTTATGCTGCACAAGGCCGGGCTAAAACTCGTCAAGGCCGCGCCGTCGCTCTGCGCCTACATTTCCCTGATTCGCCGCGCGGAGGCCGCCAGCGGCGACACGGAGGCAAAGGAATACTGCCTGCTCGACTTGGGCTTCCAGAGTATCCGGATGTACATGTTCCGCGGGGACAGGCACATCGTAACGCGTGTGCTGGAAACGGGGCTGTCCATACTGGATGAGGCTATCGCCGACTCTATGGACGTGGACACGCATCTCGCCCATACGTACCTGCTGACCAATTACGAAGGCTGTCAGAATCAGGAAGCCTGCGTCAACGCCTACAACAACCTCGCCGTGGAACTCATGCGGGCGCTCAACTTCTACCGCTTCAGCAACCCGGACAGCGAAGTCAACGACGTGTGGCTCTGCGGCGGCGGCGCGGTCATTGTGCCGCTTCAGCAGGTCATCCGGGAGACGCTCAACATGAACATTCATCAGGCCTCGACCCTCGCCCCCGGCGGCGACAGAATCCCCGACTGCTACCAGTACATCGAATCTATCGGAATCGCCATGGAGTGACGCCCGGAATGCCAACAGGAAAGGAGAGTTGATGACAATGACTTTAAGTCTGTTGAAAAAGCCGCTGGGGACGGACGCCCCGGACGACGGGGACGCCGGGGCGCGTCCTGCGCTGAAGTGGAAACTGGCCTACGGGCATATGCCCGTAAAGCGTTCCATTAATTTCGCCACCGTCGGGGAAAGCCCCATTGACTGGCGGATTGCGATACCGTCCATCGCGCTGATTATCATACTCGCCGGACTTGTCAGCAAGGTGGCCGTGATTGACCGCTTCGCCGAACTCAACGCGGCGCGCCAGGAGGTCTACCAGATTCGGAACGAAATCCGCCAGAAAGAGGACGAATACGCCGGCTTCGCCGACATCTCTGTGGACTACGCCCATTACACCACCTCGGACATGAGCAAGGAGGAGCGGGAGCGTATCAGCCGCGTGACGGTCATGGAGACCGTGCAGAAGATTATCCTGCCCGTCGCCCCGCTCGACGCGTGGACACTCCATGAAAATACGCTGTCCATTCACGTCAGCAGTAACACGCTGACCGAAATCACGGACATGGTGGCGCAGTTGAAGGCGTCCCCGGTCGTGGCCGGGTGCAGTATCGTCACCGCCTCCACGACCGTCTCCTCCACCGAAAACATCTCCACCGAGGAAACGATTACTGCCGAAGTGGACATTACCTTTAAAAACTCTTCCACCATTATCGCCGAGGCCAAAGCCGCCGAGGAAGCCGAAAAGGCCGCTCAGGAAGCGGAAGCCAGTCAACAGGAAGGGGGCAACGTCGATGAGACTTTTAACCCGTGACTTTACCGCGGTAGAAAAGCTGATTCTTCTGGTGTTGGTATTGTTCCTGATGGGCTTGGGCTACTATCAGTTCATTGACCAGCCAATCCGGCGCGGCATTGAGGAGGCGCACGCCGAACGCGCCGCCTTGCAAGAGGATTTGGACGCCATCAATATCCGTATCAGCGACTACAAGAACATGGAGGAGGAACTCCGGGAGGCCAGAGAACTCCGGCAGGAAATGCCCAGTTACAACCAGAGTGAACAGGAACTGCAAATTCTCAACAACATTCTGACGCTCTCCGACCAATACGCGCTGGCCTTTGACAAAATCACGCTGGAAGGTAATCAGATTCGCCGGGGCTTTCAATTTTCGTTCACGGCACCGGATTTCGAGACCGCCAAGGGCATTTTCACCCGTCTGTCGGGGAGCCGCGTCCGCTGTCTGATTGGGGACATTGAGTGCGCGGGCGCGGACACGGAGGACGGCCATGTTGTCAACGTCAGAGCAAACGGCACTTTCTACGAAACCAAGGTGGACGCCGTTGTGGATGCTGTGCTTGCGGAACTCATCCAGCAGCAGCAACAGGAGGCCGCCAAGGCCGCCAGCGCCGCCGCTGGCTGATGAAATTCATCCGATTTGTAACAAAAGGGTGTCAATCAGGTGTCAGTTTTCCGTAACGGCTTGACAAATATCCGCGACAGGTGTAACATATATTTACTTCAAAAGTGGTTTTCCGCTGAATAGTATAATAGAAGCCCCGGACGTGGTACGCCCCGCGTCCGGGTTTTCAGCGCGAACACGACGAGACCGCGGAAGTTATCGGGTTTCAATGAGATTCTCAACATCCAACGGAAAGGAATTGTGATATCATGAAGGAACGCATTGCATTGACCGATTACGCGAACCGGATTCAGACGGCCTTGCCCAAGGGAATCCTGCTCAACACCAACGGCGACAAGTTCAACAGCATGGTGTTAGGCTGGGGCGGTCTGGGCGTGACATGGAACGTCCCCACGTTCGTGGCCTACGTCCGCGAGAGCCGCTACACCAAGGCGCAGATTGACAAGACCGGGGAATTTACAATCAGTGTCCCCCTGAACGCGCCGATTCCGGCCATTACGAAGGTATGCGGCACGCAGTCCGGGCGCGACATCGACAAAGTCAAAGAGGCCGGACTGACGCTCGAAGCCCCGGAAGTCATCCGCACACCCGGCGTCCGGGAGTACCCGCTGACGCTGGAATGCAGGGTGCTGTACGCCCAGCGTCAGGAACTGGACGCCATTCCGGACGACATCCGGACGGCGTTCTACGCCAGCGGCGACCCCCATACCGCCTATATCGCGCAAGTTCTCCGCGCTTACATCATCCGGTGACACGAATCAAGGCGCGTTTGAAATTTTGCGCGCTTTCCTCTCAAAGTTTAACCATGCGTAAAGCTCATGAATTGCATGGTTAAACTTTGTTCATCCTTGGTTGTTTTTATACTGGCGCGTATATTGCCATATTGCGCCATAACAAAAATCAATAAAAGTCTTGACAAGCGCCGATTTTTGTTTTATAATCATATTAACCAAGTTGCATTATATGAAAAAAGGAGAGCGCGTGATTTTATGAGCTTCCGCTTCGAGCGCCTTCTGCGCGCCAATTTCCGGTATGGCCGAATGCGTCCTGTTCGATTCAAGTGAAAATCAACCGAAATCAAACAGGAAAGAGGGATTCATTCCATGTCGAACTACCATTTTGAAACGCTCCAGGTTCACGCGGGGCAGGAAGTCCCCGACCCCGCCAGCGACGCCCGCGCCGTACCCATTTACGCGACTGCGGCTTATGTGTTCCGTGACGCCGAACACGCGGCGGCGCGCTTCGGTCTCACGGACGCCGGGAATATCTACGGGCGGCTGACGAACTCGACGCAGGGCGCGTTTGAAAGCCGTATCGTGTCCTTGGAGGGCGGCGTCGCCGGACTTGCGCTCGCGTCCGGCGCGGCGGCGATTACCTATACGACTCAGGCTCTTGCCACCAAGGGAGAGCATATCGTCGCGCAGAAAACCATTTACGGCGGCTCCGTGAATCTGCTTGCCCATACCCTGCCGCTGTACGGCATTGAGACAACGTTCGTCAATATCCACGACATCACGGAAGTGACCGCCGCCATTCGCCCGAATACCAAGGCCATTTACATCGAAACCCTCGGCAATCCCAACAGCGACATTCCCGACATCGACGCGCTCGCGCAAATCGCCCACGCGCACGGCCTGCCGCTGGTCATTGACAACACCTTTGGAACACCGTATTTCATCCGTCCTCTGGAACACGGCGCGGATATTGTCGTACACTCCGCCACAAAGTTTATCGGCGGACACGGAACGACGCTGGGCGGCGTCATTGTGGACGGCGGCTCGTTCGACTGGGCGGCGTCCGGGAAGTACCCGTGGATTTCCGAACCGAACCCGAGTTATCACGGCGTCCGCTTCACGGAAGCGGCGGGAAAGGCGGCGTTCGCCACTTATATTCGCGCCATTCTCCTGCGCGATACGGGGGCTTGTGTTTCTCCCTTCGCGGCGTTCCTGTTGCTACAGGGTACGGAGACGCTGTCCCTGCGTCTGGAACGCCACGCGGAGAACACGAAAAAAGTCGTGGAATTTCTCTCTAACCATCCGCAAGTTGAGAAAGTCTACCATCCGTCCCTGCCCGACCACCCCGACCACGCGCTGTATGAAAAATATTTTCCCAACGGCGGCGCGTCCATCTTCACGTTTGACATAAGAGGCGGACAAAAAGAGGCATTCCAATTTATCAACGGCCTAAGTCTTTTCTCCCTGCTGGCGAACGTCGCGGATGTCAAGTCGCTTGTCATTCACCCCGCCACCACGACGCATTCCCAGCTTTCGCCGGAGGAACTCGCCGACGCGGGCATTTATCCGAACACGATTCGGCTTTCCATCGGCACGGAACACGTAGACGACATTCTCGCCGACCTTGAAAAAGGCTTCGCGGCGGTCAAATGACGCTTTGCGCGTCAAGGTCTGCGGTGAACTGGCTGGAATAAACATTAGGCGTCCTCCCGCTCTTTTAAGGGCGGGAGGACTTGCGCTTGCGGCATGGAATCCTTGCAACCGCACCGATGAAAGCCGTCCGCTCATTCCTTGGTGATAAAAGTAGAGCGGGCGCTGTCAGGGTAACAGTACAATCTGCGTCCGTCGTGCGTGTCCCAGTAAACGGAATCAATCTTTAGCCCCTTGTCCTCCATATAGGCGCAAAGCCGCCACACATGCTTGCGCTTCTGCTTTGTGTCGTTATAAACGCCGAGATAAATGGATTTTTCATCCGGGTGCAGACAAGTTTCTCCCGTAAATTCGCGGGATTGCTTGAATTGTGCTTTCTCCGTACCATCGGAATTGACTTTTGTGTAACTGAAACACGTTTCGGAAACAGGCTTGTTTGCCTTTTTCCTGCTTTCCATAAAGTCGTTCAGAAGCGCCTCTTTCTCCTTCTTTTCTTTATCTTTCAGGAAATGACTCCAAAGCCCCCAGAACGTCAAATACATCGCGTCGGCGACGCTGAGGCCGTCGGACAGTTTTAAGCCGTCAACGCTGTCCAGCATAGCAAAACCGTTCGGCAGTCCGATATTCACAATCGTAGGGTTGTCAGTCTGCGACTCCGACTCCGACTTGGTGTCCGTTTCAGTCACAGACGAGATTTCTTTCACCATCTTGAGATAATCCCGGCAGACCTGCCCCATCTCCTTTTTCGTTGCGTCCGCCAATGTTGTAAAGGCTGCGGACATCTGCTGTACAAACGGGTCTTCCGCTTTAGGCGCTTTATCGTCGGACTTGGAGCCTTCATCGTCGACCTGCCCCACACCCAACAGCTTTTGCAATGCGTCGGCGTCCATCCGCGCAAGTTGTCGATAGGTGTCTTCATTCTTGAAGCGCCCAATTAAGCCAATCAGCAAAATCGCGCTGTCATAGTCATTCAACTCCTTTCCCTGAACCAGCGAGAGCAGTGCATAATAGTTATACAGGCGCTTCGCCGTCCGGGGGTTGGAGCCAAGTGTGTTCTGGAAAAATCGCGTGATGATGTAAAGGTATTTCGTTTTGCCCTGGAAGAAATTTTTAAGCAGCGTACCAAGCGTATATTTCTCCAAGGGCATACGGAAGGGAAGCTGGATAATTTTATCAAAAAAATCCCGCTCCGTTCCCTCCGGCTGCTCGCCAAATTTATTCCGTACGCCCCGGACTACGACATTATAATCAATGGCAAGTACAAACACGCAGTTTTCCACGTCAAAGAACAGCTTGACAACCTCCAGAAATTCCACAGCCTTTTCCGGAGGCAGACGATCCAAATCGTCCACGAAAATAACGACCCGTCCGCCGTCGCCGACTTTTTTTGCGATGAGTTTTCCAAACTCCGCTTTTAATTTGGAAATGGCCTCCGCCTTTTCTTTTTCACGACCTATAAAAGCGTCTATGTCCTTTTTCAAGGCACCTTCGGTATGGTTAATCACGCGCTCTACAAATCTGCCTTTCACCGTAGAGGAGAGCCAGTCGTTGAGAACATCCCGCAGAGTGTCCGCGAGCGTCGATATGGTAGCTTTCGTCACGTATTTGAGCAGTCCGTTCTTCGTCTCCTCGTCATCCTCCATTCCCAGTTGCGATACTACCCGGATAACGAAAGAGGCGTACATATCATCTGAACCCTGAAAGCGGGAGTATTCCCATGTGCTGAAATAAACCGTTTCCATTTTCGGTTTCTCGCTCAATTTCTCCCGTATGGCGTTCATGAAGGACGTTTTCCCCGTCCCCCAATCCCCCTGCAAGGCGATGGTCATGGGCGTGTCGCACTCCCTGACAAATTTAGTCAGTCCGTTGATGTATGCTTCCGTGCCAAGTTTGTCAAAATCTGTCCACGTCTGCTTGCCTGCGATATAAGGATTGTCTGGTTTTCCGATGCTCATTTGTAATCTCTCCTCTGATATTTTACACGGGAAATGTCTGACTTGGCTATGTCGTTCATTTCTTCCCGCAACCGACTATATCAAGTTTTCCAGGTGTTTTTGCTATTGTATCGCGCCTCATACCCGTTGTCAATGAAGTTTTTACAGTTCAACCTTGCTTTTTCCACAGAAATCGGGTATCATGATTCCGGAAGCCAAGGGAGGGTTGCCCATGAACTGTAAACGGCTCTTTTCTATTCTGTTCGCGGCGCTGGTTGTGACGCTCACGGCGCGGGCGGCGTCCGAGCCGCAGATTCTGCAAACGCGGCCGGACATCGACGCCCGGAAAGTCACACTGTACGTCCGCCCCGTGGGCGGCGCGACAGTGGAGAGTGTGCGCGTCGGGGAAACCGAAATCGGGGACGCGGCCATCACGAAAGACCCCGGGAAAACTTCTCTCGTGACGTGGCTACTGTTCGACAATTCGACGGCCATGCCGGAGGCGGCACGCGAAAAGGCGGAGAATCTGCTGTTAATGTTGCTGGGCGAGAAGGGGCGCGGCGAGGTTCACACGTTCTGCACGTTCTCCGACCGCCTGCAAGTCAAACTCCGCGACAGCGGCAGTTTTACGGAACTCAAAGCGCAAATCGACGCGCTGGAGTACGTCGAACAGAAGACAAGCCTGATACACGCGCTCCGCGAGGCCTTGACGGAGGAAGCCGCCCGGACGGGTACGGCGTTCGCGCGAATCGTCGTGATTTCGGCGGGCGGCGACGCCGTGCCGTCGGCGCGGGAGACGCGGGCGCTCCAAGCCGACAATATCCCCGTGTACACAATCGGCTGTCCGACGGAATCGAACGCCGACGCCCTGCGGTGGATGTACGACCTTTCGAGGCGCACCCGCGCCCGTTCGTGGGACATTGACCAAGCCGGGGCGGCGGATATCGCCAACATCATGCGCTGGGAGGAAATCCCGCTCCGGGTGTCGCTGACGCTCCCGGAAAGCGTCAGCGGCGACATTGCGCTGACGTTCTCCGACGGCACGTCGGCCAGCGTGGCGAATCCGATACCGGACGCGCCCCCGGAACCGGACGCGGACGGCGTCCCGGCGTGGGAAATCGCGCTTTGTGTGTTGCTGATAGCGGCACTTGGTATCGTGGGCGCGGTCGTGTTCCGGACGCGCAGACCCCGCGCCAGAAAGAAAGCCGTTTCCGTCGGCGAAAACACCTCCCTGACGCTGTTTCTCAGGGACACGGAACACCTTGACCGGGAGTTCAGCGCCCCGTTACGCGGCCGCGTGACCATCGGGCGCGGCGCGGACAATGTGATTGTGCTGGACTACGACCAGTCGATTTCCCGGACGCACTGCGAGATTTTCGCGCAGAACAACGCGCCTTGGATTCAAGACAGCGATTCCAGCGGCGGGACGTATGTCAACGGCGAACGGGTCACAGACCCGGTAGCGCTCCCGAACGGCGCGATTGTCCGTATGGGACATGTCAGTTACGAAGTCGAAGCCCGGTAGCGCCGCCCCGGACACGCAATTTGTCGCTTTCCACAAAAACGGGGCGCGGAAATTGGAGACTTTCTGAAAAAAACCTGTTTACAAGTACAGTTTATCATGGTAAACTGACAGTGTACTAAAGGGGCGGAGACCCCTGTTTGTGGAGGATTCAGAATGAAAAAGAAACTTCTTGCCCTGTTGCTGGTGTGCGGACTGGTGCTTGCATTGGCGGCCTGCGGCGGCGCTCCCGCCGAGACGGGCGGCAATGACAGTGCCTCCGGCAACGCCGAAACGCAAACGCCCGACGATACCGCCGCCGGGAATGAGGAACCCACGCCCCCCGACGATACCGCCAACCTTAGCGACGCTTCCGGCGAGGCCGGCGATACCGCCTATGTGCAAAACAAGGGTACACTCGTCGTCGGAATCACGGACTTTGCCCCCATGGACTACCGGAGCGACGCCGGGGAATGGATTGGCTTTGACGCCGACATGGCGAAGGCTTTCGCGGAATCTCTGGGCGTGCAGGTCGAGTTCATCGAAATCAACTGGGACAACAAGCTCATGGAGCTGGACACGAAGGCCATTGACATGGTCTGGAACGGCATGACCATCACCGACGAGGTCAAGGCGGGCGCGGCCGTACCCGACCCCTACTGCCGCAACGGACAGGTAGTCGTTGTCCCGGCGGCCATGGCCGACGCCTACGCCAGCGTGGAAAGCCTGAAAGACCTTAGTTTCGCCGTCGAGAACGGCTCCGCCGCCGCCGAACAGCTCGACATTCTGGGCATTTCCTACACCGCCCTCGACACCCAAGCCCGCGCGTTAATGGAAGTTGCCTCCGGCGCTTCCGACGCCTGCGTAATCGACCTGCTCATGGCCGGGGCGATGATTGGCGAAGGCACCAGTTATCCCGACCTGACCTACACGTTCCAGCTCAACAATGAGGAATACGGCGTGGCGTTCCGCAAGGGTTCCGACCTCGTGGACGCGTTCAACACGTTCTGGGCGGAAGCCTCCGCCGATGGCCGGGTCATGGAGACCGCCACCATGTACGGCCTGCAGGAATCTGTCATCGTAAAATAATCCGCGTCTGACGCCCACGGAGAGCCTGTGACGGCTCTCCGTTTTCCACATACCGAAAGAAACGAGGGATTCCCATTGCTTTTGACTGTTACAAGCACGTTGCTGGATGGTTTCGGAACCACGCTGAGGCTCTTCTTTCTGACGCTTCTTTTCGCGCTCCCGCTGGGACTGGTCGTCAGTTTCGGCTCCATGAGCAAGTTTTCGCCCCTGCGCTACTGTACACAGACTTTCGTATGGATTATCCGGGGTTCCCCTCTGCTGTTGCAGATTCTCATTGTCTTTTACGGCCCCGGACTGCTCTTTCATCTGCCGCTGCTGCCGCGCTTCACGGCCGCCCTGCTCTCGTTCGTGATTAACTACGCCTGCTACTTCTCGGAAATCTACCGGGGCGGCATTCAGTCTGTGCCGCGCGGGCAGTACGAGGCCGGACAGGTTCTCGGCATGACGCCCGGGCAGATTTTCTTCCGTATCACGCTCCTGCAGGTCATCAAGCGCATTATTCCGCCCATGGGCAACGAGTTTATTACATTAGTCAAGGACACCGCACTTGTCCGGGTCATCGGGGTGTATGAAATCATCTGGCGGGGCGAGTCGTTCACGAAAAAGGGCTTTATCTGGCCTCTGTTCTATACGGGCTTGTTCTATCTCGTCTTCAACGGCGGACTGACCATTTTGTTCCGCAAGATTGAGGCGAAGCTGGACTATTTCAAGTAAGGGGGCGGGGATATGTCTGTCTTGGAAGTACGGAACCTCGAAAAGCACTTTGAACACACGCGGGTACTCAACGACATCAGTTTCACGCTCGAACAGGGGCAGGCGCTGTCGATTATCGGCTCTTCCGGGAGCGGGAAGACAACGCTCTTACGCTGTCTGAACTTCTTGGAGCGTCCGGACGGCGGGACGATTTCCGTCAACGGGGAAACGCTTTTCGACGCCGCCGACCCCGCCACACAAGACGAACGCAGTATACGGGCGAAGCGCCTGCATTTCGGGCTTGTGTTCCAGAACTTCAACCTGTTCCCGCAGTACACGGCGCTGGAGAACGTCACGCTGGCGCGGGAACTGCTCTCGAAGAAGACCGGAGCCGAGACGAAGGCCGCCATACAGGACGCCGGGCGCGAACTCCTCGCGCAAATGGGACTTGCCGACCGGGCGTCGCACTACCCGCACCAGCTTTCGGGCGGACAGCAACAGCGCGTGGCAATCGCGCGGGCGCTGGCGTTACATCCCGACATTCTCTGCTTTGACGAACCCACGTCGGCACTCGACCCCGAACTGACGGGGGAAGTTTTGCGCGTCATCCGGAATCTGGCGGAGCGGAAAACGACGATGATTATTGTCACGCATGAAATGGCGTTTGCCCGGGACGTGGCCGACCGCGTGATTTTTATGGACGGCGGCTTCATTGTGGAGCAGGGCGACCCGAAGGAAGTCATTGACCATCCCAAAGAGGAGAGAACAAGGCAATTTCTCGCCAACTATGCCCGGAACTAACGCAAAGGGTGAAAAGCGCCCCCACCCGGCGCGGAGGGGCGGCTTTCAAACGTGGGCTTTGAGGAAGTCGAGCGCCATAGAGGCGGGAACGTCCAGCGCGTTCCAGAAGCCGTGATACCCGCCGGGAATCACTTTCAGTTCGGCGGACGCGTAGACCTGCCGGGCGCGTTCAGAGTACGACAGCGGCACAAGCGCGTCTTGGTCGCCGTGGACAATCAGCACGTCGCCGCGGTAGCCGCCCATGACCTCGTAAATGTCGAAAGAGAGCAAATCTCGGGCGTAGACAGCGCCTATCCAGTTGTCCATAATGTAAGCGGTTTCGGGGATGTCGGACGGGTTCGGATACCGCGCCCGTATGGCGTCCTGAAGCACGAAGGCCGGGTAGAACAGCACCAGCCCCCGCACGTCGCCGGGGCGGCGCGCCGCGACGTACGCCGACACAAAGCCGCCTTGACTTTCGCCCCACAGGAACACCCGCCGCGCGTCAACGCAGGGGAGCGCCCGGATTTGCGATAAAACCGCGTCCAAGTCGGCCGCCTCCGTCAGCACGGACATTTCGGTAGTGCGTCCGGCACTCCGGGAGGCCGCGCCGCCGCCGCAGAAGTCGAACACGTAACAGGCGAAGCCGTGCGCCGCGAAAATCTCCGCGTACGGCGCACAATTTCCGGTACAGCCCCCGAAGCCGTGGGACAAAATCACGGTCGGCCAGCGGCGTTTGTGTCCGGCGGGGCGGTAGAGAACGCCGTAAATGTCGCGTTCGCTGTTTTTGAGGCGCAGTTCTTCCGTTTGGAACGCCCACCCGCCGTGGTTGCCAAAAATGGGCGACAGATTGGGGAGTGGGATTGAAAATTTCATACGTTGACATCTTCTTTCCAAGCTGTTAGAAACTGTCTCCCCGTCCGTGAGGGCGGGGAGACTTTACGCTTAATCGGGGGTGTAGAGTTCGCCGTCGCCGTCATTGGAGGGAGGCGGCGCGACGGCTTCCGGTTCGGGTTCGTGCTGGGACGGTTGCGGCGCTACGGTGTCGCCGCCGTCAGACTGCGCGGGGCTGGAGACTTCGCTGGTGTCCGGTTTGTCGGGCTTGGAGGCCTGCACAGTCTCGCCGTCGTCGCTGGGTGCGGACTTTCTGGTTTCGCCGTCGTCGCTGGGTGCGGACTTTGTAGTTTCGCCGGAATCCCGCTTCGGCGCGACGGTCTCGCCGCCGTCGTTCCCCGACGGCTCGGCGGGTTTGCGTTCCGGCGGGTCATTGCCCCATAACTGTTCCGGTTCCGGTTCGCTGTGACGCGGCGCGGCTTTGCTCTCCGGTTCCGGCTCCGGTTCGACGTGTTGCGGCGTCGGTTCGGGTTCCGGCGCGGGTTCGGGTTGCGGCTGGGGCGTCGGTTCGGGTTCCGGCTGTGCGACGGGCTGCGGCGTGGACTGTACGGGTTCCGGTTCCGGCGTCGGCTGTACGGGTGTCGGTTGCGGCGTCGGCTGTGTCACGGGCTTGGGCTGCGCTGTGGTTCTGCCGCTGTCGGTGGTTTTGCTGTTGCCCGTCCTCTTGGTCGTGCTTCCGGTATCCGGTCTCGGGGTAGTCGGAGTGGACGCGGGAGGCGTGGTTGTGGTCGGCGTTCCGGGCGTGGTCGTGGTCGATGTTCCGGGCGTGGTCGTGGTCGATGTTCCGGGCGTGGTCGTGGTCGATGTTCCGGGCGTGGTCGTGGCCGATGTCCCCGGCGTGGTTGTGGTCGACGTTCCGGGCGTAGTCGCGGCAGGTGTTCCGGGTGTAGTCGTGGCAGGCGTCCCCGGCGCGGTCACAGTGCCGGAGGCGGCACCCGAACCGACACCAAGAACCGGCCGGAGTTGCCTTTCAGGTTGCGCGTTGGCGGCACCGGAAACAGTCGGGAGGCCTTCCACGGCGGACATATCCGGCGTGTCGGGCGTATCGGGTACGGCGGGCGTGTCGGGCGTGTCGAGTGTCTCGGCGGACGCCCCCGTGTCAAGCGTGGGGCGCAGTGAGTCGCCGGAGCGCTGGATAAGATAGCGTCCGGGGCTGAGGTGTCGGGCGAGCGCCGCGCCGCGGTCGTTCCGGCTGGCTTCCATGAGGTAGAGCTTCACGCCGTCCTGCTTGTTGCCCTCCACGGACTGCGCGACGGTCTGCGTCAGTTCCATACTGCGCTTTTCGGCGTTGGAAGTGACGCTGGCGATAATTTCGCCCTTGGCGTCCTCAAGGTATCCGGCGTCGCGGAGGACGCCCATTGTATAGGTTACAGCTTCGTCGACGGTCTTATTTTTGACGCCGCCATGCAGGGACTGCGCCAGACCCCGGGCGTCGGGGCTGATGGCGTTGACGGAAATCACGCGCCCCATGCGGTTGACGGAGAACTCAAAGGCGGACTCGTCCACGTCGAGGGCGACGTAGGCGCAGGCCATGGCGGTGTTGTACATCACGGAGCCGCTGAGAATGGCGATAGCGAGCGCGGCGGCAATGCCGGCGCGGACGCGGGAATCCTGCCACCAGCCCTTTTGGGACGATTTCGGCTTGGCTTCGGGGTCGCCGGAGGGCTTCACGCGCTCTTTGATGGCGTCCAGCACATGGAGCCCGGCGGGAAACAGCGGCGCTTTCCGTGATTTTTGGGTCTTTTGGGGCGCGTCGACGGTATCGGAAATGACGCTTGCCACGTCGCCGGGGGCGTCGGGGATGTCCCAGACGGTGCCGGAGGTGATATCGGCCTCCACTTCACGCGGCGGGGCGGCGGATATAATGTCCGTGGCGTCGTCGACGGGCGCGGGCGGCGCGTCAAACGTGGCTTCGTTCGCGGACGGTTCGCCAGACGCGGCTTCGTTCGTGGGCGGCGCGTCGAACAGGCCGAATGTCGCGGACGGTTCGTCAGACGCGGCGGACGGTTCGTCCAGCGTGATTTTTTTCGTGGGCGGCTCGTCGGACATGATTTCGGTTTCGGTGTCGAGTGCCTCCCGGACGGTATCCGATATGACGGCGGTCGCGCCGAAGTCGGCGGCGTCGGGGGTGTCCCGTGTCGTTTCCGCGGTGTCTGGCGCGGGTTCATTGGTTCCGCGTTTCAGGCGGGACGGAAACTCGCTGAGTTTCGCGCCGAACGCGCTGACTTTCTGCCACGCGTTCCGGGCGCTCTCCTGCGGCAGTTCGGGCAGGTCTACCGTGTCGCCCACCCGACAGCTCTGCCGGACTTTCACCACGGCGCCGTCCTCCCGGAACACGGCCGCCACGCCGTCCCGGATTTCCATCACTAATCCTTTCATAGCGTTCAAACCTTCCTGATATAATCCACGTAGGCGGATAGGATTGGGTAGTCACCGCTGAGAATTTCGGCGGCGGCGATGATGTAGCGGCGGTAGCGGTCAAGGGTTTTCCGGGACACGCCGCTTGTCGCGCTAAGCTCTTTCATGGGGAGCATGCGCCCGCGCCGGAGCTGGTCGAGCATGGCCGGATTGCCCATGAGCGTCAGCACGGCGAATGCGCAGGCTCTTTTGGTCTTTTCGGCTTTCGGCGAACACTCCGTGAGGTCGAAGAACGAAAAGCCGTAGCGCTGGAGCGTGGCCTGCGCCTCCTCGATTTCCTCCCGGGTGCGGGTACTCAAATCGCGGTCGGCCGCCGCCACGGAGTCGGCGACAACCTGCGACTGTACCTGCAAGTCCACGCTGTCGGCGTCCTCCGCGGGCAGTTGGCCGTCGAAGGCGTCCGGCGTGACCGGGACTTCCGCGCCGTGGTTCCAGTTGGAGCGCGCATAGTCCACAATCCGCCGCCGGATGACCACCCCCGCGAAGCCGCGAAACGAGCCTTTTGTCTCGTCGTAGCTCCGGACGGCGGCCAGAAAGGCCAGTAGCGCTACCGACCACTCGTCGTCACTGTCGGTGACATAGCGGTGCGCGGCCTCCGAGGCACAGCGCAGAATCCATTGTTTGTGATTCTCCACCAGAGCGTTGAGCGCCTGTTCGTCTGTTTTGGCCGCGATGACCTCCTGTTCCAGATAGTTCATGTTCGTTTCCCCTTCAGTAACTGCCGCGAAACACGCGGCAAAGTTCTCTCTGTCGTTCGGTCAGTATAGCACAGCCGGAGGGAAACTGCAAGCCTTACAATTGAAAATCCCGCTGTCCTTCTTGATAATATATTCGTATTTGGCGGCGCTTTTTTGGGGGTTGGCACACAAAAAACAAATATAACAGAATTTGGAAATTAGTCGGCATAACTTTTTTGTAGGGGAATTTTCCAAAATATGGAAGCCTTGATTAAGACGGAAAGAAACTGTAGAGAATCGGCAAAATCACGCCGAAAATTGAACCCCGGAACAGGCTCTTATTCATGCCGTTTCCCCGT
>JAFXQV010000024.1 GCA_017526785.1 Oscillibacter sp. | reverse complement strand
GTCGAAAGTAATCGTGTGTTCGGACTGCTTCCAGATTGCCTTGACCGTGATACTTTCGGCGGGTATCGTGGCGGGAAGCGCGGGTGTCCAGCCTTGGAACACATAGCCGTCTTTCGTCGGATTGGCGGGGACTGTCACGGGCGAACCGGGTACGCCGCGAATCGGCGTGATTTCGGTGCCGCCGTCCGTGTCGAAAGCAATCGTATTCTCCGCCAGTTTCCAGATTGCCTTGACCGTGATACTTTCGGCGGGTATCGTGGCGGGGAGTGCGGGTGTCCAGCCCGCGAACACGTAACCGGGTTTCGTCGGATTGGCGGGGACTGTCACGGGTGAACCGGGTACGCCGCGAATCGGCGTGATTTCCGTACCGCCGTCCGTGTCGAAAGTAATTGTGTGTTCGGCCTGCTTCCAGATTGCTTTCACCGTGATACTTTCGGCGGGTATCGTGGCGGGAAGCGCGGGCGTCCAGCCTTGGAACACATAGCCGGGTTTCGTCGGATTGGCGGGGGCTGTCACGGGTGAACCAGGTACGCCACTAATCGGCGTGATTTCGGTGCCGCCGTCCGTGTCGAAAGCAATCGTGTGTTCGGACTGCTTCCAGATTGCCTTGACCGTGATACTTTCGGCGGGTATCGTGGCGGGGAGTGCGGGTGTCCAGCCCGCGAACACGTAACCGGGTTTCGTCGGATTGGCGGGGGCTGTCACAGGCGAACCGGGTACGCCACTAATCGGCGTGATTTCGGTGCCGCCGTCCGTGTCGAAAGCAATCGTATTCTCCGCCAGTTTCCAGATTGCTTTCACCGTAATACTTTCGGCGGGTATCGTGGCGGGAAGCGCGGGTGTCCAGCCTTGGAACACATAGCCGGGTTTTGTCGGATTGGCGGGGGCTGTCACGGGCGAACCGGGTACACCGCTAATCGGCGTAATTTTGGTACCGCCGTCCGTGTCGAAAACAATCGTATTCTCCGCCAGTTTCCAGATTGCTTTCACCGTAATACTTTCAGCGGGTATCGTGGCGGGAAGTGCGGGTGTCCAGCCTTGGAACACGTAGCCGGGTTTCGTCGGATTTGCGGGGGCTGTCACGGGCGAACCGGGTACGCCGCTAATTGGCGTAATTTCCGTGCCGCCGTCCGTGTCGAAAGTAATCGTGTGTTCGGCCTGCTTCCAGATTGCCTTGACCGTAATACTTTCAGCGGGTATCGTGGCGGGAAGCGCGGGTGTCCAGCCTTGGAACACATAGCCGGGTTTCGTCGGATTGGCGGGGGCTGTCACGGGCGAACCGGGTACGCCGCGAATCGGCGTAATTTCGGTACCGTCGTCCGTGTCGAAAGTAATCGTGTGTTCGGACTGCTTCCAGATTGCTTTGACCGTGATATTTTCGGCGGGTATGGTCGCCGGGAGTTCGGGCTTCCAGTCTTGGAACACATAGCCGTCCTTCACAGGGGCGTCCGGCGCGGAAATCCAAGCGCCGTAAATGTCCGTGACGGGTTGGACGGTAGAGCCGCCGTCCGTGTCGAAAGTAATCGTGTAACTGCGGGGCGTCCATTTGGCTTTGAGCGTCAGGTTCTGCGGGGGCATGGTCTCCGGAAGTCCCGGCTCCCAGCCCGCGAAGTCGTAGCCCGTCAGGGACGGGTTCGCCACATTCACAGCCGCGCCGTAGTCCAGCGTCAGAGGCGCTATCGGGGTACCGCGTCCCGTGTCGAAAGTCAGCGTGTAGGCGTTGACTTTCCACCCGGCTTTGAGCGTCATGTTGGACGCGGGCATGACCGCCGGAAAAGGTTTGTCCCACCCGGTAAACGTGTATCCGAGTTTGACGGGTTCCGCCGGGGCGGAAATGGCCTCGCCCGCGTCCTCCGTAATGGGCGCGACGGCCGTGCCGCCGTCTGTGTCGAACGTAATCATAACGTCTTTCGGCATGACATATTGCGCCGTCAGCGCGATAACGTTTCGGCCGTCCTTGACCGTACGCAAGGCCTTATTTGCGAACGCGAAACCGCTGCCGGGATTGTGAAGCGTTCCGGCACTGTCCAGCCATCCGGCGAAAATCTGACTTTGCGGCGGTGTCGGCGCGGTTCCGCTGACGGTTACAAAGCTGTTGAACGGGTAGGCCGTGGTATCCGTGATATCGCCCGTGCCGCCGTTCAGGTCGTATTCTACGGTGGCGCTGAGGTCAAGTTTCCATTTCGCGGTCAACGTCAGCGTGTAAATATGGTTCCGGTAGGGTTCATCGTAGCCGACCGTGACATTTCCGTCGGCGTCCCGGTCGCAATACTCCTTAGAAATGGCGTAGGCAGAGTCCCAGCGCGCGCCGTCCTTGGTATACCAGCCGTCGAGGGCGTAGTCGGGACGCGTCGCCGCGTTCATACGCCCCATGTCGACTAAGATTCCGGTGTCCGCCGCTTCCCAGAAACTGAGGCTCTGCGCGGCGTCCATGACAGCGTCGTCCGCGCCCAAGTCCAGACGCACATTGATATAGTTCGTGATGAACATGGGGTACGCGTCCAGCGGGGCGGCGGACATCGTACGGCCGTTGAAATCAAGTTCCGTGGCGGTATTGCCCTTGCCGTCCTTGTAGACCGTGACGCCCTTTTCCGTCGACCAGCCCGCGAACGTGGCAAGCTCGGTATTGTCCAGTTTCAGGCCGCCGTAAGTGTCCAGCGGCGCGCCGTACAGGACTTTTTCCGTTTTCAGGACTTTGTTCCCGTTGGTATCGGCGTAGAAGGTGAGGTCGAACGCGTCGCGGGCAAAGTAGAGGTACAGTTTCCCGTTGGCGCTGTCCAGCGGGACACTCTGCCCGGCGGAGACGGCCACGCGTCCGCTCTCGTCGGCGTACGCCCCGATACTGTACGCCGTGACATGGAAATGCCCGTCTTTATAAAGTTCGGTTACCGCATAGGCGGCGCTGTCCGACGTTTCCAGCGGGGCGGCGCTGTCGGGCTTCCAAGAGCCGTCGGCGTCCTGCTTGACAATATAAATGTTGGTGGACAGCTCCGGCGCGGGGGCGATAATGTCCGCCGTGGTTTCGGACTGCTGTCCGGCGTCGGCAAGACGGTAATTTTTGGCGCTGTCGCCGTCAAGCGTCAGAGCGCTGATAACGACCGTCTTGCCCTTGCCGGGTTGCGCGTCCGCGAACGCGCCCTTGGCGCTTACGCTCAACTTGTCGCCGTCCACAAGGCCGCCGAACGTCACGCCGTCATAGTCTAACTTGGCCTCCGTGTTGCCGTCGTACTCCTTGTTCAAGGCCTTGATTCCGGAAACTGTGATGTCCTTTTGGGCAATGCGGATTTTCGCGCTTCCGGCCGCAGTCTCGGCACCGTCGGCCGTGGCTTTGTAATAAATCGTATATTCCCCGGCGTCCCTGCGCGTGGGGTTGGCCGCGCCGTAGGTACCGTTTTCGGCGTCGCTGTAGGTGACGGCCGCGCCCCCGGGGACGCTGACTGTGATACTGTGCGGCTTTCCGTCATAGACGCCGCTGTAGTCTGCGGCGGTCACGTCGAGTTTCCCGGGGAGCGGCGTCCACAACGCTTTCACGGTCATGTGGACGGCGGGGACGGTGGCGGGTATTTCCTTGTCCCAGCCGTCGAAAACAAAGCCGTCCTTCACCGGGGGTTCCGGGAGTACGACGCTGGCACCGTAAATGCCCGTACGCGGGGGCAGTTCGGAGCCGCCGTCCGTGTCGAAAGTGAGCGTGTAGGAGTTGATTGTCCACACGGCGCTGAGCGTCATGTCGCGGGCGGGCATGGTCGCGGGGAGTTCGGAATCCCACCCGGCGAACGTGTAGCCCGTCAGGACGGGGCTTGCCGGGGCGTTAATGGGCGTCCCGAAATCCTGCGTAATGGGCGTGACGGCACTGCCGCGCCCCGCGTCGAAAGTAATCGTGTAGCGCTTGGGCGTCCACTGCGCCGTGACAGTCAAATCCTCGTCGGGCATGGTACCCGGAACCGCCGGAGACCAGCCCGCGAACGTGTAGCCGACACGGGACGGGTCAGCGGGCTTTGTGACGGCCTCGCCGGATTTCAGTGTGACGGACGCCGTTTTGGTGCCGCCGCCCGTCTTAAAGGTAATGGTGGAATAGTCCGGTTCCGGGATGTCCTCGTAGTAGGCGGTCATCCACAGCGCTTCCTCTCCGTTGCGGACGGAAAGCCAGTCCTCACTTCCATAAATCCCGCTGTCTCCGGGCTGGTAGAGGTTCCCGGCCTTGTCGAGCCAGCCCGCGAAGCGTTTGCCGTCGGGCGGTGTCGGCTCCTCCGTGGTGACGGGCAACAGGTCATTGACAACGTACGTCGCGTTATCGACGATATTGCCCGTGCCGCCGTTGAGGTCGTACATGATGCTGGACTTTTTCGGCTCCGGCGTCCACTGCGCGGTCAAGGTGACGGTGTAGTACCAGCCGCGGTATTCCGGCGCGTATTGCAGAACGGGCGCGCCGTTCGCGTCGCGGTCGCAGTATTCGGGGTCGATTTTCCAAGAGGCGTCCCAGAACATGCCGCTTTTTGTGCGCCAGCCGTCGAGCATGTAGCCCGGGCGGGTCGCGGCGTTCATGCGGGACATGTCGAGTGTGTCGCCGATTTTCGTCCAAAGCTGTCTGGCCTGCGCGGCGTCCATGGAGGCGGGGGAGGCGGCGTCGAACTTCGCCGCGTCGTACCACGATTCTTGATTGTGTTCGTCGGCCGCGTTCAAGTCCAGCAGAATCGTCAACTGGTTTTCGACCCAGACCGGGTACACGCTGACGGGCGCTTCCGGCATGGTGAACTTGTCCCAGTCGATGATTTTGCTTTCGTTGCCGTAATACTCCGTGACGCCTTTTTCCAGAGACCAGCCCGCGAACGTACGCAAGGCGTCATTTTCGAGTGTCAGCGAGGCGTAGCCGGACAGCGACGAGCCGGAAAGTACGTCGTGCTTCTGGTCAATGTCCAGCCCCGCGCTGTCGGCGTAAAAGGTCACGGGGAAAGTCGGCATATCCACGGTAAGTTTGCCGCTGACATAGGAAATGTCATAGTTCGCGGTGACATCCGTGCCGCCCCTGACGATTTTCGCGGCGGACGGCGTAACCGTGCCGCTGTCCGTGGGCGCGGCGGTACTGCTGGAAGTCAGCGTCACGGCGGAGAGCGTGTGGCCGCTGACGTTGCCCGACAACGCGGCGCGGCTGACGCCCTGCTCAATCGCTCCGCCCTTGAATACGGACTGGTTCGACGCCGTGACCGTCGCGGGACGCTTTTGAATGGTGAAGCTGGCTTCGGCCTCTCCGGCGAGATAGTTCTTGGTCGCGTCGATTTGCACGCGTACGACGTAATTTCCGGCGTCGGTGGGCGCGAGGCCGGAATAGGTCTTGTTATCGGCGCTGTATTCAATCCGCGCCGCGCCGTTGCCGTCGTTGCCCGTGACAACGGGCGTTTTGGCGTCGTCGCCGTAAACCCAATCGGCGAGCGTCACGGCGGGCGCAATCGCGGCGGGCGTGATTGCCCACGATTTTTCAACCGTCCCCGTGTAGTTGCCCCTGCCCGTGACGACGGCGGTATAGCTTCCGGCGTCCGTGGCCTGATGTCCGGACAGGGTGCAGTCCGCGTCGGCGGAAAGCGCCGTCGAGCCGTCTTTGACCGCGACGCCCGGCGTCTGCGTTTCGCCGTTGTAGGCCTTGGACGCGCCCGCGAGTGTCACCATGGAATCCGTAAGCGGCTTCGGGGCGATTGTCACGGCTAAACTCTGTTCGGGGGTGTCGGCCGCGCCGTTCTCCCCGGTGACTTTGTAGTAGACCGTGTACGCGCCCGCGTTCGTCGCCGCGGGAATGGTTGCGGAATACGTACCCTTCTCGCCCAGACGGTACACTAACGTCCCCTTGGAGGCCGTTCCGGCGGTAACGAGTTCCTGTGCCGCGCCGTTATACGTCAACGCCCTCGCGGCGGGGGCTTTGGTCAGTTCCGGGGACGGCAACGCTAAGACCGCCTCGCCGTCGGCGTTCAACTGCACCTCGTAAAGCGGGTTCTCGGACGCGAAATCGGACGTTGCGCCGTTGCCCTTCAGGCCGTCCGTAATGAGAACAGGAGCCGCCGCCGTGGGCGTCGCCTCCGTCGCCACGCCGACGGGCGTTGTGACGCTCAACGCGCCCGCGACGGTAATCACGGCGTCCTCGGAGAGATAGAAGCCCTTCCCGGCCTGTTCGGCGGTGTTCCCGGAAATGTCCGGCGCGCCGGAGACCTCAAACACGCCGTCATAGAGCATGACGCCGCCGCCGTAATCCTCGGCCTCGTTGCCGGAGATTTTGCCGCCCGTGACGGTGAACGCGTTCGCGTCGCCCATGTCGGCGTTGACAATGCCGCCGCCGTTGGTCGCGGAGTTCCCGGAAATCGCGCCGCCCGACATCGTGAAGCGGTTATAGTTCGCCACGCCGCCGCCGTCGCCGTCGGCCGCGTTGCCGGAGATTTCGCCGCCGCTCATTTCCGTGACGCCGCTTTCGTTGTTGAACGCGCCGCCGCCCAAAATCGCGCTATTGTTCCTGACCGCGCCGCCGGAGAAAGAAAACGTTCCGTTGTTGGCGACGCCGCCGCCATACGTGGCGTTGTTGCCGGAAATCGTGCCGCCGTTCATGGTGAACGCGCCGCCGTCCTCGACCCCCACGCCGCCGCCGTAGTAGCCCTGATTCCCCGAAATCGCGCCGCCGTTCATCGTGAACGCGCCGCCATCCGAGACGACCACGCCGCCGCCGTACGCGCCCGACTCGTAATTGTTGCCGCCGCGAATCAGGCCGCCCCCGGCGCTGTCCTCCAGCGTCAAGGCACCCTCTACTTTTACCGCGTTGCCGTTCGGGGTGGAAACGGACAGATTCCGGTGAATCGTGTTGCCGTTCAAGTCCAGCGTGATATTTTTCCCGGCGGCGATGTGCAGATAGTGGTCGTCGGCCTCCGCCGGAATGACGCCGCTTTCGTTCGTATACACGGCCGTGTAGCCGCTCTTGGGCGTCCCGCCGGGCTTGACAAGCTGGATTTTGGAAACCCCGGCGTCAATGGCGGCCTGCAAGGACTTCCACGGCGCGAGACCGCTTTGAGGCTCCTGCGGCTCGGGTTCCGTGACGATTTCCGCGTCATGAATGGAACCCGCGCCGATACTGAACCAGATTGTCTCCTTGTCGCTCCGGTTAATCCATGACAGCGACATGCCGGAGTCGATGCCCTCCACGTTCAGGACGACGTTCTCAAAAGTCTGATTGTTGGCAACGACCTTTCCCGTGGTCAGACCCTGCGCGACGGATGGCTCAATATTGTGCGAGAACGCCTTGACGTAGCGCCGATTCCCCACGTAGAAGCGGAAATTTGTGGAAGCGTCGATATCCTCCGTGTTGACGACCATCGACGCCGTGTCCTCGGTGGCCACGCTCAACGATTCCGCCGCCACAAGGGATATCTGCAACGGGGAGCCGTCTTTCCGCAGAATCGTTTGGAGCGCGGCGTAGTCGCTGTACTGCCCGAGTGTTTCCTTGGAGCCTAACTGCGAGTCCGTCCAGATACAGAGGGAGTGGTAGCCGTCCTCCATGTTCGGGCCGATATAGACCTTGTACGGGTACTCGTCCCGGAACATGAACTGGCATTCGTCCAGATGATAATTGTCCTCCCAGAACATCCCGAACTTGATAGGTTCGGGGTTGGTGTCCTTGCTGGAATAAATCTGCCAGCCGCCGATTCCGTAAGAGGTCTGCAACATGTAGGTTTTGCCGTTTTCAGGGTTGACGTATTCGCCGAAGACGTGGAATTTCCCGCCGTCGCCCAGCGACAGCCCCAAAAACTCGTTGACCATGACCCCCGCGTGCAGATTGCAGGTGTAGGCCATTTTCCCGTTGCTGAGGAACCAGCGCCCGGCCATGGAGCTTTGCGTGTTTGTCCAGATTCGCCCGTGTACGTCGCCGCTCGTGCTGAGCCGCACGGCCTCGACGGCCTTGCTCTCGGCAGTCTGTCCGCCGCTGGCCACGACGCAGCGGTACCACATCCCATCGACGGGCGCGGTGACGTGGAACTGCGCCGCAGTCTCCCCGACAACGTCTGTCCACGCCGTTTTCCCGTCGGCGCTGTACTGCCACTGATAAGTGTTGCCCGTGGGGTCACTGGTTGTCCGGATGTTGAGTGTGAAACTGGTTTTGGTCATCCCGGAACCCCACGGGCAGGCGTTGTTGTCGAACACAATGCCGTCCGCGAAAAGGTGCGGTGTCTCCGTGGCGGCCGCCGCCGGGAGCCAGTCCGGGAACAGGCTCAACAGCAGGCAGAGCGCCAACAGGAATGACAGGCCGCGTCTGTCGTTTCGTTTCATACGTCCTCCTTAAAATATACAAAAATGGGAATTACATCCAAGGGAATTCTTTCTATTTTTGCTTTATCACGGGAATTCTGGAACTTTTCGATGGGTGGGCTTAGGATATCATATTGTGCCTGTTTGTCAAGGCTGATTTTGTTAATAATCAGCGCGGCCAGCCCTGAACGAAAAAGCCCTCCCCGCTATCGGGGAGGGGCGATTTTCGCGACTACACCAGTGGAACATTTTCCACGGACAGGCGGAGACGGTAGAACATTTGGAGCCATTCGGGCTGTCGGCCGAGGCTTCCGGCGAGGCGGGAGAGCGTACGCCTCCCGGCGCGCCTGTCCAGCACGGCGAACATGCGGACAAGGGCGTTGTCCGAGGAAAGCGCGGCCTGAATCGGCGCGTTCAGGTACTCCCGGAGCGCGTCCGTGACATGGTAAATCTCCATTGTGTTCCGCTCGATACAGGCCGCGTCCGCGAGACGGAAAATTTCGTCATAGCGCGGCCTGTCGCGTTCGTAGAGTTCCCACCAAGGGCGCGTCTCTCCGAGTTCGGCCTTGACTTGGTTCGAGGCGCGGGACGTGTAACGGTCGTTGTAGGGGTTTGCAAACAGGACTTCTTTCCCGTCGACGCGTACGGCGAAGCGCCCGTAGTTATCGGGCGCGCCGTGGTAGTGCGTCAGGAAATACCGCACCCGCCCCCGGAGTTTCTCACAGAGCAAATCGCGTTCCAGACGCTTCCGGACGCCGCTCCAACTGTTGGGCATAGGTCACCTCACTGTATCACGGGGGCGTCCTCGCGGGAGAACTTCCGCACGCGCCGGAACGCCAGAACCGTGATAATAATTTCAAACACGAAGAACACGCAGATAAATAACTCGTCCTCCGTGGACAGGCAGAAGTCGTAAAAGCCGTGAATCAGGACGGGAACCCAGAGGGCGTGGCGGAGATTGGCGCGGCATTTCCCGCGCTCTCCGGCACACTCGAAGCGTTTCGCCAGACCGTAGAACGAACCCATAAACACGCCGTCGATAGCGTGTCCGGGTACGGACAGCACCGCCCGCAAAATCGCCGTACTCAAATCGCCGTCGAGCAGGTACAAAATATTCTCAATCGTGGCGAAGCCAAGCGACACGATGACCGCGTACACAATGCCGTCGAAGATGTAATTGAACTCCGGGGAGCGCCACGTCTTGCGTTTGAGGACGAAATACTTTCCGCCCTCCTCGACAAGCGCCGTCATGATGAAGTTGTCCGCGATGAGCCACGCCATGGTGTCGCGCTCTATGAGTTCCTCGCCGACGGCCTCCAGCGCGGCACCCAGTACAACGGCGCTGACGACCGTCAGCGCGCCCCCGACGAACAGGGTACAGAGCAGGGAAAGCGGCTCTTTTTCGATAGTGTCCTTGCGGTACGTGTAGACAATCAGCGCGACCGACGGCAGGACGGCCAAGAGCGGAAGCATAGAAAAGTCCCCTTTCCGAAATCAGATTTCCAGCGGAACCGTCTCACAGGCAATCTGTAACTCTTCTCCGGTGCCGTCCTTCTCCCAGTTCATCCGAATGCGGTTGAGTACAATATCAATGTCGTTGGGCTGGATTTCCAGAAGCAGAACCAGATACTGATTCGCGCCGTTTTTGGTGTAAACGTCGCTCCGGCGCAGGCTCTTGCCCAAGGTCTCCCCGAACAGTTCCACGGCGCGGCCGCCGCCGCGAAGCGTGTAGAGGACGAGTTCCATTTTCCGGTGGTAGTTCTCAATTGTGCGGACGAGGAAGCGGTAGACCGTGCGGAAATGCTCAAAGCCCAGCGCGTACGCGCCGCGCTGGCGGTTCCGCTCCCCCAAAATCATGCGGATTCCGTCTATCGTGTTGGACACGCTCTCGCTTTTCTGTTCGGGCAGGGTATGCTCCCGGAAGAGTGCGTAGCCGTGTTTCCCGTTCTGCTTGACCTGATAGAGCGCCTTGTCGGCCTTTTCAAACAGGGCGGCGTAGTCGGTACCCTCGTCGGGGACAAGCACCGCGCCGACCGACGCCCCCAGCGGGATATTCATATCCGCGCCCATGAGTTCTTTCGCCGCTTCCAGCAACATTTCATTGATTTGTCGGGACTTCTGCGCGATTAGCTCCTCGTCGCGTACGTCGCGGCAGAATACGATGAACTCGTCCCCGCCGATTCTCCCGGCCACGTCGGATGTACGGATGATACAGCGCAGGATTTCGCCAAAGCGAATCAGCACCTTGTCGCCCATGGCGTGGCCGTACAGGTCATTGACCAGTTTAAAGCTGTCGAGGTCGACCATCATCAGGACGCCGCTTTCTCTCTGGCAGACATCCATAAGGGTTTTCTGGGCGAAGGCCTTGTTGAGCAGTCCTGTCATGGGGTCGGTTTCGAGGACGGTTCGCAGGCCGCGGATTTGTTCGGCGTTCTCAATCTGCCGCATGGCGTTGTCGATACGGTGCAGGAGGACTTCCGGCTTGAAAGGCTTGTGGATATAGTCAATGGCTCCGGCTTCGAGGCCGCGGCGTTCGCTCTCCTCCCGCTCGTCGGCCGTGATGAACACGAACGGGACGACCCGCTCGTACTTGTCCTGCAGGGTTCTTTGGAGTTCCAAGCCCGTCATATCCGGCATGTAGAGGTCAGAGATAATCAAGGTGGGCTGTTCCTCATCGTACAGGCGGAGAGCCTCCTGACCGGAAGAAGCGCTAAGCACCCGGTATTTCATAGAGAGAACCCCGCTCGCCAATTTCCGCATAAATGTCGCGTCGTCGACAATTAATATTTTTTTCATGATTGCGCCACCTCCGGAGAGCGCGTGAGGCTCCCTTCTTCTACAGATACTATATCATTTCGGGGGGCGTTTCGCAAGTGTGTTTTTGGTTTCAGGTACAAAAATTTCGTTTCCGGGTACCGGGCATGAAAAAGCCCCTCTTGACGAGGGGCTTTCGGGCATCAGTAGAAGCGTTTCTTGTTCTTGCGAGCGGCTTCCGACTTCTTACGGCGCTTGACGCTGGGGCTTTCGTAGTGTTCTCTTTTACGAACCTCGGCAATCACGCCCGCCTTGGCGCAGCTCCGTTTAAAACGTTTGAGCGCGCTGTCAATGGACTCGCCGTCTTTTACATGAATCTCAGACATCTATATCCCTCCCTCCGAAGCGCCCGGCGGCCGGACGCGAGAGGCCATCGTCAATCGCTTCTGTCGATGATTCGCAATCCGCATTGGGGTTGGATTCGTATCCTGTCAACGGCTCTGTCAATGGCTAATAAGGTTATTATAAGGAATTTGGCGGTTCTTGTCAAGGATTTTTTGCGGCTGGAGAGGAATTTTTCTTTATGGAATGAAAGTGCGGGGTGTCGGGGCTTGTCTGTTCACCGGGATTCGTGGAAAAGATTGACAATTCCGGCGGCGGATAGTTTTCCGGGAATGTTGCGGGAAAGTGCCGGATACCGTATATCAGCCCAGATTTTTCCGGAACGGCACGCCGAGCGGGGCGGAGGTGTCGGGCGACAACAGGAACGCTTGCAGGTACGCGGCTCCGCTGATATCGGGCTTCAAATCCGCCGTCGAGCCGCTGTCGATTATACATACGGCGCAGGAGAGCATTTGCCCGGCGTCGGAGTACGCGCACACGGCCACGGCCACGGGCTTTCTGACCGCGTTGGAGAGTTGCACCCTGACGGCTCCCCAGTTCGACAAAATATCGCTGACGGCCACGCCGTACCACTGCGCGACGGCCACGGCGTCGGCGTCAAGCTGTAAAGTGTCGCCGGGTTGATAGACAGTGCCATTGACGAGCCAGCCGTCAAACTCCAAGTCGGGCGGCGGCGTGAACTTGCACGCCGGAAGCGTAAACTCTCCGTCGTCGGCGACTTTCCGGGACGGCATGGAACCGCTCCCGCCGTTGGCGTCGAACGTCACGGTATAGGTTGTCGGCGTCGGCGGCGGATTGTAGTCCCAGTGGGCGTACAGGGTCTGGTCTCCGGACAGATTGACCGTACTGCCGGACTTGATTTGTGTGCCGCCGTCGGGAGACGTGAACCAGCCAAGGAAATCGTGATTTGTCCAAGTGGGCGTGGGGAGGTCTCCGTATGTCTTGCCTTGTGTGACGGTCTTGCTTGTTGTGGACACGCTCCCGCCGTTGGCGTCGAACGTCACGGTAAAAGTTTCCCCTGTCCCGTCCGGTATGCGGCTGTTATAGTGAACGGTCACTTTTCCGTCTGAAATCCTCTGTTGAATATCCGGCTCAATGTTGACATCGTTCCATGCTGTGGAGGAACCGCGATAATAAATATCCGTGAAACGATTGCTTCCAAGGAACGCGGAAGAACGGATAGCCGTTATTTTGGTACCGATTTCCACGGCAACCAGTTTCCCGCAGTCACGGAACGCGCTTTCCCCGATGGAGGTCACGCCGTTGCCTATGACGGCCTTTGCCAGTTCCGAACAGCTCCGGAAGGCGTTGTCTCCGATAGATGTCACGCTGTCCGGAATCGTGATTGCCGGAAGCGTGGAACAGCTCCGGAAGGCGTCCCATTCCATGCTTTTTACGTTCGCCCCAAGGGAAACTTCCGTCAGCGACTGACAGCCGTTGAACGCGCCG
>JAFXQV010000007.1 GCA_017526785.1 Oscillibacter sp. | reverse complement strand
GGGCTACATCTTCAAAGATGATTTAGTCGCTGAGTCCGGCTGAGGCTTATTCAAGCCCGCTTTTTGAACCGCCTTTCCGGTGGTCTTGTTATTGCGCTCTTTTTCGGGGCATCTCGGCTATTGTGTTGTTTCAAACTTTCCGCCTCCTCAATCGGTAGTTTTCACGTCGGGGTCAACCTCGCAGACCAGCAGGCAAGCCCCCGGCGTCTTTAGAAACTCGTCCAGCGTGTCCGGCAGACGGCTTTCGTCGGAGAGCGTCAGCGTGGGGATACCGTACGCAGCGGCAATCGCGGCGAAGTCGGGGGAGCCGTCCAGCGACACCCCGAACGCCCCGTGATAGGGTTCCTGCGTCTGAATCTGGTGTACCAGTCCGAGGGTGTGGTTCCGGAACAGCACAATTTTGACATCGTGTCCGGCGGCGCGGACGGCGGCCAGTTCGTTCATCTCCATTTGGAAAGAGCCGTCACCGCAAATGACGACGGTCTGACGGTCGGGCAACGCGGTCTTGACGCCCACGGCGGCGGGTAACGAGTAGCCCATTGTCCCCAAGCCGCCCGTAGTGAGGAAGCGTCCGTTTTTCTGCGGGAGGTACTTGCACGCGAAAATCTGATTCTGCCCCACGTCCACGCACACCACGGCGTTGTCGTCGAGTTTGCGCCCGAGTTCGCGCAGAACCGTTCCGGGGAACACGGAACCGTCCCGGCGCGGAAAGACGCGTGTCAATTCCTCCCGCCGGAGTTCCCTTAACATGGCTCTCCATTCGGTGATGTCGCCGACGGAAATTTCCTGCGCCAGCAACTGGTTCAGGATGACTTTAATGTTTCCGACGAGCGGAACGGCGGCCTGCATGTTCTTCCCGATTTCGGCGGGGTCAACGTCAATGTGTACAATGGACATGCGGCGCTGTATCTCGTCGGGGGAGAGGATTGTCCGGTCAGCGGCGCGGCAGCCCACCATAATCAGCAAGTCCGACTTGACAAGCGCCTTATTCGCGCAGCGGTTGCCGTGCGCCCCAATCATGCCCATGTTGAGCGGGTGGTCGGAGGGCATGAGCGAAATGCCCATCATGGTTTTGACCATGGGGAGGTCGTAGCGTTCAATGAATGTGCGTAACTCGTCTTTGGCGTCGGCGAGCCAGACGCCGCCCCCCGCGCAAATGAGCGGCTGTTTCGCTTCGGCGATTGCCTTTACAACGCGCTTAATCTGCAAGTCGTTCCCCTTCACGGAGGGGCGATAGCCGCGAATGCGTACCTCTTCCGGGTACTCAAACGCTTTGAGTTCCTGTTCCTGAACGTCAATCGGAATGTCAATCAGCACGGGGCCGGGTCTCCCCGTGGAGGCGATGTGAAACGATTCCTTGACAATGCGCGGAATCTCGTTGGCGTCCTTGACGAGATAACTGTGCTTCGTGAACGGCGCGGCGGCTCCGGTGATATCGATTTCCTGAAAGATGTCGCGTCCGAGGAGATTACTGGGAACCTGCCCCGTGATAGCGACCATCGGAATGGAGTCCATGTAGGCCGTGGCGATACCGGTCAGAAGATTGGTAGCGCCGGGGCCGGACGTGACCATGCACACGCCGACTTTCCCGCTGACGCGGGCGTAGCCCGACGCCATATGCCCGGCGTTCTGCTCTGTGCGGACGAGGGTGTAGCCGATTTCCGGCACGGCGGCGAGCGCGTCCACCGCCGGACAAATCGTCGCGCCCGCGTAGCCGAACATGTGCGTAACGTTTTCACGGCGTAAACTCTCTATCAACGCCTGCGCTCCATTCATGTAAAAATCACTCCCTACAGCGGTTTGTAAGTAATTTTGCGTCAGCCCTTGCGGGGCGCGGACTGCCACTCCCGCAAAGGCTTCAATTCTTCATAGAGCCGGACGTAGCTGTTATGGCGGGAACGCTGGATATCGCCGCGCCGCACGGCGTCGAGTACGGCACAGCCGCGCTCTTTGGTGTGCGAACAGCCGACGAAGCGGCATTCCGACAGGTACGGCCGGAACTCCGGGAACGTCTCCGGGAGATGCGCTTTGAGTTCCAGATTGAGTTCCTCTGTCTCGAAGGACGAAAACCCGGGCGTGTCGACGGCCTCCCCGCCGCACGACAAACGGTAAATTTCGACATGGCGCGTGGTGTGCCGCCCGCGCCCTAAGGCGTCGCTGATTTCTCCGGTTTGGAGTTGGAAAGCGGGGTCTAACGCGTTCAGAATGCTGGACTTCCCCACGCCGGAGTTGCCCGTGAAGGCCGATAACCTGTCTTGCAACCGTGTTTTCAGGGTGCCGATACCCTCTCCCGTTTCGGCGCTGACGCGCAGTGTCTCCACGCCCGACGCCCGGTAGAGGTTGTAAAGCGCGTCGGCGGGGTTCAGGTCGCACTTGTTGAGGAGTAACAGCACCTGACAGCCCTTAAAGACCGCTACGGACATCATGCGGTCAAGCAGAAACGGGTCAGTGACGGGCGGGGCGGCGGAGGCTATCAGCACGATTTGGTCGATATTCGCCACGGCCGGACGCGTGAAGGCGTTCCGGCGCGGGAGAACGCGTTGTATCAAGCCCTCGTCCGCGCCTAATTCGCGGACTTCCACGAAGTCCCCCACCAGCGGGGAAACGCCGTCCTTGCGGAACTTCCCCCGCGCCCGGCATGTCAGCGTCACGCCGTCCGATTCCACGTAATAGAAGCCGCTCAGGGCTTTGCGTATGCGTCCCGTTTTCATCCGTCCGTTTTGGTGGCCGCGCCAAAAATAGCGTCAATCAGCGCCTGCATGGCGTTGTCGGCTTCAATCTTGCTTGGGTCCTGATAGCCCGGCTCGTCCTCCGGGTCTATCGGGTACACTGTGCCGTCCTCCCCGATACGCGTATGGGGTTCGGCGGTCGCGCCGCTGTCGGGTTGCGAGGAATCGTCTGTCGTGTCGGTCTGGCCGCTGTCGGGGGCGGCGCTGTCGTTCCTGCCGAGAATATAGCGGTCTCCGGCCTTTTCCATGTCGATAGTCTCATTGTAGAGCCGCTCTTGGTCCATGTAGACGGTCACAAGCGTTGCCCCCGTGGCGGTCAGCTCCATGGAGTAAGTCCCGGTGTTGAAACTGACGGTGCCGCTCTGGATGCGCTTCCCGTCCTGATAGAGTTCCATATAGCCCGTTTCGCCCTCCGACGGGAGAGGAATGACCAGTTCGACGCTCTTTTCCGTGGGGGCGGCGGGTTCAGGTTCGGGTTCCGGCTGCGGTTCGGGTTCGGGTTCGGCGGCTTTCGGCTCCGGCCCCTTGCTCACCACAAAGCTGACTTTCGTGCCGTCCGTGACCTGCGTCTGCGCGGCGGGCGTCTGCTTGATGATGGTGCCTTCCGGCTCGTCGCTGTATTCGTAGTCGACACTGCCCCGCGTCAGCCCCAGATTCTGCAACTGGCTTAGGACGAGTTCGAGTTTCATGCCCTCGAAGTACGTCAGAGGCCACGTCGCGGGGGGCTTGGGACCCTTGCTGAGAATCAATTTCACGGTGTCGCCGCGGTGCAGGACGCGCCCCTCCTCCGGTTCGCTGGCAATGATGTTCCCGGCGGAGATTTTGTCGTGATACTGTTCGTCCTCCTGCTTGGCCTCCACGGTCAGAGAATAGCGCTGGATGAGTTCCGCAAGCGTGACCTTTTCGGCCTGACTGAGCGACTGGTTGACGACATCGGGCATTTTTGCGGTCTCCTCGCCGGAACTCACCCAGACGCGGATAATAAGGTTATTGCCCTTGCGGTAACTGTTCTCGGACGGGTCCTGCTCCACGATGACCCCGGGGGCGTAGTCGTCGCTGAACTTGTTGCCGGCCTCCACGATTTCAAAGATACCGTTGACGCCCTCCAGTTGCCGCGCCTGCTGGACGGTGTAGCCAACGACCGAACGCACCATGTGCTGTTCCTCGGGGTCGTTGCGGACAAAAGAATTGAGAATGCCGCGAATCAGCACCACGGCCAGCAGAATTCCCAGAAAGCCCGCCACGCCCCACAATACAAGCTGTGTGACATTGCGCGGCGTGTCCTCGTCGTCGGTCATAAATGGCCGCCTCCTTTGCGTGAGTTCGCGCGGGGTCTGCGCGTCCCGTATCGCCTGCGTGGGTTCGTCCGTCACGGGCGGGCGGATGTCCGACATTTGAAAGTCGAGACTGATTTCCGGGTCTTTGCGGAACGCGTCCAAGTCCTGAATCATCGCTTCCGCCGACGGGTAGCGGAGATTCACGTCCTGTACCATGGCCTTCATGCAAATCAATTCGAGCTGGTCGGGGATGTCCGGGTCAATGGAGCGCGGGGTGGGCGGCACGGCGCTGAGATGTTGAATGGCGACGGATACCGCCGATTCCCCCTCAAAAGGAAGCCGCCCGGTGAGCATTTCGTAGAGTACAATTCCGGCGGAGTAGATGTCGGAGCGGGCGTCGATATGGTCTCCGCGCGCCTGTTCGGGGGAGATATAGTGTACGGAACCAAGTGCTTGTTGTGTCAACGTCTGCGCGGCGTTCTCCAGACAGGCTATGCCGAAGTCGGCGACTTTCACGCTTCCGTCGCGGAGAACCATAATGTTCTGCGGCTTGATGTCGCGGTGGATAATGCCCTTGCTGTGGGCGTGGGCGAGGCCGCGCATAATCTGGATGATGAAATGGAGGGATTCGCGCCAGTTCAGGCGTCCGCGCCGCTCCATGTACTGTTTGAGCGTGATACCGTCAATCAGTTCCATGACGATGTATTCAAGGTCGCCGCCCTTGGACACGTCGTAGACCTGCACAATGTTCGGGCTGGACAACTGCGCCACGGCCTGCGATTCGGCGCTGAAACGGCGTCGGAAATCGGCGTCCCGCGCCAAGTCGCTGCGCAGAATCTTGACCGCCACCATGCGGTTCAGGCGGTGACAGCGCGCTTTGTACACGTTGGACATGCCGCCGATTCCGATACATTCCAGAATTTCATAGCGGTTTTCCAGCATTTGCCCGATATAGGGGTCAGTCATGAGGACGCGCCCCCTTCCGAGTCGCGCATGATGACGACCGTCACATTGTCCGGCGCTCCGCGAGTACGCGCCGCGTCAATCAGCCGCGCCGGACAGCGCGCCGGGGACGATTCCCGCACAATCGCCAGCATTTCCGTATCCGTCAGCGTGTTGACAAGGCCGTCCGTACACAGAAGCAGGGCGTCGTTCGGGCGCAACTGGCAGACGTAATTATCGCAGTCCACGGCGTCGTCGGGGCCGAGCGCCCGCGTGATGAGGTTCCGCTTCGGATGTGTGCGCGCCTCCTCCTCGCTGATTTCGCCGCGCTCTATCATGTCCTGCACAAGGGAATGGTCCCGCGTGACGCGGAATATCTGGCTGTCCGTGAGGTAGTAGGCGCGGCTGTCGCCCACGTTGGAAATCAGCGCGCCGGAGGGGCAGACAATCGCGGCGACGAGCGTCGTACCCATGGACGGGTATCCCATTTCCCGCGCCGCGCTCCATACGGCGTGATTGGCTTCCGATACCGCCTCTCTGGACAGCTTCCGGAGTTCCGGCGTGTCCATGCCGGGTTCCAGACGCCGCGACAGGCAGTCCATATACGCCCGGACGGCGATACCGCTGGCCTGCCGCCCCCCGGCGGGGCCGCCCATGCCGTCGCACACCACGCAAGCCATATGCCCGGACGGAAAGTCAGTCCGGATGTCGTAACAGTCCTGATTTTCTCTACGCACCATTCCAATGTCTGTTGCGCCATAAATCATCATTCCGTGTCACCACCATTTTGAGTAAGTTCTTGCATCGCTCTCCGGCGGAGTTGCCCGCAGGAGGCGTCGATATCGCCGCCGAGGCTCCGGCGCACGGTCGCCGTCACGCCGAGGCGCTCCAAAAGCGCCTGAAATTCGCCCATGCGCCGCGACGGCCTGAGATTCCGTTCCGTCACGCGGTTGAGCGGAATTAAATTGACATGGGCGGGCATGCCGCGCAGGCGTTCGGCCATGCGTTCGGCCTGCCAGTCGTGGTCGTTCACGCCGTCGATGAGGGCGTATTCAAAGGAAATCCGCCGCCCGGTGCGGTTGAAATAGTCGTGACAGGCCTTGAAGAGCGCCTCCACGTCGTAAAGCCGGTTCACGGGCATGAGCCGTGTACGGGTTTCGTTGTCGGGGGCGTGCAGGGAGACCGAAAGCGTCAACTGCAGGCGCAAGTCGGCGAGCCGCCGGATTCCGGGTATCAGGCCGCATGTCGAAAGGGAAATGTGGCGCATGCCGATATTGAGGCCGTCGGGGCGGTTGACCAGTTCCAGAAACTTTAACACGGCGTCGAGGTTGTCCAGCGGCTCCCCAATGCCCATGAGGACGACGTTGGAAACCGCCGCCCCGGCGTCCAGCGACGTAAACAGCACTTGGTCGAGGATTTCGCCGGGCGTCAGGTCACGGACTTTCCCGGCAATCGTGGACGCGCAGAACGCGCACCCCATCCGACAGCCGACTTGTGACGAGACACACACCGTGTTCCCGTGGTGGTAGCGCATGAGTACCGATTCCACGCAGTTCCCGTCCGACAGTTCCCACAGGTATTTGACGGTTCCATCCAATTGTGAGACCTGCTTGCGCGCAACCACGGGCGGGGAAAAGGCGGCGTTGTCGCGCAGTTTGTCGCGCAAGGTCTTGGGGAGGTTCGACATCTCGTCGAGGGATTTCGCGCCGCGCTGAAGCCACTGGAACAACTGCTTTCCCCGAAACGTCGGCTCTCCCATGCCCGATAACGCGTCCGAAAGTTCCTCCGGCGTCATGGATTTCAAATCCAGCATACAATTCTCCTACGCGTTTTTCATAATGATACGCTTTTCCGGCGTTCTGTCAAGTAAATTTTGCGCGTGGATTAGGTGTCCCGCACAAAGGTTATCAGCAGATAAACTCTCCAATAGCTCCAATAGGTCACGCTGACGACTTCCCAGCCGTCTCGCGCCATTTCGTTCATGAGCGCTTCGGCGGCGTTCTCGTCCTTCGCTTTCAGAATCTTGTATTCTTTCATCACGCTTTCCCCATCCGGCAAATGTAAAAGCCGTCCGTGTGGTCGCGTTGCGGCCATAGCGTAACCTGTCCGGGCGTGTCTGTGACCTGTCCGGGCGCGTCGTCGAACGGAACGCGCCGGAAATCCGGGTGTCCCGACAGAAACCGGTCTGTCACGCCTTCGTTTTCTTCGGGGAGTACGGTACAGGTCGAGTAGACGAGCGTCCCGCCGGGGGCGACGTAGCGCGACGCGTTTTCAAGTATCGCGTACTGCAGCCCCGGCAGCGCCGACAGCGGTTCGGGGTCGCGGTAGCGGACATCGGGCTTTTTGCGGATGATTCCCAGCCCCGAGCAGGGCGCGTCGGCCAGCACAACGTCAAATTTCGCTTCCCAGTCCGGGTGAAATTCCCTCGCGTCGGCCTGTTCGGTGCGGATACGCGCCGAAAGTCCGAGACGCTCCGCGCCGTCGCGGATACGCGGCAGTTTGTTCGCGTTAACGTCACAGGCCAGCACGGAACCGCTTTCGCCGACGCGTAACGCCGCGCCGAACGTCTTGCCGCCCGGTGCCGCGCACACGTCCAAAACTGACGCGCCGGACGTAATTCCGGCAATGTCCGTGACCAGCCGCGCCGCCGCGTCCTGCACGTAGAACTTGCCCGCCCGGAACGACGCCAGACGCGTTACCGCGCCGCTTCCGGACAGCTCCAAGCAATCCGGTATCCACGAATGCCGCGCCGCGTCCACGCCGTTTTCCGACAGTTCCGCAAGCAGCGCCTCCGCGCTTGCGCGTTCGGGGTTGACCTGTACCGTCAGAGGCGGTATCCGGTTGTTTTCGGACAGAAACCGCTCCGTCTCCTCCGCGCCCAGCAACGCCCGGACGCGTTCGACGAGCCAGCGCGGATGACTGTAACGCGTCGCGGCGTCGGGAATCGGCGGCAGTGACGCCTTTTCGCGTGACAGTCGCCGTAACACCGCGTTGACCATGCCCGACGCCGCTTTCCGCCCGGCGCGGATTGCCTGCTTGACCGCCTCATCGACGGCGGCATGGTCGGGAACGCGGTCGAGAAACAGAATCTGGTACGCGCCCAAGCGCAAAATATCCGCCAACGGCTCCTGCATGTGGGAGACCTTCTGCGTACAGAACGCGTTTAGATAGAAGTCCAGCAGTATCCGGTTCTGCGTGACGCCGTAGAGCAGACGCCCGCACAGCGCCGCGTCGGCGTCGGACATCGGCACCCGTTTCAGACGCGCGTTGAAAGCCGCGTCCGCCCACGCGTTTTGACGCCGACAGACGGTCAAAAGTTCCAGCGCGGTGTCACGGGCGGACACGGGAACAGGCTTTTGGGTACGTTGTTTCGGTGTCGCCTGTTTGAGACGTTGCTTTGACTGAGCCTGTTTAACAGGTTGTTTCGACCGCTCCATTAGTCGCGCCCCCGGCGGCCGCGGGACATGAAAATCAACACGTAGCGCAACAGTTGCAAAGCCGACATCAGCAACGCCGCGACGTACGTCAGCGCCGCCGCCTTGAGAACCTTTTTCGCGCCGTCGGTCTCGGAAGCGCTGAGCAGTCCGGACGTTTCAATGGTGCGGATTGCGCGGCGGGAGGCGTCGAACTCGACCGGAAGCGTCACGAGCTGGAAGAACGTCGTCAGCGAAAACAGCACGATTCCGATGAACAACAGCGGCTGGAAATAGAGAATAATCCCCAGAAACAGGAAAATAAAAGAAGCCTGTGAGCCGAACTGCGTCGCGGGGATAATGGCGCTCCGCAAGCGGACAGGCGCGTAGCTTTCGGCGTACTGCACGGCGTGTCCGGCCTCGTGGCAGGCCACGCCCACCGCCGAGACCGTCGCCACATTATAGACAGGTTCCGAGAGATAAATACAGTTGTCCTGCGGGTTGTAGTGGTCGGTCAGAGACCCGGCACAAGGACGGATTCCGACGCCCGAAACGTGGTTGGCGCGCAATACGGCTTCGGCGGCCTCGCGCCCGGTCATGCCCCGCGTACAGCGGACTTGACTGTATTTCCGGAAATTCCCGCTCACCTGTATTTGCGCCCACGCCGACAGAATCATGATGGGTATCAGCAGAATGAAGTAAATCATATCCGCGCTTCCCGCACTGTGATAAAACATAATTCCACACCTCACTTGTTACAAATAGCCTGTCAGCCGACCTCGATTGGGTGTCCCAGCAGATAACTCGCGGCGGACATGCGCTTCTTGCCCTGCGCCTGCAGTTCCGTGATACGGAGAATGGTACCGTCTCCGCAAGCCACGCCGATACCGGATTTCCCGGCGTCCGTGACCGTGCCGGGCGCGGAATCCGTCGCTTCTCCGGTCGCCTCCGACGCGAACAGCTTCAACGGCTCCCCGCCGACTGCGTCCGTTGTGGCGCAAGGCCACGGGTACAGGCCGCGTATCTGGCACTGAATCGCTTTCGCGGGGCGGTTCCAGTCCACGGGGGACAGCTCCTTGGAGAGCATGGGCGCGTATGTGACGCGCTCCGGGTCTTGCGCGAAACGCGGCGCGGTTCCCGCCGCAATCGCCGACACGGCTTGCAGTAACGCTTCCGCGCCCAGCGCCGCCAGACGGTTTGTCAGTGACAGCGCGTCCTCCTGCTCCCCGATGTCGGTTGCCCGCTGTAGGATGATGTCCCCGGCGTCAAGCTCTTTGGCCATGTGCATGATGGTGACGCCCGTCCGGGTGTCGCCGTTGAGAATCGCCCAGTTGATGGGCGCGGCTCCGCGGTACGCCGGCAACAGGGACGAGTGGACATTGATACAGCCGTACAGCGGAATTTGAAGCACCGCTTCCGGCAGAATCTTTCCGTAAGCCGCGACAACTATCAATTCCGGCGACAGGTTGCGGATACTGTCCAGCGCGTCGGCGTCGCGGAGTGTCGGGGGCTGATAGACTGTCTGACCCCGCGAAAGCGCGTACTCTTTGACAGGCGACGCCGCCAGCTTATGCCCCCGGTTTTTGGGTCTGTCCGGCTGCGTGAACACGCCGCAAATATCGTGTCCGGCCTCCGTCAAGGCGCGTAGAGACACCGCCGCGAAATCCGGGGTTCCCATGAACAATACCCGCATTCCCTCACGCCCCTTTCTGCGACTTCCGCGCTTCCTGTTCGTCCTGTTGCTTCTGGTACTCCTCCAGCTCCTCGTCCGACAGGAAATGGTCTATCAGTTCCGTGTACAAATGCCCGTCGAGATGTTCGATTTCGTGGCAGAACGCCCGCGCCGTCAGCCCGGTTGCCTCGTACTCCGCCCACTCGCCCCGGCGGTTCTGCGCCCGGATTCTGACGTGTTCCGGGCGCGTTACAATGCCCCATTTCCCCGGCACGCTCAGACAGCCCTCTAACCCGGTCTGCTCCCCGTCCTGCTCGACAATCTCCGGGTTCACCAGCTCGTAGTATTCCTCGGTCTGCTCGTCCATAACCAGACAGACGCGGCGGAGTACGCCGACCTGCGGCGCGGCCAGCCCGGCTCCGCCCGCGTTCGAGAGGGTGTCGCGCATATCGTCCAGCAGAATCCAGAGGCGTCCGTTGAAGTCCCGCACGGGGCGGGCTTTCTTGGTCAGCACGGGGTCGCCCTGTTCCACGATGTTTCGCAATGCCATGATGTGAAGTCCTTTCCTGTGTTGATTGGTCAAGTTCGACCCGCGCGCCCACATCCCAAGGGGCGACAGGCGCACAAGTCAATATTCGCCGTCGCAGTCCACGGAGAGAAGCAGTCCGCGCGTGGCGCGGTCGCGGAGGAACTCCGCCGACAGCCACGCCAGACGCTCCCGGACGGGTCTTTCGTTCCGGCACACCAACAGAACCCGGTAGCGGTAACGGGCGTTGACCCGTAACACCGGGGCGGGGGCGGGACCCAAGATTTCCGGGCGCATCCCGGCGAACTCCGGCGTAAAGAACAGATTCCGCAGAGTGTCGCGGACTTTCAGCGCCGACAAAAGCACGGCCTGTTCCTCGACACCGGAAACCGTCAGCGTGAACAAGTCCGCGAAGGGCGGATAGCGCCGCGCCCGGCGGATTCTGATTTCGGTCTCGTAGAAGCGGCGGTAGTCCTGCGCGGCGGCACTCCGTATCACGTCGCTGTCCGGCTGATACGTCTGGATGACGGCGCGCCCCTGTCTGGAACCGCGTCCGGCGCGCCCGACGACCTGCGTTAAAAGACTGAACGTCCGTTCGGCGGCGCGGTAGTGGTCGATATACAAAGAAGCGTCCGCCAGCAACGCCCCGACTAAGGTTACGTTTTCAAAGTCCAGCCCCCGCGCCACCATCTGCGTACCCAGCAAAACCGGAATCCGTTCCTTCTCGAACTTTTCCAGCAACTTCCCCTGTTTGCCCGTGGCGGTGTCGGCGTCCATGCGCAACACTTCCGCGTCCGGGAATAACGTACGCAGTTCCTCTTCGACTTTCTGCGTACCCGCGCCGATGTGCCGCAAGATTCCGCCGCATGCCGGGCAGGCTTCCATAGCGCGTTCAGAGTGTCCGCAGTAGTGGCACATCAGGCGGTTGTTGGCGGCGTGGTAGGTCATGGCCACACTGCAACGCGGACATTCCGGGACGTGTCCGCACTCCACGCACAGTAACATACGACTGCTCCCGCGGCGGTTCAGGAACAAAATGCTCTGTTCGCCGCGCTCGATATTCGCCGAGAGTTCCCGGCGCAAGTCCCGGCCAATCAGACCCGCGTTTCCCGCCCGGAGTTCCTCTTTCAGGTCGCTGATGAGGACTTGGGGCAAAGCGTGTTCGTTGTAGCGGTGTTTCAGGACGGCGTAACGGTAGCGGCCTGTTTCGGCCTCCCACGCGCTTTCCACGGAGGGCGTCGCGGAACCGAGCAACAGCGTGGCGCGGTTCCGCACACACAAATATTTTGCCACGTCCCGGGTACGGTAACGCGGGGTCTGCTGGGAATCGTAACTTGCCTCCTGCTCCTCGTCCAGCACAATCAGCGCCGGATTCCGCAACGGCGCGAAAATCGCCGAACGCGTGCCGAGTACGACCCGCGCCGTACCGCCCCGGACGCGCTTCCACTGTTCGTGACGCTCCGAGAGTTTGAGGCCGCTGTGAAGCAACGCGACCTGTTCCCCGAAGCAAGCCCGGAATTTGCCCATGACCTGCGGCGTCAGGATGATTTCCGGGACAAGTACCATAGCCGTACGCCCCATGTCAAGCGCCTGTTTCACGAGTTTCAAATAGACCTGCGTTTTCCCGCTCCCCGTGACGCCTTCCAAAAGTATCGCGTTGGCCTCGTCGCGGTTCATTAAATCGGAGATGTTGTCAAACGCGGCCTGCTGTTCGTCGTTGAGCGCCAGCGACGGCGGCGGGGCGTCCGGGATTTCGCGTGGCGGCGGCTCGGTGTCGGAAAAGGCCAGCAACCCGGCCTTTTCCATTTCGCGCAAAACGCGGGAACTCGCCCCGGCAAAGTAACACACTTCCGACGCCGCAAGCTGTCCGGAGGCGGCAAGCAGTCGCGTGACCTCGTAGCGAATCGGGGCGCGGCGGCGGCTCTGCTCGGCGACGGCAAGGGCTTCTTCCGGCGGTATGGCGAGTTCGACCATGCGGGTACCCCAATCGGCTCTGCGCGGCGCGTCCGACGGCGTACGGCGCTTGATATCGGCCTCGTGGCGTACGGCTCCGGCGTCCTCCATGTCGCGCAGAATCGGGCGCGGCTTGTCGCAGACGCCGCGCAATGTCTCGATATCGGCGCGGCCTCCGTTGGCCTGCAAGGCGTCCAAGAGTTCCGCGCCGTGCTTCCATGTGCGGATGTCGGCCGCGAAACGCTCCCACTGCTCCGTCAGCGACCAGCATTCCCGTATCCGGTACCACAAATCCACGGGCAGCATGGCGTGTATGGCGTCGTAGAGCGTACAGAAATAGCGCTGGCGCAACCACAGAGCAAGCGCAAGCTGTCCGGCGTCTAAAACGGGTTGCGCGTCCAGCGTACCCAGAATCGCCTTCAGTCCCGCGACCTTTTCCCCGCGCCCGACCGAAAGCGCCATACCCTCACAAATACGGTTGCCCTTGCCGAAGGGAACCGTCACGCGTACGCCGGGGCGTATCTCGCCCACGAACTCCGCCGGAATCAGATAATCATAGGGGATATCGATATCATACCGGGCGGCGCTGACCGCTATTTTGGCAATCTCCACAAGTTCCACGCCCACGCCTCCCGCTCAAAGTAGACTTTATTCCGCGTCCGGCACGGCGGCCTCACTCTCTGTGGCCGCGTCCGTCTCCACGGCCTGACTGTCGGTTTCCGTCTCTGCGGCTTCGCCGTCCGCGTCCGGTTGCGTCTCCGCGTCGTCCGTATCGTCCTCGGTGACTTCTTCTGTTTCTGCCGTCCCGGCCTCGCCCTCCGGCCTCTCGTAAACCTGTTCCGGGTCTTGCAGTATCCCGTCGGCCACTTCGTTGATGGCCATTGTCACGGGCTTGTCGTTCAGAATCTGGTGCGCGTTCTCGTAGGCCTCGGCAATCTGCCGGGCGCGGCGCGCCACGACGTTGACGAGCATGTAGCGGTTATGAATCTGGGCGTTGAGTTCGCCCATGGCGGGGTAGAGCATCATAAAGCAATCCACTTCCGTTTCTTGATATTGTCATGTGTCGGCGAGCAGTTCCATACGCTCTTTCGGCTTACAGTGTTCCGCCGTCATGATGGCGTCGAGTTCGCGCACGGCGTTCTCGACGTTGTTATTAATCACGAAATAGTCATAGGTGTGGGCGGTCTGCACCTCGACTTTCGCCCGGACAAGGCGCTTCTGGATGTCCTCCGGGGTATTGGTGCCGCGAGAGGTCAAACGGCGTTCGAGTTCGTCCCAGCTCGGCGGGCCTATGAAGATTTTCACGGCGTCGGGGCGGCGTTTCTCGACCTGCAACGCGCCTTGGATTTCGATATCTAAAATAATGTCCTGTCCGGCGTCCAGCGCCGCTTCCACGAACTTTTTGGGCGTGCCGTAGAAATGCCCCACGTACTCGGCATATTCCAAAAACTCCTCCTGCGCAATCCATTCGCGGAACGTCTCCACGGTGATAAAATGGTAGTGTACGCCGTCGACCTCGCCCTCCCGCATGGGGCGCGTCGTCGCGGAGACCGAAAAGCGGGCGTTCTCGCGGCGGTCTAACAGCGTCTTTAAAACGGTACTCTTTCCCACTCCGGAGGGTCCGGAGACAATGAACAGTCGGCCTTGCGTCATGCGGTCTCTCCTTTCTAATGACTTGCGTTGTCGGGTTCAGGTTCGGCGAAGCTCTCCGGCGGAAGCGCCGACAAAATAACGTGTCCGCTGTCCATGACGAACACGGACGCGGTTTTCCGGCCGAAGGTGGCGTCAATCAACGCGCCGCGCTCGCGGCTCTCCTGAATCACGCGCTTCATGGGCGCGGAATCGGAACCGACGACCGCTATCACGCGCTCCCGCGTGACGTAACTGCCAAATCCGATGTTGTAAAGTGTCATACGTTCACGCTCACTCGACATTCTGCGTCTGCTCGCGGATTTTCTCAATTTCGGCCTTGAGTTCCACGACAATCCGGGCTATGGCGGTGTCCACGCACTTGGAGCCGATGGTGTTCGCCTCGCGGTTGAGTTCCTGAATCAGAAAATCCATGCGGCGACCCTGCGGGGCGTCGGACGACAGCATTTCCCGTAACTGGGAGACATGGCTTCTCAAACGCACGGTCTCCTCGTCGACGGCGACTTTGTCCGCGAACAGCGCCGCCTCCATGAGAATGCGCTGTTCGTCAATGGCGGAATCTTCCAGCACCTCCCGCATACGCCGAAAGAGCTTTTCCCGGTACTCCCGGACGGTCTCCGGGGAACGCGTTTCGACTTCCGCCGTGAGGCGTTCGATGGTATCCAGACGCGCCCCGATGTCCTCGGCCAGTTTCTCGCCTTCTTTGACGCGCATGGCCTGAAACGCTTCCAGAGCCTCCTCCAGCACCGCGCATAAGTCCGCCGTGACGGCTTCGGCGTCGGATTCGTCTTTCGTGACCGTCAGCGCGTCCGGGAAACGCGTCAAAAGTTGTCCGGTCAGGTCGGTTCCGACAATCTCCGAGAGTTCCCGCAGAGCTTCCGCGTACCGTGCCGCCAGTTCCCGGTTGACTTTCGCCGTCACGGTGTCCGCCGCCGAGGCGTCGACCGTGATAAACACATCCACTTTCCCGCGGGAGACGCGCCGCTGTACGGTCTTTTTCAGCGCGTCCTCCGCGAAGAGGTACAAATGCGGCATTTTCACGGCGCAGTCGAGGTAACGGTTATTGACAGAACGGAGTTCGACGGTAATTTCCCGCCTGTTGCGAACCTGCCCGGCGCGTCCGTAGCCGGTCATACTCCGAATCATGGGCAACACTTCCTTTACGAAATCAGTAACAGCAGAACATCGGACACACGCACCACGGATTCAGGCAGGCGTTGGCGCACAGATTCGCACAGCACAAGTCCACGCCGAAGGAGCCGTAGGGCGAGTACGTACGCGCGGGGCCGTGTTCCATGTAGTGCAGCGCCTGTCGGTATTCTGTGTTGGTGGGGTTCATCTGGCAGGCGCGCTGGTAGTCACTCCGCGCGTCGTCCATCCATCCGCGCTGATAGCGGATAGAGCCGCGCAAGAAGTACCACTCCGCGTTGTGGTCGGGGTAACGGTTCAAAAGTGCTTCGGCCTCCGTCAGATTGCCAAGCTGAATCTGGCGGCGGATTTGCTGGAGCGCGTCCGCGCCGCTATAGCCGGGTTCGTAGTACGACGAGGCTTGACGGCTGGCGCTTGTCGCGTACCCGTTCGCCCGCCGCTTGTTGATTTCCTCATAGGCGGCGTTGATTTGCTTCATTTTCTCTTCGGCGAGGTCTGCCAAGGGGTTGTTCTGGTAGTTGTCGGGATGATATTTCCGGGCGAGTTCCCGGTAAGCCCGTTTAATTTCGTCGTCGGAGGCGCTTTCGGAAACGCCAAGGACTTTGTACGGGTCACTCAATCAATCCACCTCACTTTCTGGTGTGGTAATGCGCCGTCTGTGGAAAGTTCCGTCCAGCACGGCGCGGCCTACTTGGAACAGGCCGATGTAGAAAATACGTTCCAGTAACAGGTTCCACGCGCCGAAATCCCACAGTTCAAACGCGGCGGCAATCTGGTGTACGGAATGGTCAAGCGTCAATGTAAATGCGTGGCGGGCGTCGTCGTTCCATTGACCGTCGGCGAGGCCGTAGCGCAGCGCCAGCGGATTGTAGTTGCCCGACGCGCAGTCACGTTTCAGGTCGTCGGCGGCGTCCATGAGGTAGACCCAGCGCCCCAGATGATAGAAAATCTGTTCCAGCACGCGCCGCCGCGCCAAGGGTTCGACATCGCGGGCGGCGTCGCGGAGAAGCACCGCGAACGCGTCGGCGGGGGCGTCGATTGACTTGCACCGCGCCCGTTCCAGACGCCGCAAAATGTTGAGTTGCGCCCGCACATGCGCGTCGAACGCCGGACGCGCTTCCGCGGCGCGCTGGTAGGCGTCGCGCAGGACGCCCGACGCGGCGCGGAACGGGAGCCGCTTTACGCCGTTGTGGTCGTCCACATGGTCGCGGAGTTGCCAGTAGGCAAGAATCAGGCTTTCGTCGGCGGCGAGTTCCAAGGCGTCGGTCGTGGCGAGGCACGGCCGGGCGTGGACGGGGTGCAGGACACAGCGGCGCGTGTCCGGCGCGCCCTCCCCGTCCGAAAGCAGAATGGCAAGCAGTGTGAAGTCGTAGTTGAGAACCCAGCGCGCCGCCGCGCCGCGCCGGGAAAGCGTATGGCAAAGCCCGCAGTAAGCGCGGCGGAAACGGTCGTATTCCTCTTTCGGGAGGCCGTCGAGCGGGGGGCGCACGTAGCCGAACATATCAGAACCGGCGCACAATCGTGAAGGCCATGCCGCCCGCGTCGCGGAGGCGTCGGTCGTAGAGCGCCGCCGGGACGAAGCCCAGCGCGAAGCCGCACACCGCCAAAGCGTACTGCACGGCGACGCGTTCCGTCAGCGCAAGCCCCACGAGATAGCCCGTCAGGAACAGCGCCACCGGGATGAGATAGACGACGGCCATCATACGGAGCATGCGCTTTGTACTGCTCTGTACCACGACCTGCTGGCCGGGTTCCGCGCCGATAGGGTTGAGCGCTTTCGCGTAAACGGCCGTTCCCGTGACGCCGCACCCGGCGCACTCCGCGCAGTCATGCCCACAAGCGGACTTGCGCGGCACCGAAATTTCCGCGTGCGTCGCGTCCAGCACGCGCTCTACGGTTGCGATTTGTGTCATTGAAACATTCTCCTGTCATCGGGTTTCGGAGGTCTCGTCCGAAATCCGCACCTGTAACTTGTAGGAACCCAGCACGCCGACTTTCCGGAAACCGGGTATCGTGAACTCCGCCGGGACGGAGTAACTGCCGCTGGCGGACATGAAGTCGTCCAAGTTGGGCGTTACCCGGATATCGTCGCCCGTGACGGCCTGCACGGCCTGCGAGGGGCCGTAAATTTGCACGTCAAGGCTTTCCGTCTCAAACACGATGGATTTCCCGGCGGGGAAGTCCGAGTCCGGCTGGAAATTCGTGGTCGTGACGGTGCGCGTTGCCATGTCCTTGAACACAATTTCGAGTGTCGCCGTGGAAACCCCGCTCCGGTTGGTACAGCCCTCCGGCACAAGAATCGCGTATGTGTGGAACGTCCGCGCCCCCGAACCGATTAAATTTAACAGGTTCATCTCTCCGAGGTTGATTTCCTCCACCTCTTTGAGTATCGAGGCCTCCCCGGTCACAGTGACGCTCTCCGGGCGTATCAGATAACTGACATCGCTTTCCTTGACCTTGCCCTCACTGATGAACGTAACGGTCAGGGGTAATTGCTTTGTCATGTAAATGGGAAGTGTAGCGGTAATCTGCTTTGTTTTGAGATAGAAATTCTCCATGTCAAGGGGTTCGTCGGACGTGTCGTAGAGCTGACATGTCAGTGACTGCGTGACCGAATCCATAGCGGCGTCCCCCAGAATCAAAGACACTTTCGCGTAGGCGATTTGATTCAGGTCGTCCTCCTGCCCCTGCACGTCCACGCTCGGCTGGGAAAGCTGGATTTCCCCGGCGGAACAGCCCTGCGCCACATTGCCTTCCAGTTCACAGCGCACGTCTACCTCTTTGTGGCTCATTTCCCCGATGTTCACGGTGGCGCTCTCCACGCTGTTCCGGGAGACGGTGACTGTCAGTTTCGCGTACTTCTGGTTTGCCGTCAGCGTGGCGCGTCCCTGCTCGTTGAGGTACGCCCGGTTATAGCGCAATGTCTGCGTCCCGGCGGACGTGATTCCGGTCAAGTCGACGGTCAGCCGGACGGCGGCGCGGTTCAACTGCACGAGCAAGCGGCGCGGCCCCTCGAAGGTCAAATCAACGCTTTCCGTGGTGCCGTCGCTGAGCAGCATTAAGCCCCGGTCGGCCAGCTGCTCCTTGCCGAGATACTCAATGGGGATTTCCCGTATCTCCATTTTAGCCTGATAGGCGCTCCCGTTATTCCCGTACTCGTCCACAAAAAACCAGATTCCCAGCGCGAGTACGACGGCGGTCAGCATGTACAGAAATCGGTTGTCTTTCGGCGTGTTGTCATTCATGGGTGGCTTCCTCCTTGCGCTTCAGGAACGGGAAGAACGGGAAGCGCTGTTTCCGCGCTTCGGCGTCCTCCGGCGTCAAAAGCTCGTTCCGCAGGAGATTTTCGAGAGTTTCGGCTTTCAGGTGGCGCTTCAACATGCCGCCGTTGGCCACGGAAATTGTCCCGGTTTCCTCCGACACAATCACTACCACGGCGTCGGAATTTTCGCTCATGCCGATTCCGGCGCGGTGGCGCGTCCCGAGGTCTCGCGACAGGTTCACGTTCTTGCTCAGCGGCAGGACACATCCCGCGCCTAAAATCCGCCCGTCCCGGATAATCACAGCCCCGTCGTGCAACGGTGCCTTGACAAAGAAGATATTCTTCAAGAGTTCGCCCGATACCGACGCGTCCAGCACAGTCCCGCTTCTAACCAGTTCGTCCAGCTTCATTTCCCGCTCGAACACAATCAGCGCGCCCGTACGCGTCTGGCTCATTTCCGAACAGGCGAGGACGGTCTGAGAAATCATCTGCTCCATGAGACCCGCGCTGACGGTCGGCGTGAGAATCGCCATAAAGCGGCGGCTCCCCATCTGCTCTAAAATGCGGCGTATTTCCGGCTGGAACAGGATAATCAGCGCCAGCACGCCCCAGTCCACCAGACGGTTCATGATGTAGTTGATGCCGTGCAGTTGGAAGACCGTGGAAAGCAGCAGAGCCCCCAGAAAGACGAGAAGCCCCTTTAACAGACTGACGGCTCGCGTCTTGCGCACCAGTAACAGTACGCGATACAGGACACAGACCATCACGGCGATGTCCAGATAGCCGGCAAATTGAATGGACAGAAGATATCTTCCAATCATGGCGAAAATGTCGGCAATGTTCAGCTCCATGTTTCCCGCTCATCCCCTTGCGCTTGATAGTCCCGGACGCGTGTCCGTATGGCACACCTATTATATAGAACGCGCGCCGGGATTGCAAGGTTTTACCGAATAAAAATTCAAGGGGATTGAAACTCCGGGTTTTCGCGCAGGATTTGCCGCAGAGCCGACAGGAAGCGCCGCACTTCCTCCGCCGTGTTGAACGCGGAAAAGCTCACGCGGACGGTACCCGTACGGAGCGTTCCGGCGGTACGGTGCGCCAGCGGGGCGCAGTGCAGACCGGCGCGTACGGCGATTCCGCGCTCACCGAGGGCGTCGCCGAGGCGCTCCACGTCCCCGGCGGGCGGCAGGAACGACAGAACCGCGCTCTGGTCGCCGCAGCCCGGGCGCGCGAACACCCGCACACCGGGCATGCGCCGCAGTTCGTCGGCCGCCATAATGGCTAAACGCCGTTCCGCGCCGCATATCGCCTCCACGCCGTGCCGCCGCACAAATCGCACACCCTCCAGCAGTCCGGCGATACCGGGCATGTTGGGCGTGCCGCTCTCCAGACGCTCCGGGAGGAAGTCGGGCATTTGCCGGGAAACGGACATGGTACCCGTGCCGCCCTCGAGAAGCGGCTTTGTCTCCACGCCGTCGCCGCAAATCAGGACGCCCGTACCCTGCGGGCCGTAGAGCCCCTTATGCCCCGGCATGGCCGCGAACGCCGGACGCAGTTTCGACAGGTCAAGCGCAATCACCCCCGCCGACTGCGACAGGTCCAGTATCAGCGGGACTTTCCGCTTCCGGCAGAACTCCGCGAGCCAATCCACGGGCTGGATATACCCGAACACGTTGGAGACGTGATTGCAAATGACCGCTTTCGTGTCGGGCGTGGTCAGCTTCTCGAACGCGGCCATTGCCGCCGCCTCTTGGAACAGCGGCGTGTCGGCTACACGGATTTTCGCCCGCAGTGCGTCCAGCGGACGCGTGACGGCGTTGTGTTCGTAGCCCGAAATGACCACGCGCCCGCCCGGCGGCACGATACTCTTTATGGCGAGGTTCAGGGCGTGGGTGGCGTTGAGGGTAAAGACGACGTTTTCCGGGCGCGGGAAGTGGAACAGCGCCGCGATTTCCTCCCGGCAGGCTAACGCGGTTTCGGCGGCGCGCAAGGCCTCCGGATACGCGCCGCGCCCGGGCGTGGTCATGCTCCGCATGGCGTCGCGTACGGCGGCGGCCACCGACGGCGGCTTCTGAAACGTCGTCGCGGCGCTGTCAAGGTAAATCATGTCCCGCCTCCCGATACAGTCCCCCGTGGTAGGCGAATATCTGAACAGGGTTCAACTTCTCCCTGTGAAGCGTCAAAAGGGTCTCCCGCAAGTCACGGGGCGCGATACGCAGGGCGTAGGCGCACCCAAGATTCGTCAGGTCGCGCGGGGCGCGGTAGACCCGGCTGGATATCCCCGCGCGGTCTAAGGCCTTCTGCATACGCTGGGCGTACGTCACCGAGCGAGCCAGTATGAGATAATGGTCCATTTGGGTACTCCTCCTCTCCGCCCATTCTATGCCGCCGCCCGCGCCCGGGTGACAGGCCTTGACAATGGCGAGACGCCGCGCAAAAGCCATTACGCGGCGTCTTACTTTGCATATGGAACATGTCATGATTGCGTGAGTTCGTCCAGCGTGACATTCAGACACGCCGCCACCGCGATGAGCGTACGCAGAGTGGGAGAGGCCACGTTCCATTTCCGGATGACGCCGTTCCCGATTCCGGCTTTGCGCTCCAAGGCCGCTATGGAGATGTGTTTTTTCTCGCACAGTCTCTGGATGTTCGTGTATAGGGGAATTTCTTTTGACGGTTGCATCATGTTGCGTTCCTTTCCGCGCTTCGGCGCATACAAAATGGGAGTGCGTACAATCGGCGTCCGCCGTCTGTCAACAACGTAAAAGCGGAGTGGAGAGTATTATAATACCCCCCCCCCGCAAAAGTTGCAAAAAACAGTGATATAACAGAAAAAGTAGCTCTTCTTCTTTTGAAATGTTCCGAAAACCGTGTGTTTCGCTTTTTCATCCGCGTTCCCGGTTGTTTGCACATGTTGATATTATATGGACAGCCTCCGAAAATGCAAGTGTTTTTTTCGATTTTGCCGCGAAAAATATATTTTTGTCGTATCGTCTAAAATGAGAGACAAATTTTTAAAATTTTGCAAAAAAATTCACAACCGCCGGGGTATAAAGTTTTCTTTTGTATACTCCGGCTCTAAAAATTCGTCCAGTGTAAAACCGCCTCAAAAAGCGGCTTTCAGGCCATAACACCGGAATTTCGTATAGACCGCGTTCTATACCGGATTCTGTATTTCATTCTACTGAAAAGTATGGTATGATACGTCTTACGTTTGCCCGTACGGGCGGACAATCAACCGGAAGGAGACAGCCTATGACAAGCGCGCAATTTCTCATTATCGCAACTATCGTTTTGTACCTGATGACCATGGTCTTTATCGGCGTGTGGTTCAGCCAGCGCGGAAGCGGCGACAACGCCCACGAGTTCTACTTGGGCGGCCGCAAACTCGGCCCCGTCGTCACCGCCATGAGCGCGGAGGCCTCCGACATGAGCAGTTACCTGCTAATGGGTCTGCCGGGTCTGGCGTACCTGTGCGGCGTGGCGGAAGTCGGCTGGACGGCCATTGGCCTCGCCGTCGGCACGTACATCAACTGGTTAGTGGTGGCGCGGCGCATTCGGCGCTACTCGTCCAAACTCGGCGCTATCACCCTGCCGGAGTTCTTTTCCCGGCGCTACGGCGACGAAAAAAACATCCTGTCGTGTATCGCCGCGTTCGTGATTCTGATTTTCTTCGTCCCCTACACGGCGTCGGGCTTCAAGGCCGTCGGCACCCTCTTTAACAGCCTCTTCGGCGTGGAGTACCACCTTGCAATGGTCGTCGGCGCGGTCATTATCATTGCCTATACGGTACTCGGCGGCTTTCTGGCGGTCTCGACAACGGACTTGATTCAAAGTATCTTTATGACAATCGCGCTTGTCGTGGTGGTGTTCTTCGGAATCGCGCAGGCCGGCGGCATGGGCGTCGTGATGGAGAACGCCCGCGCCCTGCCCGGATACCTGAATCTCGTTCAGGGCTACGACCCGTCCACGGGCGGCGCGTCGTCGTTCGGCTTCCTGAGCGTCGTTTCCACGCTCGCGTGGGGTCTCGGCTACTTCGGAATGCCCCACATCCTGCTCCGCTTCATGGCCATTGAGGATGAGGAAAAGCTGTCCGTGTCGCGCCGTATCGCGTCTGTGTGGGTGGTGCTGTCGATGGGTATCGCGGTGCTGATTGGCATTATCGGCTACAGCGTGTCCCTTGCCGGACGTATCCCCGCGCTGACGACTTCCGCCGAATCGGAGACCGTCATCGTCAAGCTGGCCGACCTGATGAGCCGCCACAGTATCCCCCTCGCGGTCATGGCGGGCATTATCTTGGCGGGCATTCTGGCCGCCACCATGTCCACGGCCGACTCACAGCTCTTGGCGGCGGCGTCGAGCGTGTCGCAAGACCTCCTCGGCGACTGCCTCGGCCTGAAACTCAACGCGGCGGCGTCCATGCTCGTCGCCCGCGCCACGGTCATTTGCATTGCCGTCGTGGGCGTGTTTCTGGCGTGGAATCCGGACAGCTCCGTGTTCCGCGTGGTCTCGTTCGCGTGGGCGGGGTTCGGCGCGGCGTTCGGCCCCACGGTGCTTTTCGCGCTGTTCTGGCGGCGCTCCAACAAGTGGGGGGCGCTGGCGGGCATGGTCGTCGGCGGCGGCATGGTGTTCGTGTGGAAGTTCCTGATTGCGCCCATGGGCGGCGCATGGGGCATTTACGAACTGCTCCCGGCGTTCGTGCTGGCGGCCGTGGCCATTGTGGCGGTCAGCCTCGCAACCGCAGAGCCGGAGGCGTCCGTGACCAAGACCTTTGACGAAGCGCGTATCTGATTTGACAGCGCCGTAAAAACTGAAAATCACGGCGCGAACCTCAACCCGAATCCGGGCAGAGTTCGCGCCGTTCGTAATCACCGCAACAACATAAGCGCCGCGCCGTAAATGACGCTGGCGAGCGTGCCGTAGACAATCACGGGGCCGGCGACCGTGAACATTTTCGCCGCCATGCCCGTTATCATGCCCTCGCTCTTGAAGTCCATAGCCGGGGACACAACCGCGTTGGCAAAGCCCGTAATCGGTACGAGCGTCCCCGCGCCGCCGTAACGCGCCAGTCTGCTGTAGAGGTTCAGCCCCGTCAGGAGTGCCGACAGCGCTATGAGCGTGCAGGAAGTGGCGGTTCCGGCGTCCTGTTCGTTCAGGCCGACGCGCACCCACAGACCATGTATGACTTGTCCGAGTACGCAAATCAGGCCGCCGACAACAAACGCAAGCGCGGTATCTTTTGCCAGCGGCGACTTCCGCGCCCGTTCCGATACATAATTCCGGTACTCTTCCGGGCTGATTTCCATGCAGACCACGTCCTTTCGGGGGCAGTATGTGCCGTTTCGGGGAAATCATGCGTATTGACATTTGCCTATGTGTGTGTTATAAAGTTTGCGGCTCTGGAACGAACAGCAGGAGGCGGTGACTATGGCTAACCCCTATATGAAGCTGGCGATTGAGGAGGCGGAAAGCGGCATTCACGCGGGACACGGCGGCCCCTTCGGGTGCGTGATTGTCAAGGACGGCGTGGTAGTCGGCAGGGGACACAACGAGGTCTTGAAGCGGAACGACCCCACCTGTCACGGCGAAATGATGGCTATCCGCGAGGCGTGCCGGACGGTCGGCACTTATGATTTGAGCGGTTGCGAACTGTATACGACCGCCGCGCCGTGTCCGATGTGCTTCGGGGCGATTCTGTGGGCGAACATCCGGAAAGTCTACTACGGCTGTTCGGTCTCCGATACCGACAAAATCGGGTTCCGCGACGAGGAGTTTTACAACGCGAAACACGACTTTTCCGAGGAGTTAGACCGCCCGGAGTGCCTGAAACTCTTTCAGGAATACAACGCCTTACGGGACAAGACGCTTTATTGAGCGCTTTCGCGCCGTCCCGTTTTCAGCATAAATTTTCCGGGGAGAACGGACGTTCCCCCCGGATTTTCAGCGCATTTCGGAAATTACGTTGTCCACGGCTCTGTCCACGGCGCGTCCGAGTTTCCGGATACTCCGCCCGACCTGCGTTTTCATGTTGTCGCGTCCAACGGGCATAAGCGCCCCCGCGAACGCGCCGGCCATCAGACCCGCGCCGATTCCGGCCATAAAGCCCGTGCGTGCGTTCATAGTCCGCCGCCCCCTTTCGTGCGTTTGCGTCAGTATGCCCGAAAGCGCGGCGTTCATGCGTTTTACCGCAGATGACGCGGGACGCGGTTCTGCAAGTCGTGAAGCATGTAGTAGCGCTCCATTTGGACGCCCTTCTTCATTTCCAGCGCTTCCTCAATGGGGAGTTCCTCGATTTTGCCGTTCTGCGTGCCGATGATGAGATTCGCGCGGCCTTCGACCAGCGCCTTGACGGCGCGGTAGCCCATGCGGCTGGCGGTCTCGCGGTCACGCGCCGTCGGCTTGCCGCCGCGCTGCAAGTGTCCCAACACGGTGACGGTCGGCTTCATGCCGATTTCCTGCTTGACCTTGTCGCCCAAGTCGAACACGGTATGGACGCCGGGGAATTTCTCGTCCATGCACACACCCTCCGCCACGACAAGCATAAAGTGCGTGTTGCCGACGAATTTCGCTTCCCGGATAGGCTCAATGACATCCCGCTCAAAGTCAAGGTCGTTTTCGGGGATGAGTACGGCCGTCGCGCCGACGGAAATGCCCACGTACAGCGCGAGGAACCCGGCGCGGCGTCCCATGACTTCCACGATAGAGCAACGTTCATGGGAGGACATGGTATCGCGCAGACGGTCGACGCACTCAATGGCGGTATTGCACGCGGTGTCAAAGCCAATTGTGTAATTGGAACAGCCGACATCGTTGTCAATCGTGGCGGGAATGCCCACGACCGGGACGCCCAGCCGGGAGAGTTCCAGCGCGCCCCGGAACGTGCCGTCTCCGCCGATAGTCACAAGGCCGTCGAGGCCGAGGAAATGGCAGATATCCACGGCGCGGTTGCGCCCCGCTTCGGTCATAAATTCGTCACTGCGGGCGGTGTACAGCACCGTACCGCCGCGGGAGAGAATGTGGCTGACTTCCTGCCCGTTCATGAGGTAGTAGTCGCCGTGAATGAGGCCGTTGTAGCCGCGCCGGATTCCGACGCACTCGACGTTGTTCGTCAGCGCCTCCCGCACGACGGCGCGGACAGCCGCGTTCATGCCGGGGGCGTCGCCGCCGCTGGTCAGCACGCCGATTCTCCGGATTTTCTTGTGTTCTTCGCTCATGGTCGCCACTCCTTGTGATTTGATTTGAACCCGTGACCGGGTTTCACACGTTTTCGCGGGTGGGGTCATGCTCTGTGGGGCTTGGCACGGGGTTCTCGCGGTGTTCGACGATGGAACGTATCAGTTCCACGGTGCCGCCCAGTCCCAGACTGCTGGAATTGAGGCAGAAGTCGTAACTTTCCGTTTCGCCCCAGCCGCGGGAAGTGTAGTATTCGTAGTAGGACGCCCGGCGGCGGTCGGTTTTGCGGATAAGGGTCTTGGCCTTCTCCGGCGACAGTTCCTGACGCGCCGCGACACGCTTCACGCGGTCTTTCATCGGCGCGTAGATGAACAGGCGCAACAGGTTCGGGTTCTCCGCTAACGCGTAGTCGGCGCAACGCCCGATAATGACGCACGGCCCGTTTGCGGCCAGACGGCGTATCGTGTCGAACGTGGCCAAATACACCTGCTGTTCGAGGGAGTCCCCGGCTCCGGTGCCGGGTAACGAGAAGATGTACGAGTCCATAGCGATGGAGTAGAGCAGACTTTTCGGGCGTTCGTCGAAGCTCTCCAGAATTTTTTCAGACAGCCCGCTTTGCTTGGCGGCCTCCTTCATGAGTTCCTTGTCGTAAAAGGGAATGCCCAGTTCCCGCGCCACACGAATCCCGACTTCCTTGCCGCCGCTCCCGAACTGCCGCCCAATGGTGATGATGGTTTTCATCAGAAATCGCCTCCTATGACCATGAAGCACTGCGTTCCGTTGCGCTTATGATACCACACTCTATCCCGCCGCGTCAAGAAGTATGTGTACTGTGTCGGTGGCAAGCCGCCGAAAAACTCGACCTGCGCGCTTGAAAGACCCGGTCGGACGCGTGTCCGGCCGGGTCTCGTGTCGGAACGTTCGGAAATTGTTCCAACGATTGATTTTGGGGAATGTACGCCTATTTCCGCTTCCACGCGCCTTTGGCACCTCTCTGCAAGGCGCGGGCGTTGCCGGGCGCGTCCTTCCACGAGGTAATTTTCTTCTTCTTGGGAGCCTCCGGTGTCGCTTCCGGCGCGGGAGCCTCCGGTTCCGCTTTCGGTTCCGGCGCGGGGGTTTCTTTGTTCTCCTCTTTTTTGTCGGAACCGCCGAACCAGCCGGAAACCGTCTCTTTGGCGCTGTTCCACTTTTCGGATATCCAGTCCGCGGCGCGGCCAAAGAAGCCTTTGTTTTCTTCTTTCGGCGCGGCGGTCTGTTCCTGCGCGGCAGGCGCGGCGGCCTGTTCCTGCGCGGCGGCGGCACCGGAATCGGCGGGCGCGGTTTCCTGTGTTACGCCTTCCGTGCCTTGGCTCTGCGCCGCTTCCTCGGTCTTCTTGTCCTGCTCCGCCTTTTCTTGGTTCTCCGCCTGCTCCTGCTCCTCTTTGGCCTGTTCCTTCTGCTCCTTGGCGTCTTCCTTGGGGCTTTCGTCGGGTGCCTTCTCCTTGTCGGATTCCTCCTCCTTGTCGGACTTGGTCTCCTGCGTGGCTCCCTCCGTAGATTGACCCTGCGCCGCTTCCTCGGTCTTCTTGTCCTGTTCCTCCTTCTCCTTCTTCTCCTCGGCTTCCTTCGGCGTGGCGGGTTCCTTCTCGGCGGGTTCGGTTTCCTTCGTCGCCTCTCCCGTGGCCTGACTCTGCGCCGCTTCCTCGGTCTTCTTGTCCTGTTCCTCCTTCTCCTTCTTCTCCTCGGCTTCCTTCGGCGTGGCGGGTTTCTCGTCTTCGGGCTTGGTTTCCTTCGTTACGCCTTCCGTGGCTTGGCTTTCCGCCGCTTCCTCGGTCTTCTTGTCCTCTTCTTCCTTCTTCTTGTCCTCGCTCTTGTTGCCGGTGACGGCGTCTATGAGTTCCTGCCCCTTCTGCTTGACGGCGGAGACCTTTTCGGTCACGGCGTCCTTGACATTGGAAGCCGCGCCCGTCACGGCGTCCTTGACGTTGGAGGCCGCGCCCGTGACCGTCTCTTTGGCACCGTTCCACGCGTTGGAGGCGGCCTCTTTCACGTTGCTGACGGCTCCGGAAACGGTCTCTTTGGCACCGCTGATGGTGTTCTTGACGCCGGAGACGACGTTTCCGGCGGCGTCCTTGACGTGGCCGATGGCACCCGTGACGCCCTCTTTCGCGGTGTTAAACGCGTTGGTAGCGCCGCCTTTGACCGATTCCCACGCGTCGGCGAGTTTGCCCTGCTTGACGTTCTCCCACGCGTCGGAGAGGCCGCCCTTCAGGTTAGACCAAGCACCCTTGGCACCGCCCTTGACGGATTCCCAGACGTTGGAAGCGCCGCCCTTGACGGTATCCCAAATGCCGGAAGCGCCGCTCTTGACATTCGACCAGAGGCCTTTCGCTCCGCCCTTGATTCCGTTCCAAATGCCTTTGGCACCGCCCTTGACGTTCGACCAGAGGCCTTTCGCGCCGCTCTTGATTCCGCCCCAAATGCCCTTGGCACCGCCTTTGACTTTCGACCAGAGGCCTTTCGCGCCGCTCTTGATTCCGCCCCACGCGCTCTTGAGACCCTTCTTGGCCGCGCCAAACGCACTCTTTGCGCCCTTCTTTATGGAACCCCAGAGGTCGCCGAAGAAACTGCCCTGCACGGGTCCGGCGGAGACGGGCGTCGCGGCGACGGGCGCGGCGGCCTCCGGGACGACCTGTTTTCCGGCGGCGGCCATTTCGCCTTCCCGGTCGGCTCTGGCTTCAAGGGAATCGTTGAGGAGAACGCCGTCGCCCTTGACTTCGCCGCGGGCTTGGCTGGCGATGTGGCTGAGTTCGTGTCCGAGGAGCGCCTGTCCCTTTTTGGAGGAGAAGTCGGCCTTGCCCGGCGCGAAAGATACCTTGTCGCCCCGCGCCAGCGCGTTTGCCCCGGCGTCCTTGACTTTCTGGCTTTCGTAGAACTTGACGCCGGAAATATCCAGCCCGAAGGCGCGCTGCATTTTCGCCTGCATGGCGTCCGAGAGGTTAATGCGGCGTCCGCCGCCCATAGGGTCATCGAGGCCGCCGCCCGGGCTGGCCGCGTCGGCGTGGCCGTCGTCGTCCACGCCGTGCATGGAGCGCATGGCGTCCATAGAAACCTGTGAGGACTTCTTCTTGGCTTCCTTGTCGGATTGAACCGCCGTGGAAGTCATTTCCTGTTGTTGGGGGGCGTACGTCTGTGCCATAACATGAACCACTTCCTTTCTGATTCGCGTGAGACCCGCCTGCCTGCAATCGGTTTGTCGCACGGCTTTCCATGATTCGACATACTGGATTATACCATAAAAATCAGGACAAGGTTTTACATTTCATGACATTTTTTGTCTTTCTACGCAATGATTCCCCACAAGCCTTCTGGAAAAGGCTATAATGCCGTCGTGTAAGGGTTGGAAAGACGCTCTCCCTGTGTGTTGTGCCGGATAGGAGAATCACCATGCGCGTCGTCGTGTTGGAGCCTCTCGCGGCGGAGAGCCGCGCTTTGAGCGATTGGATTGCGGACTACAGTCGACGGCGGGCGGTTCCCGTGGAATTGTGCGTGACAAGCGGACGGGAGGACTTCCGGCGGCGGTTCCGCCCGGACTGGTTCCGGGGCGTCATCATCGCGGCCGGAGGCGTCGAGGGATTTCTGGAGGCTCGCAGAGTGCGGGAACTCGACCGCCACTGCCGCCTTGTTGTCATTGACGATTCGGAGCGATACGCCATACAGTGCTATCGCATTCACGCGGCGGATTTTCTGGTTCGTCCCCTGAACGCGAGTCGGGTTTTCCGGAGTTTGGACAGAATTTGCTACTGACGCGGGGAGGCGGCGGAATGCGTACCGGGATTCGGAAACGGAAAAGGGAACGCCTCGACACAGCCCCCGCGTTGCGCGAAAAGGTCGAGCGTCAGCTTTCGGCCGCCGTCAACGCGGCACCGTCCGGGCATAACGACCCGCTCTACGCCGTCACGGAGACATTCCGGCAGAGTTTCGAGGGCGCGGGGCGCAGGCGTGCAGAGACCGGGGAGCAGCCCGGACAGGAACAGGAACAGCTATCGGAAACGCGGACAGAAGAACAACGGGACACCGAAGAGAAAGCGGGACAGGCCGCGCGGAGGCAAAAGCCGAGCCCGCCGCCCGAAATCCAAGAAGAGACCAACGCCGCGCCCATGCAAAAATTTTCCAGCATGGCGTTCGCGCGCGGGGAACTCTCCGCCGCCCTTCTGCAAGGCACGGGAAAATTAGCGTTGATTTCCTGCCTGAAACGCGCCGCCGGAGTGCCGGAACAGTCCACGACGCTGTTTGGCTTGGGCGCGCAGACCCGCAACGTACCCGCACGCGACCCCGACCAGATGATGTTTCACCGGAATTTCGCGAAAAGCGCCGTGGGCTTGGTCGTGGACACCCTGCGCGACGCCCGCCAGACCGTGGACTCCCTCGCGGATATGGCAATGGGTACCGGGGACTTCCGCGCCGAGGACGGCGGCCTCACGCTTCACACAATGTACCCTTTTCTGGACGACAGCCGGGAAAGGGCGTTGCTGGAAGAACGCCGGGAGCGTCTGAAAGGGGACTGCACACCCGACGAACGCGCCATTCTCGAAAACGCGGCGGTTCGCGCCGGGGCGCTCATCGCGAAGAAAGCGCGGATGAAAGAAGAATTTATTCAGAAACTGCGGGAAGTCTCCGACCGGGCGGCGGAGGCCTTGGCGGAGCTGGAAGCCCCGGAAACGTTGGAGGAGGCCGCGCAAGCGCTTTCCGGTACGGAAACGGACGCGCCGAACCCGCCGCCGTCGGACGACACCCCGCCCGCGTCCGACATCCCGGACGCGACGGAAGCCCAAAATCCCGAAACGCCGGAAGAAATTCCCGGTGTGGCGAAACAGGCGGACGCTTTCGCGCTTTGAAATGGCAAATTTGTAGAAAATGCCGTCAAAAAAACCTTGCGAACGGACGCTTTATCTGCTATAATTTGACGCTGTAACGACAATATTCGACGTGGGGGAACCGCAATGGCAGACAGTCGGGCGACCGCCGCGAAAAACGCGCCGCAGTCCCGCAAGGGACGCGACACAAAACTTGATTCCCGCGTCGCGGACGCTTCGCGCAAGTCCGGAACGCTCTCCCCCGCCTTGGCCTTACAGGCCTTGCGGCTCGGCGTCCGCCTCTCCACGGAACAGGCCGAGACCCTTTCCCATACGGTGGGCAACCGTGCTTTAGAAGAGTTGCTTTCCGCGTCCAGCGAACCGGAACTTTTGCGGCGTCCGCTCCCGGTCGGCGAAGCGCGTACTCCGCCCCTGTCCGTGCCGGACAGCACACCGGAAGCCCCCCTTGTGACGGCTTCCCCCGCGTGGAGCGGAGGCGACGCGCAGTCATAAGACCTCAACAACCAGCGGATTTTTACGACTATGTATAGAATCCTGTTCGATTTTGCGGAGCGGTGAGGACAAATTGCAAGAAACCCAAACACGCGCCGTCCTTACGGCGCTGTTGGACGAAAGCGGCGCGGCGTGGACGACCCAAACGGGCTGGATACGTTTCCGCATGGAACGCGACGGCTGTTCGTGGGAGATGTGCTGTCTCCCGATGGACGGCGAAATCTTATGTTACGGGCGCTACCCTTTCCGCCTCGACGACCGGGCGGAAGGCCTGCGCCGTTGCGATACGGTCAATCGGCAGGCCGTGCGGGGCGCGATGTTTCTGCCCGACGACGGGCGACCCGTGTTCCGCACCCGCGCCGAACTCGACGACGCCTACGGCGCGCGCCAGCGCCTAAAGGCGGCCATTGAGTACAACGCCGCCATTCTCGTTCGCTTCTGGAACCTGATGGCGCGACCCCGCGAACGCGGATTTTTCTCTTTTCAGATAGACGCCGCGAGCGGCGAATCTGTATAAAATCGGAACATGGAAGGAGGGACGCTTCACTGCCTGTCACTTGTGGGCGTGAAGCAAAGACATGGCGGAATATCTGTCCCCGGGCGTGTATGTGGAGGAGTATGACTCCGGCGCGACCCCCATGCAGGGCGTAAGCACCAGCACGGCAGGATTTATCGGTCTTGCGGAGCGCGGCCCCGTCATCGGTCAGCCCCAGCGCATCACCAGCTTTGCCGAGTACCGCCGGATATACGGCGGCTATCTCAGCGCGGCGGACTACGGCTCCGCGCGGTTCCTGCCCTACGCGGTGGAACAGTTTTTCATCAACGGCGGCTCCCGCGCCTACATTATGCGCGTCGTTCCGGAAAACGCCAAGACGGGCGTCGCCCAGACGGGCGTTCTGGAAATCAAGGCCGCCAGCCCGGGCGCGTGGGCGGACAATATGCGCGTCACCGTCGCCCCGTCCTACAAGGCCAAGACGCAGGTCTTCTCCGTCAACGGCGCTGACCTCGTCCTGAAGAACGCCGACGGCTTCTTCCCCGGCGACACCGTGGAACTGTTCGACGGCTCCAAGAGCGCCTACGCCACGGTCAAGAGCGTGCTGGACACAACGGTAACGCTCGACGCCCCCTGCACGCTCAATGTCGCCGACACGACGGTCGGCACGGCAAAGTATATCCGTACTTGCGAAATCACCATCACAGCCCGTCTGGACGAGACGGTGGAAACGTTTGAAAACCTTTCCCTCCGCGCCGACGCCCTGAACTACGCCCCGATTCGCACAGCCAAAAGCGACCTCATCCGGGTGGAAGTCCTGCAGGTTCCGGCCTCCGCCGCCGCCCCGGCTCCCGCCAAGGCCAACGGCAAGGACGATAAGGACAAGAAAGAAGCTCCCGCTCCGGCTCCCGCCGCGCCGAAGTCCGCCGGGGTCACTCCTTACGAGAAGTGCGGCGGCACGGGGGAATCTATGGTTTTGATTCTCTCCGGCGGCTCCAACGGCTCTATGGGCGGCGTCACGCCTGACGTTTATCTGGGCAAGGACGACGGCCCCGGACGCCGTACCGGACTGCAGGCCTTCCAAGAAAACAGCCACGTCTCCATTATGGCCATCCCCGGCGTCACCATGCCGGAAGTGCAGGCGGGGCTTATCGCCTTCTGCGAGCGCCGTATGAGCATGTTCGCCATTCTGGACGTGCCGCAGGACTTGAAAAAGCCCAGCGATGTCGCCAACTTCCGCGATATGTACGACTCCACCTACGCCGCGATGTATCATCCGTGGCTGCAAATGTACGACGCGGGCGCGAAACGCTCCGACTTCTTCCCGCCCTCCGGCGCAATGGCCGGCGTCTACGCCAGAAGCGACAACGAAAAGGGCGTGCATAAGGCTCCCGCCAATGAAATCGTGCAGGGCTGCACGGGGCTTTCGTGCAACTACAACAACGCCGAGCAGGACATGCTCAACCCCATGGGCGTGAACCTCATCCGGGCGTTCCCGGGGCGCGGAATCCGCGTCTGGGGTGCCAGAACGATTAGCTCCAACGGTCTCTGGAAATACTTGAACGTCCGCCGCCTGTTCATCTACATTGAGGAATCCATCCGGGCGAACACAAACTGGGTCGTCTTTGAACCCAACAGCGAAACCCTCTGGGGACGCGTCACGCGTACAATTTCGTCCTTCCTCGCCACCTGCTGGCGCGACGGCGCGCTTGCCGGGAGCAGTCCCGACCAAGCCTTCTTCGTGGAGTGCGGCCCCACCACCATGACGCAGGACGACATCGACAACGGCCGCCTGATTTGCCAAATCGGCATCGCGCCCGTGAAGCCCGCCGAGTTTGTCATCTTCCGCATTACGCAGAAGACCGCCGAATAATGGAGCCTCTGGATTTTGACAGGAAAGGACTGAAACGACATGGCTATTGGCTATCCGTATAGAGTATTCCGGTATCAGGTCGAAATTGACGGCATCAGCCGCGCCGGATTTTCGGAGGTCTCCGGAATGAACTCCACCGTGGACGTGGTGGAATACAGGGAAGGCGACGACCTCCGCAACACCCCGCGCAAGCTCACCGGCCTGACCAAGTTCGGAAACGTCACGCTCCGCTGGGGCGTGGCCGACGACTCCGACTTCCTCGACTGGGTCTACTCCGCGGCACCCACAAACGACGCGCCCCCCACGAGCATGGTTCGCCACAACGTCACGATTACGCTCTTTGACGACGCCGGGAACCCCGGCCCGTCGTGGCAGCTCATCAACGCGTGGGTCACGGGCTACACCGTACCCGACTTCAACGGCCTCGGCGCGGAAGTGGCGATTCACTCTCTGGAGCTTTGCCATGAGGGCTTGCAGCACTTCCCGGGCAACCTCTCCCACGAGCCGTCCCCGATTTAATCGCCGCGTAAACCGCATATCGTTCGCGGGCGCTGTTCCGTCAGCGGTCAGTATGCTCCGTCCCAAGGGCGGGCGGAGCATACTCTATTTGAGGGGACATCGTCTCCGCGTCCCTTTTAGGAGATATCATAAATGGAAACCGAATTTGAATTTGAGTTGCCCAAGGGCTACGTTGACCAGAACGGGACGGTACATAAGCGGGGAACCATGCGCCTTGCCACCGCCGCCGATGAAATACTCCCCTTGCGCGACCAGCGCGTACAGCAAAACTCCGGATACCTTACGATTATCCTTCTTTCCCGCGTTATCACGCGTCTGGGTACGCTCAACGCGATTAACACGCGCGTGATTGAGGGACTTTTCACAATGGACTTGGCCTACCTGCAGGACCTCTACCAAAGAATCAACATGTCGGACATGCCTGTTTATAAAGTTATCTGCCCCCACTGCAATCAGGAAGTCGAGGTTCCGCTGGATTTTTTATTGAGCCCGGGCTGACGCTCTACCCGCAGGAGCCGCTCTGGCAGGAAATGACATTTCTGTCCTACTATCTCCACTGGTCGCGCCATGAGGTGATGAACCTGCCGCATTTGGAGCGGCGCAGATGGTGCCGGGAGGTGTCCGCAGTCAACGAGAAGGTCAGCGGCTCGTCCAAGCAGAACCAGAAGAGCTTTGAGTTCCGTTAGCGAAAGGAGGCCGACGCCGTGCCAATTCAATACGCCGAACCGTTTAAGGCGTTTCGATTTTTAGTGGAAGTCGAAAGCGGCGGGGCGGTCGTCGCCGCGTTTTCGCAGTTTTCGGGCGTGAAAGTCAGCGTCGAGACAATCACCGTCCGCTCCGGAAACGACAAACGGGGCGTCAAGGAGACGATTCCGGTTTTGACCACCTTCGCCCCCGTCACGCTCACAAAGGGCGTCATCGGGGACAACGATTTTCTTGACTGGCTTCTCAGCGCCGCCGCCGGACCTAACGAAGGGCCGAAAGGCGGCGGCAGTCTGTACAGAACCATCAACGTTATCGCGTTGGACGAACAGGGGAACCGCGGCGTCTCGTGGTCCCTGAAAAACGCCCTGCCCATTGGCTACGAGTTAATGCCTATGGACGGCGCGCGCAGTGAGGTGCTTTCCGAAAGTTTGACGTTCGCCATTTCCGGCATGGAGCGGACTGTGTTCCCGCCGTCCTGACGGACACGGACTATCTTGAAAGGAAGGGTGAGCGCATGAGCGAATATCTTTCAGGCTCTTATTTCGATGTCAGCCTTAGCGGAGCCGTGGGCGTGATTGCCAGTCTGCTCGGTGCCGGATTGAGCGGGCGGTTTCTGTCCGTGTCGGGGCTGAATATGGAAATGGAATACGAGCCTTTCCGCGAGGGCGGTTCCCTCTATACGCGCTTCTATGTCAAGGCTCCCAAGCCCCAAGTGCTGGTACTCGAGCAGGGGATTTTGGCGGACGGGTCGAAAATCGCCTTTCTCATGCAGGCCTGCATTACCGGGATACTTGTCCCGCTGACCGGCATTATCACGCTGAAAGACAGTTTCGGAACCTCCCAGCGGAGCTGGACGATTCAAGACGCGTATCTGCAAAAATATATCGGCCCGGAACTCAACAGCAATCAGCCGACTGTCGCCGTACACCGACTGGAGTTTCTTTATAACGGTTGCTTCTGATGAAATCAATTGCTATCACAAAACCGGATATGGCGACGGCAGGACAGAACGCAAACGGGCTGTCCGGCTTTGGCATGCTCTCCGCGCTTTTCGTGGAGGAACTCGCCGCAAGAACCCGAACGAGCCTCGGCATATACCGTCCGCTGTCCCTGTTCTACTTGGAGGACGAGGAACCGGAGGAGACGCCGTACGCGCCGCCGGAAATTTCCCTGAACTTTGACCTGAAAGTCGTGCTGGACGCGATTCGCCGTCAAAACGAAGCGGATAACAAGCGTCGTGAAGCGAAAAAGGAGGAGAAGCCGTCCGCGCCGACGGAGAAGAAGTCCAAACCGCCTGTCGAGCGTATCATAGAGCGCGTACTTATAAAAGAGCGGGAGCTGAAAATCTCGACGGAGAACACACAGCGGATTATTTTACAGTCTCCGCGACGCCGTTGGGAACTTGGCTCTATGTCCTTGCGTTCCGCAGGGCTGACGCGGCAGGCGTCGTTGATTCGTGACGCGGAACGTCATACCATGCCGTCCGCGACGCTTGCGCGGTACGGCGTAAACCGTCTGATGTCGCCCGAAGCGCTTACGCGGTACGTGGAACAGGCCGCAAACGCGGAACGTCCCGCGACGCTTGCGCGGTATGGCGTAAACCGTCCGCTGTCGCCCGAAGCGCTTACGCGGTACGTGGAACAGGCCGCAAACGCGGAGCGTCCCGCGACGCTTGCGCGGTACGGCGTAAACCGTCCGATGTCGCCCGAAACGCTTACGCAGTACGCGGAACAGTCCCCAAACGCAGAACGTCCCGCGACGTTTGCGCGGTACGGCGTAAACCGTCCGCTGTCATCTGAAACGCTTACGCGGTACGCGGAACAGACCGCAAGCGCGGAACGTCCCGCGACGCTTGCGCGGTACGGCGTAAACCGCCCGATGTCGCCCGAAACGCTTACGCAGTACGCGGAACAGTCCCCAAACGCAGAACGTCCCGCGACGTTTGCGCGGTACGGCGTAAACCGTCCGGCACCGTCCGTTTCTTTCCTCCCCGCAAGTAACCGAAATGAAATATTCCCTCGTCCCGAGACACGCGCCCTTCCCTTGCTGGACAGCGCGACAGAAGAAGAACATCCTTCGCACCCCACCGGAACAACGGAATATAGAAGCCGTGTTTTGAATCAATTTTTCCGCGTTTCTACGCGGAACGGCGACGCGAACCCCTTCAATCACCGCGTGTCCGCTTCCAAAGATGACAAGCGCGTATCCTTGACAAGCCTTCGTGGGATAGCGAAAACGGTTCCCACCGCGAGCCATTACAACCTTGACCAGTCAACTTTGCGTATTGAGCCTTTGCCCTTAGTTAGTCAAGCGGTATCCGTGCCGGATTCCGGCGGCTGGACGCCAAAAAAATCGCCAATTCATCCCGGTATGCCCGTGCCAGACGAAAAACGAGGTGAGGCGGGAAGTATTCTTCTTCCGGATGTCCTGCGCTTGCGTCGGCAAGAGGCTATGAATCGTCAAAAAACGGGAGAATCTATCTCAGAACGTGAGGAACCATCCGACTTTCCATGGAAGCGCGACATTCAGGAAGCTGTAGAGCGCACGTTAGCCGGAAATCAGGAAACTGTGGAACGCACATTAGCCGGAAATTCGGATAAACCGTCGGAACAATCCCCTCGCCTCGACGCGCCGAAAAAAGCCGCGACATTAACCGCAACCGCGCAATTGTCGGACGCCGACAGCGTACCGGAAACACCGTCCAGCGTCGCGGCACAACAACCGCGAAGCGTCGAAGCGTCGCCGGAGAACGTATCCGGCACAACAGCGACAGCACCCGGGACAACGGCGACAGCGTATCCGGCGCAAGTGTCCGACGCAGAGGCGTCCGCGCCACTGATTCATAAGTCCAGTGTCACCGACGTCGACGCCGACAGCATACCGGAAACACCGTCCGGCGTCGCGGCACAACAACCGCGAAGCGTCGAAGCGTCGCCGGAGAACGTATCCGGAACAACGGTGACAGCACCCGGAACAATAGCGACAGCGTATCCGGCGCAAGTGTCCGGCGCGGAGGTATCCGCACCGCTGATTCATAAGTCCAGTGTCGACGCCGCCGCCGACAGCGTACTGGAAACACCGTCCGGCGTCGCGGCACAACAACCGCGAAGCGTCGAAGCGTCGCCGGAGAACGTATCCGGCACAACGGCGACTGCGTATCCGGCGCAAGCGTCCGACGCGGAGGCGTCCGCGCCACTGATTCATAAGTCCACCGCCGACAGCGTGACGGAAATACTGTCCGGCGTCGCGGCACAACAACCGCGAAGCGTCGAAGCCTCGCCGGAGAATGTATCCGGAACAACGGCGACAGCGTACCCGGCACAAATGTCCGACGCGGAGGCGTCCGCACCGCTGATTCATAAGTCCAGTGTCGACACCGACGCCGACAGCGTACCGGAAGCGTACCCCGCCGAGCGGCTTGCCCCGGACATGGTTCCGGAAGAACTGACACATCTTTCTGCGGAAAATAACGCCGCGCTAAAGACGGTCTCCTCGCCACAAAAGCGCGGTCAGTCCGGCACGACTTCTCCAACCGGGGAAGAACAGAAGCCCGCAGTATCCGAACATCGTTCGCCGAATCGTCACGGAACACTTTCCGCGCCGTCGCGGAAACTCCGGGATATCCGTACAGCGATACCGCGTAACGGTTCCGCCCGTCCGTGGACTCTGGAACCGCTCATTACCCCCGCCGCGCCGGACACCGCCGAAACGGATACGACAGGGAACAGCGTTGCTCCGCTCTCGCTGACGTTCCCCGTGCGGGACACGGAATCGGTCGCCGCGCAGACGGCGCGGGAGGGAACATCCGGAAACGGGGTGCCGCCTCTGCCCGAATGGGCGCAAAAATTGTTGGAGAAACCGGAAGCGCCCGGCACGGCCATCAGCCGGACACCGGAAGTCCGGCAAATTGAGTGGACGGCTCCCAACGCAATCACGCCCACGCTTTCGAGACCGACTTCCATCACTTGGCTGGAACGGGAAGCCCCGCAACAGCGGGAACCGCCCCCGCCTTCCATGAGTGAGGCGGAGATACGCCGAACCGCCGATAAAATCTACCGTATCATCGAGGAACGACTGCAACGGGAACTCCGGCGCAGTGGAAAATAACAAGTCCGGAAAGGGGGCTTCAATGCCATGATTGTAGGCGGCGTCAACCCAAACGGAATGGCTCATCTGGAGAAGATGACGATTCACAATCTTGACAGCGGCGACTCTTTTGAAGTCCTGTACAACCCCGCCAGTTACGTCCAGCAGAGAACCGTTTCGTACTCCCAAACGTCCCTGCTGAACAGCGACGCCCCCATTGTGCAGTTTCAATGCGGCGGCGCGGAGAGTTTGACATTTGAACTGTTTTTTGATAGTATGTCAGCCGGCATGGAAGTCGGCGGGGGTCTGCTCGACCGCCTGAAAATCACGGCCAACAGCATACTCCCCACGACTTCCAACTTGGTCGATGTCCGGGAATACACGTCGAAAGTCTACGACCTGATGTACGTGGACGAGGACGAACACCGCCCGCCGGAATTGGGAATCGAGTGGTCGTCGCTTCAATTCAAGGGCTTCCTGTCCTCCTGTACGCAGAGGTTCACGAAGTTCAGCGACGACGGCACGCCGACCCGCGCCACGCTCGAATGCACGTTCATCGAAAGCCGCGACTTGGACGAGGTTTTCGGCAAAAACCCCCTGCAGTCCCCCGACACGACGAAGTATCGAACCGTGCGGCAGGGCGACTCCCTGTGGGCGATGGCCTCCCATGAGTACGGGGAGGCGTCGCGGTGGCGGGAAATCGCCGCCGCCAACGGGATTGACAACCCGCGGCGTCTGCGTACGGGAGACCTGCTCGTGGTTCCGGCTCTGCTGGAGTAACCCGGAACGCGGAAACCGTGAAAAAAGGAGGCGGAATTGTGGACCAGAAAACTTACGACTGGACGGCGTTGGGGAAGAAGTACGACGATTTTTCCGCGCCCAGCTTTCAGGTTTCCGTAGACGGCAAGGAATTAAATATCGGGAAGTACCATATTCCGTCCTTGGAAGTGGAGCTGACCTCCGACGGCACGGCGGGCGGGTGCAGCTTCACCATAGAAAACCAGTTCGACTACGAGAAGAGCAAGTGGGACAACAGCGCGGCGGACACGATTAAAGTGGGCGCGAAACTGGTTGTCACGGGCGGATACGTGCAGAAAAAAGAGCTGTTTTACGGCTATGTGGACGACTACTCCTTGGACTTCCAGCAGGACGGATGTCCGCGCATGACCGTGACGGGCATTGACGGCATGGGCTACTTGATGAGTCTGCGGGAGCCGATTTACGCCGGAAAGAAAAAGCCCACCGAAATCGTCAAGTCCATTCTGAACAAGAGCGTTTCCGCCGGGTTCGCCAAAAAGGTGACCGTCGGGGCGCTGAGCGGCTTTGACACCCCGCTTGTCAAGGAACAAATCGACGATTGGAAGTTTCTCAACCTGCTTTCCCAGCGCTTCGGAATGTCCCTGTTCGTGGTCGACGGGGAACTGATTTTCGATGATGTCACAAGCCGCACCTCCCCCATTATGACGCTCACACTCGGAGAGGGGCTTTTCTCGTTCCGGAAGCGGGTCTCACTGGCGCATCAGGTGGGCAAGGTGGAAGTGTGGGGGCGCGACACGAATCAGAAAGCGGTGAAAGGGACGGCTTCCAGCGTGACGGCGGGAGGCTCCGGGAAATCCGCCGCCCAACTGGTGTCGGCGCTCAAAGACGCCACGCTCCGGGAATACAGCGAATTCGCGCGTACACAAGACGAGTGCAAGTCACTGGCACAGCGGCGCTTAAACGGTATCGCCATGGGGCTGGTGTCCGGCGGCGGGGAGTGCATCGGCATGCCCGAACTCATCCCCGGGCGCTACATCGAAATCGACGGCGGCGACAAGCACTCGAACGGCTCCTATTTCCTCACGAAAGTAAAGCACCTTTTCACGGACGATGGCTACCGGACTTCTTTTGAAATCAAGGGCGCGAAAGCCTGAGCGGGCGTTTCAGAAAGGCGGGATAGCGTTGAGTATCGCGGAGCAGTTGGACGCGCTGATGGGGAAAACGGGCGGAACTTTGGGGCGCGAAATGTCGCGCTACGGCCTGACCTTGGCCAAAGTCACCAATATCAAGGACGAAGAGAACCTCAACCGGGTAAAGTGCCTGCCAATCGGCGCGCCGGACGAGGAGGAGACGGACTGGTGCTACGTCATGACGCCCATGGGCGGCAAAGAGCGCGGACTGTTCCTCTTTCCGCAGGTCGACGACTTGGTGGTGCTGGCGTGGCTGGACGACGACCCGCACAGGCCGCTGGTCTTGGGCGGCTTCTGGAACTCCGAAACCGCGCCCCCGTTCAAGATTCAGGACGGCAAGGCCGAGGACTACTGCCTGAAAACGCCCAAAAAAATAGAAATCGTCCTGCACGACGAGGACAGCAAGCAAAAACTGACCGTCACCATGCCGTCCGGCGCGACGCTGGTCATGGACGACGAAAACAAAAAAATCACCTTGCAGGACAAGAACGGCGACAACAGCCTGAACATGGACTTGCAGGGCGGGAACATCGAACTGAAAGCCAAAACCAAGCTGACCCTCTCCGCCGGGAAAACAACCGTGACGCTGGAGCAGGGCGGCAACATCACCTTGGAGGGCAACGGGAACATTTCGCAGAAGGCCAAGGGCAAAGTCGCCATGGAGGGTGCCAACGTGGAGGGCAAAGCCACCGGAACGTTGAGCTTGAAGGGCGCTTCGGCCGAGTTAAAAGCCGACGCGTCTTTGAACCTGAAGGGCGCGACGGCCGAAGTGAAAGCGGACGCGTCCTTGAACCTGAACGCGTCCGGCCCCACGCAAATCAAGGGGGCAATCGTCAAAATCAACTGACGCGACACTATGCCGTTGCGTTGGCAGAGTTGGGAGGCGCGGAATATGAACGGACGGGAGTTTTTAGGGCGCGGGGTCAAGTTCCCGCTTCAGGTGAACCCCCAGAGCGGCAAGCTGGCCATGTCGGAGGGGGAGGAGGACATCCGGGAGGCCATACGCATTATTCTGCACACCGTTCGCGGAGAGCGCGTGATGAGGCCGGATTTCGGCTCCAACGTCATGGACTACGTATTTGCGCCCGCTTCCAGTTCCACGCGGGAGAATCTGGCCGCGCATGTACGCGACACCCTTGCCCGGCAGGAACCGCGCATTACGGACGTGCAGGTGCATTGCCGGGAAATCGGCGGAATGTCGGGAGGGGTGTCCGTGGAGGTAAGCTACCTTGTGCGCAGTACCAATAACCGCTACAACCACGTTTACCCGTTCTACTTCACGGAAGGCTCGGAAGGGGGAGGGGCGGCATGAAAAGCCCGATTCTGGACGGGCGCGACCTGAACGCCGTACGCGCACAGGTCGAACGCCTCGCCCGCAGTTACACCCCGGAATGGCGCTGCGAATGGTCGGAGGATGACCCCGGCTCCGCCATTGCCGAGTTGTTCAGCGTCATGTTCTACCAGACCATCGACCGTATGAACGCCGTCCCCGGAAAGCTGTACACGGAGTTTCTCAACCGGACGGGATTTCAGGAGCCGGAGCCGTCCCCGGCGCGGGGCGTCATGCGCTTTACGCCGTCGGACACGCTGGAGGAGCCCGTGACAATCCGGGCGGGAACCCGTGTCTTTACCCCGGACGAAAACGGCGAAAACGTGGTCTACGAGACGGAGCAGACCATACAGGCCACGCCCGCGCAATTGCTCGATGTGTGGTACGCCGACGGTGCCACGGACAGCATACGGTGTCCGGAGCGCTTTCCCGTACGCTTCTTCGCCCCCGACGGCGCGGAGCGGCAAAGACATCGTTTCCTGCTCTCCCATAACGAGGCTTTGCGCACGGACGGCCCCTGCGTGATTACGGTGGAGTTCCAGCCGTCGGCGCGGTACTTGGAGGAGGGCGCGCTGAAACTGCTGGCGGGGCTGTCGTGGTCGTTCCTGCACGACGGGACGTGGACGCCCTTCGACGAAAGCCGCGCCGAGGGGAACCAAATCTTGTTGGAGAACACAAACGGCCTTTCGATTGACGCCGACGAGAACGGGCGCTACTGCGTCGCCTGCGAGGGACACCCCGACTTGACGCTGATTTTGGACGGCGCGGAGGTGTCCAGCGTCCCGGCGGCTCCGTGCCGCGTCGAACGGGCGTTTTCCGACGATTTGCCCATTCCGGAGGAAGGCGGGCTGTGTTTCGGGCGTCGTCCCGCGCCCTACAATATCCTGTATCTGCGCAGTGACGCCGCGCTTTCCAAAAAGGGCGCGTCGGTCAATTTACATCTGGAAGTCGGCGTCGTGCTGGATGAGCCGCCGGAACTCGCCCCGACGTTCGACTATACGCTCCCGGTCATTGACCGCTCGACGGCGGTTCAGCGCAAGCCCGACGACACGTTTGTAAACGGGATTCTGTGGGAGTATTTTAATGGCCTCGGCTGGCGGGAGCTGAAAATCACGGGAGACCGAAACCCGTTCGCGGGGGCGCGGGAGGGCGACTTTCAGATTGTCTTCCGGGTTCCGGACGATATGGAACCCGTCGCGGTCAACGCAGAACCGGGGCTTTACATCCGCGCCCGCGTGACGGATGTCGAAAACCAGTTTTCGCTTTACCAGCGCTGGATTCTGCCGTTTCTGCGGGAGGCGTCCTTCGTCTGGCAGTACCCGAAAGGCGTTCGGGCGCAGTGGGCGGCGGCGGAGAATAACGGCGCGTCCCACGAAATCCCCGACGCCGACACCGTGGCGCAGTGGAACCTTACCGCGCTGTGTCCGCTGGAAATGGAGGGCATGTATCTGCGCTTCGACCGTTCCCCCCACGCCGCCCCCCTCTCCCTGCGCTTCCGGACGATAGGCCGCCGCCCCCCGGAGGGTCAGCTTCTCTGGGAAGCGTGGAACGGAAACGCCTTCGAGACCGTGCGGTGTCTTGACAGCACGGACAATTTGCTGCATACTGGGGAAGTGTTCCTGTTCCTGCCCCGCCCCTTGCGGGAGGCGTCCTTTTTCGGCGTGAGCGGGTACTGGCTTCGCCTTCACCGCACATCCGCCAAAGCCGCGCAGTCCCCCTTGGTCGCCGAAATCATCACGAACACGACCGGAGCCGTACAGCGCCAGCGGGAGCCGGAACAGTTTTTCGATACCGGCGTCTACGAGGCCGGGAAAGGACTTGAACTCTTGGCCAGTCCGGTTCTCTCCTGCGAGGTCTGGGTCGACGAGGCCGGGAGCCGCCCGGAAAGCGAGTTGCTCGACTTGGAGCGCAAGCGCCCCGACGCCGTACGCATAGAGCGTGAGAATCATATCCTGCAACACTGCTGGGTACGCTGGGAACGCTTTGAGGATTTGGCGCTCGCCGCGCCGGAAGACCGCGCCTACGCGCTCGACCCCTACGAGGGCTTTATCCGCTTCGGCGACGGGCGTCAGGGACGCGTGCCGCCAGCCGGAGACCACAATATCCGCGTACGCTATTCCAGCGGCGGCGGACTGCGCGGGAACGCGCCCGAAAACGCCGTGCGTTCCCTGCTGGAAGGCCTGCCGCGAATCAGCGACGTGACCAACATCACGGCCATGAGCGGCGGGACGGGGCGTCTGAGCCGGGAGGAGATAGAGGAGCGCGGAAATTACCGTCTGCGTACCCGCGACCGCGCGGCGGGGCGGCGGGACTTCGAGGACATCGTGCGGCAGGGCTTCCCGCAAGTCCGCCACGCCCGTTGCTTTTCCGGGCGCGACGGACACGGAAACCCGGCTCCGGGGCATGTGACGCTGGTCTTTACCGGCTTCGCCCGCCCCGGCGAGGACATGGAGGCGCTGTCCCATGAGGTCTACGAGTATCTCGCGCAGCGCTGTTCCTGCTGTCTGACGGCGGAGAACCGCCTGCACGTACGCGCCGCCACCGTGCTGACCGTCAACACGGAAGTTTCCGTGCAGGCGGAGCGCGACGACATCGCCGCCGATACGCAGATTGAAATCACGCGGCGGCTGGAAACGTTAATGGACAAAGTGTGGAGGAGCCGCCCCATTGGCGAACAACTCCGGCTGATGGAAGTCTGGAACGCCGTCCGGCAGACGCCCAACGTCCGGCTGATTCGCCGCGTACTCATTGAGGGTGCCTACGACCAAGACGGGCAGGCGATGTTGGTGCCGCTGGAGCGTGACGCCGGATTCCCGTACGCGGTCGTACGGAGCGGCTCGCACCAAGTGCGGATAGAATAGCGTCCGGGAGGGGGAGCTGTCATGTTGCGCTATCGCGCGCTGGACGACCAGCGCTACGACGAAATCATTACGGAGGCGAAGGGGCGTCTTCCTTGGCTCTGTCCCGTCTGGACAGACCACAACGCGCATGACCCCGGTATCACCATTCTGGAGCTGATGGCGTGGTACAAGGAAATGCAGCAGTACCAGATGAACCGCCTGACGCCCGCGCTCGAGCGCGCCCTGCTGGAACTGGCGGGGGCGCGTCCGTTGCGGGAAAGTCCCGCCGAATGCGCGTTGGAGATTCCGCCGGACGCCCCGGAACGCCCGGAACGCGCCCGCCTGACCAGTTCGGAGGGGACATCCTTTGAACTGGCCGAGGCCGTCCCGGCGCGGCGTCCCAAACTGGAACGGGTGCTGATTCGGCGCGGGGATGAGTTCTTGGACGCGGTGGAATTTCTGGCGACCGGAGCCGCGTTTGCGCCCTTCGCTTTGAACGGTACCCTGCTTTTGGGATTCTCCCGGCGGCCGGAAAACGTGTTGCGCCTCTGGTTCCGGGTGGAAACCCCCGCCGGGGTGCCGCGCAATCCGCCCGACAAGGACTTTGAGCCGCCCCGGGAACTGGTGTGGGCGTTCGACGACAGCGGCACCGTTGCGCCGCTGAGTGACGAGACATTCGCGTTGAGTTGGAGCGGCTTTGTGACGCTGCCCGCGCCGCGGGTGTGGCGCAAGGGGCGCGACGGCCTTTACTGGCTGTCTCTGCGCCAGAGTTACGGCGGCTGTGAGGAACAGATACGAATTTCCGGCCTTTCGGCGGGGCGCTACCGGGCTGTGCAGCGCGAAACCGTCTCCAACGCCTACGCCTTCGCCGTCAGGCCGGAACCCGGACAGGAAATCGAACTGAACGACGCGTTTGCCCGTCGCGCGGCGCTGACGCTGTTTCTGCGTACGGACGACGGCTGGGCGTGCTTGCATGAGGATAAATTTTTCCAGAAACCGCAAGGGCCGAGTTTGATACGCGGGAGCCTGTCCACGCATGGCAGGCGGGTCAATATCGACGCCTCCGGGGCGGCGGACGACGGAAAGCCCAATCTGTTAGCGCTCTGCCAAGACCCGTCGAGGGCTTCGGGACTGCGCATGAAAGCGCGCGGGAAGCCCGGCGAGGCGCTCTGGCTGAACACGGAGGGGAAAACCGTCCTGACGGAAAACTTTTCCCTGCTCTGCCAAACCCTGTACCGTGACGGCGTTATCCGTCCCGCGATGTGGAGAAGCACGGACACCCTCTCGGCTTGCGACCCGCGCGACCGCGTATTTGTGTGGGACGCGGCGCGGGAGACCATCCGTTTCGGCGACGGCAATCACGGCGCGGTTCCCTGCCCGGGGGTCGTCACGGTGATGAATCTTTCGTTGTCGCTCTGCGGCGGCGGCAATCTCCCGGCGGGAACCAGTCTGGCCTTTCAGGACGACGGCGCGCCCGTGGGCAACTCGACCGCCCGCGGCGGACGCGACCGGGAAGAGCTGTGGCAATGCCGCTCCCGGCTCCTGCGACGCCTCGCCGATACGGGCAAGTGTGTGTCGGCGGAGGATTACGCCCGCTGCGCCAAGGCCACCCCCGGCCTGCGCGTCGCCGGGGCGAAAGCCCTGCCGGGCTTCGACCGCAACACCCCGAAACAGCGGAAAAGCGCCTATATCAGCGTGGTGACGCTCCCGGCCTCCGACGCCCCGGAACCCCTCGCCGACGAGCGCTTTCTGACGGCGGTCAACCGTCAACTCGAGCGCAATCGGCAAATCTGCGTCCGTACGGAGGCAATCCCGGCGCGGTACCTGTCCTTTTCGATTGTGGCGCGGCTTCTGGCGCTCCCGGAGACGCGGCGGGAAGCCCTGATAGAGGTCTTGGAACGCTTTTTTGCCCCCAGAGAGGAGCGAATCGGCGCTGGCGGAAGCCTCAACGAAATCACGGCGGCGCTACAGAAAGCCCCCGGCGTCCTGCAGGTGGAACAACTGGACTTGCGGCGCATAGACCAGAACATCTACGAAAACGCGGCCGGAGACCTCGTGATTCCCCCTGACGCGATTCTCCGCTTCACGGGCGCACAACTGGAACTGCATACGCTGTAAAATACTTGACAGTAAGGGCGGTGGACGCTTTGAGCGATACGCAAAACGATTGGACATTTTGCTGTGCGGAACAGTGGATGGGCGGGCGGTTCTTTCGGACGGAGTGCCGGGACGACATCCTGTGCCTGAAGGCGGACGCGTTCGCGGGTACGGTGTGCCTGCCCCCGCTGGACAGCGGCGAGAGCGCGTTTCACTGGACGCGCCTCCGCCTGAAAGCCGACATTCCGCGGGACGCCGGACTCCGCGTCTACGCCAGAGCCTCCGACCTCGGCGACTGGCCGGACTGGGCGGCGATGTCCGGCGGCGGCACGGACGAACTGCGCCGCGTCTTTGGCGAATCGGTGGGGCGCGGCACGGACATTCTCCTTTCCCGAACCGGGCAATATTTGTGGCTCGCGCTGGAACTGACGGCCGGCGGAGACGACAAGCCCCGCGTGGAAGCCGTCTCCGTGCGGATGTCCGGCGACCACATGACCGACTATCTCCCCGCCATTTATCAGGAACAGGATTTCACATGGCGCTTTCTGTCTATCTTCAACTCCATTTTTCAGGATATGGAGGCCGCCATTGAGGACTTGCCCCGACAGCTCGACCCGTCCGGCGCGTCGCCGGACATGCTCGAATACCTCGCCCAGTGGCTCTGCATGGACCCGGAGGCCGACCCGGAGGCCTTGCGGCACAGGATACCCGGCATTCTGAACGAATACGAGACCATGTACACCGTGGAGGGCGTGCGGCGGAGCGCGCGGCACCTGACCGGGAAAACGCCCCTGCTGATTGAGCATTTCCGCGTCAACCCGAACGCGCCGGACTGCCGGAACCCCGAACTGTACCGCAAACTATACGGAGAAGACCCTTACCGCTTCTTCCTGCTTCTGCCGCAGGGAACCTTCTCCAGACGGCGGGACATGGAGCATTTTCTGGAACGGATGCGCGACCGTATCCCGGCGGAATCGTCTATGGAGCTGGTCATTCTGCGACCTTGCGTACAGCTCGATTGGCATACTTATTTAGGCGTCAATTCCCAAATCGGCGACTACATCCCGGCGTCTATCGACGAATCCATGACGCTCCACTATGACACGACAATCGGAGGCGTTGACCATGGCTGATAATAAAGACTTTTTCCCCATCGAACGAAACCGCTACTTCTACGGGAAACTGCTCACGGTTCGGGACTTTGAGGTGGAGCAGAACTACTCCCGGCGGAAGTCACAGCTCTTAAACCGCCTGTCTTTGGGGGCGGGCGTGGTGTGCGGGCTGGGCGTCAGCGCCAGCGACGACTCCACGCTGTTAATCGAAAGCGGCTTGGCGCTGGACTATCAGGGGCGCATGATTGTCATTGAGGAGCCGCTTCTGCGCAAACTCCCCATGCTCAAAGGCCACGAGACGCTTTCCGACGCCGAGAGCGCGTACTTGTGCCTGAGTTACGACGAAACGGACATGGAACCCGTCAACGCCGTGGGCGCGAATCCCGGCGAACAGGAGCAGTTTAACATGACGCGGGAGGGCTTCCAACTGACACTGACCGCGCAGGCTCCCGAATTTCGCGGACTGCTGGAGGCGCAGGGAGGTTCCAACGTCTGCACGCTCTACGAAAGCAAGGAACTGACACTGATTCTCACGGTGCCGGAGGCCATATGCGCCGGGGAGGAGTTCACGGCGGAAGTCTTGGTCATCAAGAACGAGCGGACGCCGCCCGTCCGCTTCAAGCTGACGGGCGAGGGTACCTTTACCGACAGCGAGGACGGACAGGTGAAGCTCGAATACCGGGAAAGCCCGGAGGAGAAGCGCCGCGTCTACCCCGCGAAGTTCCGCCTGAAAGCGCGGCAGTTAAGCGATATCGACAGTCCGCTGTTCGCCAGCGGCGCGGAGCTGGATTTGGAAGTGGGCAGCCACCACTACAAGAACTACGTGGATGTGGAGGCGCGGTGCCGTCTGTGCCGGAACCGCGCCCAGTTGGAACAGCGCCAGACCCTGACGGACAGTCTCGAAAAACACCTGTTAGGGCAGGACATCCCGATTTATCTGGCGAAACTGGAACTGATTCGTTCCGCCGGAAGCGTCTTTCTTTCGTCCGTAACCAATCTCCCGTTCGGCCAGCGCATCCGGCGGGAGGAGGCCGCCCCACAAGGCAGTGGCCTGCAAACGGTGACAACGTCTGTGCGCAGTCTGGAATACTGGCAGAAGCCGGATATCAAGTCGAGTTTCCAGCCGTCGGCGGGGGCGCTGCACCTTGATTTCGGGATTCCGTCCCCGGAGCAGTACGATTTCGCGGTGTCCCATGGAACCGTGGACTTGACCATGCCGGGCGGGCTTCGCGTCAACAGCCGCGTGTTCTCCGAGGAAATCCCGCACGGTCTCGGCTCCGGCGCGGTGGATGTCCGCCTGAGCATTGAGTTCGCCGACAAGAAGGCCGACAACGAAACCGCGTTGTATTTCGGAAACAGCGAGGTGTTTAAGGGCAAAAACGCGCCCGCCGTGCCGCCGTGGGTGGAGGCGGCGGCGCTCGTGTACCCCGGCCGGGGAACCATGCGTATCGGCTTATGGCTGCATGACATGGTGGAGGGAAACCGGCTGACCGTGCACTACTTCGCCCAGAAGCCGGAACGCGACACCAGCCGGTTGTTACAGGGGCGGCAGGTCAGCCTTTCCGTGACGCCGGAATTTGCGCGGGTCAGCCGCCGGGGACGCCTGCACTTTCAGGCGGAGGTCTCCGGCACGGAGGACAAGACCGTTATCTGGTCTGTGAAAGAGGAGAACGGCGGCGCGATTGACCGGAACGGCCTCTATCAGGCGCCGGAGCAGGCGGGGACATACGAAGTCGTCGCGGTCTCCGGCACGGATGAAAGCGTCTTGGCGAGCGCGTTCGTGATTGTGGAGTGAGGCCGGGGGCGTAAGTAAAAGGAGGCGGCGTTGTGGAATCCATGCTCATTCGGGAGCGTTACAAGGTGGCGCGGGTTCTCCGGGCGCAACGGAATTACGCGCTGGTGGAGGCCGCCGACATTCAGGAGCGGGAAACCCCCGTACGCCTGTTGAACCTGTACGAAGGGGAGCTTTTGCACCGCTACGGGAAAATCTGCGCGGGAATCCGCGCGGAGGACTGCCCGGCGTTCCGAGGGATGTTCTTGGATGGCGACACGCTGGCGGTCGTCTTTGACGACTGCAAAGGCGTCGACATTGACAGCATATTTTTCTTCGGGGATGGCTGGGGCTGGCGGGAGCGCATGGACTACGCGGAAATGGTACTGCACCACGCCCTGTCGCTGTCGGCGCTTCCGGCGGAGGTCGCCTGCGCCGCCATGCTGTCGGAAAACCTGCTCTTCGACACGGACAAAAAGACCGTGGCCTCCCGCTGCATGATTCTGCCGATGGAACCCATGAACGCGCGGGAACTGGTACTGCTGGCCTGCGACCAGATTCAGAAAATTTTGCCCCGGAAACTTTCCTCCGGGAAAGTGGAGAGCGCGTTTCTGGAACGTCTGGAGCGGGGCGAATTCGCGTCGATTGTCACCCTCTACTCGGCGTGGCGCGGGACGCGCGAGGCGATAGCGAAGGAACGGGAAGCCTTTGACGCGTCCAACCCGGTGAACCGGGGACTGTCCCTGTTGAGACGCGGCCTTGGGCGCATACGCTTCAAGCGGTAAGGGCGGGAGGATTCAAGTATGAGCGTTTTCCGAAAATTGCTGTTTCTGCTGGCGTTGCTTTTGCTGACGGGGTGCGCCATGTTTCTGCTGGGGGAGAAGCGCTTTCTCTCCCTGTCCTCCGTCATCCGCGACGGCTGGGACGATACCCGTTACGAGGCGGTATCCGCCGGGGCGGGCGACACCTCTGCGGCGGCCACGCTCGATGGCGACACACTGCGCTTGGTTTGCTTCACCCCGCAGGGCGAAAAGTTAGGGGAACGTTCCGTGAAACTCCCGAATCAGGACGGCGGCACCGTCGCCGCGCTCTACTGCTTCCAGAAGGACTTGCTCTTTGCGGCGGTCTACGACCTGAACGCCCACTTTTTGTCTTTTTACCGTCTGCCGGAGGCCGGGGAGGCCGAGGCGCTGTTCCGGGAATCCTGCATAGGCCTCACGTACGACCAGCGCAGAAGCGGCACCCAGATTTTGGGCATTTCTCAGGACGGAGACCGGATTTCTATCGCGTTTTTGAAAAAGGGCGTCTTACAGAGTTATTCCTGCCCGGCGCGCTCCGGCGGCCTGAAGGAAAACGAACTCCCGGCGACAAACCTTGACCTGCTGTCGGGGGAGGCCTTTTCCGGGGCGGTACTGCCCGACGGCGCGTTAGCCGTGGGCGGAAACGGCCTGCTGCTCATCAACGGACACGAAACCCCCGCGGCCTCACGCGGACAGCTCGTCACGCGTCTGACGCGGCGCAACGTCGGCCTGTACTTCGTGGACGCGTCCAACCTGACCGTCTGGTACAGCGACCTCGCCGGCACGGAGGCCAGACAGCTCTTAGACCTCGCCGACATCGTGAAAGGACACAGCGTCACGGACTTGTCGATTGGAATCACGGGGGAAATCCTGCTCCTGCTGGACGGGAAAACGCTGGTCGTCGCCGGGGAGGACGGAAGCCGGGAACTGAAAGACATTCTTTACCCCGGCCGGGCGGCCTGCGCCGGGCTTCTCGCGGTTTACGCCGTAACGGCGCTTGGCGTGGTTCTGCTCGTCTGGTACGCGCTCGCGCAGAGCCAAACCGCGCTGGCCTTCTATTGGGGGGCTGTCATGGTCGCCATGACGCTGGCGGCGCTTCTGATTCTGGAGTATACGGCGGTTCGCCCCACGGAAGAACGGCTCGGCGTAGAGTCCAACCGGAACACGATGGAGGCGGTGGTGCGTCTGGCCTTGCGCGGGCGGTCTCTCAACGACCCGTATCTGTGCGATGACGTGTCGCAGGTTCTCGCCTCGGAGGAGCGCGGGAACGTGACGGCGCTTGTGGCGCGTCTGACGGCGGGCGGGTGGTACCTCCCGAACGGGAGCCGCGCCGAATTGTCGGCGGCGTTTGACGTGCATATGGCCGGACGCGCCGTCCGGCGCGGTTCCGACTGCTCGCAGGAGGGGAAACTGTTCCGCTACAGCTTAGCCCAAGATGACTGGGCCATCTTTGTGACCACGAACCGTTCCGCGAGTCAGCAACTTCCGGCAAAGAGCTTGTTCTGCAGTCTGGTGCTTTTGGCGGCGGTCGCCATTCTGATTCTGGTTCGCATTAACCGGGATGTCCGGCTGCTGGCCGAAAAGGTGGAGAAAGTCAGCGCGGGCGGCGACGCTATCAAACTGCGCACCGGGGACGAGTTACAGAGCATGGCAAGCACCCTTTCGGGGCTTTCGGAATCCATCCGGAAGCAAATGCAGGAACGGGAAAACGTGGAGCGCGCTTATCGGCGTTTCGTGCCGGAGCGGGTGCTGAACCTGCTGGGCAAGCGAACCATTGAGGACGTGGACAAAAACACGTTCACTTCCGGGCGTATGTTCGTGATGAAGGTTCGCTTTGCGTTCCCGGATTACATGTACTCCGGCTCGGCCGACAACAGGGTACTCTTCAACAGCATCAACGAAGTGATTGAGCGTACGGCGTCCGTCGCCGAACAGCGCGAGGGGACTGTCTTCAACTTCGCCCACGACGGCTACGAGGTGGTCATGAAGCGCGACAGCGCCGAACTCGTCAGCGCGGCCGTGTCCATGGCGCAGGAGGTCATTTCCCTGAACGCCGCCCGCGTGGAGCGGGATTTGCCGGAAGTCACGTTTCGTATTGCGCTGGACGTGGGAAACGTGATGATTGGCATTGTCGGCGACAGCGAGCAAATGGAGCCGACGACGATTTCCTCCAGCTTTTCGACGGTGCGGACGCTGATACGGCTTGCCGAACAGTTGGAGGCCGGAATCCTCTGCACGGAGGCCATAGCGGGCGGCGCGAAAGGCTACGGTTCCCGCTATCTGGGCAAGGCGTCCGGCGAGACCCCCCAGCGCGTCTATGAAATCTTCGACGCCGACGAGTACGGCGTCCGCAAGGGCAAGGCGGCGACCGTGAAGCGCTTCTCACAAGGCCTGTTTGCGCTCTACAGCGGCGACCGCGCCGAGGCCAAACACATTTTCTTGGAACTGGCGCACGACTACCCCAAAGACGGCGCTGTCCGCTATTATCTGTATCTGGTAGACCGCATGGAAGCGAACCCCGCCACGCCGTGCGCGCTCATCCCGGGAAAGGAGCTGTGACGCCGTGGAACCTGTTTCAACGATACTGCGGGAGGGTGCGCCGCGTTCCCTTGTGGAGCAGGCGGGGGAGACTTTCCGCCACGGACACCCGGTGCCGCCGGACGCGCTTCCCCCCGTGGAGACCCATACATACCCGGACGGCTATGTGCGCCTCTCGCCGCTACAGCCTTACCGGGTTCCCGAGGGGTACTACCGCCGTCTGGCGCGGAGAGCGGCACTGTACGCCGTGGCGGGCGTCCTGCTCCTGCTTCTGATTCTGGCTCTGATGAAAAGGAAACTTCTCCGCCTTTAACGCGCTCATAAGGGGGTTATGGCCTTGTTGCGGTTCTTATTGACACAGCTTTCCCGCTCTGTCGGGGTGTTTGGGCGCACAATCCGCGCCTACGTCTCGCGCAAAACGGTGGGCGTGACGACGAAACTCCGGAGACTGGGCAACTTCTCCCAAAGCGTCTCCAAAACCGCGACTTCTTCCGTGCAGTCGGTCGTCTCCGCCGCGCAGAGACCCACGAAACGGGAAGACTACGTGGAAGTCGGGCGGCTTCTGATTTCCAAGGCGCTGATTATCCGCGTACTGCTCGCGCTGGTGCTGTTCGGGATGTTCGTGTACTTCGTGGCGTGGCCGTTCATTCTGGGGCGGTTCCTGACGGCGCGGTTTTTCGTCGAGGACACGCGGATAGAGACTTGGTCGGGGCGCGTGATTGTCTACGCCGACAAGAAAAAGACCGTCCCCATGTACGCGGGGCGTCTGACAAGGGGCGTGCTGGGGGGTACCGGGCGCGAGTACGACGCCAAAGGCCTGCTGAGCTACGAGGGAGAGTTTCAGGACGGCGTACGCTCCGGGCGCGGTATCGCCTACGAGCGGGGCATGATGGTCTACCAAGGGGAATTCGGGGAGGGCGCGTATCAGGGAAGCGGGACTTTGTACGGAAAGGGCGGCACCCGGATTTACGAGGGGCAGTTTGACAAGGGACTTTACAACGGTTCCGGCAAGCTCTACAGCGACGATTTTCTCAGTTACGAGGGGCAGTTTGCCGCCGGGGTGCCGGAGGGCGAGGGCAGGCGATACGTGGAAAAAGTCCTGTTTTACGCGGGCAGCTTCCATGAGGGACTACCGCACGGGCAGGGCGTCTCCTATTACCCCGACGGCACCGCGTTTTACCGCGGCGGATTCGCGGCGGGAATCTTCGAGGGGAGCGGCACGGAGTACAGCGAAAACGGGTCGATTCGCTATACGGGTTCCTTTTCGGAGGGAAAGTACAACGGCAACGGCTCCCTCTACATCGCCGACGGCGAGCATTTGGACGCCGAATTTCAGGACGGCGTGCCGACGGGCGTTGTCCGCTGGGTTCGCGACGGACATTTGTACTACGAGGGCGAGTGGGACGCCGACGCGCCGTCGGGCTTCGGGTCGCTCTACAACAAGGCCGGGAAGCAGATTTATCAGGGGCAGTTTTCCGGCGGCACGCTGGACGGTGACTGGCTGGTGTCGCTGTCCCCGGACGACTTGCGCGCCGCTATGGCGCAGGCCGAACCGAAAAGCGTCCCGGGCGGAAGCACGGGATTCTTGATTGAAAACGCCGCGCTGGGCTTGCGCGTGCTGTGCAGTTACCGGACGGAGAGTCAGGAATCGCGGGTTCTGGCGGCGTACCTGTCCAGACCGGACGACGGCTGGGCGCGGCTTCTCCCGGACGCCTCCCGCGTGACGCTGGGCAATGCGCAGGCGCAGACGGAAGCGGAAGCGGAAAGCGTCGTTTGGCGGGAGGAATCCGTGTCACTGTCGCCGCCGCCGGGCGCGAGCCTGTCGGCGGGGCGCTACGACGCCCGTATAACGCTCTTGGCGGGCAGTCGCGCCATGATTCTGTACCGCAACAACGCGGCAAGCGCAATCATATGGGAACGCGTCGGCGACGACGCGTCCGGGAGCGGTACCGGAACCGCGTCCGGCAACGGTGCCGGGAACGGTACCGGGGACGCCGGAACCGCGTCCGGCAACACTACCGGAGACGCCGGAACCGCGTCCGGCAATGGTGCCGGGGACGCCGGAACCGCGTCCGGGAACGGTGCCGGGGAGGCGTCCGGCGGCGGGGCGGCACAGACGGAAATGGATATGTTTCTGGCGTCCATTGACGAGATGGACACTGGCGCGGGCGTGACAGGGGTTTCCGTACGGCCGGAGTACGGCTCTGGCAGTCCGGGCGACGCCGTGGCGGCTTGCGCGACGGCGGCCGAGGCCGTGGAACTCACGGACGCGCTTTTCGCGTGGTGGGAACAGGCCGAGCGGCAGGCGGCTTTTGAGGAGAATTTAGCCCGCACGGACGCGCTTTTGTCGGAAGCGGAGACCGCGCTTTCCATGGGTACGGGCGACGAGAACTCCGTCGCCGCGCTGAGGGACAAGAAAGCCGCGCTTTCGGACGCCGTGGAACTCTGCAAAGCGGAGAAAAAGAAGGCGGAGTTACGCACTCCGGCCGGCGTGGACATGTCGTCGCTGGACGTGCCGTCGATGTCGGTATTCTTCAACCCCGGCGAGGCGGACGTAAGCCGCGTGGCCTTGACCGCCGCCGCCTACGCGCAGACGACCGGGAAGGACGAGGCGGAGGCGGAGGCACAGACCAAGACCGCGTTAGTAGATTTGCAGGCGGCCTACAACGGCGCGCAGGCGGCGTTACAGCAGTACGAGGAGGCCGCGAAAAACGCGCAGGCCGCCGCGCAGGATTATTCCATAGGAACCGGAAGCAAGGCGGCATGGAGTGACGCGCTGTCGGCGCAGTCCGACGCCAAAAGCGCGGTGACATCGGCGCTTTCGACGTTTTCGCGTCAGGCGAACGCCTTAAACGCGCTCACGGGCGGATGGGTTTCCCGCACTTACGACTGGAACGCGGACGCGTTTGAACCGCTGTTCGAGGCGGAAGTTTTGCCGCCGGTTCTGGACGTTCCGGCGGGAATTGACACGGGAACAAACGGCGGCGCGTCGGGAGGCGGCACAAGCACGGGTAGCGGCGGCGCGTCGGGAGGCGGCACAAGTACGGACAGCGGCGGCGCGTCGGGAGGCGGCGCAAGCACGGACAGCGGCGGCGCGTCGGGAGGCGGCGCAAGCACGGACAGCGGCGGCGCGGAAAAAGACCCGGACGCCGACTCGTCCCTGTACGGCGGCGCGGACTTGCGCTATACGCCGGACAACGGAATCACGCTCGAACCGCATACGCGTATCGGGGAGGACGGAAAAATTTACCCGGTTGACCCCGAAGACGAAGAATGGCAATTGCAGGACGGGCAAGAGGAGCAGGAGGCGGAACCCGACCCGGAGGAGACCTTGAAACAGGCGGGAGAAGTCTTAGTGGAGGCCTTGAAAGCTCTATTTGGCTTCTCTGGAGAAGAGGAGGGCTAACGGAATGGCGGATTATACGGCATTTGTGGAGGCGAGCAACGCGCTTGTGGAGATGTTGCGCGATAAGCTGACGCCGGAACCTCTCGGGGACAGGGAGGCCATTTCCCTGTGTTCCCCGCACGACAGCGGAAACAACCAGTTGACGCTCTATCTGTATCAGGTTGAGGAGGAAAGCCCGCAGAATAACGTCGGCTACTATCAGGCCGACCGAAATACCATGCGAATCCGCCCCGCGCAGTTCGTCATGCGGTATCTCGTGACGGCGCACTCCAAAGCCCCCGCGCAGTTGAAGGAGGCCGACCAGCACCGCCTTATCGGCGCTGTCGTGCAGACCCTGCGCGACAACCCCGTGATTCCCTCCAAATACGTCTCCGGCTCCTCGGCGGCGGAGGGGGCGCAACTCCATGTGTCGGTTGAGAAAACGACGATGGAACAGATGCTGAAAATCTGGAACAACACCACGAAAGAGTATAAACTTTCGCTGGTCGTCATGCTGACGGGGGCAAGTATCAGCTCCGGCCGGACGCGTCAGGTCGCCCGCGTCGAAGAGGTGGAAATCAGCGCGGAGCAGAGCGCACCGGGAGGCGGCGCATGATACGGCAACGGCTTTCGGCGGCACTCCTGCCGCTGGACGGCTTTACCGGAAAGCCGTTGCGGCGGCGCGCCCTGTGCCAACTCGACGGCGTCCCGTTAAAGCGGCCTGTCTGGAAACAGGACGGCTGGCTGGTTCTGAGCAACCTTGAACCCGGCGAACATCGGATTGTGTTCCACTGCCCCGGGTTTCAGGACGCGACGATTTCCCTGTCCGGGGATGTCAGGACAGAAGAAGCGGTCATTCTCAATCCGGGCGTGGGCTACGCGTTCCCGCCGGAGACGGTCTTTCTGTCGCTGACGCTCTCTGACTCGTCACGGGTTTTCGCGGGAATGCCCGCGCCGAACCCCTTGAAACTCATCCGGGAGACGAAAGCGGGAGATTCTTCCGTCAAGATGTTTGTCAGCGGCTCCGCGCCGCGCCCCGGCTGGTTTCTGCTGTGCGGCAAGGCCACAGAGGCGGCGTTTTTCCGGCGCGTGGCGTCGGACGGTGCCGCCGAAACGGCCTCCCCGCTGACGCAACCGCATTCCAGAGGAGAAACACTCGTCCCGGCGCAGTCGTTTCTCGTGACGGCGGGGAGTTCGGTTAAGCTCCCCTTTCAGAACCCCGGGACGGCGTACCTGTTCTGTCGCGGCGGGCTGAAAACCGTGGAACTCCGGGAGGGAGAGAAGCAAAGTCTGGAGTGGAATTTGGAGGCGTGACGTATGGCGAATCCGGTAGTACAGACATCCATGTGTATGTGTTCGTTCGGGGCGGCTCCGGGCGTGCTGGTGGTCTCGTCCCAGCAGACCGTCATGGTCAGCAACATGTTGCAGGCGACCATTATGGACAATAAATTTCCTACTTTCGGGATGTGTTCCAGTCTGGCGAATCCGACGGTAGCCGCCGCCACCTCCGCCGCGTTGGGCGTTCTGACGCCTATGCCGTGCATTCCGGCTATTGCCGCGCCTTGGGTTCCCGGCGCGCCTACGGTGCTTGTGGGCGGGAAACCGCTCCTCAACAACACCAGTAAACTGATGTGCAGTTACGGCGGGGTGATACAGGTCAACATGACCCCCGCAATGACCGTGCAGACGCCGTAACCGTTACGGGAGGAAAGAGGATGGACAGAGAGGACGTACGGGAAGCTGATGTTGAAAATCTTAATCACGGTTACGCTACGCAAGGGCAATTTGTTTCTGATTTAATGGCGTGGCTGGACTTGTCGCTGTATTACTACTACTGCCGCCACCAGTGGCTGGGGCCTTCCAGCGAGTTAAAAAATATGCTGGGCGTCGTCGTCACGCGGGAGGAGTTCGAGCATAATTTGACAAAATCGGCCTTGCGCGGGCTTTCCACGCAGTTGAGCGCGGAAGAAAAACGGCAGTTGTACTACGCCCGCCGTACGGTTCTGCTCCGGGTGGGCAAGACGACAAAAGACTTTCCCGCGCTGTCGTTGTTCCGCCGCTTCGGTCTGGATTCCTTCCAGCGCTCCTGCGTGATTCTGGCTTGGGCTGTCGAGCTGGACAAGAAATATGAGCGGCTTTTCGCGTATCTTCAGGACGACATGTCGCGCAAGGCACCGGAACGCGAACTTGCCGCGCAACTGTTCCTGCCGGACGGGGAAGAGCTGGAAGCGTGTATGGCGCGCTTCAACCGTCCCGGGGGCTTTCTGCGGCTCTTTGAACATCCCGAACGGGGGGCGCTTGTACTCTGTCCGGCCGTCATGGAATACCTCTCGACGGGGACGGTCTCCGACCGCCCCGGCCGGACGTTCTTTCACGGCGCGACGCAGACGCCCTCCGCCCCCCTGCTGATTCATCACGAGACGGCGCGGCGCTTGGACGCCGCTTTCGCCAGTCCGGACAGGCTCTGTATTCTGCTCTCCGGCGCGGAGGGAAGCGGCAAACGCTTTCAAATCGAACACCTTTTTTCGCGTCAGAAGAAAGACTGCGTATTCGCGGACGTTTCCGGCGAGGACGCCTTGGAAAAGGCGCAAGAAGCGGCGCTGGCGGCAGATTTGACGGGGGCTTACTTATGTTTACGCTGTCTCGACGACGACGGCGACGCGGCGCGTATGGACGCCTTGGAGACGCTCGAACTGTTGCGGGACAAGCGCTTTTTTCTGTCCCGGAATCCGCTCCACGGCCGCATGAAAACCTTGTCCGTAGAGCTGGAAATTCCGCCTGTCACGGAGGAAGAGCGCTTGACGCTCTTTCAAGGCGCGCTGTCGGACAGCGTCATAGAGGGCTGTACGGCGGAGGAACTCGCGGCGAAATTCCGCTTTCAGCCCGCGCAAATCCGCCTTGCCTGTACGCAGGCCGCCGGACTGGCGCGGCTGGAGGGCAACGCGACGATTTCCGCCTCTATTCTGCACCGTTGCTGTTACGCGCAGGCGGTTCACCGACTGGGCGACCTTGCCAGCGCCGTTCCCCCGGCGTATACGTGGGATGACGTGGTACTGCCCGAAGCCCAAAAGCGCCTCTTGCGGGAGGCTTGCGACCACATCCAGTACCGACATCAGGTCTACTATCAATGGGGTTTCGGGAAGAAAGTCACGTACGGGCGGGGGCTGTCGATTTTAATGGCGGGTTCCCCCGGCACCGGGAAAACCATGTGCGCGCAGGTTATCGCCCACCAGTTGAATATGGAGCTGTATAAAATCAACCTGTCGCAGATTGTCAGCAAGTACATCGGGGAGACGGAAAAGAATCTCCGCGCGGTATTTCAGGAGGCGCGGCGCGCCAACTGTATTCTGTTCTTCGACGAGTGCGACGCGCTCTTTGGCAAGCGGAGTGAGGTCAAGGACGCCCACGACCGAAACGCCAACGTGGAGGTGGCGTACCTGCTCCAACAGATTGAGGAATACGACGGCGTCTGCCTGCTGGCCACGAACCTGATAGGCAACATCGACGAGGCGTTTATGCGGCGTATGACGTACGTTGTGCGCTTCCCGTTCCCCGACCCGCCCACGCGGGAGGAAATCTACCGGCGCATGATTCCGCCGTCTGCGCCCGTGGAGGGCGACATAGACTGGGCGTTTCTGGCGAAAACGTTTGAGCTTTCCGGCGGATACATCAAGAATATCGCGCTGTCGGCCGCGTTCCTCGCCGCCGGGGAGGGCGTCCCCATTTCCATGCGGCACATGCTCCGCGCCGCGGTCAACGAACTGAAGAAAAATGAAATCGTCGTGGTGCGGGAACAGCTCCGCGAGTACGCGGACTTGCTCGACGACTGACGACCGGACGGGGGAACCGATTATGAAAGAGGAAAACATGGGCTTCGGGCTGTACCTCCTGTTTCAAGGCCTGATTGCGCTTTCGATTCTGGGGATTGTGCTGGATTACGTCACGGGACAGCGGGCGATTACGACCGGAATACTGGTCGGCACCATGGTTCTGGCGGCGGCTTATCTGGCGTTCGGGGTCTGGTACCTGTGGCGGCGGCTCTACCGCCCTTTACAGCGGCTGGAATATCTGTCGGAGCGCTGGACGGAACTGAAAGACCCGGCGGCGGAGGCGCTGTCCCTGCCGGGCGTGATTGGAGGCGTGGCGAAATCGGTCGGAAAGCGTATGGCGGAACTGGACAAGCGCTCCGACGACCTGCAAAAATCCGACACGGCACGCACAGAGGCTCATATCCGCGCCGGACTGCTGGCGGATATCTGCCGCGCCGCGCTTCCGCCCATTCCGGCGCGGCCGGAGACGGCGGACTTCGCCGTGTCCGGAATCGTGGAATCTCCGGGGCGCTCGGCCTGCTGTCTCTACGACTATTTCTTTCTGCGCCCGGAACTCCTGTGCGTCATACTGGGCGAGGTTCCCGGCGAGGATATCGCCGACGCGCTGTTTCTCACGTCGGCGCAGACCACACTCCGAAACCGTCTGCGTACGGACGCTTCCTTGGAGGAGGCGGTCAACAACGCCAACGCCCAACTCTACGATTTGGGCGGGCGGCGGAGCTTCCGGGCGTTCATTGCCACCTTGGACTTGAAAAGCGGGCGCTTTCTCTACGTCAACGCGGGCGCGCCTCATCCGCTGATGATGCGGCGCAATCAGGAGCGCTACGCGCTTCTCGAATATCCGGCCTATGACGCGATGGGGCTGATTCAGCGGGTTTCCTACCGCCCCGTGGAAGTGCGCCTGAGACAGGGCGACCGCCTGTTTTTGGGGACATCCGGACTGCGCGAGGCGAAAAACAAGGCCGGAGCCGCGTTTTACGAGCAGGGACTGCGCATGGCTTTGAACCGGAGCGTAAAGCACGCCGACGCGCCGTCGGAAATTCTGCGTTACGTAACCGACGAGGCCGCCGCGTGGGTGGGGGGGCTGTCCCCGCTGCCCGGATTTTCCGCCCTACTGCTGGAGTATCTCCGCAGCAGAACCGACGCCCCGAGCTGTGACTTGCCGGGCGTCCCGGAATCCGTGCCGGAGCTGACGGAGTTTCTGCGGAAGCAGTGTCAGGAAAACGGGGTGGAGGGGAAGAACTACACCCGGCTGTCCGTCATTGTCGAGGAGCTGTTTACGCTGTGCTGTCGTCACAGTAACGGGTTCATTCGGACGGAGTGCGCGGTAGCGCCCAACGGAGACAGCGTGAACATACGCATGTCGGGGGACATGGGCGGGCGCAACCCGCTGGAAAACACGGACGGCATGGCGGCCGAAAACGCCGCAGAATTTATCTTTGCCTACGCGGACTACACACAGTTCCACTCGGAAAATGGAGAGGATTCCGTCGTCATGGCCTATTTCATGGAATGAATCCTTTATGCGAAAAAGCGCCTGACGGGCATGCAAGCCGACGATTTCCGCCACCAGTGGCGGAGACCATCGGCTTGCATGCGTACCGTTGAACCCGCGTGTGGATTTTTTCACGCCCTCCATTGTAATTGGCACGGAAATTTGTTAAACTGTAACTGGTCAATTCATGGTCTTGCAGACGTATTTGTAAAAAAATCCACCAATATGATAATTATCGAGATGGTAACAGAAAGGAGCGCGTGCGCATGAAAGAATACCGAAACCCTCTCCGGCGCAGTATTTTTTGGGGATGCGGTGCCTTCATCTCTCTTCTCTGCTTTTCCTTGGGCATTCTGGGCTTCTTGACTTACTACCGCGGCATGATTGACAAATGCTCCACGTATATCGAGGACGCCCTGAATCTGACGCTCACGGAAATCGACGTGGAAGACCTGAAAGCGTGTATCCAAAGCCGGGAGAAGTCGGAACAGTTCCAGAAAACGCAAGACTTCCTCAACCGTGTCAAAGAAAATTACGATTTCGCCTTTATCTACATCGTCAAGCCCCTGAACCTGAACGAGACCGACAACATGATGGACATCATGGCGGGCATAACGGAACAGGAGCGGCAGAGACTGGGCAAGATTAACTCTGTGGAACTCGGCGCGTTGACCGGGAACAGCTATCCCCCCCAAGTCGCCAGCTACTACCTTGACCAGATGAAGGATAGCAAACACATCAGTTACTACCGAAACCAGACGGAATTCGGCAACATGTACACCGGGATTATCTCCATTTTGGACGCTTCCGGCGAACCCGTGGCAGTGTTAGCCGCCGACCTCAGCATGGACGAAATTACGAAGACGCTGTTTCAATACGTTCTCATGTTAGTGGCGGAAAGCGCGGCTTTGTCCGCCGTGTTCATCATTGCCATTTACCACTGGATGAAGCGCCGTATTCTTCTGCCGATGACCCGTCTGGAACGCGCCGCCAAGGGCTTTGTCAAGCGCAGTCACGGACAGGAGAACCCCGACGCGCTGGACTTCGAGAATCCCGACATCCATACGGGCGACGAGATGGAATCACTCGCGGATTCCATTGCCACGATGTCCCGCGACATGACGGACTTTATGAAAAACCTGCTGAAAGCGTCCACGGAAAAGGAGCGTCTTGGGGCGGAACTGTCCGTGGCGACGCAGATTCAGGAAAACATGCTGCCGCGCGTTTTCCCGGCGTTTCCGGGGCGGAAAGAGTTTGACCTTTACGCCGCCGTGACGCCCGCCAAGGAGGTCAGCGGCGACTTCTACGACTTCTTCCTTGTGGACGACGACCACCTCGCTTTGGTGATAGCCGATATGTCGGACAAGGGCATTCCCGCCGCCCTGCTGATGGTCGTCACCAAGACCATTTTCAAGAATCAGGCGCTGATGGGCAAGCCTCCCGCAGAAGTCATGCGGGAGGCGAACCGGCAACTTTACGAGAATAACGGCGGGGATATGTTCGTCAAGGCATGGTTCGGGATTCTGGAATTGTCTACCGGGACGCTTCGGAGCGCGAACGCGGGACATCGCGCCCCGGCGTACCGTCCGGCCGGCGGCTCTTTCGAGACCCTGCGCGAAAAAAATGGTGTCGTGATGGCGCTGGTACCCGATACGCGTTACGAGGAAAACACGCTGGTCATGAAGCCGGGGAGCGGACTGTTTCTCTATACGGACGGCCTGCTGGAAGCCGTGAACGCGCAAGACGAGTTTTTCGGCGTAAATCGCATACTCGAAACGCTCAACGAGAATTTGTCGGCGCGCCCCACGCAGATTGTCCGGGCGGTCAAGAAGCGCGTGACCGGATTCGTGAAGGACACCGCGCAGTCCAACGACATGACCATGCTGTCCGTCACGTTCTCCGGCGTGGACGGGGCGGAGAACGGGAAGCGCGGCGGCGTCAATCCGGTAAAAACATCCGCTCTATGAGCCACTCCCGGTATCTCCGCTGTACGCTCTGCGCCTTCTGGCGGCTAATCGGCACGAGGTCGCCGGAATCCATACGGAAGTCGCGCTTTTCCAGCGCCTTGACGTGTTCCAGATTCGCAAGGTAACTCCGGTGACAGTACACAAAGCGGTCGTCGTCAATCTCGGCCTTGATTTCGTTCAGCCCGCGCCACACGGTGAGAGCCTGTTCCCGGGTGTGGAGAACCGCCCGATGATTTTGGATTTCGATATAGATAATGTCGCGCAAACGCACTTCGGCGTCCTCCCACGCCGCGCCGACGCGCACGGAACGCAGGTCTTTTTCGTACGTCTCCCAAAAGTAGTCCAGCGCGTTGTCCACGTCCTCTTGGGAAAAGGGCTTGAGCAGGTAGTCCGTCGCCCGCACGTCGTAGCTTTCGAGGCCGTGTTCCCGGCTTGCCGTGACGAAAATCAGGCAGAGGTTTTTGTCCATGGCGCGCAGGCGGCGGGCGATGTCCATGCCGGACAGACCCGGCATGAAAATGTCCAGAAACACGGCGTCCCAGCGCGACGGCGTCCAGCGCCGCAACAGTTCCCCGCCCCCGGCGGCCGTCTCCAAACGGAGTTCCAGCCCCCGGCGCACGGCGTAATCTTGCAGGGCGCGTGAGAGCGTGTCCCTGTCCTCCCGCGAATCGTCGCACAGCATAAATGTCACACTCAACGGCTTTTCCTCCATCGTCGGAGGCGCTTTCCCGCCCGATGTATTTTGTGTGTGCGCGTAAGGCTTTATCACTTTACACGTCTTTAAACTCTGTCGGGGACGCCTTCCAGCGCGTTCCAATGTTCCAAGGTTTCGCGGAAGTCGGCCGCGCATTTCCGGCTTACGGGAATTGCGCGGCCGTCTTTGGCCGTGATGAGGCCGTCATTTGAGACCGCGCCCACGGCGGACAGGTGAATCATAAAACTTCTCTGGCAACGGAAAAACGGCGGGTTCGGGAGTTGCTCGGCAAGTTTCCCGATAGGCGTGGGCGCGGAGTAAACCGCGTCGCCACAGCGTATCACGCTTTCCCGCCCGCTGGCCTCCACGTACTGAATCCGCCCCATCGGCACTTTGACGCTCTCGCGGCTGCCGGACAGGCTCAGCCAGCGCAGGCCGCCGCGCCATACGGAGAAACAGCGCCGCATGACGGCGCGGAAGTCGGCGGCGCTCGGGCGGGAGCGCAGAAACGCCGCCGGGTGGCACTGATACGCCGCGATTGCGCGGGACGCGTCGTCGGAAATCATCACGAGCGCGGGGGGGAAGTCAGGTTGGGCGCGTTCCGGCAACGGGCAGGTGTCCGCGTCCAGAAAGAGAATGTCCGCCGGGAGTTCCGCCGCGACGGGTTCCATCAGGACACAAACCGCGTCTTTCCAGTGGCAGAGCATCCGCTTGAACCGCTCCGCCAGTTCCCCGTCACGGGTGCGGACGGCGACTTTGACCGCTTTCATGTTCCCTCCCCCTCGAATCCGTCACTTTTCACGCCGGAAAAGCCGGCTATCGCCCACATTTTCGGGTTGACTTTTTCCCCGGCGACGCTAAAATAATACCATGGCGTCCCGGATTTCGTACCCGTTCAGTATAAGCCATCCGGGCATAAAACGCAAGCCCAACGTGTAACAGCGTGACGCGCTGACCGCGCCGCAATCGACTAAAATCGAATTTAGGAACCGGAAGGAGCGTTTTTATGTACGCGTTAAGACGAAGGGGACGCCGGACGCGGAACGTCCGCGCCGTCCCGCCCAAGGAGAACAGCGCCGACGCCGTGACGCCCAACAGCGTACATCGCGGCGTGGACACGCCGTCAGACCCCGCACTCGCCGACAAAATGCGCGCGCGTATGCACCAGAATTTCCCCGGCGAGCGCGGTTCCGGGCGTCCGCTGGAACTCCCCGACGAACTGCGCGAAAGTCTGGAAACCCATTTCGGCCACTCCGTGGACAATATCCAGTTCCGCGAATCCTCCGACGCCGACGCACTCGGCACCAAGGCCTACGCGCGCGGTAACGAAATCCACTTTGCCCCCGGGCAGTTCCGCCCCGACACCGCCCTCGGCCGCAAGATGATTGGCCACGAACTCTCCCACATTCAACAGCAGGCCTCGGGCGCGCCACTCGACAACGCCGCCCGCGACAGTGCCGCCGAACATCAGGCGGACGTGGACGGCGAAGCCGTCGCCTCCGGTGAATCCGCCCCCGCGCGCGACCCCGCCTCCGCGCTCTCCCCCATGCCCGCCGCGTCTTTCGACGCCGCGCCCGCGCAGGGCTGGGGAATCGGACTGCTCCCCTTTATGAAGGGCGAACACGAGAAGCTGACGCAGGCCGCCCGCAAAAAAGCCAAGAAGTACGCGAACAATCAGGCCGCGACCGCCGCGGGCGCGAATCAGAAAATCTATCAGGACACCGCGCAGGAATTGGGCAGTTCTAAGGCCAGTAAGAGCTTGGAATACGGCTCGCGCTTCAACGACGTGGGACACCACAGTATTCCGGGCTTTTTCTGGCACATGGGACCCTCCCACAGCGACGCTTTCATCAACCAGACCCACCACGGCGACATGCAGTTTCTCCACTCCATGGACACCAGCAAGGGCGACACCAAGGAGAATATGGCGAAAGCCCGCCGCTATGCCAAGTTCGCCTCCGACGTGTACCAGAACGAGAACGGCGAGCAGGATACGAACATGCTGGACTATCTGCTGGACGACAAAGAGAGTGAGGAAGGAGAGGAAGAGGTTCCCGAAGGCGGCACGTCGCGCCTCCAAACGATGATGCTCTCCACCATGCTTTCCCCCGAGAAGCTCAAGCAAATCGAAGAGGCGACGGAGGGCGACGACGAGGCGCGTATGATGGCAATCAAACAGGCCGCGAAAGTAGGGCAGGACGCCCGCCAGCGGGCAGACATGAACTATGACAGCCTGAAATGGTATCAGAAACTGCTCTCCGGCGGCAAAGAGAAGTACGTCAAGAAAGCGGGTGCCAAGGCGGGACTTTCCAAGTACGGGAATGGCAGTATCGGCGACTTCTTCACCAACGGCAACAAGAACCTTGACGCCGGGCTGGTCGCGTTAGGCTCCGCTTCCCACATGATTGAGGACAGTTACGCGGGTTCCCACGCCATACGAAGCGAGAACCTCTACCTCGGCGACGGAGGCAGGAAGGAAACCGACCTGTCCGAAAACGGACAGAATATCGTCGACAAATCCACGGACGTTATCACGGCCGCGGACTACAACCAGCAGGACGCCAACCCGCTTTTTGGACGCCATCCCAAGGGCGACAAGTTCCAGAGCGGCTGGACAACCCGAAGCAAAATCAACAACACCCGGGGCGGCGCACTGGCTCGCGACGCGTCCGCGCAGTTCATGTACATGAACGCCCGCCAGAAAAAAGGCGGCGCGGGCGGCGTGAACGACTTCCTGAAAGGCATTCTGAAAGAGGACGAGTACGCGGCGAGTCTGCCGGGAGGCGTCACGGCGACCGGCTCGGCCTACGCGAAGAAAGTCGGGGGCAATACCAAGGAGGAAAACGCGGTTGCAAACGCGTTCCGTAAGAGTACCAAAGGCCGCGCCAAGAACGTCCACGCCGACGCCTCTAAACGCGCCGATGAGTACGATTCGCAGATTGGGCAGGTCGAAACGCTCCGCGCCTCCGACAAGCAGGAGACCAGCGACCACTACACGCGGCAGTCAAACGAAATGCTTGCCAACATCAACAGCATGATTCGGCAATTGGAGAATGCGCCCCAGCCGTTGACCCAAAAAAATTTGGACGCCTTGGACAAACTGAAAGCCCAGCGCGCCCACCTTCAAAGCCAACTTGCCCGATAAACCAAAACGTCCGCCGCCCTCTCTGTATCAGAGAGGGCGGCGCAGTCACTCATGGAGATAGATTTTTATGTCAATTTTGAGCCAGTTCCCCCGGGATTCCTTCTTGGAAATGCGGCTGAATAACAGCTTTCCGGCGTCCATCAGGCGGGCAAAGACAACGTTATCTTTTCGTGGTACGTAGCCGATTTTCACGCCGTCCGCGTTCCGTATGACAATGGCCTGTTCGTCGTACGGATTGTCCGGTTCCCGGAAGAAATCCAGCCTGTCGCCCTCTTTCAAATGCGGTTCCAGTTCCATAATGCCTTCCACATGGGACGTTCCCGCCACATAAGTGTCAAAAAGAAAAATGTCACGCTCAAAGGGTTGCGGGACAGTCAGTCCGCCGCCCCCGGCACCGTGCAGCAGCCCCATTAGACCGCCGCTTCCAGCCTGTATCAATTCACCCATGATTTTCCCCCAGCAATTCCCGGATTCTCTCCTGATAATAGGCGCACAGTTCGCGCAATTGCGCCAGCAGTGTTTCCAGCTCCGTTTTACGCGCCTGCACTTTCGCCTCATCCAACAGGATTGCTTTCAACGTGTACGGGTAATCGGCTTTGATGTCCTGAATACTCCGGCGCACACTGTCAAGCAGTCCTTTCAGGCGGTCATGCTCTCTGATAAGCGCCGTCATGGCGTCGTCCTCGGACTCCGGAAGAATCGGCTCCGACGCCATGGCGTCAATGACACGCATGGTAGCGAGGTCGCCGTTTTGATAGGCTTCCACGGCGCGGTGAAATAAGGTCAACTGTTCCGGCGAGATATCCGGGTGCAAATCCGGATGTAACGCCCGGACAACCCGCCGATACAGGCGCTTTAATTCTCTCGTGTCGTCCCCGGAGAGGACTTCAAGCCCATTTCTACGGATGGCCTCGTTCATCTTTTCAATTTGTTCGTTCAACTTTTCGCGGAAATCGGCAAATTCGGCGTCTAACTGCGTCTCGATTGCTTTCAAATCCGGCTTTTCCTGCCGATTGCGTTTCGCCTGTAGTAATTCGACTTTGCGTTTCAGGCGCAAATAGGCGCATTTCGCCTCAAATGCCTGATATTCCAGCGCGCCAAGTTTCATCAGGTACGCCGTCTCGATATTGGGACACTCCACATAGCGGAGTTCGTCACGTTCCAGCACGAGTATGGATAATTCCGTCCGGAGTTTCCGGACTTCATCCCGAAGCGCCGCAAATTCCGGGAAAATAATCATAACGTCCATAATCGTCGCCCCCATTGCGCTGTCCGGCAAAACAAAAACCCGCCGGGTTTCAAACTCGGCGGGTACTGGTGGGGGAAGGTGGATTCGAACCACCGAAGTCGTCGACAACAGATTTACAGTCTGCCCCATTTGACCGCTCTGGAATTCCCCCGTATGCGATTTTGCGCCGTCGTCCGTCCGAAAAAGACTGGAGCTGGTGGACGGATTTGAACCCCCGACCTGCTGATTACAAATCAGCTGCTCTACCGACTGAGCTACACCAGCGGATTCAGGTCTGACAGCAGAGATTATTATAGCAGACGTTTTTGAAATGTCAAGCATAAATTTCGCTTTTTGAGGACAAATTTTTTCATTTTTCCGCGACTTATTAGAACATATGTTTGATATTTGTTGTCTTATGGCAATTTGTCCAGCCGGACGAGCGGGAAAAGCGCGTCAAGGCGGCGGAATTGGATTTTCTTTCCCGCCCGGAAAACCCCGCCCGCCCGATTTCCACGTAAAACCGGACAAAGTCCACGCTTTTCCAAACGTTCCGGCGTGTCTTTGCTTTTTTGTGAAAAACGCGAATTGCGCCACAAGATGTTGTGTGCTATAATGCGCGGCAGTTCGATATCTTGTGTTGGCATTGCGGAGGCCGTCCCGCTGTCGCGGCGTTGCGGGGCGGCAAAAGTCAATACAGCTTTCACGGAGAGCGGGGTTCCCCGCTCCAAACTTTTCAGGAGGGTTACGTCATGACTGTCATCAAGCGCAACGGGACGGAAGTCCCGTTTGATATCACCAAAATCACGGAGGCCGTCCGGAAAGCCAATGAGACGGTGGAGGAAAAGAACCGCATGACCCCGACACAGATTCTGCGTATCGCGGAACGCGTACAGTTAAGCTGTATGAAAATGGGGCGCGCGCCGTCCGTGGAGGAAATCCAAGACCTCGTGGAATACCAGATTATGGCCAACGGTGCCTACGAGGTCGCCAAGAACTATGTCACGTACCGCTACACGCGTTCGCTCGCCCGCGAGAGCAACACCACGGATGAAAAAATCCTGAGCCTTATTGAGTGTTGCAACGAGGAGGCCAAGCAGGAGAACTCCAACAAAAACCCCGTCGTGAACTCGACCCAGCGCGACTATATGGCCGGGGAGGTCTCCCGCGACCTCACGGAGCGCGTACTTCTCCCCGCCGATATCGTCAAGGCGCACCGGGAGGGAATTATCCACTTCCACGACATGGACTACTACGCCCAGCATATGCACAACTGCGACCTTGTCAATTTGGAGGACATGCTGCAGAACGGCACGGTCATCACGGGTACGCTGATTGAGCGTCCGCACAGCTTCTCGACCGCCTGCAACATCGCCACGCAGATTATCGCGCAAGTGGCCTCGAACCAGTACGGCGGGCAGTCCATCTCTCTGACACACCTTGCCCCGTTCGTGGAGGTCAGCCGCCAGAAAATCCGCAAGGAGGTGGAGGCCGAATTGGCCGAAATCGGCGCGAACCCCAGCGAGGACAAAATCTCCCACATCGTCGAAACGCGTCTGCGGAGTGAAATCCGGCGCGGCGTACAGACCATTCAGTATCAGGTCGTAACGCTTCTCACGACAAACGGACAGGCTCCGTTTATTACCGTCTTTATGTATCTCGGCGAGGCGCGGAACGAGCGCGAGAAGGCCGACTTGGCGCTGATTATCGAGGAAACGCTGGAACAGCGTTATCAGGGCGTCAAGAACGAGAGCGGCGCGTGGGTGACGCCCGCTTTCCCGAAGCTCATTTACGTTCTGGAAGAGGACAACGTGGACGAGGGGACGCCCTACTGGTATCTGACGAAACTTGCCGCGAAGTGTACGGCGCGGCGCATGGTTCCGGACTATATCTCCGAAAAGAAAATGCTGGAACTCAAAATTGACAAGAACGGCGAGGGACATTGTTACACCTGCATGGGCTGTCGTTCGTTCCTTACGCCGTACGTCGACCCCGCGACGAATCAGCCGAAGTATTACGGGCGCTTCAATCAGGGCGTGGTCACGCTGAATCTCCCGGACATTGCGCTTTCGTCGGGCGGCGACGTGGAGAAGTTCTGGAAGATTTTTGACGAGCGTCTGGAACTCTGCCACCGGGCTTTGATGTGCCGCCACAACCGCCTGAAAGGCACGGTTTCGGACGTTGCCCCGATTCTGTGGCAGTACGGCGCGCTGGCGCGTCTCAAAAAGGGCGAGACCATCGACAAACTGCTTTACGGCGGCTACTCCACGATTTCCCTTGGCTACGCCGGGCTGTACGAGTGCGTCAAATACATGACCGGGCGCAGTCACACAGACCCCGAGGCGACGCCGTTCGCGCTGGACATCATGGAGAGAATGAATGCCGCCTGCCGCGGCTGGAAGGCTCAGCACAATATCGACTTTTCGCTCTACGGCACCCCGATTGAGTCGACAACGTACCGTTTCGCCAAGTGTCTGCAACGCCGTTTCGGGGTTATCAAGGGAATCACGGACAAGGGCTATATCACGAACAGCTACCACGTACACGTCACGGAACAGATTGACGCGTTCACGAAGCTGGCCTTTGAGGCGCAGTTCCAGCACCTGTCGCCGGGGGGCGCTATCAGCTACGTGGAAGTCCCGGACATGCAGGACAATCTCGACGCCGTGCTTGCGGTCATGCGCTTCATCTACGACCACATCATCTACGCCGAACTCAACACGAAGAGCGACTACTGTCAGGTGTGCGGCTGGGACGGCGAAATCGAAATTGCCGAGGACAACGGGAAACTCATCTGGAAGTGTCCGAAGTGCGGCAACACCGACCAGAGCAAAATGAACGTGGCGCGGCGGACTTGCGGCTATATCGGAACGCAATACTGGAATCAGGGGCGTACGCAGGAAATCCGTGACCGGGTGTTACACCTGTAAGCGTCACAACAAAGCGGGGGAACGCGTTTCGGCGCGTTCCCCGTGCGGGATATGTGGGGGATTCAAAATGGACAATCGAGTTACCGCGATTCTGTACGCCTTGTTCGCGGCGGCATTTTACGCCGCGAACGCGCCTGTCTCCAAACTTCTGCTGACCCGGATTCCGCCGACGTTTCTTGCCGCATTCCTGTACATGGGAGCCGGAATCGGCGTGGAACTCATGCTGATTCTGAACAAAAACCGGGAGCGTACGGAAAAACTCACCAGCGCCGATTTGCCCTATACCGTCGGCATGATTGTGCTGGACATCGCCGCGCCGATTCTTTTGATGATTGGCATTCAGGCGGGTTCGTCGTCTAACGCCTCCCTGCTCGGAAACTTTGAAATTGTCTCCACTACGCTGATTGCGCTGTATATCTTTCGGGAAAGCGTGTCCGCGCGGCTTTGGGTCGCCATTGGGCTGATTACGTTGTCCAGTTGCGTTCTTTCCTTTGAAGGCTCGGAGAGTTTCCGTTTTTCGGCCGGTTCTTTGTTTGTTCTGGGCGCGGCGCTGTGCTGGGGATTTGAAAACAACTGCACCCGGAAAATCTCCACGAAAAGCACATACGAAATTGTGATTTTGAAGGGATTGTTTTCCGGCGGCGGTTCCTTCGTTATCGCCCTTTTGCTGGGCGAAACATTCCCGAAATTATCCGATGCGTTTTACGCGCTGGTTCTGGGCTTTTTCTCCTACGGATTGAGCATTTTCCTGTATATCCGCGCACAGAGAACCATTGGAGCCGCGAAAACCAGCGCGTATTATGCCGTGGCTCCGTTTATCGGCGTGTTCCTGTCGTTTGTCTTTCTGCGCGAGGCGCTGACGCCCCGTTTTCTGTGCGCTCTGTTTATTATGGCGGTCGGGACTGCGTTCGTGGTACTCGATACCCTGCTTCAGCGCCATACGCATTTGCACACACACACTTTCGTCCACACCCACGACGGCACGGCGCACCGTCACACCGTCATTCACGCGCACCCGCATAACCACTATGTGCATAAATACCGCCACAAGCATTATCATACGCTGGAAGAGCTTGAAAAGGGGCTTCTTTAAATTTCAGTCCGTCACAACAAAGCGGGGGAACGCGTTTCGGCGCGTTCCCCGGTTCGTTTTCAGGACAGTTCCGGGGAGAAATTACCGTCCACAAAGACCGGAATCTCCCGCCCGTCGGCCGTCGTGCCAATGATTTTCAAATCCGGCGTGCCTACCATGAAATCAACATGCGTGATGGAATCATTCAGGCCTTGCGCGGTCAACTCCGCTTTCGACATCTCCCGGCCGCCCTCAATGCACGGGTACGCCTCCCCGAAGGCAATGTGGCAGGCCGCGTTTTCGTCGAACAGCGTATTGTAGTAGAGCAGTTTCTGATTGGAAATCGGGCTGTCGTACGGCACTAACGCCACTTCCCCGAAGTAAGACGCGCCCTCGTCGACGGAAATCGCGGCTTTCAGTTCGGCCTCGCCGCGTTCGGCGTCCGCCTCCACGATTTTCCCGTCACGGACGACAAAACGGAACCTGTCAATGATGTTGCCCTCATGCACAAGCGGCATGGCGGCATAAATAATGCCGTTGGCACTGTTCCGCAGTGGCGCGGTGAAAATTTCCTCGGTGGGCATGTTGGCAATGAAACGCTGTCCGGCGGGGGTGCGGTCCTCGCCGGATTCCCAGAAATGGCCTTCCGGCAGTCCGATTGTGAAGTCTGTGCCTAACGCGTTCGAGTAGCGCAGGGAGCGGAAACGCATGGCGTTGAGTTTCTCCGTACGGCGGCGGAGCGTGTCCAGATGTTGCCGCCAGCGGTCGACGGCGAGTCCGTCGCCCTGAATGCGGACTGCGTGGAAAATGGCGTCCCAGAGGGCGTCCATAGCCCGTTCCGGGGGCAGTGCCGGGAACATCTTCCCCGCCCAAGCCGGAATGGGTATCGACGCGATACACCACGGAAACGCGCTCGACATTTGCAGGCGGTCGAACTCCTCCAAGGCCTTGCCCGTCGCCCGCTGGCTTCTTACTAAACGGTTCGGGTCGACGCCGCGCAGGTTTTCGGGGTTCGTGGCGGAAATCACGAGATAGGCCGCGCCTTCCCGCGCGTGGTCGTTATAGAAGCGTTCGCGCCACGCCGGAACGGTGTCAAACACGTCGTCGGCGGCGTGCAGGTACTTCATACGCGTCAAGGCGTCGTCGACCCAGTTCATGACGACCTCTTTGCAGTGCGCCTCGTAGGCCTCGCGGGCGCACATCCGGGCGAAGTACGCGCACTCCACGGGCGCGGAAATCACGAGCCGCTGTCCCTCGCGCACGTCCAGCCCGACGCGTACCAGCAAGCGGGCGTATTCCTGTAATCTGCTGTCGTTGTTCAAAGAAGGTTCCTCCTGTGCGTTTTGGATAGTATGTCCGCCTTACGGCAAAAGCGTCTCGGGGTAGACGCCCGACGCGTGCAGGGCGCGGAGGCTTTCCGCCACGGCGGCGCTGTCCTCGTGATAGGTCATGCCGAACCACTGCGCCGACGATTTGAGTACGTGGACGGTCAGGTGTCCGGCGGCGCGTTCGGCGTCGACGACGGACGGCAGGTAACATTCGGCCTTGGGATTGTCCCCGGCGGCGCGCAGAAAGGCCTCGAAATTGCGTTTGAGCGCCGGGAATATCGACGGAGCGAAGCCCCACATATTCATGGACGCGGTATCGTCCGGGGAGAGTTTCACGCCGCTGTCCTCGTCCCAGAGGCCGCCCGACGGACACGCCCCGATTTTCAGGCGTTCCGTAATGCCCTGCAACACGCCATTGTCAACGGCGCAGATTCCCCGCGACACGGTACCGCTTTCGGAGAGCGTGTTTTTCAGGATGTAGCCGACCATGAGCGCGGCACCGTCGGCGGGCAGACGCGTCAGGGCGTCGTGCATGACTTTGTAGGCGTCCATGCCGTAGTAGTCGTCGGCGTTGATGACGCAGAACGGTTCCCGCACCACGTCGGCGGCGCACAGAAGCGCGTGGGCAGTGCCGAAGGGCTTTTTTCGTTCGGGCGGGATGTGGTAAAAGCTCGGGACGCTGGAAAAGTCCTGAAACGCGTACGCCACTTCTATGGCGTCGCCGTTGTCGGCGTGGAAGCGGGCGAGACGCTTTCCGAACAGTTCCTCAATGACGGCTTTGGATTCCGGCCGGATGATAAAGACGACTTTCCGGAACCCGGCGCGGATTGCGTCGTAGATGGAGTATTCCATAAGGGGTTCCCCGTGGGGGCCGATACCGGTTGTCTGTTTGTCGCCGCCGTAGCGGGAACCCAGTCCCGCCGCCATAATCACAAGCGTTGTTTTCATGCGAACTCCTCCGTAAAAAGGCCGCGCCGGAGCGTCGGCGCGGCGTATAGATTACTTGTCCCGGATGGTGATGGATTCGATAATAGGCTGTTCTTCGGGTGCAATCGTGCCGTTGTCGTCGGTGGGCTTGGCGTCCTTGCAAATCTCGTCCACGACTTCCATGCCGTCCGTGACATGCCCGAACGCGGCGTAATCGCCGTCAAGGAAAGTGCTGTCACTCTGGACGATGAAAAATTGAGAGCTTGCGCTGTTCTTGTCGTTGGAGGCGCGCGCCATGGAAATGGTGCCGCGTGTGTGGGAAAGATTGTTGGCGAAGCCGTTGGAGGAGAACTCGCCGTAAATCGTCGCGTCGGCACCGCCTGTGCCGTTGCCCAAGGGGTCTCCGCCCTGCGCCATGAAGCCGTCCATAATACGGTGGAACGTCAAGCCGTTATAGAAGCCGCTTTCGGCAAGGTCTGTGAAGTTCTTCACGGTAAGCGGCGCGGCGGAAGCGTCCAACTCCACGGTAATCTTGCCGTAATCCTGCACCATGATGTCGGCGTACTGTACGGCGGCGGCGTTATCGGTCGTCGTGGTAGTGGTATCGGTTGTGCCGCCTCCGGACGTGGTAGCGGCGGCGTCGGTTGTGCCGCCTCCGGACGTGGTAGCGGCGGCGTCGGTTGTGCCGCCTCCGGATGTGGTAGCGGCGGTATCGGTTGTGCCGCCTCCGGATGTAGTAGCGGCGGCGTCGGTTGTGCCGCCTCCGGATGTGGTAGCGGTATAAGTCTTGCCGTCATCGGTTGCGGTCGTGGCGTCGGCTTCGGTAGCGCTGTCAGCGTCTGTATCGGCACTCTTGTCGGCGTCCGTCCCGGCGGCGCTGTCGGCGTCTGTGTCAGTGTCAGTTTCGGTACCGCTTTCGGCGTCGGTCTCCGTGCCGCTTTCGGCGTTGTCCGCCTGTTCCACGGTTTCGGCGTCCGACGCGGGCGCGGCGTCCTTGTCGCCCCTGTTGTTGAACTGCGCAATCAGCAACAGTAACAGGAACACGCCCACCGCCACGGCAACGGCAATCCACATCTGTTTCCGGCGGTTGGGGTCAGCGGCGGCGGGTTTGGTGCCACTACCGCCGCTTCTTGCGGGCTGTGTACGCGCGGCGCTGGTCTGCTTCTGTGACTGCGGGGCGCGGTTGGGATTCTTTTTCTTCTTGTACTTCTTCTTGCTTCTGCTCTTGGGCATGATGTTCACTCCTCATTTTGTTGGTGTGTACTGCCCCCGTCGCCGGGAGCCGGAACGGATTCCGAGAGGGCGCGGACTTCGTCCTTGGCCTCCCGCAAAACCCGTTTTTCCGCTTTGGTGGTCAATTTGGCTTCGTCGAACCGCGCGAACAGGTCGGGACGGCGCAACATCGTTCGTTTGTAGCTCTCCTTCTGACGCCATTCGGCGATTTTCGCGTGATGTCCGGACAGCAGAACCTCCGGCACGGCGCGCCCGTGCCAGACCGCCGGGCGGCTGTACTGCGGATATTCAAGCAGTCCGTCCCAGTGGGATTCCTCCTCGAAGCACTCCGGGTCGGGCAGAACCCCCGGCACCATGCGGCAAACGGCGTCCGTGACCGCCATTGCCGGGATTTCGCCGCCCGTCAGCACGTAGTCGCCCACGGAAATTTCCTCGTCGACGCATTCTTCCAAGAAGCGCTCGTCCACGCCCTCATAGTGTCCGCACACTAAAATTAGGTGTTCGTAGCGCTCCTTGAGTTCCCGCGCCACGGCCTGCGTAAAGGTTCGCCCGCAAGGCGACAGAAACACGGTGTGTCCGGCACCGTAATTTTGCGTGACCGCCTCCCAGCAACGGTAAAGCGGGTCGGCCTGCATAACCGCGCCGCGTCCGCCGCCGTAGGGGTAATCGTCCACCTGCATTTGGCGGTTAGTGGTGTAGGCGCGGATTTGGTGTGTGCGAATCGTGATAAACCCGCGTTCCCGGGCGCGCCCAAGAATGCTGACGCCCAACATCGCCTCGACGGCCTCCGGGAACAGGGTCATAATGTCAATCCACATCCTGCGCCAGCCCCTCCCACACCCGAACGTCCATGCGGTTCCCGTCCACGTCCACGGACAATATGAACGCGTCCGGGACGGCGGGTATCAGGTACGTATGCTCCCCGCGTACGGTGTAGACTTTGCTGGCCGGGTAGGCCTCGACTTTCGTCAGCGTGCCGATACATTCACCCGTGGCGGCGTCAAAGACTTCCATGCCGGGCAGTTCGTCGTCGAAAAACGGCACGTCGGCCGCGTCGGCGCGGTCAATGGACAGTTCCCGGCCTTTGAGCGCCCGCGCGGCGTCCATGTCGCCGACGCCCGCCAGACGAAGCAGGGCGAATCCCTTGTGAACCCGCGCCGCCTCCACGGCCACGGGTGCGCCGTCCATGTACAGTGTGCGGAAGCGGGTCAGAAACGCGGGGTCTCCGTCGCGCGGCAAAACCCGGACTTCCCCACGAACCCCGTGCGTATTGACAATCCGTCCGACGGGAACTTGGTGCAGTCTCATGTCAAAACTCCTTACCCGGAAAGCGGTGCTTCACGGCAAAACCGCGACAGGCTTAGTATACCGCGTTTCCGCGCAAAAGGCAAGAAGCACGGAATTTTTATTTTCGCCCTTGCGGTACGGGGTGCGTGGTGCTATACTAAGCACTTGCGCGGACTTCCACCGCCCGCGCCACTCAAAAGGAGGAATCGCGCATGACTTTGGCAACGTATTTACAATCGCAGTTCAGCACGGCCCAAGAGCTGGAATTTCTGCTCAGACTGCTGGCGGCGGGGCTGTGCGGCGCTATCATCGGGCTGGAGCGGAGCAGGCGTCTGAAAGAGGCCGGACTGCGGACACATGTCATTGTCTGCTGTACGGCGGCGCTCATGATGATTATCTCCAAGTACGGCTTCGCGGACTTGCGAACCGTCGACGGGCTGGACTTCAGCGGCGTCAAGGGCGCGGACTCCGCCCGTATCGCGGCGCAGGTCGTCAGCGGGGTGAGTTTTCTGGGCGCGGGGGCGATTTTCAAGAGCGGCAACACCATCAAGGGTCTGACGACGGCGGCGGGTATCTGGGCAACGTCGGGAATCGGGCTGGCGCTCGGCGCGGGGATGTACGTGTTAGGCATTGCCGCGACGCTCATTATCATTGCGTTTCAGACGCTCATGCACAGATTCACCTTCGGCGCGGAATCCATGGAGGCGCACTATCTCTCGTTCACGATGTCGGCCGACCGGAGTTTCCGCGACGTGTTCAACAGGTACATGGCCGAAAACCGGATACAGGTCACGGACAGCGACTTGACCTACACCAGCGACGGCCTTGTGACCTGTAACATGATTGTCAAAATGCCGCAGACGTTCTCCATTTACGACGTTGACCAGTTCCTGCACGAACACTGCGACATTAAGAAGCTCAGCTATTCCAACTTCGCGTGACCCGTGCCGGAAAGGGGCTTTTATGTCAATTCTGCTGTTTCTGCTCTGGCTCCTGCTCAACGGGCGTCTGACGCTGGAAATTGTCGTCATCGGCGCGGGCGTCACGGCGCTGTTGATAGCCTTTATGTCGCGCTTCACGGGCTGGTCGCCCCGGCGGGAACGCGACATTCTCCGGTGTCTGCCGCTGTTCCTGCTCTACCTGCTGAATCTGTTGTGGGAGACGGTCAAGGCCGCCGCGGCGGTGTTGCTCGTGGCGCTGACGCCGTCCATGCACCCGGAACCCGTGCTTGTCGAGTTCCGTTCGGGACTGCCCCGCGAGTACCAAAACGTCATTCTGGCGAACTCCATCACGCTGACGCCCGGGACTATTACCGTGTTTCAGGAGGGAGACCATTTTCTGGTTCACGCCTTGCGCCGGGAGTACGCGGAAGGTCTGAATCGTTCTTCGTTCGTGCTGTTGCTACGGAAATTTCCTTGAATGTCCGAAAGGAGACTGTCTTGTGGACGTGCAAAAGGCTTATGAACTGCTCTATACATCCGTGCTGACGGGAATCGCGCTGTTATTATTCGTGATGCTGTTCCGGTCGGTCAAGGGTCCCGGCGTCACGGACAGGCTCCTGTCCATTAACATGGTCGGGACACTGGTCATCGCGGCCATTGTGATTCTGTCGCGGCTTCTGGGGGAGGCGTGGCTGTTGGACGTGGCGCTCATTTACACGATGATTAGCCTTGTGTCCGTGCTGATTCTGGCGCGGGTGCTGATTCCGGCGAAACCGTCCCGGAAGCGTTTCCGCGACGAGAAAGGGGGCGGCGCGCATGTCTGAATGGGCGCGCTTCTGGCTGACGGCGGTTATCCTGTGTGCCGGGCTTGTGTTCTTCGCGGGGGCGGTACTCGGAAACTGCCGCTTCGCGTACGTCATGAACCGGGTTCACGCCGCCGGAATCGGGGACACCATGGGGCTGTTCTACGTCGCGCTGGCCGCGGCGCTCAACGCCTCCGGACTGCCGGAAGCGCTCAAGTGCTTCCTGCCGCTGATATTTTTATGGGTCTGCTCCCCGGTCTCGTCGCACCTCATCGCGCAGATTGAGTATTACACCAATCAGCACCTTTACGACCACATGACCAGACTGTGAGAGGCGAGCCGGCATGAATTTTCTGGAAGTCTACAAAATCGCGCTGGTCGTGCTGTTGATTGTCTGCGCGGTGTCGGTGAACCTGACAAGAAACCTGTTACAGTCGGTCATTATTTTCATGTCCTACAGTTCGATAATGTGCCTGCTGTGGATACTGATGGAGTCGCCGGACTTGGCGATTACGGAGGCGGCCGTCGGCGCGGGAATCAGCGGGTACTTGTTCCTTGTGACGCTGAAAAAACTGCGCCAGATAGACGGCATGGACGACCGCCAGCGTACGGACGACGCGTGGACGGATACCCTCCCGGAAGCGGAAACGGCGGCGAACTTCCCGGACGGCGGCGTGTCGCAACAGAGACCGGACAGCGCCTCCGGCGTCGTCAAAAAGAAACGCAGTCGGGCGAAACGGAAGGGTGGCCGGATATGAACAGAGACAAATTCCGCCGCTGGCTCAACGGAGAGGCGGATATCATGGGAGATATTCTGGACGGCAGGACAGGCCACGACCTGCCCCGGCAAGACCAGCGGCGTCTGCAACGGGAGGCCGAAGAAGTGGCGATAGTCCATATGGGGCGCGTTATTCACTCGGAACGGCGTCTCTTTTCGGCGTGGTACCGCGTGGCGGCCGTGCTGTGCTGTCTGACGCTGATGGCGGTGTTCCTCTACATGGTGGCGCATATCACGCGGTACGGCGCGGAAAATCCGCGCGTCGCGGAAGTCGCGGAGCGCTACGTCGAACGCGGTTTGGAGGAGACCGGGGCAACGAACATTGTCGCGGGCATGATACTCGATTACCGCGCCTTCGACACGCTGGGGGAATCCCACGTACTCTTTACGGCGCTCGTCTGCGTCATGATTCTGTTACGGCGCGACCGAAAGAACATGCGCACCGCTTACGAGGACTATTACCGCATTCAGGACGAGGACTACTTCCCCACGAACCAAGACCCGATAGCGCGGCGCGTCGGCGGAATTCTGGTGCCGTGTATCCTGCTGTTCGGCGTCTACATCTTGCTCAACGGGCAGATTTCGCCGGGCGGCGGCTTTTCGGGCGGAGCCGTATTGGGTGCCGGGCTGGTCATTTTCGCGTCCACGCGCGGGGACGGCGCTGTAGACAGGTTTCTGACCAAGCGCGTGTTCCAGTGGGCGGCGTTCTGTGCGCTCTCGTTCTACAGTTTCGCCAAGGGCTATGTCTTTTTCACGGGTGCCAACGGGCTGGAAAACCACATCCCGAAGGGCGTACCCGGGGCGATACTCTCCGGGGGGCTGATTCTCCCGCTTGATATCGCGGTCGGACTGGTCGTAGCCTGTACCATGTTCGGCTTTTACAGTCTGTTCCGGCGCGGAACTATCGGCGGCGGCGACGAGGGAAAGGAAGCGTGATTATGGAAGAAACCATTTCGGCACTGCTGGCGAACTACGAGGAAGCCGCCGCTATCGTCCTGTTTGTGATTGGGCTGTCCATGCTTCTTTTCCACGGGAACCTGATTAAAAAACTCATCGGCATGAACATCATGGACACGGGGAGTTTCCTGTTTCTGGCGAGTATGGGCTACATCGAGAACCGGAAAGCCCCGATTTTGGTCGACGGCCTGCGGGAGTTCGAGGACTATATCAACCCCGTTCCCGCCGGACTGGTGCTGACCGGAATCGTGGTATCCGTGTCGGTGACCGCGGTCATGCTGTCGCTGTCCATCCGGCTCTACAGGCGCTATCATACGCTGAACGTGGACGAGGTCTATCTTCTCTCCCGGCACCAGTTGGAGGACAGATGACATGGACTTTATCCGCAATTTCCCGCTGTTTACTATTATATTGAGCCTGTTTTCCAGCGTCCTTTGCATGCTCTTGGACGGGCGCTGGGCGAAGCGTTACACGGTCTGCTATGAGTGCCTGCTGATTGCGCTTTCCGGCGCTGTGCTGTGGTACGTCTCCGCGACGGGCGAGCCGTTCACGTACGTCATGGGCGAGTTTCCCGCGCCGTGGGGGAACGAAATCCGCGCCGGAGTGCTGGAAGCCCTGCTGGCCGTCGTGTTCCTGACAGTCCTGCTGTGTTCGGTTCTGGGCGGCTGGCGCTTCCTGCTCATCGACGTGGAACACAGTAAAATCAACCTCTATTTCACGCTTATCAACCTGCTGACCGCCGCGTTAATGGCGCTCATCTGGACGAACGACATTTTTACCGGGTACGTCTTTCTCGAAATCCTCACGCTTTCCTCCTGCGGGATTCTGATTGTACGCGAAATCGGGCGTACGACGCTGGCGGCCGTCCGGTATATGGTGCTGAATCTGTTGGGGTCGGGTCTTTTTCTGCTGGGCGTGATTCTGCTGTACTCCCTCACGGGACATTTGCTCATGGTACCCATGCGGGCGGCCATTTTGGAAATCGTCGCGGCGGAAGGCGGCGTCACAACGATTACATTTTCTCTGGCGGTGCTGACTATCGGACTGGGTATTAAAAGCGGCCTGTTCCCGTTCCACTTCTGGATGCCCGACACCTACGGCACGGCTACCCCCACCTCTGCCGCGATTCTCTCCGCGCTGGCCTCGAAAGCCTATATTCTCCTGCTGTTCAAAATCTACTGGCGGGTCGTCGGTATCGAAGTATTCCAGCAACTCCCGATTCACTATTTACTGTTCGGGCTGGGCATTCTGGGCATGATATTCGGCTCGGTGTCGGCAATCCGGGAGAACAACATTCACAGAATGGTCGCGTTTTCGTCGGCGGCGCAGACCGGGTATATTTACATGGGTCTCGGCATGGGAAGCCCGTTAGGGTACGTCGCGGCGCTGTTCCAGCTCATTGCCCACGCGGTCACGAAGTCGCTGTTATTTCTGACGACGCCGCGCCTTGCGCGGGTGTCCGGGGACAGTCTGCTGTTCCAGAACCTGCAAGGAAGCGGCTTTCGGGACAGAAGCGCCGGAATCTTTTTTACGCTCTGCGCGCTCTCAATGGTCGGGATACCGGTTTTCGCCGGATTCTCCGCGAAGCTGTTCTTTGCGGTGGCGGCGGTCGAAAGCGGAGAATTGGGCGTACTGTTCCCCACAATGCTTGCGCTGGCCGTCAGTGCCGTGCTGAACGCGCTGTATTTTATCCGTACGGTGATTCGGATTTACACGGCCGGGCGCGGCGGGTCGGAAATCTCCGCGCCGCGCATTTACGCAGAGGAACACAACGACGCCGATTCCGCCGAACCCCTGCCCGAATTGGAAACGCGCTCCGAACGGCGCTCTTACTGGGTGTCCGCGCTGATTCTGACGGGAATGAATCTGTTTCTGGGGCTGTTCTCGTGGGTCGCGGTGGATTTCATCCGGCGGGGTCTCGACATGTTCGCGTGACTGGAGGAATTGTCAAATGCTCTTGTTTACCATACTCTTCCCGATACTCGCGGGCGTCGCGGCGTCGGTGCGCCCCATGCCGCGCCGGACGCGCCTGCAGTGCTACGCCGCCGTCATGCTCCTGACGGACGCTTTCGCGGTCTGGTGCATGCTGTACGCGCCGCCCGTGCGGCTGTTCGCGCTCACGGAAACCCTTGACTTTCATTTCGCGCTGGACGCTATCGGGTGCGTGTTTCTGTCGGTGGTGCTGTTGGTGTACACGGCCGCCTGCTTCTACGCGTTCGAGTACATGTCCGGGCAGGAACGGGAGGAAGCGTTTTTCACGTTCTATTTCGCCTCGCTGGGCGCGGTGATGTCCGCCTGCATGGCCGGGAACCTCGTGACGTTCTACTTCTGCTTTGAACTGGCTACGCTAAGCTCCATGCCGCTTGTCCTGCATGAGGGAACGAAAGAGGCGATTTCCGCCGCGCTGAAATACCTGTTTTATTCTATCGGCGGGGCGTTGCTGGGACTGCTTGCGGTGGTGTGCCTGTTCTGGTACGGCGCGGACGCGAACCAGTTCGCGGCGGGCGGCTTCCTCGACGCCGGACGCGCGGCCGGACATGAATCCCTGTTACGCGCTGTCGTATTTTTCGGAATCGTGGGCTTCGGCGCGAAAGCTGGTATGTACCCCCTGCACGGCTGGCTCCCCGCCGCGCACCCCATTGCGCCCGCGCCCGCGTCGGCACTGCTGTCGGGCGTTATCGCGAAAATGGGCGTGCTGGGCGTGATTCGGCTTGTGTACTTCTCCGCCGGGGCGGCACTCGTTCGCGGGACATGGGTGCAATATACGTGGATGTGCCTTGCCATGGGGACTATTTTCATGGGTTCGATGATGGCTTTCCGCGAAAAGGTCATGAAAAAACGCCTTGCCTACTCGTCAATCAGTCAAATATCGTATATTATGCTGGGGCTGTCGCTCCTGAACGCGGGCGGCCTCACGGGCGGACTGCTCCACTTCGCGGCGCATGCGGTCTCCAAGGGGACGCTGTTCCTCTGCGCGGGCGTGTTCATTCACAAGCTCGGACGCCGGGAGGCGTCGCGGCTGCGCGGCGTCGGACAGCTCATGCCCGTGACGATGTGGTGTTTCCTGATAGCGTCGCTGTCGCTGGTGGGTATTCCGCCGCTGGGAGGATTTGCCAGCAAATGGTATTTGTCGGTCTCGGCGGTTGCCAACGGAATGGGCGTGTTCTCGATTCTGCCGCCCGTGATACTGCTGGTGTCGGCGTTCCTGACGGCCGGGTACCTGCTGCCCGTGGCCGTGGACGCGTTCTTCCCGGGGCGCGGCTTCTCCGTGAAACAGGAGTTCGGAGACTGCCCCGACGTGCAGAAACGGCTCCCGGCGTCCACGGGCAAGACCAAAAAACAAAAAGCGGTATCGCTGAACGGCGCGGCGGAACCGTCCGCGTTTATGACCGTGCCGCTTGTGGCGCTGTGCGCGGCGGCGCTGTGCGTGGGGCTGTGCGGGTCGTGGTTCGCGGAAGCGCTCGGCGGCGTGATACGGGGGCTGGTGTAATCATGATAATTACGGAATGGAATCCGCTCCTGCTACTCGTCCCGATTCTCCTGCCGATACTCGGCGGCGGCTGGCTGCTGCTCGGCTGGCGCGTGGACAGGGAAAACCGGGAACTCTTTACGGAAGTCGTGGCCTGTTTCACAAGTACGGCGGTCTTTCTGTCGCTCTCCAACGTCCGGCGCGGAAGCATGGCGACGGTGTACCCGTTCATCGACGGTTTCTCCGTAGGGTTCATGATGGACGGTCCGGGCATGCTGTTCGCGGGCATGGTCGCGGTCATGTGGCCGCTGGCTCTGCTCTACGCCTTCTCCTACATGGAACGCGCCCCCCGTCAAAACAGCTTCTTCGCCTTCTACCTCATGACGTACGGCGTCACGCTGGCGGTGGCGTTCTCGGCCAATCTGATTACGCTGTACATCTGCTTTGAACTGCTGACGCTGGTCACAATTCCGCTTGTGGCGCACTCGCAGAACCCGGACAGCACCTACGCCGGGTATCTGTACGCGGCCTACTGCATCGCGGGGGCGTCGCTGGCGCTCGCGGCGGTCGTGCTCGGCACGCTGGACGGCTCCGGTACGTTCCGCTTCGGCGGCAATCTGGCGAAAGAGTACCCGCCCGCGCTCATGCGCGCGGTGTACCTGTTCGGGTTTGTCGGCTTCGGCACGAAAGCCGCCGTTTTCCCGCTCTACATCTGGCTTCCGAAAGCGTCTGTGGCTCCAACGCCCGTCACAGCGTTACTTCACGCCGTGGCGGTGGTCAACAGCGGCGTGTTCGCGGTCACGCGCCTGACGTGGTACGCTTTCGGCTCCAATCTGCTGTCCGGAAGCGGCGTACAGGTGTTTTGCGTCCTTCTGTCGTCGTTCTCGATGGTGTTCGCGGCGGTGATGGCGCTGAAAGAGCGCCACTTCAAGCGTCGTCTGGCCTACTCGACGATGAGCAATCTTTCCTACATGCTCTTTGGCGTCAGCCTCATGACCGGGCGCGGACTGACGGGCGCTCTGTCCCACATGCTCTTTCACGGCGTGATAAAAATGTCCCTGTTCCTCTGCGCGGGGGCGTTCATGCACGTTACCGGGAGGGAGTACCTGTACGAAATCAACGGACAGGGCTGGCGCATGCCGTACACGTTCACGGCGTACACGCTCGGGGCGCTGTCGCTGACGGGGATTCCGCTTTTCTGCGGGTTCGTGTCGAAATGGCGGCTTCTGACGGCGGGCGTCGCCGCCGGGACGTGGGCGGATATGGTCGGCGTGGCGGCGCTGATTGTGTCGGCGTTCCTGTGCGCCATGTACACGCTATCGGTCAGTGTGCGGGCGTTCCTGCCGGGCGCGGCGGAAGTCCCCGCCGGGATTCGCGAGGCCGATTGGCGGATGTTGCTCCCGATTGGCGTTTTCACAGTCGCAAATATCGCCTTTGGTGTCTGGTCAGAACCTGTTATGACGTTTCTGGAAGCGGTTTCCCGCGGCGTGCTGTGACAAAAGGGGGATTGTGTCAAAATGCGGATTGCGTTTCTTGTATTCGTTCCTCTGCTGTGCGGCGTGGCCGCGTACGGCCTCGGACGGCGTGACGAACGCTGGCGGGACTGGGCGGTGCTTGTCTGCACGGCGCTGTCACTGGGGCTGTCGGCGTCGCTGACGCTCTCGGCCTTGCGCGGGGAAATCGCCGCGTTCACGGTGCCTTATGTGCTTGTCAACGGGCTTGGCTTCACGGCAACGGGTTTCCGCGCCCTGTACAGTCTGGTCACGTCGCTGATGTGGCTGTTTACGGCGCTGTTCTCGCGGGAATACTTCTCGCAAGAGCCGGAAGGCCTCAACGCCTACTACCTGTTCACGCTCATGACGCTGGGCGCGACACAGGGCGTCATGCTGTCGGCGGACTTTATGACCGCGTTCGTTTTCTTTGAAATCCTGTCGCTGACTTCCTTTACTTGGGTCATGCACGAACAGTCCCAAGAAGCGATACACGCCGGATATACGTACCTGTTTATCGCGGTGTTCGGCGGGCTGGTTCTGCTGATGGGGCTTTTCCTGCTTTACGACGCCTGCGGGACGCTGACATTTTCCGCGCTCCCGGAGGCCGTGCGCCGCGCGAACCGGACGCAAGTTTTCGCGGCGTCGGTCTGTATCCTGTCCGGCTTCGGCGCGAAAGCGGGCATGTTCCCGCTGCATGTCTGGCTACCCATGGCGCACCCCGTCGCGCCGTCCCCGGCATCGGCACTGCTGTCGGGCGTCCTGACGAAAGTCGGCGTCTACGGCGTCCTCATGACCGCCTTGCAATTGATGTACGGAAACCGCGCCTTCGGCCTGCTCCTGCTGGCACTGGCACTCGTGACTATGTTTCTGGGCGCGTTGCTGGCGCTGTTCTCGGTGAACCTCAAACGGACGCTTGCATGCTCGTCCATGTCGCAAATTGGCTTCATCCTCACGGGGCTGGCGTCCGTGGTACTCTGCGGCGTACAGACGGGCGCGGGTACGCTCTCCGACGCGGGCGCGGCGCTGGCGATTTCCGGGACTGTCCTGCACATGCTCAACCACTCCATGTTGAAGTTGCTGTTGTTCATGGCGGCGGGCGTCGTGCTGATGAACGTCCACGCGCTGACGCTCGACGACATCCGGGGCTGGGGGCGCAACAAAACCGCGTTAAAAATCGCCTTCGCCGTCGGCGGACTGGGTATCAGCGGCGTGCCGCTCCTCAACGGCTACCTGTCAAAGTCCATGATTCACGAGGGCTTGGCACACCTTATCGAGAGTTCGGAGGAAACCGGATTTTTTATCGGGCGGACGCTCCTCTACTTCCACGCGGCGGAATGGGTGTTTCTGATTTCGGGCGGCCTGACATTCGCCTATATGCTGAAACTGTTCTTGTGTGTGTTCGTGGAACGCAACGCGGACACGGACAAACAAGCGTTATATGATAGTGACCCGGACTGCATGGACACGCTCTCCACTGCGGTTGTCACGCTGTCGGCACTCCTGCTCGTGGCGCTCGGCCAGCCGTGGATTGTGACGCGCGTCGCGGCGTTCGCGGTACAGTCCTTCGGCGTCACGGAAAGCGCCCCCCACTTCGCCGCGTTCGCGTGGGAGAACCTCAAGGGCGGCCTGATTTCGCTGTCTGTCGGGGCGGCGGTCTATCTGCTGTTCGTGCGTCCGGTACTCCGTCCGCGTGGAGTGTACGTCAACCGCTGGCCGTCGGCGTGGAATCTGGAAGCGCGGCTCTATACGCCGTTGTTCACAAGCTGGCTTCCGACGTTATTTGGGAACGCGGCGCGGCTGTTCGCCGAAAATCTCGTACTGCGGCGCGTCTGCCGGGGACTGCTTTTCGCGGCGTCCGTGCTGTCTCAGGCCATGAGTGACAGCTTCGACGCGCTGATTGTGCTGTCACGGCGGACGGTCGTCCGGGAAGTCAAGCTACGCGACGAGCGCGAGGCCGTACACATCGGACGCCTCCGGGCGTTCCGGCGCGCCACCGCCACCGCGCTGGAGTCGTTCAACTTCTCTTTCGCGCTCCTCATGACCTGTCTGGGCGTGATTGTGATTCTTGGTCTTCTGCTGGTTCTGCTCTGACAAGGAAACGCCCTCCCGCCACGAACGCGGGAGGGCGTTTCGCAATTCGCCGATTTCGCCTCTTGACTTTTGCCAAGCGCTATGAAATAATGATAGCGTCCAAAATGACAGCTACGAAAAGCTGATGACATAGTAACTCCACGCCGCCGGATACGTTTCCGGCCTGTATGTTGCAAAAGAAGGGGTTCCATGGATATTTCCAATGTGATTTCACTGTTAAGCGGCGTCGCGCTGTTCCTGTTCGGCATGTCCCTCATGGGGGACGGCCTCAAACGCGTCGCCGGAAACCGTCTGGAAGGCCTGCTCTACAAGCTGACCAACACAAGGTTGAAAGGTATCCTGTTAGGCACCGGAATCACCGCCGTGATTCAGTCGTCCTCGGCGACATCCGTCATGGTCGTGGGCTTCGTCAACTCCGGTATGATGAAGTTTGAGCAGGCAATCAGTATCATACTGGGCGCGATTCTTGGCACAAGCGTCACGGGCTGGGTCATCTGCCTTTCGGACATCAGCGGCGGAAGCGGCTGGGTGTCGCTCCTGTCCACGAGTACGCTTACGGGACTGATTGCCGTGTCCGGTATCATCGTCCGGACAGCCGCCAAACGCGCCACGCACCGACACGTCGGCGATATCATGATGGGTTTCGCCGTGCTGATGTTCGGCATGAGTACCATGAGCGGCGCTGTCGCCCCGTTGAAGGAAATGCCCGCGTTTGTCGCGCTGTTGACTTCGTTCTCGAATCCGGTGTTAGGCTTCTTGGCTGGCGTCGCGTTCACGGCGGTTCTGCAAAGCGCGTCGGCGGCCGTCGGTATCCTGCAAGCACTCGCCATTACCGGGGCTGTCACGTTCGCCACGGCGCTGCCGCTGATAATGGGTATCGGCGTCGGCGCGGCGCTCCCCGTGTTAATGGCCGCCGCCGGAGCCTCTGTCGACGCCCGCCGCAGTGCCGTTGTGTACCTGCTTATCCAGATTATCGGCGCGGGGGTTCTCGGCACGATTTTCTACGCCGTCAACGCCGTCGCGCACTTCCCGTTCATGACCATGGTACTGACGACCGTCCACATTGCCGCCCTGAACACGTTCTACCGCTTCCTGTGCGTGGTGATTCTCGCGCCGCAGACGGAACTACTCGCTAAACTGACCTGCGCCGTCGTCAAGGAGGAAGCGTCCGCGGAGGACGAAGAGGACAAGGGTCCCGTATTCGAGGAGCGCTTCCTGCCGTTCCCGCCTCTGGCGCTCGAACAGTGCCGGGCGGAAATCAACAAAATGGCGGACATCACACAGCAAAGCGTAATCGTCGCGCTGGACACTATCGCGCATTACAGCGAGGACAAGGCCAAACGCGTGGGCAAGCTCGAAAAAGCCACCGACCGTTACGAGGACGCGCTGGGTACGTATATCCTGAAAGCCTCCAAGCGCGAACTCAACACGGAACAGAATCAGCAGTTCACGCGCTTCCTGCACACCATTACCGACTTTGAGCGTATCGGCGACCACGCGGAGAACATTGTCGAGGTCATGGAACGCATGCACGAACAGGACAGCTCTTTCACGGGCAGTGCCTTAGCGGAACTCGAAGTTATGAAGAACGCGCTGACGGAAGTCATGTCCATGACCATGCAATCTTTCCAGAACGACGACTCGGCGCTCGCCGAAAAGGTCGAACCGCTGGAACAGGTCATTAACGGCTTGCAGGACAGTATCAAAAACCGCCATGTGGAGCGCATGAAAGCCGGAATCTGCACCATGACGCAGGGAATCTCCCTGAACGACCTTTTGACCGATTTGGAGCGCATTTCCGACCACTGTTCCAACATCGCGCTGGCGACTATCGAACTGCGGCAAAATGTGTTTCTGACGCACCCGGATTTGTACCACAACGCGAATCAGTCCGAAAATGTCCATATGTTCGAGGACTACAGCCGCCGTTTCGCGTTGCCGGAGCCGTCCAAAGCCCCCGACGCCGCCGAAGCCTGACACGTTCCCGAACAATGATAAAGCGTCCTGTCCTCTCAACGGGGACGGGACGCTTTTTTTGTTTTAATCCCTCATAGGGAAGGTATGACCTGGGGAATGCAAGAGACTCTCATCGTTCGCGGAGGGTGTTTTAATCCCTCATAGGGAAGGTATGACATCACTTTTCTGTGGCTGACTATGTGTAAGCCAAGGCGCGCATAATGTTTTAATCCCTCATAGGGAAGGTATGACGAATTTCATTCAACAAGACTGGTTGGACGGCCAGCAAATCGTTTTAATCCCTCATAGGGAAGGTATGACAGCGATAATAAGCGCTAATACCCCGCTCGGACAGTTAGTTTTAATCCCTCATAGGGAAGGTATGACTCCCCACAGCTTCGTGGTTGGTACTTGACGCAATCCTTTTCGCCTTTATTGCGTTTTAATCCCTCATAGGGAAGGTATGACATGGAACGGTACGGCTGGAAAATTACCGACTATGACCCCGAGTTTTAATCCCTCATAGGGAAGGTATGACATTCAAGCCTATATCCTTCACACCATTTAACTGCTTTAGTTTTAATCCCTCATAGGGAAGGTATGACTTTTCGGCAATGCGATTCGTCGCATTCAGGCCGACGATGCGAAGTTCGAGTTTTAATCCCTCATAGGGAAGGTATGACAGAGATGCCGTTGCCCCGTCACTGCAAAGTAGGCAACCTGACTCCGTTTTAATCCCTCATAGGGAAGGTATGACAACGGTAGTTATGCGGGGTGTAAAGGCGAAAACTTGCGCAATCAGCCCCTTTCACAGTCAAAAAGTCGGTCGGTGCCGGAACGGGAGAACCCGCAAACCCGCTTGGTGACGGCATTCCTGAATTTCCAGTTTCTGTAATCGACATCGACCGACTTTTTTGCCTTTTTCCGGTCAAAATCCGTTTACAGTGACAAAGAACGCTTCGGGAATGGTGACAGTATAGCGTCTTTCCGGCGATTTGTCAAGCCTTTTTTCGCCGGAAAGCACCAAAAAGACCGACCGACTTTTTTTAGTGTGCAGTCAAACAAATGTTCACTTGCTTCTTGCCTGTAGAACCCGCGTCATTTCCTCGGCGAACAGCCGCGCCGACAACAACGCTTCTTCGGGAGAGTTCCCCGCCGCGCCCACTTCCACTAACAAAGACCCTGTTGTAGCGTGCTGATTGTAGCGTGACTTCCGCAAGAGCATAGGCCGCATGAGCGTTGGGTAGTCGGATAATATCTGTTCCTGTATGGCGACGGCTAATTTGAGATTTTCCATCCAGCGCGGATGAGAAAGCCCGCTCCCGTCACTGCCCATAACGAGTGTCAGTTGCGCGGCGGTGCCTACGCCGTCAATCTCCGATATGACCTTGTAGGGATTCCCGGCGGAATCGGCGATGTAGTCGCGGTGAACGTCGAGTATGAAGTGTATGGAGGGGTACTGCGCCAGATAGCTTTCAATCGCCGACAGGGAACGGTCATAAGAGCCGCTGTAGTCCGGGTAGTCGTACAAAGTGCGGTCGTGCAACACGGAGATTCCCGCGTCCTCGAACACGGACGCCATTTCGTCGCCGACGCGTACGACGCTGTAGCGAAAGTCGGTGGTGCGGGAGTCGCCCCACCAGACGAGTTGGGTACCCGGCGCGGGGGTGTAGGCCTCGCTCCCGTGGGAGTGCAGAATCAGGATTTGGGGCGCGTCTCCGGTGAGTTCGGCGTCGAACGTGTCCCGGAGGGCTTCGACGTTCAGGGGCTGTTTCCGGCTTGAACTGATGTAGACGCGTCCGCATACGGTGTAGCCGTCGGGGCTTTTGGGGATGAGCGTCCGGGCGCGGATTCCGTTGTCAACCTGCGGAATCGGTTCCCGGACGGCTTCCTGTAGCGGAATCGGGGCTTGGGGTTCGGGCGCGGGCGCGGGTTCGGCGTCGGGGACAGCTTCGGGCGTCGATTCCGTATCGGGGACGGGTTCGGGTTCCACGGCGTCGCCGGGTTCGGCTTCCGGGAACAGTCCCGCGTTGTCGCGGGCGGAGTACAGTAACGGCGTCTCGCCCAGTACCAGCAGTGCCGCCGGGGACATGTCCGCATGAAGCGGCATGCCGAGTTCGAGCCGAAGCGCCGCCTCCTGTAACGCTCTCGCGGCGGAGGCGGCGTTTTCACTCCCGGCTGTCACGCTGACTGTCCAGAGCGTCCCGATACTCAACAGCGCGGAGAGTATCCGTCGGCGGGTTGGTATGTTCATTCGCTTCACCTCACCGGACAACCTATGACAGTTCGCTTGCGTTTATGCCTGTCCGGCGCGGAATTTGCGGCAAACCGAAAGCCTCTACCTCCGCGCCGCGCTTCACCGCACAACGCGAAAAATTACCGCAGTTTCCTTTGGAGTTGCTCCGGATTGGAAGCGTAATACATGGCGGTTTCCTTTGTAATTCGTTTTTCCCGCACAAGGCGGAGTATGCAGTCGTCCATACTCAGCATACCCTCGGCCGCGCCGCTCTGGATTGCGGCGTCAATCTGGTGAATACGGCTGTCCCGCACCAGATTGCGGATGGCGTTGTTCAGGTGCATAATCTCGAAGGCGGGGACAAGGGTACCGTCCGTTCCGGGGAGAAGCTGCTGACTGACTACCGTTTTCAGCACCTGCGCCAACTGTACCCGTATTTGCTGCTGCTGCGTCGGCGGGAAAACGTCAATGATACGGTCAATGGTATTGACAGCGCCCACCGTGTGGAGGGTGGACAGCACAAGGTGTCCGGTTTCGGCGGCTGTCATGGCGGTCTGTATGGTGTCAAGGTCGCGCATTTCGCCCACAAGAATCACGTCCGGAGCCTGACGCAGACTGGCGCGCAGAGCCGTGACATAGCTTTCCGTGTCCGTGTTCAGTTCCCGCTGGCTGACGATGCTGTTTACATTGCGGTGCAGGTACTCAATGGGGTCCTCAATGGTGATGATGTGGGCGTTCCGGGTGCGGTTGATGTTGTCCACGATGCAGGCGAGGGTGGTACTTTTCCCGCTCCCGGCAGGCCCCGTGACCAAAACGAGACCTCTCGAACGCCCGGCAATTTTCATGATTTCTTCGGGAAGCCCCAGCTCTTTCCAGTCCGGTATCCCGAACTGCACAATACGGATGACCGCCGCCAAAGAGCCGCGCTGACGGAACACGTTGACGCGGAAGCGCGCGAGGCCGGGAACCGACAGGGAAAAGTCGTCGTCCCAGACGCCCGCTTCCTCCGGGAAGCGGCGGTTTGCCATATCGTAAATTTCACGAATCAAGACGGCGGAATGCTCCGGCGTCAGGCTCTCGTCGCTGATAGGAACCAGACTGTCACCGCGCTTGAAGGAGACCCTCCGCCCGGCAATCAGAAAAATGTCCGCAGCGCGTTCCTTGGCCGCCATTTCCAAATAGGTTTTACTCGTTTCCATATTTTTCCCCAATCTCTGCGCGATTACGCGTCTCCGCCCCAGAGTTCCATAAACTCGTCCGGCTCCCACGTTCCGCTGTAGACGGTCTGCCAGCGGAGAATTGTCCAGCGTCCGTCACGCCTGACCGCTTCCACGACCAGCGACAGGGAGTCCCCGACAGGTTCGGTCAAAGTAACCGTGTCGCCGGAAGCCCCGGACAGGCGCTCCATGACCGCGCACTCCGCCGCGTAGTACGCCGCCGCGCGTTGCGCGGTCTGTTCGGTCAGTCGCCGCTCCCGGTCTGCGGAGGCCAGCGTCAGAATGGCGAACACGCACAGCGAGAGGGAACAGAAAATTGTCATCAGCGACACAAGCCCGGAAATTTGTCCTCCCTGCCTCACGGTGACACCCCCCAGTTATCCGGCGGAACCGCCACGCGCCATCTCAGCAACAGCCATTCCCCGCTGGATACAGTCAGTGTACCCGTGTCGGGCGTCAGCCGCAGAGTAAGGCCTTCCCGCGTCAGAACCAGTTCGCCGTCCTCCACGCTTCCGCCGCCGGACGCGCAAACCCGGGCAAGGTCGCCCCCCGACGCCTGATAGGCCTCCGCAAGATTCCGCGCCTCGTTGACTGCGGTATTCAGTTCGGCGCTCTGACGGCTCATCATCTCCGCCCGCACAAAAATTCCCGTGCAGACCGCCGCGCAGAATACAAACACGCCCACACAAAGCAGCAGTTCTATGGAAAACAGCCCCGATTTGGTAGGCCGAATGCGTTCTTGCATGAAATCGCCCCCTTATGTTCCGCTTCTCACGTAGACATCCGCCGTCTCGCGTACGCCGTCCGCGTCCGTGACGCGCAGACGCAACAGCGCCCCGTCCGCCTCCGCTTCAAGGGAACGCATGTCGGCAATACGCTGTCCGGTTTCCGGCTCCATGGCCGCGCCCCGGACGCGGAACAGTTCCATCAGAAAGCCGTCGTAGACATAGACCACAGTCTCGTAAACGTCGCCGGAATCGGTTTCGGACGCGGTCTCTGTCAGAAAGAGCGCGTCGCCGTCGCCGAACTGCCCCACGCGAACCGCCCCCGCCACGTCATGGGCGTGAACCTTCGCCGCGAGATAGGACAGCCCCACCCGGCGCACGGCGGAACGTTCCACCCGGCTTTCCACCTGCCGGTAGACGCCCGCCCCCGTCACCAGAGACAGCAGAAGCGCCGCGCCAAAGATACAAGCGGTCAATCCGGCGGCGGCGGCACCGATTCCGCTGGTACGCCTCACGGTTTCCGCCGGACAACCGTAATGTCCGGCATGATGTTGGAGGCGAAAATATCGTAAAACACTTTATATCGCTCCTCGTCCACGGCAATGGCGCTCCGCGCCTTCAAATCCTCGTAACTGGCGGGGTAAGCGCCGTCCAGTGCGTAACAGCTCACAGCCGCCTGACGCACCGCCAATTCCGCCTGACGCAGACCCTCGCGGTCGGACACCGCCGCCGCCCCGTCCACCGTACGCGCAACCCATACCGCCGCCGCCGCGAAAAGTAACAGGCTCAACAGCGTCGCGAGCCAGTTTCGGACGCCCTCTCCGTTCCGTCTCATAGGCTCACCCAATCCCAAACAGCAGTCCCATCATGGGAAGCATGACGCTCAACAGAATCGCGCCCGAAAGCAGACTTGTAAACAGCACAATCCCCGGTTCAATCAGTCCGACAAGTCGGTCAATCCGGCGCAGGCTTTCTTCCTGCATGCGGGAGGCAAGCCCTTCGAGCGTCTCCGGCAGGGCTCCCGTACGCTCCGACAGCTTCAACACCCGGCAGTCCCTGTGCGAAAACATGCCGCTGTCCGCCAGCGCGTCGGCGGGGCTGACGCCTTCCTGAATCCGCGCCCGGAACGTCTCTATTTTGCGGTCAATGTCCCGGCTCCCGCCGCAGAGCTTCGCGGAGAGTTCGGAGGCCTCGTCCATGCCCATGCCGCTTGCGGCGGCCATTGCCATTGCGGCGGCGAAACGCGCCGTCCGCAGTTGCCCGAACACGCCGCGCCCGCCGTAACGGTACAGGAACCATCCCGCCGCCCGTGTCCGCAGAGACGGCACCAGCGCGGTTACCACGGCGGCAACCGCCAGCAGTGCCGCGACAACCGCGACAGCGGTTCCGGCGTCCGCCAGCACAACCCCGGCGCGCATCATGGCCGCCGCAAGTCCGCCCATCCGGACGCCCATTTGTGCGAAAACGCGGTCAAAGACGGGGAGAACCTGCGTGACCAGTAGCACCACCACCGCCGCCATGACCACCAACAGCGCCAGCGGCACCGTAAGCGCGGCGCGAATCTCGTCACGCATGCGGATTCGGCGCTCGTAGTAGCGCTGTAGGCCTGACAGCGATTCCTCTAACTTTCCGGTCTCGTCGGCAAGCGCCACCGTGTCGCACAGATACGCCGGAAACGCGCCCGTTTCCCGCAAGGCGTCCGCCAGCGGGAGACCGTCCCGCATGCCCTCCGCCGCCGCGCGGAACGTCTCCCGCAAGGCCGGGTCGGTCTCGTCCTCCTGTAACAGTTCCAGCCCGTCGGCGGGCGTGACCCCCGAACGGTATAATTGATACAGTTCCTGACAAAACAGAGGTAGTATCTGTTCCGAAATCAAATTTGTTTTCGTCTCCATAGCCGTCCCTCGTACAAAATTAATACAGGTACTTCGCCTCGTAATTCGACGCGTCGTCGATGTACTCCCGCATACGGTCGCTCCCCATGCCCGTGGAAGCAAATGTCGGGTCCATCAGCTTCCACTCGGTGCCGTTGAAGTAAATCTGCCCGTCAATCCAGCCGTCGGCCTCGCTCCAGACCGACAGCCAAGCGTGGTAAACGTCGCCCGTGTAGCCCACCACTAATTTTACTGGCACGCCCTGCGAGCGCAACATTGCCGCCATGAGCGCGGCGTAGTCGAAACAAATGCCGCGCCCCGAAAGCAAGGTCTCGTCGACGTTCGGCACGTAGCCGCTCCGGACTGCCTCCGCCTTCGCCGTGTCGTACACCGTGTTCCGTACCACGAACGTGTAAACCCGCTCCACGCGCGACAGAGTGTCGGGCGCGTCGGCGCAGAGTTCCGCCGCGCGCGCCACCGCCGCGCTTTGCGCGTCAAAGTTCACGTACTGGTTAGGCCGCACAAACGGCGCGAACTCGTCCGACAGCGCCGCCCCAAACGTCGCGCTCAATACCGCCGCGTACTCCTTGCCGCTGATGTTCCTGTAGACCCCTACCGTGTACTCCCCGCTTCCGTCCGACAGCGGGAACACCTCGTAAGCCCCGTCCGTACGCAAATTGTACTGGTACGACGCGCCCCCCGGCCCCTTGACCAGTACCTTTAATCGAACCTCGCCGCCCTCCGTCCACTTCGCCATAATATAGCCGTCCGCCGCGTTGGAAAAGTCAATCACGGCGGAATTGTTCTGTTCGGCGGCGGTGCCGGGGGCTTGCGGCGTCAGCACAACGCCCGGCGACGGCGCGCCGGACAGCGGTACCGCCGCGTCCGGAATCGCGCCTAATTCCGGTGTCTCCGTCTTGCGTACGGTGAACGTCCGTTTGGTCTCCGGCTCCTCCGGCGGCGAACCCCCGCAGGCCGTCAGGCACAGACACAGAAGAGCCAAAACCGCCCCGAAACGTATTGCTTTCAAGATTCCAAACTTCTCCTTTCCACGAATTTCCAGAGCATATCTTTTTTTATGGTACCACAGTCCAAAAAAAATGTCAAACAAAAAAATAATCCCGGTCGGTATCACTTTGTTGTAGGGATTTTAAGACAAGGGGTCAGAAAGGACGCAGGGCATTAAAAAGAGGAGTAACTTTGCCGGAACGTGCAGGAAGAGAGACCGCCCTGTCCGGGTCGGGCAGGCCGAGAGAAAAAGG